>CAZDMQ010000161.1:0-2507 GCA_964506685.1 uncultured Hyphomonadaceae bacterium | reverse complement strand
TTGGCGCGGTCGCGCCCCTGCTTGGCCGAGCCGCCGGCGCTGTCGCCCTCGACGATGAAGATTTCCGACTTGGCCGGGTCCTTTTCCTGGCAATCGGCTAGCTTCCCCGGCAGCGAGGTGATGTCCAGCGCGGTCTTGCGCCGGGTCAGTTCGCGGGCCTTGCGCGCCGCTTCGCGAGCGGCGGCCGCCTCGACGATCTTGGCCATGATCACCTGGGCCGGCTTGGGGTTCTCCTCGAACCATTCCGACAACTTCTCGCCGAGCAGGCTCTCGACGACGGGGCGGACCTCGGAGGAGACGAGCTTGTCCTTGGTCTGGGACGAGAATTTCGGGTCCGGCACCTTCACGCTGAGCACGCAGGACAGGCCCTCGCGGGCATCGTCACCGGTGATCTGGACCTTTTCCTTCTTCGCTGCGCCGCTTTCGCTCGCATACTTGTTGATGATCCGGGTCAGCGCGCCGCGGAAGCCGGCCAGGTGCGTGCCACCATCGCGCTGGGGGATGTTGTTGGTGAAGCACTGCACGGTCTCGTGGTAACTGTCGTTCCACTGCAGCGCCGCCTCGACGATGATGCCGTCCTTCTCGCCGGTGACGAAGATGGGCTCGGGAATGAGCGGGGTCTTCTGCTTGTCGATATGGACGACAAAGGCCTTCACCCCGCCCTCATACTGCAGTTCGACGCGATAGGGCTCGGCACTGCGCAGGTCCGAGAAGACGATCCGGACCCCGGAATTCAGGAAGGCCAGCTCGCGCAGCCTGTGCTCCAGCGTCTTGCGGTCGAATTCCGTCATGGTGAAGGTCGAGGTCGCGGCAAGGAAGCGGACGGCGGTGCCGGTATAGGGCTTGCCGCTGTCCGTCATCGGGCTGTCGCCGATCTCCTTCAGCGGCGCCTCGGTATGCCCGCCATTGACGAAGCGGACATGGTATTCCTTGCCGCCGCGATGGATGTTGAGGTCGAGCCAGTCCGACAAGGCATTGACCACCGAGACGCCAACGCCGTGCAGCCCCCCGGAGACCTTGTAGGAATTCTGGTCGAACTTCCCCCCGGCATGCAGCTGGGTCATGATCACTTCGGCGGCGGAGATCCCTTCGGTGGGGTGCAGGCCAACCGGAATGCCGCGGCCATTGTCGGTGACCTCGGCGCTGCCATCGGGATGCAGGGTGACGGTGACGCGGTCGGCATGGCCGGCAAGCGCTTCGTCAATCGCATTGTCGACCACCTCGTAGATCATGTGGTGCAGGCCCGAGCCGTCATCGGTATCGCCGATATACATGCCCGGCCGCTTGCGCACCGCCTCCAGTCCCTTGAGAACCTTGATGTCTCCCTCGCCGTACTCGCCGGGATTTGTCGCGGTGTCTGCCATGCTGTGACGCGCTTTCTCTACGATTCGAAAACCTGCGTGATTATAGGGGGTTTCGTTGCGAAAGGGAAATTTCCAGAGCCGTTGAAGAGCCCTCCGTGGGGGGATCAAAGCAGTCGGCCACGAAGTGTTGCCGTGGAGCGACAGACGCAGGCGGCGCCCCCGGGCGAGCCTGCCCTAGTCGGCGCCGCGAAAACGCCTCGACTGCTCGCGCATCGCGAGCCGGGCCAGCGGGTCGGGGAGCAGCTTCGCAAACGAGGTAATGCCCTTGTTCACGGCCCCGGGCACGACCACCGGCTGGCCGCGTTCGACCGCCTCGATGCCAGCCGCCACGACCGGGCCGGGCTGCATCCACATCCAGTCCGGCGCCTGGGCGGCGCGCTCCCGCGTGCCGGCGACATCGTGGAACTCGGTATCGGTGAGGCCCGGGCAGAGGGCGGTGACATGGATATTGTGGCCGGCCTCCATCGCCTCGGCATGGAGGGCCTCGGAGACGCGGATCAGGGCGGCCTTGATCGGGCCGTAGAGCGTCTGCCCGCCCGCGCCGGCGGTGTAGCCGAGTACCGAGGAGACATTGATGATGCGGCCATGATCGCGCGCAGCCATGCCCGGCAGGAGCTTGTGTATGAGTTCCAGCGGCGCGGTCCAGAGCACGCGGTTGACCCGTGCCTGGTCCTCCCAGCTGGTGGTGAAAAAGGTGCCCGGCAGGCCATAGCCGGCATTGTTGATGAGGGCATCGACGTGCCGACCGTGCGATTTCAGCTCTTCCAGGATGAGGTCAACGGCCGCCTCCTGGGCAAGGTCCTGGGCGATGGTGATCGCACACGTGCGGTGGGTCTGCTCGATGTCCTCGGCGAGGGCCTGCAGCCTGTCAGCCCGGCGGGCGGTGAGCGCCACGTCCCAGCCGCGCGCGGCATACTGGCGGGCAAACTCGGCCCCTATGCCCGCCGAGGCGCCGGTGATCAGGGCAAGGCGGCGGGGTGTCGGCATCGCTGTCTCCGGGAGGCTTTACCAGAGATAGCGATTGCAGGGCCGCAAGAGAAGGGCCGGGGCGGGACATCCCTCGCCACCCCCGGCGGAGCCGAGCCCGCACCGGCTTAAACTCTTAAGCGATCAAAGACGCCCGCCCTGCGCAGCCGGCAGCCC
>CAZDMQ010000160.1:0-2527 GCA_964506685.1 uncultured Hyphomonadaceae bacterium | reverse complement strand
TGTCAATCGGCGCGCAAAGTTGACCCCGGATCGGCGTCCAACATTGACCCCCCTATGCGCGGTCAGAGGGGTGTCGCGGTAGTCCATAGGAGGGACCCGCGGCCGGCACTGCGCGTGATCAAAGGCGCTGGCGGGGCCGGCCGTGGGAGGTTCCTGTGGTCTACTGCGGCACCCCGGTGGTCAGGCGGCCTCGCGGCTTTTGAAGCGCCAGCTTTCGTTGCCGGTTTCGACGATATCGCAATGGTGGGTCAGTCGATCGAGCAGCGCCGTCGTCATCTTGGCGTCGCCGAACACCGACGGCCATTCGCCGAACGCCAGGTTGGTGGTGACGATCACCGAGGTCTGTTCGTAGAGGCGGCTGACCAGATGGAACAGCAACTGGCCGCCTGACAGCGCGAACGGCAGATAGCCGAGCTCGTCGAGGATGACGAGATCAAGCCGCGATAGGTGGTCGGCCATTCGCCCGGCGCGTCCGGCACGCGCCTCGGCTTCGAGCCGGTTGACCAGGTCGACGGTGTTGAAGAACCGGACGCGTGCGCCGGTGCGCACGCAGGCCCGACCGATGGCGATGGCCAGATGGGTCTTGCCGGTTCCGGTGCCACCGACCAGCACAGCGTTGCGCTGGGCCGCCATGAACCCACCGGTGGCCAGTTCGCGCACCAGCGGCTCGTTGATCGGGGTCGCTGCGAAGTCGAACCCGGTGATTTCCTTCGCGAGTGGCAGCTTGGCGATTGTCATCTGATACTTGATCGAGCGCGCCTGCTTTTCGCTGATCTCGGCGCTCAGCAAGTCGCCGACGACCCGCGGCGCCGAGTGCTGGCGCTTGACCGCATCGGCGATCACATCGTCATAGGCGTGGCGCATGCCGGCGAGCTTCAGCTCGCCCATCATCTCCAGGATCTGGTGGCGTTCCATAGGGTCTCCTCAGGCTGTCATAACGGGCACAGTCGGCGCGCGGCTCGTGGCGCAGCCGCAGCGCATCGGGCGTGACGATGTTGAGCGGCGCCGGCGGCTGCCGCTGGCGGGTCAGGATGTTGATGACCACGTCGCAACTGATCGGGCCGCCGGCGAGCGCTTCAGCGCATGCGGCTTCCACGGCGTCGACGCCGTCGCTGGTGATCGCGGTGAGGATGCCGACCATTTGGCGATCGCCATCGGCATGGCCGGCAAGTCGGCGCCGCACCCGCTCGATCGCCGGTGGCAGCGCCCAGTCCTTGAACGGCGCGCCGTTGCGCAGCGCACCGGGCTTGCGCTTCAGCACCGGAAGATAATGCCAGGGATCATAGATGACCTGGTCGCGGCCGAACCGTCGGGTGTGCTCGCCGACGATCTCACCGCCCTGGCGGATCACGATGCGGTCGGCATAAGCGTGGATCTCAACGGGTCGCCCCGCGGCCTTCGCGTGCACCGAGTATTTGTTGTAATCAAACCGCACCAGCAGGGTCTTCGACACCGACGCCGGAAGTGCATGGAAGCCGTCGAACGGGCCCCGGTAGCCGATCAGCGCCGGGCGATCCGCTGTCTCGAACACATCCCATACTGTCCGGTCCTTCAGCTCGGGATGCGCCGCCCGCTTCGCATGTGCGATGCAGCGATCCACCAGCCAGGCGTTCATCTCGTCCATGGTCTTGAACCGCAGGCGCGGTGTGAAGAAGCGTTCGCGCACCAGCCCGACCTGGTTCTCGACCTGACCCTTTTCCCACCCCGACCCCGGCGTGCAAGCCACGGGTTCAACCAGATAATGCCCGCACATCTGCTCGAAGCGACGGTTGTATTGCCGCTCGCGGCCAATGAAGATCGCGTCGACCGCCGTCTTCATGTTGTCGTAAATGCCGCGCTGGCAGGCGCCGCCGAGGAACGCGAACGCCTTGTCATGGGCGTCGAACACCATCTCCTGGCTCTCGCGCGGATAGGCCCGGACATAGAACATCCGGCTGTGGCAAAGCCGCATGTGCGCGACCTTCACCGTCGTCGTCGCCCCGGCGAGCAGGACGATCTCGTGGCTCCAGTCGAACTGATAAGCCTCGCCCGGGGCAAAGCTCAGCGGCACATAGGCAGCCGCCATCGCCACCGCCCGCTCGCGGCCCCAGGCCTGCGCATACCGCCGGACAGCATCATAGCCGCCGCGATAACCCAGCCCCTGCAACTCCTCGTAGATCCGCACCAGCGTCAGCCGCTCACGCCGCGCCTTGCCAGCGTTCGCCGCCAGCAGGCCATCAAGGTCCGACGCCCATAGACCAAGCTTGGGCAGCGGCTGCTCGGTCCGCTCATAAGCAAACGCTGTCTCGCCCGACCGCACCACCTTCCTCACCGTGTTGCGCGACACACCAAGGCTGCGAACGATCTCCTTGATCGACTTGCCCTTGACGAAAAACTCGCGCCGGATCCGCGCCACCGTCTCCACAACCAGCATCCCCCGCAAAGCCCCCCGCGCAAAGCGCAGGAGCCTGAACCAAGCGCGTTCAGGGGGTCAATTTTGGACGCCGATCACCCCTCAACTGGGGTCAATATTCCACGCCGATTCACA
>CAZDMQ010000159.1:0-2538 GCA_964506685.1 uncultured Hyphomonadaceae bacterium | reverse complement strand
GGCATCCTGCACTTCGTGCTGCGCAATCTCGCGCGTCAGGCGGCTTGATGCGGTGCTTCAGGACCAAAAAACAGCGTTTTGGCGCAGTTCACGAGCGTTTGACTACCCGTTCAGAGCGTAACCGGCTAAACAGGCGGGTATGTCGAAGATCCTGATCACTTGCCTGGCTCTGCTGGCGCTGTCACTGCCCGCATCTGCCCGGATTACGCTTGTCGAGCTGTTTGCCTCGAACAATTGCCACGCCTCGCAGAAGGCCCACAGCACGCTTGCCAAGGTGCGCCAGTCGCGCGCGGATGTGCTGGTTCTGACCTGGTCGGTGGACTATTGGGATTATCTCGGAGATGCCGACCCGATGGCGATGCCCGAAGCCAAGGCGCGCCAGGCAGCTTATGTCGACAAGTTCGGCCTGCGCGGTGCCTACACGCCGCAGACTGTCTACGACGGCGCCGTGCAGTGCCCCGGCAACCGGGACCGCGAGGTAAGCCGCGCGATCGAGGATGCGCGTGCGCGCCGCGATGACGCCATCCAGATCATGCTGGAGGGCGAAACGGCCGAGATCACCGGATCGCGCAATGGCGATGTGCTCCTGGTCGAATTCCTGACCTCCGAGGACAGTGTTGGAGACAAGCGGATTCATCCGGTGACGCGCCTGACCCGTCTTGGCCGGCATGAGCGCGAGAGCACGAACTGGAAACTGCCCACGTGTGAAAGCGGCTGCGCTGTGATTGTCGAGGATGGCGACGTCCACGAAGTGCTGGCGGTGGCGCGCGCCCGCTGACGCCCGGACGGGTGCATCGCGCCTGCCTTTCAAGGCAAGCGAGCTAGCGGGGCACCCTGCCGCAATGCGCCGAAGCGGCTTTGGCTACCGTTCAGAAAGGCGATCCGGCCGCCCAGCCGGCGAGGAGTGACGCCACCGCGCCGGCGCTGGCAATCGTGCGCAGCCCGTCATACCAGGCTGGCAGGTCTCGCGATCTGCCAATGTCCCACAGCCAGTGCGCTGCAAACAGGCCCGCCAGCGCCGCAAACTGCCAGGTCGCCAGCCCTCCAAGCGTGCTCCACAAGACGATCGCCCAGCCGGCCAGCGCGCCGACCACGCTCAGCAGCATCGTGCCGGGATGCGGGCCCTGCGCGCGCACACTCATCTCCACGCCCCAGCGCACACCGCCAAGAAAACTCAGGATCATGCCGGCATAGACAATCAGCACCAGCTTGGCGCTTGCTTGCTGCGCGATATCATCGGAAAGCCAGAAGATCGCGCCAGCCCCGACAATAAAGGGCACGAGCCCGGCAAGGGTCAGCGCAAGCGCGGCGGGCGGTATGGCAAAAGCGTGCGGTCTCAGCATGACATGCATCCCTTACAATAGATCGGCTCGCAGGAAAGCCACTGCAATGCACGGTTTCCAGCCAATTGCGCTTCAGGCAGGCTATCACGCATGAAACATCACCGATTTGGAGCCGCTTTCGCCGCAATTGTGCTCGCCTGTTGCGCGGGACCGGCCAAGGCTCAGTGTGCGCCCGAAAGGTTTGAGGCGACGCCCTACACAGTGTGTCAGTTCGACGTGGGCCGCGACACGATTGCGCTGTTCCATTCCGATGCGGACGGCGCAGTTTTCGGCCAGTTCGACCGGCTCGCCGAAACGCTTGCCGCACGCGGGGCGGCGCTCCGGTTTGCGATGAATGGCGGCATGTATCACCCCGACCGCGCCCCGGTTGGCCTGTATGTCGAGAATGGCACGCAGGTGTCGCCGCTCAACCTGCAGTCCGGGCCGGGAAATTTCCACATGCTGCCCAATGGCGTGTTCTGGGTGGCGCAAGACCGTGCCGGCATCAGCGAAAGCAGGGACTTTGCCGCAGGTCCGCGCGCGGGCGCGGTTGACCATGCCACGCAGTCCGGGCCGATGCTGGTAATCGACGGCGAGCTGCATCCACAGTTCAGCGCGAAGGGGACGTCGCGCTATCGCCGCAACGGTGTCGGTGTGTCGCGCGATGGCCAGACGGTCTGGCTGGCGATCAGCGAAGTGCCGGTCAACCTGCATGGTTTCGCACGGCTGTTCCGCGACCATCTCGGCGCGCCCAACGCGCTCTATCTTGACGGCAATGTCTCGAAGCTTTTCGCCCCCGAGCTTGACCGCAACGAACGCGGCCTCGACATGGGCCCGATCATTGCGGTTTTCAGCGCGGCGCCCGACAGACGCAAGGAGGACACCCCATGACACTGAGGCTCTATGGGCTGAACAATTGCGACACCTGCCGCAAGGCGGCCCGCGCACTGGAGGCCGCCGGCCATGAGGTTCAACGCATCGACATCCGCGCCGAGGCCGACCTGGAGACCAAATTGCCTGACTGGCTGCGCAAATTCGGCGCCGGGAAACTCGTCAATCGCCGCTCGACGACCTGGCGCAATCTCGATGACGCCCAGAAGGCCGATGCTGATGGTGATGACGTGGCCAGTCTGCTGCGTGCGCATCCGGCACTGATCAGACGGTGGATATTCTACTCGCCCAGGTGCAGCACATATTCCCTTAGAAGAAGAACATC
>CAZDMQ010000158.1:0-2613 GCA_964506685.1 uncultured Hyphomonadaceae bacterium | reverse complement strand
GGGTCAGCGCCGCGATCGCAGCGGTGTCCTCATCGCGCGCCGCACGCAGCCACAGATCGCTCATCGAAAGATCTCGCCAGCTGCGATCATGGTCCCGCGCAGGAAATCGCCAGCCTCGCGCGGTGGGCGGCCAGCGCGCTGCAGGCGCAGCAAGCGCACCGCGCCCTCGCCGCAGGCAACCAGCAGCTGGTCGTCAAGCACGGTTCCGGGCGGTCCCCCAGCGGCCTCGGCCCGGCTCATCAGGGCCTTCATGGCAACCGGTTCGCTTTCGCCATGTGCGGTCCATTCGAAGCGGGCGCCGGGGGCGGGCGACAGCGCGCGGATTTGCCGGTCAATTTCCCGTGCCGGACGCGTCCAGTCAATGATCTGGTCACCGGCAGTGAGCTTGTGGGCATAGGTGACGGGCGTGTCAGCCTGGGCGGTCGGCGTGAGCGAACCGTCAGCAAGGCCAGCAAGCGCGCGCGGTGCAAGATCGGCGGCAAGGCCCGCGAGCCGGTCGTGCAGGTCTCCGGCAGTGTCGAAATCGAAGATCCGGCACGTCTGGCTGGCGATGACCGGGCCGGTGTCGAGACCCGCTTCCATCACCATTGCGTCAATGCCGGTCTGCGTGTCGCCGGCCATGATCGCGCGCTGGATCGGGGCAGCGCCGCGCCAGCGCGGCAGGCGCGAGGCATGCAGGTTCATGCAGCCAAGCCGGGGCGCGTCGAGAATCGGCTGGGGCAGGATCAGGCCATAGGCGATGACGAGCGCGGCATCGAGGTCGAGCGCGGCAAAGCGCTGCTGTTCGGCCGGCGATTTCAGGCTCCTGGGTGTGCGCACCTCCAGGCCGAGGCTTTCGGCATGGGCGTGGACCGGTGTCGGGCGAAGCCTGCGCCCCCTGCCGGCGGGCTTGGGCGGCTGGGAATAGACACACGCGACTGTGTGACCGGCCTCGAGAAGGGCATCGAGTGTCGGCACGGAAAAATCGGGCGAACCCATGAAGGCGAGGCGCAGTGTTGGCATGGAGATGGTTTAGCAGCCTGCTGAAAAACGCAAAAGGACTGTTTCTGAAACGCCTCCAGGCATCCGACCGTCCCGGGCTTGACCCGGGATCTGCCTGGTTCCGGCCCGCACGCGAGAGACCCCGGATCAGGTCCGGGGCGGTCGGGATAGGAAGGACTGTCTTGAAACAGACGAGGAAAGCCTGAAGATGGATTTTTCAGAAAGCCTGCGAGCGTTTTCGTCCAGATTAGCCAATCCGGTCGTCCCGGCGCGTCAGTTCATCGTTCATGCGCCTGTCTGCGCCGGACCTTCACCGGCTCCGGGCGCGCAGGATGCCGGGGCGAAGCGCGTTCAGCGTGACGACAATCGAGGAGGCCGACATGGCGATGGCCGCCACCAGCGGTGTGACAAGGCCTGCCACGGCGATTGGCACCGCGACCAGGTTGTAAAGCCCTGCAAGCGCGAAATTCTGCAGCATGCGGGCGCGCGCTGTCTGCGAATGGCGTAGCACTTTCACGATCGCTTCCAGACCGTCGCCGGAATAGACCGCATCACTGGCCGAACGCGAGACATCCATTGCGCCGCCGGGAGCAAGCGAGGCGTGCGCCAGTGCCAGCGCGCCGGCATCATTTAGCCCGTCGCCGACCATCAGCACCCGCCTGCCTTCTGCGGCGAGCGTTTCCAGGCGCTGTGTCTTGTCACGGGGCGAAGCCTGCGCGGTGAAATTGTCAATGCCCAGCGCGGCGGCGGCTCTGGCGACGGGCGCCTGCCGGTCGCCGGACAGGATTTCCACGCCCAGGCCGCGAGCCTTCAGCGCTTCGATCGTCACGCGCGCATCATCATGAAGCCGGTCCTCGAACGCCAGCGCAACCGGCTCACCGCCGTTTTCGCAATACCAGAGCGAGGCGCCAGTTTCCCTGCCAGAGTCCCTTCCAGTGTCCAGCCCGACCCATTCAGCCGATCCCAGCCGCGCAGGCTGGCCATTCACGAGGCCTTCCAGCCCGAGGCCGGAATGTTCGCTGACATCGCTGGCGAGCGAGCCGGAGCCTGCCGCTTCGACAAGGGCGCGCGAAAGGGGGTGGCGGCTGGCGCGTGCAAGGCTTGCCGCACGCATCAGGACGCCGTCGGCCTGCGGTGTGCGCTGGAGAACGGGCCGGCCAAGCGTCAGCGTGCCGGTCTTGTCGAACACGACATGGTCGCAGGTTGCCAGCCGCTCCAGCGCGTCGCCGGATTTCAGGTACACCCCGGCGCGGAACAGGCGCGAGGCGGCCACGACCTGGACCACGGGCGCGGCCAGCGCAAGCGCGCAGGGGCAGGTGATGATCAGCGTCGAGACCGCAACGAAAATCGCCTCGCGCAGGCCGGCACCGCCGATAATGGTCCAGCCGAGAAAGGTCAGCAGTGCGATGGAATGGACGGCCGGCACATAGATGGCGACCGCCTTGTCGGCGATCCGGCGATAAGCCGAGCGCTTTTGTTCGCCAGCCTCCAGCATCCGCGCAATCTCGGCCATCAGGCTGTCTTCTGCCGCAGCAAGCGCCCGGCCGGTTACCGCGCGCTGGAGATTTACCGTGCCTGAAAACACTTTCATTCCCACACTGGCTGCGCGCGGGGCGCTTTCTCCGGTGACGA
>CAZDMQ010000157.1:0-2632 GCA_964506685.1 uncultured Hyphomonadaceae bacterium | reverse complement strand
AGCTTCACAATATGCGTCCCCTCGGTGAGGCAGGAGCCCTCCTCCGTGACCCAGAAGCACGGGTGTGCGCGCCGGTCGGAAACCGGTACGGTTCTCGGGTCGGAGCAAAACCGGTACGCATCTAGAAAGGATGCGTGTACATGGACATGGAGCAATGGGCGCGGGTGCGCCGGAAAGTGCTGATTGAGGAGCGCAGCAAGCGCTCGGTGATGGCGGAGGAGGGGCTCCACTGGGAGACCCTGCAGAAGATGCTGGCACACTCGCGGCCGCCGGGTTACCGGCGGGTGAACAAGCCGGGCCGCAGGATCGACGCCCATCGGGAGTGGGTGGCGGGTGTGCTGGACTCGGATCGGGAGGTGCCGCGCAAGCAGCGCCACACCGCGAAGCGGATCTGGGAGCGGCTCAAGACGGAGCGCGGCTTCGAGGGAGGCTACACGGCGGTGAAGGAACTGGTGGCGGAGCTCAAGGCGGTGAAGCGGGAGGTGTTTGTGCCGCTGATCCACCGTCCCGGCGAGGCGCAGGTCGACTTCGGCCACGCCCTGGTGAACGTGGGCGGGGTGCTCAAGAAGCGCCCGTTCTTCGTGATGAGCCTGCCCTACAGTGACGGGTTCTTCGTGCAGGTCTTCGAGCGGGAGAACACCGAGAGCTTCTGGGAAGGCCACGTGCGGGCCTTCCAGTTCTTCGGGGCGGTGCCGGGGCGCATCAGCTACGACAACTCGAAGGTGGCGGTGGCGCGTCTTCTCGGCAGCCGGGAGCGCAAGCTGACCGACGGCTTTCTGCAGCTCCAGAGCCACTACCTGTTCGAGGCGCACTTCTGTTTGCCGCGGCGCGGCAACGAGAAGGGCGTGGTGGAGGGGATCGTGCGCTACAGCCGGGCGAACTTCCTGGTGCCGGTTCCGCAGGTGCGCGACCTGGAGGAACTCAACGCCCGGCTGGAAGAGTCGTGCCGGGAGGACCTGAAGCGCCGGCTGCGCGGCAAGCACGGCCGCAAGGAGGAGCTGCTCAAGGAGGAACTGGGCGTGATGCGCCAGTTGCCTCTGGCACGGTTCGAAGCCTGCCGGGTGCAGGCGACCCGGGCCAACAACCTGTCTTTGGTGCGTTTTGACGGCAACGACTACTCGGTGCCGGTGCGTTGCGCCTACCGCGAGGTGGTGGTGAAGGGCGATTGCGAGCGGGTGCGCATTTACTGCCAGGACGAGGAGGTGGCCGATCATCGCCGGATCTGGGACCGCGAGCAGGTGCGCTTCGAGCCGCTCCATTACCTCGCACTTCTGGAGCGCAAGGCCGGGGCCCTGGACTTCGCTTTGCCCCTTGAAAACTGGGATCTTCCGGAGCGATTCGGGGTTCTGCGCCGGCGACTGGAATCCGACCACGGCAGCGAGGGCACCCGGGAGTACATCCAGGTGCTGCGGCTGCTGGAGAAGCGCAGCATGAAGCAGGTGGAGGCCGCGGTGGGTCGCGCCCTCGAGATGGGCTGCGCGCGCTACGAGCTCATCGCCCAGCACGTCTACGGCGAGAACCAGGAGGCGGGGACCTTCCGTCTCGACGGCCGCGAGCACCTGAAGGTTGTCAACGTCGCCTGCACCGATCCGGGAGACTACGCCGCCCTTCTCGGCAGCAACAGCGAACAGGAGGAGGTGGCATGAGCACCGACAGCAACCGGGTGCTTCTGGGGCACCATCTCAAGAAGCTGCGCCTTCCCACCATGGGACGGGAGTGGGAAGCGGTGGCGGCCAGTTGCGCCAAGGAGGGTCGTGACTACGGCGACTTCCTGCTGGGGTTGACCGAGCGGGAGCTCATCGACCGGGAACAGCGCGCCGCCCAGAGGCGCATCAAGGGCGCGAAGTTCCCGGTGCTCAAGACCCTCGACACCTTCGACTTCGACGCGCAGTCCTCCATCAAGGAGACGCTGGTGCGCCAACTCGCCGGCGGCGAGTACCTCGAGGCGCGCGAGAACGTGCTGCTCATCGGCAACTCCGGCACGGGCAAGACGCACTTGGCGACCGCGCTGGGCTTCGCGGCCTGCACCCAGGGCAGGCGGGTGCGCTTCTGGAGCGCGACCGCCCTGGTGACCCACATGCTGGAGCTGCGCGAACAGCGGGACCTGAAGCGCTTCTTCACCCAGGTTGAGAAGCACGACCTGATCGTGCTCGACGAGCTCGGCTACGTGCCCTTCTCCAAGGCCGGGGCCGAACTGCTCTTCGAGGTGGTGAGCCGGGCCTACGAGCGCCTCAGCCTCATCGTGACGACCAACCTGCCCTTCGAGCAGTGGACCGAGGTGATGGGCAGCGAGCGGCTCACCGGGGCCCTGCTGGACCGCCTCACCCACCGGGTCCACATCATCGAGGCCAACGGCGAGAGCTACCGCCTCCGGGACGCCCGCAAGCGTCGCAAGAAGCCCAAGGGGGCCTGAGTGCCCCGCCGGGCCAGGGCCTCGTCGCCCTACGGGCTCCTCGCCCCTGGCCCGGCGGCAAACCCCTTCCAACCCCTGCAATTGACTCACCCTGAACCACCAACTAAGACAACCCCAAGCGTACCGGTTTTACCCCGGCACCCGTACCGGAATTACTCCGGCGCGCACAGATTGGCCCCACCTGGGCACATTTCGGGGCACTCCCACCGTTGTTTAGGG
>CAZDMQ010000156.1:0-2633 GCA_964506685.1 uncultured Hyphomonadaceae bacterium | reverse complement strand
GCCGTGGATCTCCAGCCGCTCTGAACATGCTCAATCGTTCGAGTTCGTTCGGCTAACGCAGTAAGCTCTTTCGGCGAATGCACTAACGCGCTCGCGCGCGAGTTGAACGTTGCGGCGTCGGGGATGCACATGACGGTTTGA
The DNA here is from genome assembly GCA_964506685.1 of uncultured Hyphomonadaceae bacterium. Taxonomy (GTDB): domain Bacteria; phylum Pseudomonadota; class Alphaproteobacteria; order Caulobacterales; family Hyphomonadaceae; genus UBA5336. The sequence goes on along the minus strand of CAZDMQ010000156.1, from coordinate 2,492 downwards.
TGTTTCCGGGCAGCGCCCGGATGGGCCGGGAGCGCCCACCCGGAGGCTCCTGCAATGGGCAACGACACTCAACCTATCCATCCTCTTCGCCAGCGTATGATCGAGGACATGACCTTGCGCGGGCACAGTCCCGGCACGCAAAGGCACTATATCCGCACTGTTCGGGCATGTTGCTCTCATCTCGGGATAAAGCCCGGTGACCTGACCGGTGAGCTGGCGCGCAGCTATCTCCTCTACCTTCAGGGAACGGACGTTTCCTACATGACTATAAACGGCCAGGCGACAGCTCTGCGCTTCTTCCTGCGCGTGACGCTGGGGCGCCGTGAGGACGTCGAACGCGTGCCGTTGATGGCGCGGGCCAAGTCGCTGCCCTCAGTCCTGACGCCTGAAGAGGTTGCCCGCATCATCGCAGCGGCGCCGGGGCTCAAGTACAAGACGGCGCTTAGCGTCACTTATGGTGCCGGCTTGAGGGCATCCGAGACCGCCAACCTCAAGGTCTCGGATATCGACAATGCGTCGATGACTCTCCGGATCGAACACGGGAAGGGCAAAAAGGACCGCAAGGCCAAGCTGTCGCCGCAACTGCTCGAGGCCCTGCGTAAGTGGTGGCAGGTCGCACGGCCTCAGTACTGGCTGTTTCCCAGCCGGTCGGGCTTGATGTGCCCGATCAGCACACGCCAACTCTCACGCCAGTTCAGCTCTGCCGTGGAGGCCGCCGGGATCGATAGATCGGGGAAGATTACCCTGCACACGCTGCGCCATTCCTTCGCCACGCACCTGCTCGAAGCAGGTGTCGATATCCGCGTCATCCAGGTCATGATCGGCCATGCCAAGCTTGAGACCACCTCCATTTATACGAGGGTCTCGCCGAAGATGTTGCAGGACGCCGCGAGCCCATTCGACAGCCTGCCGGTCATCGACCCGGCGGAGTGACCGGATATGCCCCGGCCAGCCATCGAGGTTGCGGATATCCTCCGCGGCCTCGGCCCCGCCTTGCGTGATGGACTCTCGCGCGACCAGCACAGGGCGGTGAACGCGATCCTCGCCTGCCGCACGGCCGCATTGGGCGGCCACGTGTCCCGCTGTGAAGACTGCGGGACTATGGACGTTGCCTACAACTCCTGCCGCAACCGGCATTGTCCGAGATGCCAGGCGGCAGCGTCCTACGACTGGCTGGAGGCCCGCAGGCGGGACCTGCTTCCCGTTCCCTATTACCATGTCGTGTTCACGCTGCCCGCGCCGCTGGCGCGCCTGGCGTTCCAGAACAAGAAGCCCGTCTACGACGCCCTGTTCAAGGCCGTGTCCGAGACGCTGATGACGATCGGCGCCGACCCGAAGCATCTCGGCGCAAAGATCGGCGCGACCCTGATCCTGCACACATGGGGCTCGGCGATGACCCATCATCCCCACATCCACGGCGTCGTGCCCGGCGGCGGCCTGTCACCGGATGGCAAGCGCTGGGTCGACTGCCGCCGCGGCTTCTTCCTGCCCGTGAGAGTACTCTCGCGTTTGTTCCGTAGGCTGATGTGCGAGCGGATCGCCAGCCTGCAGGCTGCTGGCAAGCTGGGCTTCCACGGCGATCTCGCCCGGCTGGCAGACCCAGAAGCGTTCACGAGCTTCCTGAAGAGCCAGCGCCGGCGCGACTGGGTCGTCTATGCCAAGCGCCCGTTTGCCGGGCCTGATCAGGTGCTCTCCTGCCTCGCCCGCTATACCCACCGGATCGCCATCTCGAACAGCCGGATCACGCATTATGACGGAACGCGGGTAACGTTCCGGGTCAAGGACTACCGCCGCGAAGGCCAGGCGCGCTTTGCGTCCATGACGCTCGCCGCCAGCGAGTTCGCCCGGCGGTTCCTGCAGCACGTTCTGCCCGACGGCCTCCACCGCATCCGGCATGTCGGGCTTCTCGCCAACACCCAGCGCCGCGCCGCCATCGCGCAGGCACGCAGCCTGCTCGCCGATCGCATCCCGCCGCCAGAACCGATGCCCGACCCAACGCCCGCCCAGGAGGCGCCGGCCCCCGGGCCGGCGCCTTGCCCGTGCTGCGGTGGACGGATGATCCTGGTCGAACAGGTGACCCCGGCAGCGCAACTCAAGCGACGCCCACAAGCACGGATGGACAGCTCATGACGGTCGCTCCGTTCTCTGTTGCCGACGTCCCCGCGTTCGCCATCATTGGCGGCGTCGGGGACTTGCGGCCTGGCCGAATACGAAGTTCTGAAAACAGTCCGAAAGACAGGTCAAGGCAGAGCCAAACCCGCAATGTGCATGCCGCCCCGCGACAACATTGCCGTCCAAACGCACCATCTGCACGCACCTTCAAAGCAGGCGCTCGTCTCAAATCCCCATAACGGTGCCAGCCACCCGCGCGTCAGGCATTCTTAAGCGATCAAAGACGCCCGCCCTGCGCAGCCGGCAGCCCCGAGCCCGTTGGCGTGCGTCTTTGATCGCAGAATGCCTGACGCGCGGACGGCAGGCAGGCTATGGGGATT
>CAZDMQ010000155.1:0-2637 GCA_964506685.1 uncultured Hyphomonadaceae bacterium | reverse complement strand
GCGCGCGGCCATGCGCACGGTCGATGCGGCGCTGGCGAGTGCCCGCCCGGACCGCTCGGTCTATTTCTGCCTGCTTGCGGAAGGCATGGACCCCGATGACGTGCTTCGACAGCCGGAGGGGCGCGATGCCATGGCCGCCGCGCTCGACAACGCACTGCCGATGATCGAGATGCTGTGGCGGCGTGAGCGCGATGCCGAACCGCTCGACACGCCTGAGCGCAAGGCCGGGCTTGAGGCGCGGCTCAAGGCCGCCGCCGCGCGGATCGAGCATCCCGGCGTGCGCAGTGCCTATGAACGCGATCTTATCTCACGCATGCGAGATCATTTCTGGCAACTCGTCCTTGCACGGCGCAAGGGTGGGCGTGCCGGCATGGTGCGCTCCGCGCCGCTCGGTGCAGCTGGGCGCCCGGCCAAGACCGCAGGGCTCGGCCTGATCATGCGCGCCGTGGCCAGCCCGGACCTGATCGATCATCATGGTGAGACACTGGCCGCCGCGCATTTCCCCGATGCAGACATCGCCGCGATACGTGATGCGATATTCGACTTCATCAATCGCGCAAAGGTGGTTGACCGCTTCGCCCTTAGTACCCATTTTGCACAGGCAGGTAATGCGCGCGCTGCCCGTTTGCTCGATGATTATCCCGATATGCCTGTGCTGGAGGCCGGCACACCCGCGGCACGGGAATGGCTGATCGCCCTTGAGCATTTCGTGGTGGCCGATGATCTTGACCCTGCCAGGGAAGACCAGACCAGCCCACAGGCGGCGCTGTCGCCCGAGGGATGGCGCGTCTTGCATCGCAGGGTGTCCGAACGGCCCGCGCGGATTGCGCGGCTCAACGAGGCAACAGAGGACGTGGATCGAAGCTGACCGGCATGCGCAGGCAGCATGTACAAGCGGCATGAACAGGAATGATCCCTCTCGCGGGGCGGGCGCACGCCTTTCGCGAAGACGGGTTCACAGGAGAGCGACCATATGGCGAAAGCCGACATCGAAGAGCACGACGCCGAGACCGCAGACGGCCCCGTGCTCGACATGAACAATGCGGGTGTGAAAAAATTCATCAAGGAAGCCAAGGCCCGGGGCTATGTCACGCATGAAGAGCTCAACAAGGTCCTTCCCCAGGACCAGCTGACATCCGACCAGATCGAAGATTCCATGTCGGCATTGTCGGAAATGGGCATCAATGTCGTCGAATCCGAGGAGGAGGGCGAGAGCGAGAGCCGCGCCGTCGCCAAGCCGGACGACAAGAAAGCCGTGACCAGGAAGGGCAATGCCCGCGGCTCTGAGCGAACCGACGACCCCGTGCGGATGTATCTGCGCGAAATGGGCACGGTCGAGCTGCTCTCGCGCGAGGGCGAGATTGCCATTGCCAAACGCATAGAGGCCGGCCGCGACGCCATGATCCGCGGGCTTTGCGAGAGCCCGCTGACATTCGAAGCGATGATGGTGTGGCGCGACGAGCTTGTCCATGAGCGGATCCTGCTGCGTGACCTGATCGATCTCGAAGCCACCTATGGTGCCGAAAACCCGCCGCCCGAGCCTGAGGAAAAAGACGAGGCGCTTTCCGAAGAAGAGGCCGAGGCGCGCGCGAACGAGACGCCCGAAGAGCGCCGCGAACGCGAGGAGCGCGAGGACGAGGAAGAAGGCCAGGCCATGTCGATGTCGGCGATGGAGGCCGAGTTGCGCGAGGGCGTGCTCACCAAGCTCGACGAGATGGCCGGGGACTTCTCCAATTACCGGAAATTGCAGGAAAAACTGGTCGGCCGGCGGCTCGCTGGCAAGGCGCTGACGCCAAAGGACCAGGAGACATATGACGGGCTGCAGACCGCCATCGTCGAAAATCTCAAGACGATGCACATCAACAATGCGCGCATCGAGGCGCTGGTCGAGCAGCTTTATGCCATCAACAAGAAGCTGATGGGGCTGGAAGGTCGCCTGATGCGCCTGGCCGACAGTCATGGCGTGTCGCGCAAGGACTTCCTCGACAATTATCTCGGCCGCGAACTCGATCCCAGCTGGGCCGATGATGTCGCCGAAAAGTCGAAAAAGTGGAAGAAGTTCATTGATGTAGAAAACGTCCGGATCGATGCGCTACGGGAAGATATCTCGCAGGTGGCCCAGGAGATCGGCGTGCCGGTCGATGATTTCCGGCGCATCGTGCAGACCGTCCAGAAAGGTGAGCGAGAGGCGCGGATCGCCAAGAAGGAGATGGTCGAGGCCAACCTGCGGCTGGTCATCTCGATTGCCAAGAAATACACCAATCGCGGGCTGCAATTCCTTGATCTCATTCAGGAAGGCAATATCGGCCTGATGAAGGCGGTCGACAAGTTCGAGTATCGGCGCGGCTACAAGTTCTCCACCTATGCGACCTGGTGGATCCGCCAGGCGATCACCCGCTCGATTGCCGATCAGGCGCGCACCATCCGTATTCCGGTGCACATGATCGAGACGATCAACAAGATTGTCCGCACCCAGCGCCAGATGCTGCACGAGATCGGGCGCGAGCCGACGCCGGAGGAACTGGCCGAAAAGCTTGGCCTGCCGCTGGAGAAGATCCGCAAGGTCCTGAAGATCGCCAAGGAGCCGATCAGCCTTGAAACGCCCATCGGCGATGATGAGGACAGCAATCTCGGCGA
>CAZDMQ010000154.1:0-2711 GCA_964506685.1 uncultured Hyphomonadaceae bacterium | reverse complement strand
AAAGACCACTTTGACGCGATCACGCTGGAGCGCGGGCGCGATTATGTCCGCCGCGGACTTGTTGTTTCGGTCGAGCCGCTGCTGGACGGCGCGATCAAGGGGCGGGTCTCGAATGGAAGTGGCAGGGTCTATAACCAGCAGATCACCCTGAATGGAGGTCGGGTTGACGGTTTCTGCACCTGTCCGGTGGGCCATAATTGCAAGCATGTCGCCGCAGTGATGATGACATGGGCGGCGCGACAAGACGAGCGCCCCGGCCTCGCCGCGCCGGTGCAGGGCTGGCTGCGCCGCGTCAGGGAAAGCTCGCCAGCGCCGCAACTCGCGGACGAGCGACCGGAAGAATACCCCAACAAGGTCAAGGATCGCCTGCTTTACGTGCTGACCCCGCGCGACACACACGTGAAGATCGACACCTACAAGACCCGGATCAATGCTGCGGGCACCGGGTTCAACGCGCCGATCCGGCGCTATGATGCATTTCAGGCACTGCGCAGCGCGGCCCCGGCGAAGTTCATCCGGCCCGTGGATCTTGAGCTGTTGCCAGCCCTTGCGCTGGCCCGGATCTGGGAGACGCATAATGCCTATGGCTGGCCCGACCTGTTGCGGCCTAAAGGCGACGACGTCATCGCGCTGCTGCGCCGCCTCAGCGATACAGGGCGGTTCCTTTGCGACAATTCCCCCGATGCGAGGCTGACCTGGTCGCACGAAAATCCAGAGCCGCGGCTTGGCTGGCAAATGGCGACCGATGGCAGCCAGCGCCTGGGTTTTGAGGATGCAGACGGCCAGCCGCTCGACCTGCGCTCAATGACAGGGGGAACGCTCTGGATCGACTCGGTGCAGGGCCGGTTCGGGGGGCTGGCGCAGGCGATGGACGTCGAGGTGCTGCGCCTTGTCGCGGCCAGCCCAGCGATTTCGCCGCAAGATGCAGAAGCGCTTGTTGACGCGCTGCCGAATACACTGGCCGATTTTGCGCTGCCATCCCCGCGCATTGTTCGCCAGACACGGCGCGAAGCAAAACAGCGCGTCGCCCGGCTGATACTCGGGTCAGAGACAGCCCGCGACGGGCCCCGTCACTGGGGCAGCACCGTGACACTGCCGACTCTGACCTTGCGCTTTGCTTATGAAGGCCAGGAGGTCGCAGCTGGCGATGGCAATCCGCGCCTCGTCAGTGACGGCAAGATCGTGACCCTGATCCGCGATCCCCTCTGGGAGGCCGCCTGCGCCACAAGGCTGATGGAGGCGGGTGCTCTGCCAGTGGATGCGCTGGAAGTCCATTGGCCGGGCGAGCGCATGATGGCGTGGGATTTCGTCTTTGCCGAGGGCGAGATCAACCGGCACAGTCTCGCGATCAGCGCGAAGTATGAGGCGCTGGAATTCGCTTTTCGAACAGTGCCCGCGCTGCGCCGCGACGGCTGGGAGGTCGTCGAGACCCCAAAATGGCCCTACCGCTTGAGCGAAGAGGCGGCCGAGCTGTCGGTGATAACCGAGTCCGAGGCGGGCGAAGCGTTCCAGGGCAATGACTGGTTCTCACTCGGGTTTCAGGTCGAGATCGGTGGCAAGCCGGTCGATGTGGCACCCATGGTGGCGTCGTTTCTCGAACAGGCGCGCGAGGAATGGGAGGACCTGCCCGATGCCGCCGCGCTGGCGCAGCATCTGGCCGAGCGACCTGTTTATATTGACCGGGCTAAGGCGGGATATGCCGCTGTGGATCTCAGTCCGCTGGCACCGCTGCTGCATCTGTTTCTGACCCATTATGCCGAACTGGGCGCGCTGCATCCCACTGATGCCGATGTCGCGCGGATGGCTGAGGAAGCGCTGGCGGGCAGTTCCATACGCTTTGCCGACAATGCCGGGATACTGCCACTGGCGCGCAGCTTTCAGGCGCTGGCCGAGGCCGACAGTTTTGCGCCGCCTGTGGGCCTCACCGCGCAGCTGCGCGACTATCAGGCCTTTGGAGCCGCCTGGATGGGCAGCCTGCTGCAGGCCGGGTTCGGCGGCGTACTGGCTGACGACATGGGACTGGGCAAGACGGTGCAGACGCTGGCCCTCTTGCAGGCGCGGCGCGAGGCAGGCGCGCCCGGACCAGCGCTGCTGATCCTGCCCACCAGCCTTCTGCATGGCTGGCGGACGCAGGCTGCGCAGTTCACACCCGATCTGCGCCTGACAATCCTGCACGGCACAGCCCGCGCGGCCTTGCGCGATGAAGCGCTTCAGGGCGATCTGGTGGTGACCACCTATCCGCTGCTGGCGCGTGACCGCGAATGGCTGGCGGCGCAGGACTGGCCATTGGTCATCCTCGACGAGGCGCAGATGTTGAAGAACCCGGCCTCGCAGATGGCAAAGACCCTGCGCGACGTCCCCGCAAAGGGGCGGCTGGCGCTCACTGGCACGCCGCTGGAAAATTCGCTGCAGGATCTCTGGACGCTGATCGACTGGATCAATCCGGGCCTTCTGGGCGACCGAAAGCGTTTTCAGACCCTGTTCCGTACACCGATCGAAAAGCATGGCGATGCGGGCGCGCAGGCCCGGCTCAATCGTCGACTGCGCCCGTTCCTGTTACGCCGTACCAAGGAAGATGTCGCCGCTGAACTGCCGCCCAAGACCGAGATCCTCGAACGGGTAGTACTCCCAAAACCGCAACAGGCGCTATATGAAACGGTGCGCAGCGCGATGGATGCCCGCGTGCGCGAAGCGATCGGCAAGCGCGGGCT
>CAZDMQ010000153.1:0-2752 GCA_964506685.1 uncultured Hyphomonadaceae bacterium | reverse complement strand
AGGAATGGTAATAATTTTTTTTGGTTTTTTAGTTTTTTCCGGCATGATTGGTAATTTTTTAGAGTTTGTATTGGGGCCACTACTTAAATATAGTCGGCAATTAGATAATATTCAGTAGCGCTAAAGTGTTTTAGGCACACACATTTTGCACTCTCTCTAAGGCCTCATTTGGCGTGAGACCGTCTAGGGCGCAATGTTCTAAATTATTATATAAATTATTCCATTTTTTAATAGATTGTTTTAATCCTAACACAGTTTTAAAGTTGCATCTATCATAAAACATTTCCTGATCTGTCCGATGACTTCTTTCTACTTTCCCGTTTTGAGCCGGTTTACCCGGATCAATTAGATAGTGAATGATATTTAATCTCTGACACTCTAAATCCAGAGGATGTAATCTTGGATTAATCGGATCACTAGATTTCAAATAACCAGTATATCGGTTAGTAAAACAACTGCCATTGTCGGTTTTAATCGCTCTAATTCTAAAATCAGTATTTTCTATTACTGTTCTCAAAAAATCAATTGCTGATCCATTTCCCATGTCATCGTATATTTCTAAATATCTCCACCGGCTAGCACAGTCGATGGCTGTAAACTGATAATATCGTTTGTTTTTAACCCGTTTAGGCACATATTTAATATCTATCTCAACTAAATCACCTGGAGCTAAGGGTGTTTTTATATATCTATATTTTAACTTCCTAGTTCGATATTTTTTAATTAATCCCTCCTGTTTGATTATTTTACCAATCGTTCTGGTCCCAATGGTGATCCCTTCTTTTTTTAACTTGTAATTCATTTTCTTAGCACATAGTTTTGTTTTGTTCCGGAGTTCAATTATTTTTTCCTTAGTCCGAATTGAGGTCTCATTAGGTTGGCTTCTGGGTCTAGTTGATTTATTTCTTAAACCATCCATTCCGTGTTTTCTAAACCTGGCTAGCCAGTATTTTAGAGTTCTTTCGCTAAATGGACAGACCTTAACCATTTGTTTAATAGTTATCTCCTTGTCTAGTATCGGCTTAATCCACCGATATCTTTCTTCTTTGGTATTATTAGGGCGGGGCCGCGTACCAGGGTGGCGCCACCGCGAAGGGGAGGCGCACCACCTCGCTCTCGGCGCCGGTGCCGTCCCGCGCCTGTACCTCGAACACGTAGCGCCCGCCGCCGAGCAGCGTGTAGTCCTTCCGGCCCTCAGGGGACCACTCGGACCAGCGCTCGTCCGACGACCCGAGGAGCCGCGTTCGGTAGAGCGCGCCGCGGGCGGAGCGATAGTCCGCGAGCGCATAGCGGATGCGCAGCGAGTTGTTCGCCGGCGTGAGCTCGGGCAGGGCAGGGGCCCCGTGACCGAGGTAATAGGCCGTGTCCGTCGCCAGATCATGCACCGAGCGCAGCCGCAGGCGCGGGGCGGGGATCGGCGAGGGCTCGTCGTCGACCAAGACAGCGAGCACGCCCGCCTGATCGAAGTTCAACCAGGGCTCGTCCGCCGCGTAGGGGAAAAGCCCCTTGAGCGTTCGCTGTGGCAGGGCCGCGAACAGCTGCCGGTCCTCCCGCCAACCGGCTGGCCCGGGCCGGGCGAGGACTCGTTGCCCGTCGACTTCGTACCAGACGCGCCCCGAACCATCGGGCAGGAAGGCGGCGCTCACGTCGGGCCGGGCGCTGCCGAAGAGCGCCTCGTGGAGCGCGCCCGGCGCGAAGCGTGGCCGCGCCTCCGGCGCAAAACGCAGCAGCCCGCGCGGGGACGCGAAGAGCATCGTGCCGTTGATGGCCACCGGGATGACGAAGCTCTCGCCGATACCATCACCCGCACCGAAGCGCTCGATCGTGGCCTCGCCGGTGACGGGGTCGACATCCGTGACGCGCAGGAGCTTGTTGTCCTCAGAAGCCACCCAGACGATGTCCGGCGGTTCGATGCGCGGATAGCGCATCTCCGGACCAACGCCCTGCACCTGCACCGAGCGCCAGGTGCCGTCTGCCAGGTGCTCGAGGCGGTGGAGGCCGTTGCTCGCGGCCGCGAAGTACACGGGCCGGCCCGGCACGGGCACGACCTCGTAGGCGAAGATCGATTGCACGAGCCGCTCTTCGTCCGCGAGTGCCAGGCCACTGGCATCAAAGCGCACACGCTTGACGCCGCCGGCAGTCGAGAGCAGGAGATCTTCACCCAGGCTGAGTGCGTTCCACACCTGATCGCCGCGCATGCCCTCGACGGCGCGGAAGACGGGCGGCGCCGAGGCACTCTCGCCCGCCGTGAGCAGGTAGAAGCCGAAGCCGCCAAGATAGATCCGTCCCGCGTGGCGCACGAGGAAGTCGAGCGCCTGGGAATCGTCCTCCGTCACGTGGCGCGAGAAGCGCCGCGGTGGCAGGAGCCGGGTGATCGCCGGCGCGCCGGCGAGCCAGACATTGCCCTGATCGTCCTCGCTGACGGCCAGGATCGTGTCCGTGCCCAGGCCGTGCGCCCTCCGGTAGTTGCGTACGACCCGGCCTTCCGGGTCGATCAGGAACAGGCCGTGCTTGAGGGTCGGCACGTAGAGATAACCCTCGCCATCGAGATGGCCCCCGTAGGTCACCGCGTCCCCGAAGGCCTCCGGCGGCGTGTAAGGCGTAACCCGACCGTCGCGCACGACGAGCACCCCGCTGCGCCCCATGACGAGCAGCTAGCGCTCGTCGCCGGCGGAGCCACCGCTGGTCACCTGCACCTCGCGCAGCGGGTCGCCGACCGGCAACCCCCGCACCCGCATCTCCAGACGCAGGC
>CAZDMQ010000152.1:0-2774 GCA_964506685.1 uncultured Hyphomonadaceae bacterium | reverse complement strand
GACGGCCCCGTTCCGACTGCATGCCGCGCACGGCCGGGCGGGTATCATTCGGAAATCCGCCAATATCGTAGGTCAGTCCGGCCGACAGGCGGGCCACATCTTCCATGCCGCGCACATTGGCACGGATGATCTCGCTTTCGCTGATCGCCTGAACCGCCAGTGGCACTTCCTGAAGGTCTTCGGTGACGCGCCGGGCCGTTACAATGACTGGTGCCAGCACAACCGCGTCGTCAGTCGGTTCGGTGGGAAGCTCTCCCACTTGCGCTCTTGCTGGTGCGGTCTGCATTGCGATCGCGAAGGCAAGGCTGAGGGGAGAGACCCGCTTCAGGGCTACTTGATTCATGATAATACTCATCTCGGTGTCAATTTGGATGGACACTTTCTAGTCCCAACCCGCGTCCGGCGTCCAGAAATGCGGTGATGGGTGCGGTATCAACGCCTCGGCGCACCTCCGGCGTTCGCGCGCGACGAGCGCCTCGGCCGCTTCCCCGGTATCAGCGCCATGATAAAGGCCGAGTTCGCGCATCAATGCGAAGAAGCCCGGCGCCGGCAGCCCGCCGCGCGCCCGTGAGATCACGAAACTGGCCAGGTGCGGCTCGCCCCGCTGCGCCTGCGCGCGCATCAGCTCCTCGAGCATCATCGCCGTGCGATGAATGGTGTGCGGCGGTTCCAGTTCCAGCTGTCCGGCCATTTCGGCATAGGTGAGCGGCTCACCTGTCTGCGCCGCTTCATGCAGTAGGGGCTCCAGCCGTGCGCGCATCAGGCTGGCCAGGCCTCAAGCCTATAGGCGCTGTCCCAGAACATCCATTCCAGCTGGGCCGAGCGCCGATAGGCCCAGTGCATCCGCTCGAGACTTCGCGGGGCGCAGTCCGCAGCCACTTGGTCGATCGTGTGGCGCACGGCATCGACCGCGTCGGAGAAGTCCTGGCCGGAATAGGTTTCGATCCAGGCGCGATAGGGGTTGTCGGCCTGTGCGCGGGCGTGAATGTAGTGGCCCACCTCGCGGTAGATCCAGAAACAGGGCAAGAGCTCAGCAAGGCCGACTTCGAAGGGCTCGCTGGCGCAAAATGCCTGCAGGAAGCTGACATAATGATGGCAGGTCGGGCTTCGCTCGGCCGCGTCGAACGCGGCTTGCGACACGCCAAACCTCTCGAAATACTCGGAATGCAATTCGCGTTCGACCAGGATGGCAACTTCCGCCGCCTTCGCGAACTGGACGACATGGTCAGCTGTCCATCCCTTCGCCGCCACAAGCGACAGGCCGCGTGCGAAGCCCTCCAGGTAATGGGCGTCCTGGATCATGTAATGCCTGAACTTTTCCTCTGGCAGTGTGCCTTCGGCCAGTTCGCGGTTGAACGCCACGTCCCGCGTCGCCTCGTAGAGGGGAAGATTGGCCTGCCAGGCGGCTTCGGTGAATTGTGTCAATCAGATACGCTCCTACGGTTTCGTCTTCAGCGGGGGCGGTGTTCTGCTGACCAGTCGGGCAGTCCGCCAGCGCGGCGGAAGACCTGGAGCGATGAGACGTCGAAGCGGCTGGCACCGCCGGCGATGTCCGCCAGCGTCATGTCGCCAAGGAAGAGACGCAGACAGGCTTCCGCGCCGCTCCAGACCAGATCGGGACCCTCGAGCCGGCCAAGCCTGTCGGTCGTTGCCGGCTGCTGGACGCGCCGCCAGGGGCGCTCGTCATCCATGGCATCGAAGATGTCCGATAAGGATGTCTCGCGTGCTGATCGGGTGAACCGGTAGCTGTGTGATGCGCCATCTTCGGCGTCCACCAGCCCGCCCAGGCGCAACTTCCATAGCACGAGACCGATAACGCCATCAGACACGTCAAGTACGTTGGCAAGCTGTGATCGCGTTGCGGAACGTGAGCGCACCTGCGCGAGATACGCCAGCGCGCTCACGCCAAGAACAATCTGACGATTGACGTACATTTTTCGCAGCTCCGATTGATATCGTTTCGAAACTACTCGTGGTCCAATTGCTTGTCAAACCGGTTTCGAAACACTATCAGTTTGTGGCATGGAGAAAGTCCCGTCATCTTCCCGGCAATGCGCGGCCGACATGATTTTCCACTTGGCGCGAGGGGCGGGCCGTGGCGATGATGATGGCGCGTTGACAGCCGCGCAATGGGCGGCTCTGCGCTTCTTCTCTCGCGCCAGCCGGCGCTCACGCACGCCTTCAGGGTTCGCCCACTACCATGCCACTACGCGCGGGACTGCCTCGCAAACAGTGAAATCTCTGGAAAGGCTCGGATATCTACAGCGAGCGCGGGCCCCGAACGACGGGCGCAGCGTGATCTTCCAACTGACAGGGGCGGGCTCGGACTGCCTTTCAAGGGATCCGCTGCTCAGCCTTGAAGCGGCGCTGGCCCGGCTTCCCGACGATGATGTCCGCCGCCTCTGCGACGTGTTGCAAGCTTCAATTACAGGCGTCGCCGATGAAAAGGGGGAGCGCGCGCTGGGCACCTGTGGAGACTGCCGCAACCTCACCAGGGATGAAGGCTTGGTGGATGGTCCTTCCGTTTGCGCCTGCACGGGCGAAAGGCTGGAACCGGCCGACTTCGACCGGCTTTGTATGGACTTCGCCCCGCGAACCACGCACGCCGCACGGAATTCCGGGAGCACGGAACGCTGAACTGGCGATTTGCGACGCAAAAACGAGGTAGAACGCTTAGTCTTGCGCGTTGCCCGAGATGGCAGGTTTCCAGCCTGTCGTTGTCGTAGAACACTCCGTCTCCGCTGACATTCTTCGGCGAATGCACTAACGCGCTC
>CAZDMQ010000151.1:0-2783 GCA_964506685.1 uncultured Hyphomonadaceae bacterium | reverse complement strand
CGGCCTCGATGGCGAAGCTTGCGCATCAGCCCGTAGGTCTTCATCCAGCCGAACGTAAGCGATCATTCTAAGCCGTTATACTGTCGCGAACGGCTGTGGACTATGGTGGTTTCATCTTTAACCGAAATGGGATCACCTCATGGCTAGCCACCGTCCCCGTCGTTCAGCCGCGCAATGGCGGGAACTCATCGCTGAGCAATTGCGCTCAGGTTTGTCGGCGAAGCAGTTCTGTGCCGAGAATGATCTGGGCTATCCGTCATTCCAGAACTGGAAGAACAAGCTGTCCGCTGAGCGTTCGGCCGAAGCAGCGGCGCCGGACTCTCAGGCGGCGTTTATCGAGCTGACAAGCCCGATGATCCAGCGCCTGGCCACCGACAACGGTAGCGCCTTGCCTGTCTGGCTGGTCGAGCTGGATCTGGGTGGCGGGATTTGCCTGCGTATCGCAAACCCGGTGTGATCGTCCCTGGTGCTGGTACCCGACAACAATACCCGCGTCTGGTTGTGCACCGAGCCGACGGATATGCGCAAGAGCTACAACGGTCTGTCGGCGCTGGTTAAGCATCAGCTGGGCGACGATCCACTGAATGGTGCGCTGTACGCATTTATCAATCGCAAGCGAACGCAGATGAAGGTGTTGTACTTCGATCGCTCGGGCTATGCCATCTGGAGCAAGCGCCTGGAGCGCGGACACTTCGTAGCGTCTCACAATGGTGCGATTAAGCACGCACTTTCTGTCACAGAGTTGCACTGTTTGGTTGATGGCATCGAGTTGCGCGAGGCGAGGAAATACAAACGATTTTCTTTACCGGAGACCGGATAAGGCCAGACCTTCGTGGGGTGTTCTTGCTAAGATGCGCGCATGGGTGCACCAGCGGACAATCAGTCAATACAGGACGCGTTCGCTCACCTAAGCCGCGCTGATCTGATCAGGCAGAATCAGCGGCAACACCATCAGATCGACCAGCTGCGACACCAGCTCGATCAACTCAAACGCATGATCTTCGGGCAACGTTCCGAACGGCACATCGAGCCTGACCCACGTCAGCTGTCGCTCGGCGAGGGGCTCGGATCCGACGTCAGTGACGACCTGCCTGCCGAGCAGGAGACCATCACCTATGAGCGCGGCAAGGGGAAGAAAAAGCGCGCGCCTGACTGCGTAACAGACAGTGGGCTGCGCTTCGATGACGGCGTTGAGGTGAAGACGATCCGGCTGTCTCCGCCAGAAATCGAGGGTCTCGATGACAGTGACTATGACATCGTCGATACCCGCGTCAGCCACCGGCTGGCGCAGCGGCCGGCAAGTTATGTGGTGCTGCGCTACGAGTTGCCCGTTGTTAAGTTGAAGCACAATGATGGACTGGTCACCACGCCGGCAGCCCCCAACGTGTTCGAGCATAGCCTGGCTGATGTGAGCTTCCTGGTGGGCCTGCTGGTGGACAAGTTCCAGTTCCATCTGCCGCTGTATCGGCAGCACCAACGGCTAGCTCAGGCGGGTGTGCAGCTGAGCCGGGGCACCTTGACGCAGCTGGTGCACCGTACGGCGGCGTTGTTACAACCCATCGTGGACGCTCAACAGCGATCGATCCTGCGCAGTCGAGTCCTTGCCATGGACGAAACCCCGATCAGAGCGGGCAAGAGCAAGAAAACCCAGGGCAAGATGCACCAGGGCTACTACTGGCCCCTGTACGGCGATAACGACGAGATCGTGTTCACCTACTCAAGCAGTCGGGCTCGATCGGTGATCGAATCGGTGCTGACTAAGGACTTCAGCGGGGTCTTGCTATCGGATGGTTACAAAGCCTATGCGTCCTATGTTAAGAAGGCAGAAGGCCTGGTGCACGCCCAGTGCTGGGCGCACAGTCGGCGCAAGTTCTTCGAAGCGCAGGCCAGTGAACCGGAACGGGTGGCTACTGCGCTACAGGCCATCCAGCGCCTGTACCGCGTAGAGCAGCAGATCCGGGAAGAGGGGCTCACTGGGGAGGCCAAGCGCGAGCGGCGACTGGCGCATAGCCTGCCTGTGGTGAATGTTCTCTTCGAGTGGATGGAACGGCAGCTACAGGACAAGGCGCTGCTGCCGCAGGACCCATTCGTCAAAGCGCTGGGTTACCTGCGAGAGCGAAAGGCAGAACTCAAGGTCTTTCTGGAAGATCCGGACGTTGCCATCGACACGAACCATGTCGAACGTTCGCTCCGACCAATCCCGATGGGCAGGAAGAACTGGTTGTTCTGCTGGAGCGAGATCGGCGCGCAGCACGTGGGCGTGATCCAAAGTCTGATCAGCACCTGCAAACTGCAGGGGATCGACCCTTACGTTTATCTGACGGATGTTCTACAGCGGCTCGATCGCCACCCGAATCGTGAGATCGATCAACTGACGCCCAGACTCTGGAGAACGCACTTCGCTGACAATCCGCTGCGATCGGATCTTAATTATGCCGATTGATATCGATGGTCTGAGCCTCGAGGAGCTGTATCAGTTGAATGACCGTGTGGTTGAACGGATCAAGCTGCTGCAAACCATGCAGGCGCATGTCGATATGATGAACTTTAATCTCGGCGCCAGAGTCAGCTTCGATACGGAACACGGCCGCGTCGTCGGCACCTTGATCAAACGCAATCGCAAGACGGTCAACGTGGCGGGTGACGACGGCCGGCAATATCGGGTCTCACCTGGCTTGTTGTCTGTCGTGAAAGACGTCGACAGCACATCAGCGCCAGTCAGAAACAAGAAACGGTTGCGATGAATCAGCCGGAGTCAAGAACGGCATGGAATGATCGGTTAC
>CAZDMQ010000150.1:0-2826 GCA_964506685.1 uncultured Hyphomonadaceae bacterium | reverse complement strand
GCACATTGGTTGCGATCGTGGGAGGAACCACTTCGGAAATCAGTGGTGGGAAGTTTGCAAATGGGGCGGTCACGGCGGCTATGGCGTTTGCGTTTAGTTCGGCTGTCAGTGCAGGTCGCGAACCTACAGCTCAAGAACGGACTTATGCGAGATTGGCAGATGGCGTGTATGATCCTGGTTTCCAAGGGGTTGATGGTTACGTTAAATCTGGTGGCACATTTATCGATCAGGACACGGGGCTGCAGTCGGCGTTATTTGTAAACGAGGAAACCGGGCATAGCGTCTTAGCTTTTGCAGGCACGAATGGTAATGGCGATTGGCCTGCGAATTTTGGTCAGGCATTCGGAGGGGAAACTGCTCAGTATAGTCAGGCACTACGTCGAGCAAGAATTGTTCACGGTAATACGGGTGGAAACGTTCACTTCGTCGGCCACTCTTTAGGTGGTGGACTAGCCGCTGCGTCGGCAATAGTAACTGGTGGTAGCGCCACTGTCTTCAATGCGGCGGGTGTTCACTCAAATACTGTGGGTGGTTTGTCTCCTGTTCCTGGATCGATTACGCACTTCCACAGTTCCTTTGATATTCTACAGCCTGTCAATGCCTTGACCCCGGCAAGAGTCTATGGCGAGCAAGTGCCCTTGGGTGCTGCTGGATGGCACTCAATGGGAGGGGTTTGTCGAGCGATCGGCTGTTGACAGTGGGGATTACGCAGATGAAATACGTTCTATTCATGGTCTTGGCTGTATGTCTGTCGAGCTGCAAGGCTGAACCCACCGACGTGATTGATATGGAATCATCAGAAAGGCAATTCAACGAGCGGATGCGACAGGAACTAGTTATTTCAATGTCGCTAGAAGATTTGTTTTCGGATCGAGGTGTCCGCGCCTTAGCCAAGGCGGCCGGAAAAGGAAACATCGCCGAGATTGAAGAATTAGTAGCACAAGGTACCGAGGTGAACTCTCAGGGCACCAAAGGCGTCACACCATTATTCTGGGCTCTACGAAAGGCAAGTCTCGAAGGTTTTGAAAAGCTATTAGATCTAGGCGCAAATCCAAATATTACCTTTGCAGATAGTTCGGTAATGCATTGGGCAGCGAGACATGAGGACACCAGATTCTTACGGAAGGCGTTGAAGTACGGCGGTAACGCGAATCTTAGGGCTGGGGAGCCCGGTGAAACTCCTTTGTTTGTAACTATTGGCGTTAATGGAGCTGGCAATAAGGAAGCGATGTACGTGTTACTCGATGCAGGGGCAGACATAAATGCAGAAACCGGGGGAGAAGAAGTATATGGGATGTCAATGGGTGGCGTAACTCCGGTGTTAGCGGCTGCCGATGTTGTTCGCTATGATATTGTTTATGAGTTATTGCAGCGGGGTGCCGACTACCAGGTTAAAGATGACAGTGGGCAGGGGTTAACTGACAGAATAGAGTCAGTTCATGGGCGATTTCCTTCGGGGAGTGATTCGGCCAGAGATTTGGCCAACGTCATCGATTGGTTATCGGCACATGGGGTTGAGGTTCCCAGTAGTGCTGAGAATTAGGGATCCCTCTAGCTGCTGGTTCAACTGTCCCAGATCGGGATCCAGGCCGAAGTGACTTGTAGAAAACGCCCGACGCTACCGGGTATTCTTGTCTCTAACCTAGCTCTTTAGCCGCACTTTTACGTGCGCTCCACCATCTCCGGCTGCAATTCCCGCCGCTTGTGAATCACGGCCAGCACGAAGACATGCTCGCCCTTGATCTCGTAGAGAACGCGATAGGAGTACGGGAGTAGTTCGCGGATATTGTCGTCGTCGAGTTCGGGTACTTTGCGGCCGGCGCGCGGCAGGCGGTCGAGGATGTCGGATTTGGCGACAATATCCTCGGTCACCTTTTTGGCGTAGTAGCGGGAATCAGGGGCAATGAAGTCGTGGATGGACCGGAGGTCGGCCTTGGCCGGCTCGGTCCAGATCACCACGATTCGATTTCCCGCTTCAGGTCCTCGCTGCTAATGGTCCGGCCTTGCTCGGCCGCTTCCTGCCCTTTGCGGATCTTGTCGAGCACGTAGAGCCGGTACATGATCTCATCCATGCCGGCATCGTCGGGCAGCTTGCCGATGGTTTCCAGGGCATCCTGTTTGGTGAGTTGCATGGTGTTCTCTCGAAAGTTGGTGGCTCAGGCCGTCTTGCCCAGGAACGCATCGATGGTGCGCAGCAGCGCGTCCTGGTCGCGCTTGGGCAGTTGCTCGATCTTCTCCAGGCGCCGGCTCACTCGCCGGCTGGGGGTCCGTGGCGGCGTCTTGACGGGCTTTAGGCCCAGCAGTTCGTCGACGGTGACGCCGAGTACCGGTGCCAGGCGCGCCAGCAGCGCGGCGGGCGGATGCTCGGCCTCGGTCTCATAGTAGGCGATCATGCGCCGGGTCACGCCGTCGAGGGCCTCGGCCAACTCGGTCTGGGTGTAGCCGGCGGCTTTGCGCAACTGCGCCAGCCGGGCACCGTCCCAGCTTTGTTCCGATCCATTCTTTTTGGCCATCTCCGCGCTCCGGTGGCAGGTCTGACCTGAAGTGTAAGCCCGGATTTCGTTCATTCGTCTTGCACGCTTATCGTGTGTGCCCTATAGTGTCCGAAAATCGTACATTTTCAGATCACGAAAAGCCACCCCAGATTTTCTTGAAAAAATCGCGCTGGGGGCTTGACAGGATTTTGGGAGGACCCCGGATATGGCCCGCATCCCCGATGAGCAGATCACCCGCCTGAAACGTGAGGTCTCGATCGTGCGCCTGGTCGAGGCCGCCGGCATCGAGCTCAAGCCGCACGGCGGCTCGGACCGGGTCGGGCGCTGCCCC
>CAZDMQ010000149.1:0-2877 GCA_964506685.1 uncultured Hyphomonadaceae bacterium | reverse complement strand
AGCGCGGCGAGCTCGCACTTCGCGCCCGCGGCCGCCGGGTCGAGCTGGTCGAGGCGATGACCGGCCAGCCGGTGTCGCTCGCGGGCTGAGCAGCCGCCTCTGCGCGTCGCCGTGCCGGCCCTCCTGTGCGGTTTCCTTCCGGCGCGAGCCGAGCCAGGCCGGCGACGCGCGGTGCGGCCGGAGGTTGCAGAGTCGACAGAGGAGAGGGGCCAACGGCGCGATCGCCACGGTCGGTCCGGATCGGCGCAGAGGACGAAAGTCCTTGAGGCCGCCACCCAGGGGCTGGCGCGCTTGGCCCCGGTCCCTCGCTGCACCCGATCGCCGCGACGGCGGCACCGGCGCTCGAACGAAACGGCCGTCTGGTCGAACGTGCGGCCGCGCGGGGGAACGGGCACCGGGCGCACCGCAGCGGCGCGTCGTCGCACACCCTGACGTTGAAACACCCGCGATCAAAAACTTGTCATAATTTTTATGCTAAAGCGCCGCTTGTGGGCGGGAGGGGATCCACATAGTTCTGTGGTTAGAAGGACTTGGGTCGGGTTCTTTGCTTTTTATTCCTCTTCCCACGCCGCGATCACAGCCGGGGTCATTACGCCTTGGATATTCTCCGCTACCCACGACCGGCGCGCTACGCAACGGAGCTCGCCGCTTCCGCCGAAGTGGACTGCGTGCTCTTCGGGCAGGTGGATCTCGTCGCGTCCGAGATGACCGACTGCGTCTACGGTCAGGCGCCGGCATCGTCGCTCGCGGTCGACGAGGCCGCCGCCGATACGCTGCGCATGATCACATTCATGCTGGACTGGCAACGCCTCGGTCGGCCCAAGGCAACGGAGCTGGCGCTCGCCGTCGAGCCCTGCGCGGAGCGCACCGCACTGTGGATTTCCGGCGAGCGCTGCCTCGTGGGCCTGCTCGCGTCGCCCCGAACGGACGCCGTGTTCGTGGCCTTGGCCCACGCCGACGCCGGCATCGAGTTCACGCGGCAACACCGCCGGCTCGGCGGTCTCGGGTTGCTTTATGCTGCGGAGAAGTACCAAGCCTACGGCACAATATCGCCGCCCCGGGGCTTCGCCGAGCTGGTGGTGGATCAGCTGGCCCTACCGGTGGTCCTCGTCGACCACCGCGGCTCCATTCGCTTCCACAACAAGGCGGCAGCGGTGGCATCGGGTGCGGCTGCGGGCCTGAAGCTCGTGGACACGCGGCCTTGGGCGGCGCATCCGGAGGAGCGCGAGCGCCTCGACGCGGCGATCGCCGCCGCGACGCTCGCCTCGGCGCCGCGGCCGAGCACCGTCAGGCTCTCGAGCGACGGCGACCGGCAGGCGGTGCTCTGCGTGCTGCCGGTCGTCCTCGACGAGCCCTTGGCGCTGGTCGTCTGCGGGCTCGCCCTGCCCGCCCATCCGTTGGCCGATGCGGTCCTCGAGAGCTTCGGCCTCACCCTGGCGGAGCGCCGGCTGGCCTTGCACCTCCGCGGCGGCTGCTCGGTGGACGAGGCGGCGCAGGCTGCCAACCTCAAGAAATCGACCGCGCGCAGCTATCTCAGCCGCATCTTCGACAAGACCGGCTGCCGCCGGCAAAGCGAGCTGGTGGCGCTGTTCGCCCGCCTCGTCCCCCCGCTGGTCGCCGGTCCGCTGGCGGAGGACGGCGGCGCCGGCCGCCCGCCCGAGGTCGGGCCGCAGGTCAACAAGATCGACGCGGAGCGGCCGGTGCCGCTCAATGGACGCGCCTCGGGCTAGGGCTGCGCGTTCAACGCCAGCCTCCTGCCGTTGAACGTCGTGCGCACCCCGACGTCTCGGCTCGGGCGGGCCGACGGATCGCAACGCCCGGCCAGCGAGCGTTCCGGTCGGCCCACACGCCCGCGCCGTCAGGAGCCGAGCTCGATCTCGCCCTCGCCGAGGGCGACCGGCTCGCCCTGGCGGCGCAGCTCGTAGCGGCCGCGATAGGTGCCGGCGCGCCAGCCGCCCTCCGGTCGCCGCTTGCCGGCGAAAGCGAACCAGCCGACGTTGCTCTCCGCCAGCACCTCCTCAAGGTCGATCAGCACCGAGCCGTCGGGGGCGGTGATGCGCACCCGCTGGACGTCGCCCGCCTCGGCGCCGAACACGTCGGCCCAGAACACCAGGGCCGGCGGGTCACCGGCGCGCGCGCCGAGCCGGAAGGCGCCCTGGCGCGCCGCCTCCGCCTCGGGGGCGGCGTCGGCGAAGCCCGTGACCAGCACGCCGGTGCGCAGATAGGCGAGCGTCGCCGCCGCGCTCGGGCTCCACAAGGCCGTGCGCGGCGCGCCGCAGGCCCAGGTGTCGGCGGTGCCGACGAAGGGGTCGACCGCGCGGCCGTCGACGCGGACCGCGAACTCGACATGGGGGAACTCGGTGTAGCCCGAGAGCCCGACGAGGCCGAGCGGCGTGCCCGCCTCGACCCGTTGGCCGGGCTCGACGGCGACGCTGCCGCGGCGCAGGTGCGAATATTGCGTCTCCCAGCCGTCGCCGTGGTCGACGACGACGCCGTTGCCGGCCTCGCGGCCGCGCACGGCCGCGGCGCCCACGTCCTCGACGCTGACGTCGGCCATGCCGTCGCGCACCGCCTTGACGGTGCCGGGGGCGGCGGCGAGCACCGCCACGCCCGCGCGCATGGCGAGGTGGTCGCGCAGGCGAAAGTCGGTGCCGTCGTGGCCGTCATAGCTGAGCCGGCCGCAGGCGTAGTCGAGCCGGCCCGGTCCCGGGTCGTGGTCGACGTAGTTCTGCACGAAGCAGGTCTCGCCATAGGCACACGCGATGGGCAGCTCCAGGGCGGGCGGCGCCGCCAGGGCCACG
Source organism: uncultured Hyphomonadaceae bacterium (assembly GCA_964506685.1). Lineage (GTDB taxonomy): Bacteria > Pseudomonadota > Alphaproteobacteria > Caulobacterales > Hyphomonadaceae > UBA5336. Next base: position 76 of record CAZDMQ010000149.1, on the reverse strand, counting down.
GGCGCGGCGAGGCAGGCCACGAGGGCGAGAGCGAGGCGCATGCGCGGGGCTCCGGCGGGAACGGGTGAGGGTGGCC
>CAZDMQ010000148.1:0-2961 GCA_964506685.1 uncultured Hyphomonadaceae bacterium | reverse complement strand
CGCCGGCGAGCCTCGCGCCTGGCCTTCCCTAGCGAGGCCTTCCTTAGCGAGGCCTTCCCGAGCGAGGCCTGACTTAGCCGGGCCTGCCTTGGCCAGGTGCGGCCAGGGGCCGGCGCGTCCCCGCCGATTTCTCCTGACGACACGTCTCCGAAACCATCAAGCTCGCAAGGCCCCAACGCCCCGCTCCCCCGGGGCGACGCTCATCGCCCCTGCGCGAAACCGGTAATCGTCCAATGGGGACGGCGAGCGGCAAGCGGCACCGGGCTTCTCTCCCCGGTTCCGCTCCGGTCCCTTCCTCTCCTCTCCCCGCTTTTCCCCGCCCCGCCCTTAAACCGACAGGACCGAGACCAGCATCCGGATGGCCACCAGCACCAGCACGAGCGCGAACAGCTTGCGCAACAGGCCTGCATCGAGCCGGTGGGCCAGGCTGGCACCAACCGGCGCCATGGTCACGGTGAACACTGAAATCAGCAGGAAGGCGGGAACGTTGACATAACCCAGCGAGCCGGGCGGGCGGCCCTCGACCCCCCAGCCGGTCAGGATCGCTGCCAGCGCCGCCGGCAGTCCGATCGCCACGCCGAAGCCGGCTGCCGTGGCCACGGCCTGGTGAATCGACCGCCCGCAGACCGTCATCAGCGAGACCCCGAAGGTGCCGCCGCCAATGCCCATCAGGGCCGACAGCCCGCCGACGGCAGCGCCGAGACCGGCCCGGGCCGGTCCCACAGGCATGTCGTCGGCCAGTCGCCAGGTCGGGCGGCCGAAGAAGAGCTGGGCAGCAAGCAGGAAGGCCATGACGCCGAAGAAACCGGTCAGCCCGCGCCCCGGCACGAAGCCGGCAACCAGCATGCCGGCCGCTGCCCCGCCCGCGATCCAGGGAGCCCAGCCGCGAACCACCGCCCAGTCCACCGCCCCGCGCCGGTTATGGGCCAGGACCGAGCGCACCGAGGTGACGATGATCGTCGCCAGCGACGTCGCCACGGCCACATGCATCGCCGTCTCGCCATGGCCGAGACCGTTGAGCAGGAGATAGAGCACCGGCACGATCACGGCGCCGCCGCCAATCCCGAAGAGGCCGGCCGCCAGTCCGGCGCTGAAACCGGCCGCGGCAAGCGCCGCCAGCAAGGGCAAGGCACTCGCCATCCCCTCAGACCCAAGCATCTGCTGCATCGACTGTCCTTCCCGGCCCCGGCCTGTCCTTCGGCGCGGCTACCATCGCCCAATGCGGCGAGCTTGGAAACGCTTTCGCCGCGCGAGGGCGAGGCAGCGGAAACGGTCCCGTCCGGCATCACCGGTTTTTCCGTATTGGTAGCAGCCTCGCGATCCGTTATAGGCTCGCGCCATGAATCGCAGCCCAACCCATCCCCGTGCTGCATCGCCAGCCGCCACCGCCGCCGATCCGCGACATCCGGCCACGGTCCTGCCGACCGCAACCTTCCGACCAGCTTGACCGAAGCGCCCGCCCCCGATCCGGACGCATCCGCCAGCCACCCGCTACGCCTGACCGCGTATCGCAACGTGCTCGCCGTGGTTGCTGGCCTGACCATTCTCCAGGCCGCCATGGCCTCGCTCGCGCTGGTCGTGACGATCTCGCTCAAGGCCGCCGGGGTCCCAAATGCCCAGCTTGGATTCGCTGCGGCCAGCTACGCCGCCGGGTTCCTCCTCGGCGCTCTGATCTCGCCGCGGGAAATTGCCCGCATCGGCCATATCCGCGCCTATGCCTTCTTTGCCGCCCTCGGCGCGATTGCCGTCCTCGCCTTCGGGTTCGGCACCTCGGTTCCGCTCTGGTGCCTGCTCCAGATGATTCTTGGCGGGTGTTGCGCAGGCCTGCTGACGTCCGGCGAAAGCTGGGTGGCCGATGCCTCGCCGGGCCACCAGCGCGGCGCGATCCTCGCCTTCTACCACATGGTGTCCAAGACCGGCGCGATCGTCGGACCGTTCGCCATTTCCATCGCCGCAGTCGGTGCCGCCGGCTTCATGATCACCGCCGCCCTGTTCGCGGCCTCGCTGATCCCCGTCGCCGTCACCAGCAAGGCCCAGCCCCAGCTCTCGACCGCGACACCCTTCGGCCCGCGCCGCATCCTGAAGCGCGCCCCCGCTGCCGCCTTCTCGGCCTTCATCGCCGGCGCCGTGAACAATGCCGTCGCCCAGCTCTATCCCGCCTTCGCAGCCGACACCGCCGGCGAAGACGGAACAGGCTTCGCGGCACAATTCAACGCCGCCCTTCTCATGGGCGCCATGGTCGCGCTCTGGCCTTCGGGCCTCTTGTCGGACCGGGTCGACCGCCGTCTGGTGATCGCCGGACTTGGCTTCACCGGCGCCGTATCTGCAGCCGGCATCGTCGCCTCCGCCGCTGCGGGTCCCGGCCCGTGGATCCTCGTCGCCGCCTTCTTCTTCGGCGCCGGCTCGCTCAGTCACTACGCCGTGGCGGTGGCCCATGCCGCCGACCGTTCGAGCGCCGATCAGGCGACCTCGATGATGGCCGGGATCCTGACAATCTGGGGCATCGGCTCGGTGGCCGGCCCCCTGCTGGCCGGATTGGCGATGAACACCGCGCTCGAAGGCGCCGGCCTTTTCATGTTCGCCGGCGCAGCCCTGGGGCTACTCGCGCTCTCCATGCTCACCCGGACGGCATGGCAGGACCCGGTCGCCGAAGAGGAAAAGGCCCCGTTCGGCGTTGCCCCGGCGACCTCCTACGCCATCGCCGAGTTCGACCCGCGCGGCCAGGCCGAACAGCTCGACCTGTTTCTCGATACCCCCGAACAGGAGCCCGCATGACAAGCGCTGGTGCCGAACGGCCATGCACGCCCCTCGTGGCGCCGCGACCCGCAAAAACACCTTGCATTCGCCGCGCCCATCGGCTTTACATCGCCGCTCGGGACGGCCAAGCTGACCCGATGACCCAGGATGCGGGCGTAGCTCAGGGGTAGAGCACAACCTTGCCAAGGTTGGGGTCGTGAGTTC
>CAZDMQ010000147.1:0-3033 GCA_964506685.1 uncultured Hyphomonadaceae bacterium | reverse complement strand
CGTCGGCATCGAAGATCGTGTCGACCGCCCCGTCGTTGAGCCCGCCGATCTCGTAACGATCGTTGCCGCCCTCGCCGTAGAGCGCGTCGCGGCCGAGCCCGCCCGCCAGCACGTCGTCGCCGGCGCCGCCGTCGAGCCGGTCGTCGCCGGCCCCGCCGCTCAAGACGTCGTCGCCGCCCTTGCCGATGACGATGTTGTCGCCGCTCCCGCCTAGGATGACGTTCGCGTCGTCATTGCCGAGCACGGCGTCGTCGTGCACGCCGCGCAGCTCGACGTGATCTTGCGAGTACGGCACGCGGATCTGAAACGACGTGGCGTCGGGGATGTCGTAGAGGCTCTCGCCCTGCGCATAGAAGAGCGCGGCGCGCGAATAGGCCGGAGCCTGCAGCAGCGCGCCGTCTTCGGCTGCCGATCGGGGGACGGTACCGTCCGCGGCGAGAACGATCGGGTCGTCGGCATGAGGCGGGAGATCGACGCTGAGGACGATGCCGATGGCGGCATCGGCGCCGGCCTCGTCCGTCGCCGTCAACGTCAGGTGGTGCTCGCCCGCGAGCGTCGGCGTGCCGGCGAGAACGCCCTTCGCGAACGTCAGCCCCGGCGGCAGGCCCGCACCGTCGGCCCAGGTGAGCGCGAAGCTCAGGCTGTCGCCGGCGTCGATGTCGACGAACAGGTCGGCGGCATCGAGCACCGCCAGACCCACGCCGACCTGCGCGGCGAGATCCAGCGTCGGCACGTTCGCTTGCGGCGCGTCGTTGACGTCGGCCACCGCGAAGCGGACCGCGAAGGAACCGGTGCCGAGCCCCCCCGCGCCCTTCTCGGCGGCGGAGAAGCGGAGCGCCACCTCGCCGACGTCGTCGTTGCCGGGCGTGCCGAACAGCTTGCCCGTCGGCGGATCGTAGCGGAGCCAGGACGGCAGGCTCGCCGCGTCGAGGACGATGTCGAGGTCGTCGCCGTCGGGATCGACCACGAGGTCGTCGGGAACGTGGACGACCAGCTCGCTCCCCTGCTCGGCCGCCCCGAGCACGGCCTCGAACGCCGCCACCGCCGCCGGGTCGACCTCGGGCGCGTCGTTGGTCGGCGCGACGACGAGCCGGAAGGTCTCGACGTCCGCGTGCCCGGCCGCGTCGGCGGCTTCGATCCTGATGCTCCAGGAGCCGACGTCGGCATCGCCCGGCGTGCCGGAGAAGGTGCCGCTCGTCGGGTCGAACGCGAGCCAGTCGGGCAGGGCCGCGCCGTCGAAGAGCGATGCCGTCAGCGTGACCCCCGGTGCCGTCGTGAACCGCCCGGAGAGGGCGGCGCCGAGCGCCTGGTCTTCGTGGGCGGTGATCGTCTCGGGCGGCGTGTCGAGGAGATCGGGCAACGGCACCACGTCGAGGCGCCAGATCGTCCAGTCGCTCGCGAGACCGGCTTCGTCGATGGCGCGCAGCTCGAGGACGAGGGTGTTGTTCTCGGTCCGACCGAACGCCGCCGCCGCCGCGCCCTCGGTGACCTCGAGCGTGGCCGCGGCAGGGTCGAGCACGACCCAGTCCGGCAGCGGATCGCCGTTGGCGAGGCGCGCCTCGAGCCGCAACACGTCGCCGGTGTCGGCGTCGGCGAAGTGGGCGTAGGGAGCGAGGGCGAGCGTCGCGCCCTCCGCGACCTCGCCGTCGTCGTAGGCCTTGGCGACGGTGGGTGCGGCGTTGGCCCCGGCGATGGTCAGGGTCAGGCCGACGCTCGCCGTGAGGCCCGCCGCGTCGCGGGCAACGAGGACGATGTCGTGGACGCCGCCGTCGTTGGCGCCCGGGTTGGCGTGGAACGTCCCGGTGCCCGCATCGAACCGCAACCAGCCCCCTTCGGCCGCGTCCGGCGCGGCGACGAGGGGACCGTTCCACGCCCCCCAGTGCGCCGTGACGACCGCACTCGCGTCGTCCACGTCGACGAAGAGGCCGGCGGGCAGGGTGAGGAGCGCCGGCGATCCTTCTTCGAGGCCGAGAGCCGCGAGCCGGCCTTCGAGCTCGCCGAGGGCGCCGGCGTCGACGACGGGCGCGTCGTTCACCGCCGTGACGACGACGTTGACGGCGGCCTTGGCGCTCGCCGTCCCGTCCGCCGCGACGGCGCGGTACCAGAAGAGGTCGGTGCCGGCGTAGTCGGCGTCGGGCGTGTAGGCGTAGCTGCCGTCGGCGGCGAGCGTCAGCGAGCCGTGCGCCGGGCCGCCGACGAGCTCGGCCGTGAGCGCCCCGCCTGCCGGATCGAGGTCGTTCGCGAGCAGGTTGCCCGTCGTGGCGGCGGCGTCCTCGCCCGTGACGACGACGTCGGCGCCGGCGAGCGGCACGGCGCGCGGCGCCGGCTCGACGCCGACGCTGAGCACGAGGCTCGCCTGATCCTCGCCGTCCGTGGCCGTGACGACCACCTCCAGGGGCGCGATCAGCGGCTCGGTCGGCGATCCGGTCAGGCGCCCGGTGGCGGCGTCGAGCTCCAGCCAGCCCGGCACCGGCGCGCCGTCCTTGCCGGCGAGGGTGAAGCTCAGCCGGTCGCCCGGATCGGCGTCGGCGAAGTAGGGGCGGAGGTCGTAGATCGGCTGGGCGGCGGCGTCCTCGCGGAAGACGACGTCGGCATCGGCCCAGAGCGCGCGCGGCGGGACGTTGACGGGCAGGACGTCGAGCGTGAACGACGCCTCGCTCGCGGCACCGCGGGTGTCGGTGCCGGTGATCACGACCGCATAGCCGCCGGCGTCGTCCTGGCCGGGCACGGCGACGAAACGGCCGGTGTCGGGGTCGAACGAGAGCCAGGCCGGCAGGGCTTCGCCACTGGCGAGACGGGCCGACAGGGCGACGCTGTCGTCGAGATCGACATCGACGAACAGCCCGTCGGCGAGGCCGTATTGGCCGACGCCGCCCTCGGCGACGGACCATCCGGCCGTCATCTCGGCCGTCTGGCGCGGCGCGTGGTTGGTCTCGAAGAGCTGGAAGGTCGCGTCGTCGGTCTGAACGTAAAACACGGGGCCGGCGTCGTCGTAGCCGACGATCTTGGCGCGCAGCACGCCGGCGAGCTCGA
>CAZDMQ010000146.1:0-3035 GCA_964506685.1 uncultured Hyphomonadaceae bacterium | reverse complement strand
GGTCGAGCCAACCGAGACCGTCGCCGCCGCGATCTCCCTCGTCTCCGGGCCGTACCTCTTGCATGCTCCGTGGGCGTTCAGTTACCACGCACTTGATGCGAACGACTCCGGCGCGGCTGCCGGTTACTCTGCCTTTCCCACCGCCCCCATTCTCTGGCACCCGGGCGAGGATGGCATCAACCTCGGCGGGCTGCCGGGTGGCACGGGCAAGGGTTCTGCGTACGCCCTCAATGCCTTCAATGAGGTCGTGGGGGAATCGACGGATGGCGACTTCGAATCGCAGCCCTTCCTCTGGACCGAGTCCGGCGGGATGATCGATCTCACCGTTCGGTACCCGAACGTCATTGGCGGATACGCGAATGACATCAATGATTTCACCGAGGTCGTCGGCAAAGTCGTGAGCGGTGCGTCAACCCCATCTTGTTGGGCGGGTTGTGGGTGCGACGATGTGAGGTATGAAGCGATCTGATCTGTTGTGGATGAAGTGGCAGAGGCTGGTGCAAGAGCAGGAACGCAGCGGGCTTTCAGTGCACCGGTTCTGCAATGCACATGACATCGCGGCATCGACCATGTTTGCCTGGCGGCGGAGATTGCGGGAGGCCGGGATCATTGGTGAATTCGAGGGCCGACGCGGGTCGTCGGCGTCACGCGGGGCGCGCACTTCGTCGGCGGCATCGGCGCCCTCACCCTGGAAGCCGATGTCGGCCTCATCGCCGATGGCTATGCCAACGCCTGTAACGATGCGGATGCCGGCACCGGCTGGGACCTTGACTCCGCCAGCGATGCCGAGGCCGCGAGAGTTTGTCGAAGTGCTTCGCCGCGATGGACATGATGTCGGCGAGGCGCACGGTCTCAACTTCGGCGCACCGCCTGGTTCCGGCAATGCACAGGCGCGTGCCCACGCTCATCCTTATCCCTATCCTCATCCTCCTCCTCATCCTCATCCTGATGTGTGCCGAACGACGATGCATCCGACTCATCATGTCGCTCTCGACCCCGTTCCCGCTCCCGTTCCCGATCCCGTCCCCGATCCCGATGCCGATCACAAACAACGTTCTCGCACCATCGCCATCGAACTGAGGTGCGGTCGGCGCATGGTGATTGTGGGCCCGGGCTTTGATCGCACGCTGTTGCGCGAAGTGATCGAGACGCTCGAGCGTCTCGACCGATTCGACCTGTCACCCAATGACATTACGGATCATCAATCATGATCGGGCTGCCTTCGCTGAACGACTTCGACCGCGCGACCGCTCTGCGCATCTGGCTCGCCACCGCGCCCGCCGACATGCGTTGGAGCTTTGATCGCCTCGCCGAACTGGCGCATAACACGACCCGACAGGACCCGATGTCAGGTCATCTCTTTCTCTTCCGTTCGAAGCGCGGCGATCGACTCAAGGCGCTGTACTGGGATCGCGACGGTTATGCCCTCTGGTACAAGCGGCTTGAGGAAGGAGTATTTCGTTTGCCGCGTCTGCGTGAGGATGAATCATCGATCGAGTTGCGTCCGAGCGAACTGGCGATGCTGCTCGACGGCATCGATCTGCGGAGCGTGAAGCGGGCGAAACGTTTTCACCGCGAGAGTCTTCAGAACTGTTAAGAAATGTAATGATGTCGCGCGACCGGGCCGGGAGTGAAGCGTATGATAGGGCATGACAGACGCCCCTCGCATCAACACGCTGCCCGATGATCCCGAGGTGCTCAAGGCACTCGTGATCTCACTCCTGCAGGATCGCGATGAAGCGCAGCTTGCGATGCAGCGACGCATCGACGAACTTGAGGCCGGGCGGCAAGCGCTGGAGCAGCGATCGCAGGAGCTTGAACTCGACAAACTCCGGCTCGAGATGGAGCTGCTCCAATACAAGAAGCGCCTCTACGGTCCGCGTGCCGATCGGCTCACAAGCCACCAGGATATTTATCAGATGCTCCTCACCTTCGCGCGCGAGCTGGAGGCTCGGCCGATCGAGAAGGATGATGATGCGCCCGGCGATCTTCCCTCGGAGGCGCCGCGGCGTCTGCGTCGCAAGTCGGGTCGACGCCGGCTTGCTGATTGTGATCATCTGCCCGTGCAACGCTGCGAACACGATCTCATGGAGAATGAGAAGCGCTGCCCCGGCTGCGGCGTCATGCGTCAACGCATCGGTGAGGAAACCACCTGGCAGATCGAGTACATCCCCGGCCACTTCGAGCGTATCGAGCATGTGCAGTTCAAATACGGCTGCAGCGCCTGTGATCGCAAGGCCAAAGGCGCCCGGATCGAACTGGCGGACAAACCCCCGCAGCCGATCGACAAGGGCCTGCCCGGGCCGGGGCTGCTTGCGCATGTGGTGACATCCAAGTTCAGCGACTACCTGCCGCTGTATCGTCTTGAGAACATCTTCTCCCGTCACGGTCTCGAGATCGCCCGCGGCACCATGAGCCTGTGGTGCCGCGATGTCGCGGATCTCGTTCGTCCGTTGCATGAACTCATGATTCAGCGGGTGCTCGAATCGCATGTGATCGGAACCGACGACACGACGATGCCCATGCTCGTGAAAGGCAAAGGCAAAACGCACTCGGCGCGGATGTGGATCTACCTGGGCGACGCCGATCATCCTTATAACATCTTCGACTTTACGCTCGGACGGAAACGCGAAGGCCCGATGGAGTTCCTCAACCGCTACAGCAATGTGCTTGTGGCAGATGCGTACGGCGGATATGACGGGGTGGTGGTGCGGGAAGGAATCACCCGGGCCGGATGCTGGGCGCATGCGCGGCGGAAGTTCGTCGATGCCGAAGCCTCCAAACCTGAGATCGCCGCGGAAGCGATTGAGCGCATCAAGAGACTCTACGCGGTCGAAGAGGAAGCGCGCGATGGTGATGCCCGGGCCCGGCTGGCGCTTCGGCAAGCAAAGTCATTGCCGGTGCTCGACAATCTTAAGGAGCGACTCCACACCTGGAGTGATCAGTTGCTTCCCAAGCATCCGATGAAGCAGGCGGTTCAGTATGCGCTCAACCAGTGGGCGACGCTGATCGTGTTCGCGTCCGACGGTGCGGTG
>CAZDMQ010000145.1:0-3065 GCA_964506685.1 uncultured Hyphomonadaceae bacterium | reverse complement strand
CCGATTGCGACGATCCCGGCCGATTACCTCGTGCCGCTCGACAATCAGACGGGCGAGAGCTGGCGCGAGCGCCGTACCCAGGAGGTCGAACTGCCCGAGCGCGTGGCCGTGGTCTACATGGACCGTGACGCCGACTACCAGCAGGGCACGCAGAGCGAGAAGCGGGCATCCCTGCCGCTTCCCACCATGCACTCGCGCAACCAGGCGAGCCTCGAACTGGCGCTCGCCATCGACCCCACCACGGCCAAGCGCATCGCGGCAAAGACTCTCTACAGCGCCTGGATCGAGCGCAGCGCCTACGAGGCCGAACTGCCGCCCGACTGGCTGCGCCTCGATCCGACCGACGTGGTGGATGTGGTGTTCGCGACCGGCTCGACCTTCCGGACGCGGATCAACCGTCTCGACGTCGGCGCGGACTTCTCGCTCGCGGTGAAGGGCGTCTCCGAGACCGCCGCCACCTATGTGTCCTCGGTCATCGCCGATGGCGGCTCCGGCAAGCCCGTTCAGCTGGTGGGCACGAACGCCGCAACGCGACTGATCCTGCCGGACCTGCCGCTCCTGCGCGACGTCGACGACGCCGGCGGCGCGGGCTCGCGGGTCTATTACCAGATGGCGGGCTTCGGCGGCCCCGGCTGGCCCGGAGCTGCCCTCTATCGCAGCGCCGACGGTTCGGCATGGGCGCAGGCTGGGCGGGCCTTGAGCGAAGCGGCCTGGGGCGCAACGGCGAATGCGCTGGGCAGTCCACACTCGCCGTTCGGTACCGACGACGAGAACAGCCTCACCGTCTTCGTGACCACCGGCGGCGAACGGCTCGAAAGCGTCACACAGGAGGCCCTCGTCAATGGCGCCAATGCAGCCCTCGTCCTGAAAACGAATGGCGAGCCGGAGATCATCCAGTTCCGCGATGTCACGCTCAACCCCGATGGCTCCTACACGCTCACCGGCTTGCTGCGCGGCCGGCGTGGAACGGATGTCTTCGTCGAAGGTCACGCGGCGGGCGAGCTCTTCGCGCTGCTCGATCCTGATGATGTCGAGACGCTGGTCACGGCTCTTGGGGATCTCGGGCTTCCGCGATCCTGGCGCGCCGTCGGCTTCGGCACGCTGTTCGAAGATGCCGAAACGCTGGTCCAGAGCCACAGCGGCCGCGATCTCAAGCCCTATGCGCCGTGGAATGTTCGCGCGGTCACGAGCGGCAGTCCGACGAGCATCACGCTGTCCTGGGTGCGCCGGACGCGCATCGGCGGCGAGCTGAAGGACGGGACCGGCGTGGTTCCGCTCGGGGAAGCCAGCGAAGCCTATGAGGTCGACATTCTCAATGGTCCCGGCGGTGTGGTGAAGCGGACACTGACGTCTGCGAGCCCCAGCGTCATCTACGCCAACGCCGACATGCTGGCCGACTTCGGCTCCGTGCCGGCCGCTCTGTCCGTCGCCGTCTATCAACTGAGCGCCGTCGCGGGCCGCGGCTTCCCTCGTGCCGTCACTTTGGAGATCACCTGATGCCCAGCCCCAATCTGGCAGTGACCCATGTCGCCGCCGCCCAGAACCAGAAAGAGGTCACGATCAACGACGCCGTCGATGCCCTCGACAACGCCATGAACCGCGCGCTGTCGCTGGCGATGGGCGACGCCAACGTGACGCTGACCAGCGCGCAAGCGAACCGCAATGGCCTGATCGTGCTCACCGGCACGCTGACGGCTGCGCGCGTCCTGACGCTCCCGGCCAACCATCGCCGGCTCGCGATCCGAAACGCGACCAGCGGTGGCCAGGAGGTGCGGGCCAAGTACGCGGGTTCGGGCGCGGAGGTCATCATCGTGCCCGGCGCCACCGTGCTGGTGCAGGGCAATGGCAGCGATCTCTTCGGGGTCGGCGGCGGCGCCGGGGCCCTGAATGATCTGACTGATGTCTCGGCCAGCGGCGCTGTCGCCAGCGACGTACTCCAGTTCGATGGCGCGCTCTGGGGTGCTGCCGGGGTTGGCATCTTCCAGCGAGCGCTGCTGCCCTTCCGGGGCGCCCTCGTACGGCGGACCACGAACTTCAGCGTCTCGACGACCGGCGCCTATGTCGCGGTCCCCTGGCAGAGCGCCGTCTACGACAGCGACGCGCTCTGGGACGCCGGCCAGCCCACGCGGCTTACCGTGCCGGCCGGTGTGATCAAGGTCCGGCTCACGGGCAATATCGAGTGGCAGACCTCGCCGACGAGCCAGCTGGTCGAGATCCGCATGAACGGCGGGGGCGTGATCGGTGGCGGCTCCTTCATCGTCCGCGGCGACAGCGGCTACAGCAATCAGATGCGGAACATCGCGAGCGCGGTCCTCCCGGTCGTCGCCGGCGACTGGTTCGAGCTTACGGTGTTCGTCAGCGCCTCAGGCGAGCTCCGGGGCATGGAGCGCACCTGGTTCGCGCTCGAAGTGGTCGAGACCGAGGACGCGGCAGATCCGCCGGCGGACTTCGCCTTCGCGAAGGCGGGCACACCCGCCGCCTCGGAGGTGCTGCTGCGCACGCTCGTGGCCCGGCGCTCGCGGCTCAAGGTCGATCTTGCCGACAGCCAGGGCACGGCCGGGGTCGCGGCCACCGCAGAGACGGACCTCGATGTCCAGCACAACGGCACGAGCATCGGCACCATCCGCTTCGCGGCGAGCGCCTCCACCGCCGCCTTCATCGCCGCGAGCGAGACCGTCCTCGAACCGGGCGACCTCCTCGAGGTGATCGCGCCCGGAAGCCCTGACGCCACGCTCGCCAAAATCGCGATCACGCTCGCCGGGACGCTGGTGATCTGATCGACAGTTTGAGAACCACGACGATGGAACAGAAACGCGACAGCGACAGGCTGATCAGTCTGCCGAGCGACGAGTTCGAGGCGCTGCTCGAACGCGCCGCCGAAACCGGCGCCCGGCGTGCGCTGCATGAGGTCGGGCTCGACGGGACGGACGCCGCCGAGGACATCCTCGATCTGCGATCGCTGCTGGCCGGGTTTCGGCTGGCCAGGCAGACCGCTGTACAGACCGCCGTCCGCATCATCACCACCGGCGTCCTGCTCGCCCTCATGGCCGGCATCGCCATCAAGC
>CAZDMQ010000144.1:0-3106 GCA_964506685.1 uncultured Hyphomonadaceae bacterium | reverse complement strand
TCCATTGATCAGCCACATTGTGGAGATACATTTTTCGAGTTTCATCGGTAACTATCGGTGAGACGAGCAGCCCCCTGCGAGACAGTGGTCAGGACGCGGTGATCGGCGCCGTCGGCCTGTCCTTGCCGATCTGGCAGGGCACCTATGCGGACCGGGTCGAGCAGGCCGAAGCGCGCTCTCGGATGTACCGCGCTCGCGCCGACGCCACCCGCCTCGAGCTGCGTGCGGCGCTCGCCGAGGCACGCAATCGAACCCTCGACAGCGCCCGCCGCGCCGCACTCTACCGCGATACGCTCTTGCCCCGGGCGCACACCGTCCTCGAGTCGGTCCTCGGCGCCTACGCCGCCGGCCGCGCCGAGATCGCCCAAGCCCTTCTGGTCCAGCAGACGTTGCTCGAGCTCCGCCTCGAGCTCGACCTCACCCTCGCCGAGCACGCACGTGCCGTCGCCGCGCTCGAATCGCTGATCGGCGCACCGATCGGAGGCTCCGCATGAATCCCAGAACGATGGTCCCGATCGGAGTCGCCCTATTCGGGCTCGGAATCGCCCTCGGTGCGGTGCTCTTCACCGGCGGGGTCTCGCCGGAGGAGAACGCGACCGAAGGCACCCGTTACACCTGCTCGATGCATCCGCAGATCGACAGCGCCGGGCCCGGCACCTGTCCCATCTGCGGAATGGAGCTGATTCCGAAGGGCGAGAGCGCTCAGATGAGCGCGGCCGGTGACGATCACATCGTGCTCTCCGAGCGCGCCCGGGCGCGGGCGCGCTTGCGCACCACCGAGGTCCGCCGGCAGGGGGACGAGAGCGCAACCGTCCGTCTCCTGGGGCGCGTCGAGCCCGACGAGCAGACACTCAAAGTCGTCACTGCCTGGACCGGGGGTCGGATCGACCGTCTTCGGGTCAACACCACCGGCGTTCGCGTGCGCCGTGGGGAGGTGATCGCCAACCTCTACAGCCCGGAGATCTACGCGACGGCCCAGGACCTGATCGTCGCCGCGCGCCAAAGCGAATCCGCGGTCAGCCGGGCCACCGTCGAAGCCGCCCGGGATCGCCTCCGACTCCTCGGGATGCCGCCGTCCGAGCTCGACGCGCTCGAGCGCCGGTCTGAGCCGCCGCTCTCGGTACCGATCCGAACCCCCTACGCGGGGACCGTGCTCGAGCGCCTGGCGACCGAAGGCACCTACGTCGAAACCGGCGCGCCGCTCTACCGCATCGCGGATCTGAGCACGGTCTGGGCTCAGCTCGAGGTCTACGAGAACGATCTCGGACAAGTCGCGATCGGGGACCGGGTGACCATCACCGTCAACGCGCTCCCGGGCGAGGACTTCGAGGGTCGGGTGACCTTCATCGATCCACGAGTCAACCCGAACACCCGCACCGCCCAGGCCCGCGTCGAGCTCGAGAATCCCTCGGGACGACTGCGCCCAGGCATGTTCGCCGAAGCGGTCGTGCAACACGAACGAGAGCGCGACGGGGCTGCGCCGCTGGTGGTACCGGAGAGTGCGCCGCTGTTCACCGGCCGTCGGGCGTTGGTCTACGTCGAGCGCCAGCAAAGCGGCACGCCGGTCTACCGCCCGCGGACGGTCCGGCTCGGCCCGAAGATGGGCTCGGTCTACCCGGTGGTGGCCGGCCTCAGCGAAGGTGAGCGCGTCGTCACGCGCGGTGCCTTCGCCCTCGACGCCGATCTTCAGATCCGCGGCGGCGAGAGCATGATGACCCCAGTGGATGAAGTCTCGGACGCACCGTTGCGGGTCGAGATGAGCGAGGCGAAACGCGAAGCGCTCCGTCCGGTGTTGGAGCACTATCTGCAGCTTCAGGAAGCGCTCGCCGCCGACTCACACCCGAACGCGCAGGCCGCTGCCGCCGAGCTCCGGCTCGCCGTAGCGGATCCGGACGAAGAGCTCCTGCGCGCGATCGAGGAGGCCGCGAGTACGTTGGAGTCGAGCGGCACTCTCGAAGGAGCCCGCACCGGCTTTGAGGAGCTCAGCAAGGCGATGGCGAACGTGCTGCGGCGCTACGGTAATCCGCTCGATCAACCTGTGCGCTTGGCTCACTGTCCGATGGCCTTCGGCGACCAGGGCGCGGCGTGGATTCAGCGCGGTGACGCCATCGACAACCCCTACTTCGGCGCGACCATGCGCACCTGCGGCTCGATTCTGGAGACCGTGAGTCCAGGCGAGCACCTCGAGGCGTCGCGCAACACGCCGATGGGGGCGCACGGTCACCAGGGCCACGACCACTGACATGTTTCGCACCGCGATCGCTTTCTTCGTCGACCGCCGCGAGGTCACCCTCGCGCTCGCCTTGCTTCTCGCCGGCGCCGCGGTCTACGTGGCGCCCTTTCCCTGGGAGCTGCCGGGCCTGTCGCGCTCGCCAGTCCCTGTGGACGCCATCCCGAACCTCGGCGACAACCAGCAGATCGTCACCACTGAATGGCCAGGCCGTTCGCCTCGGGATATTGACGACCAGATCACCTATCCGCTGAGCACCGCCCTCCTCGGAATCCCCGGCGTGCGCACGGTGCGGGCGTCGTCGACCTTCGGGCTCTCCACGCTCTACATCGTCTTCGACGACCGGGCGGAGCTGTACTGGTCGCGCAGCCGAGTCCTCGAAAAGCTCGCCTCCCTCCCCTCCGGCACCCTGCCCGACGGGGTCACACCCGCCCTCGGCCCGGACGCGACCGCACTGGGGCAGGTCTTTTGGTACACGCTCGAGGCGCGGGACGAAGACGGACACACGGTGCCGGGCTTCGACCCGGACGAGCTTCGCTCGGTGCAGGATTGGACGGTCCGCTTCGCCCTACAGTCGGTGGACGGGGTGAGCGAGGTCGCCTCGGTCGGGGGCTTCGTGCGCGAGTACCAGGTCGACGTCGACCCGGAGGCGATGCGCGCCCGCGCCGTCACCCTGGAAGAGATCGTGCGTGCAGTGCGGCGCTCGAACCAAGACGTGGGCGCACGCACCCTCGAGATCAACGCGGTAGAGTACCTCGTGCGCGGCTTGGGCTTCGTGCGGTCGGTCGAGGAGCTCGAGCAGTCGGTGGTGCGATCGAGTGAGGGCACGCCGATTCGCATCGGAGACGTCGCCCGGGTCGCCCTGGGTCCGGCACC
>CAZDMQ010000143.1:0-3140 GCA_964506685.1 uncultured Hyphomonadaceae bacterium | reverse complement strand
CGGCGATATCTTCCGGGAGAGTGTCAAAATCATCAGCTACTCTGATTCTTCCACGAAGCCGCCCCGGTCGTCGGGTACCGGTCGCCCGGGCATACGGGACGAGAACGGCAACTGCCTTTCCCGCTTTGCTGATGATGATCTCTTCACCTTGGGCCGCACGGGCAACAAGGGCCGACAACTGCGCCTTAGCTTCAGTGATTGTGTTTACCACCATGTCGATACCTCCAGCCGCTTACGAGTGAACCAGACCAGATATAGTCTTTTTCTGAGAATACACCGAACGCACACCGAAATCCAACGCTTGACACCTAATAACAACCGTTATATAACTTTTGTTATTATGCCGCCAAAAACAGTTTTGACGAGGGAGCGGATCATTAACGGCGCGATACGGGTGTTTGTGTATTCTAAGGGGACGGAGGAAGCGCAGCGCATGCTTGTACAAGCACGCGATACCCTAAAGCAGTCGCCTTTTCTATGTAACAGGTGATAAGGAACAACTGCTTATCGGCAGGCCCGATTGCGGGTATACTGAAAGCCATGGAGAAGTTTTTCAATACCACCGGGCCCTGTGATCCCGGCCGCCACTACATGCTGCCGCCCAAAGAGCGGTTAATCAACGCCCAGCTCGACAAATACATCAGCGGACAGCTCTACTGGGTCCTCCACGCTCCCCGACAAACCGGAAAAACCACGTTTCTGCTCACCTACATGAAGGAGATCAACGAAAGCGGAGAGGGAATTGCCTGCTACGTCAGCCTCGAGCGGGCGCAGGGGCTGGACGACATGGAACGGGCCATGCCCGAAATATGCGAGGCAATAAAAGAATATGCAGAACTGTATCTGGGGAAAGAGCTGGTCCCGAATTTCTCAAACAAAGAAACCCCGGGAAGCATGCTTTCTTCCATTATGGTCTCATGGGCAAAACTTGCCGCGCCCAAACCGCTGATTGTTTTATTCGATGAAGTGGATGTCCTGCAGGACCAGGCAATGATTACCTTCCTGCGGCAGCTCCGGGGCGGCTTTGTAGGACGGGGTGTCGGAACCTTTCCGGTGAGTATCGCTTTGGTGGGGATGCGCGACCTGCGCGATTATCTGATAAAAAGCAAAGACGGGAAAGACGTAAACCCAGGGAGTCCGTTTAATATTAAAGAGGACTCCGCGAATATTGGAAATTTCTACCGGAATGATGTGTTCAAGCTCGCCCGACAGCATACCAAAGTGGCGGGGCAGCAATTCACCGACGAGGCTTTGGAGCTGGTGTGGGAACAGACAAAGGGGCAACCGTGGCTGGTTAATTCGTTGCTGAAAAAATGTGTTTGGACCATCTGTCCCCATGGTGAGACGGTGACCGGCGAGCATGTTTTCCAGGCCCGGGAGATGCTGATAACGGCGCGGGCGGTGCACCTGGACAGCCTCCAGGTGCGGCTGAAAGACCCTCGGATAAAACGGATTGTGCAGCCGGTGATTACCGGTCAGATGGACATTGCCCTCACCGACGGCGACGATTTTCAACTGGCAGTCGATATGGGTCTGGTTGAGAAGAGCGATAACGGTGTCATCATATCCAACCCGATTTACCGGGAGATTATCAGTCGGGTCCTATCCCAAGGGATGCAGGATGTCATGCCTCTGCCGGAGTTTCAATGGGAAAAGGATGACGGAACGCTGGACATGGACGCTCTGTTACGGGAATTCCAGAAGTTTTGGCGGCGCCACTCCGACATCTGGGAAGAGAAGGCGGATTATACCGAGGCTTTTCCCCACCTGTTGTTGATGGCTTTTCTGCAGCGGATCGTCAACGGTGGCGGACAAATCGAGCGGGAATTCGCTGCGGGGCGGGGCCGGGCCGATTTAGCGGTGGAGTACGGCGGGGTGTGGAACATAATCGAGATTAAACTGGTACACCCGTACGACGGGGTGGAACTGACCAAAGAGGAGGGGCTGGTGCAGATTAACCGCTACCGGGAAAAGTTCGGCCCCGAAACTCCCTGCTATTTAGTCATCTTTGACCGGACCCCGGCGGGGCGAAAAAAAGCGTGGGATGAGCGGCTCACCTGGGATGTTGTGGAAGCCCACGGCGGGACCGTGACCGTTATCGGGGGGTGATACTGTTATTTTTTGATTTTTTCGTCTTCAACTTAAGAGCCTGATGTGACACCGGTGTTTTATCGTAACCGGGCGATGGGGGCGTGAATAATAAGGACGGACTCACCCGTACCGAGCCAGCGCGAATGATCGGTGAAGACGCGATGTTTAAAGGCGAACCGGAAAAGCGGGGCCCGGGTTGTGGATGAACATGAAGAGTCGCTATGGTCTTGACACCTAATAACAACCGTTATATAACTTTTGTTATTATGCCGCCAAAAACAGTTTTGACGAGGGAGCGGATCATTAACGGCGCGATACGGGTGGTTCGGGAGAGCGGACACGAATCGCTTACCGCCCGGTCCGTCGCCGGTGCGTTGGGGTGTTCAACGCAACCGATTTACAGCGTCTTCGGTTCGATCGACGCACTGCTTGACGCGACGGTGGACCGCGCGCTTGAGATAGCTCTCAACCACGCGCTGCCTACTCCGGATCCGGAAAGCGAGTTTCTCGGTATCGGTCTCGCCTATCTCGACTTTTCGCGCTCCGAGCCCAATCTCTTTCAGCTGCTCATGACCAAAGGCCGGGAGCGCCTCACGCCGTCTGCCGCGGAGTGGCCGTTCCACCGTCTGACTGAGCAGATGCGTCGCGACAGCGTCCTCGCGACGCTTCCCGACGAGCGGCTCCAAATCCTGCTGAAGAACATGTTCATTTATACCCACGGTCTGGCGGCGCTGGCACCGGCGCAACCAACGGCCGAGGATCTTGAAAACGAGCGCACGCTGCTTCGGGACGTCGGTGGACGCATGATCGCTCTGGCGGTGATGGAAGCGAGCGGTGAATTCGATCTCGAAGAGGTTGCAAGGAGGTTTCATCCATGAACGTTGTTGTATTGGCGGGAAGTCCCAAAGGTTCGCAGAGTGTTACCGCTGAGTACGTCCGGTACCTTGCCGCGCGGCGGCCGGAAGACACATTCACATTCCTCTACCCGGCGCAAGCGTACCGGAAGTACGAACGGCATCCGGAGGCGCTCACGGAGGCTCTCGAAGCGG
>CAZDMQ010000142.1:0-3200 GCA_964506685.1 uncultured Hyphomonadaceae bacterium | reverse complement strand
GGCGGAACGATCCTCGACATACTCGGTGACTTTCCGGTGCGGCCCGGCTTCCAGATGAAGTGGCTGAGTTTTCGCAGCGTCTTCGCCGGTCGGCCTGTCCTCACGGGCGAGGGCACGACGCGCATCGGCGCGATCCTCGGCGAGATCGCGCGGCTCTGCGAGGCCGGCGACATCGTGCCCCTGATCGACGAGCGCCGGTTCACCTTCGACCGCGTGGCCGAGGCGCACGCGTATGCCGAACACGGTCGCCCGACCGGCAAGGTCGTGCTGCTTCACCCGGACCGCCCAGACTGAGCCGATCACTTCGATGCCTTTCGTCAAACCTTTGAGACCATGGAGACCGATATGAAACTTCTTCCAACACTGGCGCTCTTCGCCACCGTCCTTGCGGCTTCGCCGTCGACCGTCGCGGCCGAGACCAGGTCGAACTTCGTCGACATCGACGGGGTGCGGATGCACTACCTCGAAGCGGGCGATAGATGTCAAGGTAGTTGCCGCTTGGATCATGCAGTTTCCCGCGAAATCATTTGCG
Organism: uncultured Hyphomonadaceae bacterium; assembly: GCA_964506685.1. Classification (GTDB taxonomy): domain Bacteria; phylum Pseudomonadota; class Alphaproteobacteria; order Caulobacterales; family Hyphomonadaceae; genus UBA5336. The sequence goes on along the minus strand of CAZDMQ010000142.1, from coordinate 2,668 downwards.
GCTCGGAGGCCGCCACCAACTCGGGGCGTTCCGGGTTGAGTGTGACGGCGCCGATGACGCTCCAGTTTCGCGTCTGCCCGCTCCAGCGTCCGGGATTCGCGGCCCTCGCCGCTTGGTAGGTCTCGTGTCGTCGCGCGAGGATCTCAGCATCTTCACCGGCGTGCCGCTGCGCCGGGGTCACGTAGCGGATGCCGCTATGCAGGTGGACTTCGTTGTACCAGTGCACGAAGCGGGCCGCCCATGCCCGGGCCTCGTCCAGGCTCGCGAACGGCTCGACCGGGTACTCCGGTCGGTACTTCGCGGTCCGGAACAGCGACTCGACGAAGGCATTGTCGTTGCTCACGCGGGGCCGCGAGTACGAGGGCTTGATGCCGAGCCAGTGCATCATCGACAGCACCGTCGTCCCCTTCAGGGTCGCGCCGTTGTCGCCATGCAGGATCGGGCGCCGCTCGCGGGCTGCGATGCCTTCGGCCAGTGCGGTCCGCTTCAGCAAGTGCGCCGCGTGATCGGAGTTGTCGGTGTCGTGGACCTCGAAGCCGACGATCTTCCGGCTGAACACGTCGAGGATCAGGTACAGGTAGAACCAGCGGCCCACGACCGAGGCGGGCAGGTAGCTCATGTCCCACGTCCACAGCTCGTTCGGCGCCGTTGCCGTGTGCGTGCTCGGCGGCCTGCGCCGTTCAGGCACCTTCGTGCGGCCTCGGTGCCGAACCTGGCCCGCGTCGCGCAGAACGCGATAGAAGGTCGATTCCGAAGCGAGGTAACGCCCTTCGTCGGCCAGCTCCGGGACGATCCGCGTCGGCGGCACGTCCGCGAAGCGATCGCTGTTGGCCACCTCCAGGACTTCTTCGCGCTCTGCATCGCTCAGCGCGTTCGCAGGCGTCGGCCGTTCGGCGTGCGGCCTTCGATCGCCGAGCTCGAGACCGTCGTCCTGGCGCCAGCGTTGCACCGTTCTCGGATCCACGCCGATGAGTTCACAGGCAGACGCCAGGCGCGCGCCGGCCGCACGAGCTTCGTCGAGGTGAGCCACGATGGCCCTGCGATCTTCCACGGGAATCATTCGTCCCCGCCCTCTCGGAAGATCGCCGAGAGTTTTTTTGACAGCACCAGCAGCGCGGCTGTCTCGGCCAAGGCTTTCTCCTTGTGCCTCAGGTCTCGCTCCAGCGTTCTGATGCGTTGGCGGTCGGCGCGCACCTGCGCCCGACTCACAGGCTCTGCCTCGTCGTTCAAGGAATCCATGGCCTGGCCGCGCCAGCGCTCGAGGTCCTTCGGGAACACCCCATGCTCGCGGCACCAGGCGTTACGGGCATGCTCGTCGAGCGAAGCGGTATGAATCACGGCTTCCAGTCGCGCGGGACCGGTCCAGGTCCGTTCTCCGGATTCGGCCAGCGCTTGCGAGCGCCAGCGCTCCAGGGTCGGGATGCTGACGCCGAACTCGGTCGACACAGCCTCCAGCGTTGCACTCTCCGGCGGCAGCAACCGCGCTACCGCCTTGGCCTTGAAGGCCTCTCCGTATCGGGCCATTCCTGTCCTCCGCACCCTCTGCATTCGAGTCTAAGGGATGCGGCAACTACCTTGACGCAGAGGGCGGGCGAGGGAGCGCCGATCCTGCTTTTGCACGGCAATCCGACCTCGTCCTACCTCTGGCGCAACGTGATCCCGCATCTCGACGACATGGGACGCGTCATCGCGCTCGATCTCGTGGGGTTCGGAAGGTCCGACAAACCTGAAATCGACTATACGTTCCAGGACCATTACCGCTACGTCGAGGGATTCATCGAGGCGCTAGACCTCAGGGATGTCACCCTCGTCGTGCATGACTGGGGCTCCGTTCTGGGCCTGAACTATGCGCGACAGCACGAAGAGAACGTGCACGCCGTCGCGTTTCTGGAGGCGCTCGTGCCACCTGCCTTCCCGATGGAGTCAATCGAGGCTTTCGGACCGAACGCCGACACCTTCCGTGCGTTCCGTGACCCCGAAACCGGCCCGCAACTGCTGATCGATCAGAACATCTTCATCGAACAGCTTTTGCCGTCGCAGGTAATCCGCCCCCTGACCGACGCCGAGATGAACGCCTATCGCGCTCCCTTCGCCGATCCGACCGCGCGGGAACCCATCCGGATGTGGCCCAACGAGCTGCCTATCGCGGGCGAGCCGGCCCGCAACGTCGCCGTGGTGCAGGAAGTCGGCGCATGGCTCATGCGCTCGGAGACGCCAAAATTGCTGATCTATTTCGATCCGGGAGCCATCGTTCCGCCTGCGGCGGCGCACTGGATGCAGGCCAATTACAACAATATCGATATCCGGTACGGCGGTGAGGCGCGCCATTTCGCCCAAGAAGACCAGCCCGACGCCATCGGTCGGCATGTCGCCGACTGGCTGCGCTCCCTCAATCGATAACTCCCCAACGGCCTCTTGTCGCTCCGAAGGCCGGGCCGGAGGAGCGACATCGTCTCTACTTCCCACCCAACGAGGTAATCTATGAGCTTTCCCATCGTATCGGCGGTCACCGCCGGATTCCTAATTGTTATCCAGCAGATTCTGATGCTGTCCGTCGGCATGTACCGCGTGAAGGTCAAGCGCGGGGTAGGCTTCGGAAACGACGTGAACCTTGAACGATTGATCCGCCAGCATGGCAATCTGACCGAGAACGCCGCGATCTTCGTCG
>CAZDMQ010000141.1:0-3302 GCA_964506685.1 uncultured Hyphomonadaceae bacterium | reverse complement strand
TCTGTCCGGATACGGTATATGACGAAAGCGTTCCCACTTCGGACCCTCTGGATCGCCCGGCGTAGTGGTATCACAGAAAAAATAGAACGCCTCGCCAAGGACCGGAAACGACTATAGATACAGACGGACGGTTGTGGGCCGGATCGTGTTCCCCGCCAAGAGACTTTTCCGGATGACACGATCGAACGCCCGGTGTATTGTAATCGGAAGATGCGGCCGCTTCCGTGGCCACCGATTATCAGGAGAGAGCATGAGACCAGGACCTCTATCGCTAATCGGCGTGCTCGCTATCACCGTCTCCATCGGCGGCTGTGTCATGAATCGGCTGAATCCCGAGCCGCAGACGATCGTGCTGGGGGAAGACGGCGGCAGTACGCTTCTCCTTGAGATCGAGCCCGGCACGCAATGGGGCTCGAGAATGCGAACAGGCCCGCTGGTGTTCAACGTGCTTCCCCAATTCGCGATCTGGACCGAAGATGACGCAGGTAACCTGGTGGAAACGCTGTACGTCACCGGAGCCGACTTTGGGAGGATGCGTCACGCCGCCAAAAACGACAAGCAGGCCGAGTTCTTTGCACAGTGCCTGCCGGTTTGGGCCAACCGGGTCACCGCGAGCGGCGCCTCGCTCCCGTCGAAAGCCGCCCCCTATCCGGACACCGTTACATCCGCAACTCCGAGCGGGCCGACAACCCTCATGACGACGGTGACCCGACCGGTCGGGCGGACTACGATCTATCTGGAGATCAACAAGACCGACGACGTGAATGCCACGTTCACGGAACTCGACAACGACTGGGCGGGTCAGCCGTCGCTCGTCTATGCGGCCCGCCTCGGCACCGGGTCGGCTTGTCTTGAGCTCCTCGGCCACGGCGGACGTCTTGGTGACGAACCGGTAATCTACTCGGACCTAAACGGATTCGATACTGCACTCGAGCAGGTCGCATCGGTCGTGGTTACCCTTCAGTAGCCTCCGGAATCATCTCGCCCCTCCGGTGCTCGTGCCCTGGGGCATGCACCACTACTCACGCGATACGAGGTTTTGCGGCAGGTGCGGAACGCGGTTGACGTAGCGGAGATGCAACTCGTCAGACTCGCCCCGGGGGAGTCGGTCGAGTAACGCCTTCAACAGCACGCTCACCATCGCCCCGAAATCTCGTCCATCGCCATCGTGTGGTCGAATCCGGGCACGATCTCGTCGTCATCCGCTCCAAGCCCCGGCGTCCGTACGGTGCCCCCCGAAGTGATGTACCACAGCTCCGATTCGATCACCATATCGACGGACTTGCCGAACAGGACAACGTCCCGTACCGGCTTGCGTGAATCGTCAACCGGGAACTTGTAGTTTGGAGGTATCGATAGCACTTGATAGACTTCCTGCTGATCGGTGGTGAGATACACGCGGTTGGCACCCACACCTTCCCAGCCGGAGACCGAATCCGCGGTTGCCGGGACCGTGCTGCTGTGTGCGGCATCGATCGCGTCCGGGACATACCGGAGCCACTCGCGCTCCGCGCCCGTGTCAGTCTCGACGCCGAAGAGCAGCGTCGTGCGGACACCGAGGCTCGAATCGACACCGACGACCCTGAACACTTCCTTGCCGCCGGGGATATCGACTCCCGGGAGAACTCGATCGTCGGCATTCTCGTCGAGTACGTGCAGCTCCGTGCCGGTGCTGTCGATGTAGACGATCATCCCGTTGAAGAATGTTACCGATGCCGGGGTCGTATCGAAGCCGGTGACCGCCGGATCGGTTCCGCCGGTGTCGAGGACATACACATCATCGCCCGCCCGGTAGACGACACCCGGGAGTTGGAGGAAGTCGGTCGCCACGGTCCACCCCTTTGCGCCCACCTCCCAGCTTTTCCACCCCGTTCTTACCGCCCGCGTCTCCAGGCGGACAAAACCGCCCGGAAAGAGGTGAAACGGCCCGGTGTAATCGACCCACGCATCAGCGTAATGCGTACCCCATACTTCCGCGCCACCGATACGGTACTGGATCGTTGCAGAAGCGTCATCGGACGAGAGGGTCACGGGCACGGGTACTGACGCTCCGGAAAATGCGCCGGGCGCGGGGTCGGATACCACCGGCGCCGTGTAGCGTTCGTAGCCCACGGTGACAACCTCGGAGTCGACGTATCCGTCCGCGGTGCGCCGGGCGAAGAGCTTGAGTTCCCCGCTTGGTGTGGCAGGCATGACGTCGAAGACACCCGAGAATTGAGTCGCAGTACCCGACGTCACGGGATCGGTGCCATCTGTCGTATAGACGATAGTGATGTCATCAGCGCTGAGGCCATTCGGAAGGTACCCGGGCGCGAGGGTAAGCCCGTTCGGAGCACCGACCGAGATCGGCGCCCAATTGATCGACACGGTCTGCCCGGAAAACACCTCGACGCGCGCCTGCGGGTTGGCCTCTACTTCGACCTTTGGCGACGTGAGTCTGATCGATACCGCCTGCGAGACGACGTCCGAGTACTCGCTTCCGTCCGACGTCGAGGTGATCGCCTTGACGGTTACCGGTCGGTCGACCGTGACGCTCCCGGTCAACATCGGGCTCGTGTGCGAAGGTTCGCTCCCGTCGAGGGTGTAGTAGACGTAGTAGGGAACGGAAACTGCGTCCGCGGTGAGTTGAACGCTCCCGTCGTATGGATCGGCACCGAGTGATGTTCCGTCACCCAGAAGCTGCGGAGCCGGTACCGGTCCACTGGGTTCCACCGTGAACGTCGCCGTGGCAATCGACGAGTCCGTAAACCCGGGCAGGAACGCCCGGGCTTTGATAACTGTGGTCCCGGAGGCTGCGGTTTCGAAGGGCGTGGTGTACGTGATCGAGGTCGAAGTTGGCTCGCTTCCATCGAAGGTGTAGCGAATTGTTGCGCCGGTCGTCGTCGTCGCCATCGAGACGGAAACCGGACCCGGAAACGCCCCCCCCGGTGGCGTGATGGTCGGAGTCGCAACCTGCTGAGTCGGTGTTTCCGAGCCACCACCAGTATCTGTTTCATTCCCAACCGGGGGTTCGCACCCGACCAGGACCAGGAGAGCGGTTGCCGCGACGATTCGCAGAATACCCGTGAATTTCATTGCTGTGCACCTCTATTGGAACGAATCCGTAGCGCGACGGGTCTGCCATCGTGCCATGATCCTACCTCGCAATTGTTAGCGGTGCGTTAACTCCGGGAGCCCGTTCGCCTCGGGCTCTTCGCGTGGCGGACGTCACTGCAGATACCCCCGAATCGCCGCCAGTACGGCTGCTGTGTCTTCCAGGATGAGCCGGTGGCCCGTGTTCGGTACCGATACGACGCTCGCTC
>CAZDMQ010000140.1:0-3337 GCA_964506685.1 uncultured Hyphomonadaceae bacterium | reverse complement strand
GTGTAGTAGTTGCGCCCGGGCTTTGCGCCGTCGCAGCCGCCGACCACGAAAAAGCGGCGGATCCGGCCGGTCTTGACCGCGTCGATGACCTGATCGGCCAGCCCGAGGACCGCGCTGTGGCCGAAACCGAGCGTGATCGTTTTCCCGGGACCGGATTCCGTGAATCCCGGCGCGCGCCGGGCCGCCTCGATCACCGCGCTGTAGTCGTGGCCATCGATGTGGCGGACCCCCGGCCAGGCCACCATACCCCCGGTGAAAATGCGCCCCATGTAACTTAATTTGGGCCGCTGGATACAATTTGTCGTGACCAGGATGGCGCCGGGAAAGGCGTCGAACTCGCGAATCTGGTTCTGCCAGGCTCCGCCGTAATTGCCGGCCAGGTGCTCGTACTTTTTCAGTTCCGGATACCCGTGGGCGGGCAGCATTTCACCGTGCGTATATACCTGTATTCCGGTCCCTTCCGTCTGCTTGAGGAGTTCTTCGAGGTCGAGCAAGTCGTGACCGGTGACCAGGATGCACTTGCCCGGCACCGGATCGATCCGCACCTCGGTCGGCTCGGGACTGCCGAAACGCTCGTTGTGGGCCGCGTCGAGCAGCTCCATCACGCGCAGGTTGACCTCCCCACAGCGCAGGTTCAGACCGAGCAGTCTTCCCGTGTCCGGTTCGCCGGTGGCGAGGTAATCGAGCGCCTCGTAGATGAAGGCTGCCACCCGCGGGTCCGACTTCCCCAAGACCCAGGCATGGTATGCGTAGGCCGCCATCCCTTTCAGTCCGTAAGTCAGCATCTCCTGCAATCCCAGGAGATCGCGGTCGACCCGCTGGAGGCGGTTCTCGATGGTGACCTGCTCCCCCTGGCGGATTAATTCGTCCAGGGTCGCGGCCGGCTCCCACTGCGAGGCGCCATTGATGTCCGCACGGGATACTCCCGCTTCCAGGCACGCCCGCTCGTAGAGTTCGCGGGCCGTGCGCTTCTTCTCGGCCGCTTCGCGCAGCATCCGTTCGACCCGCTCCGGGTCGAAATTGACGTTCGTCACCGTCGTGAAGAGCGCTTCGAGGATGAAGCGGTCGACCCGTTCGTCGCGCACTCCGTGCTCGGCTGCGCGGTGCGCGAATATGGATATGCCCTTGGTGGCGAACACCAGCAGGTCCTGCAGCGCAGCCGTCTCCGGATCCTTGCCGCATACCCCCATGGAGGAACAGCCCTGGCCCTGGTGGGCCTGTTCACATTGAAAACAGAACATTGAACTCATCGTGGTATTTTTTGATCGGGTTTGTTTATGGTGAATTTCTGATACGGTTCTCAGCCCTTCCGGCGCGGCTTCGGGTTTCGCACGAATACCTCCAGCGTCGTCTCCGAAAAAAATCGGTGTTGCGCCTCCGCCAACCGGAGAAGACCGTCGTGCAGCGGGCAGGGGTTCTCTTTTCCACACCAATCGGCTCCGAAAGGGCATCGCAGCGTGTCGGTCACTTTTTCAAAGAGAGGAATGATCTCCATCAATCGGATCGAGGACGGGGGGCGCGATAAACGGTAGCCGCCGCCGACTCCGGGTGAACCCGTCACCAGTCCCGCAGTCGATAAAGTCGACAGAATCTTCGCCACCAGCGGCTTCGATAGGCCCCGGTCCCGGGCGATCTCCGCCGACCGCACCCGCAGTCCGCCGTCGTGATACCGCTCCGCCAGGTAGGCCGCCGCGCTTACGGCGTTCGCCGCCATCTTGCCGTAGGTGAACATCGACGCCATCCCATGAATCTCTTCCCTCCCTGTCAAAGAGTTAAAGATATATTATTCTCCACTAGTGTCCAATTAAAAGCCATTGAATATCAACTGTTTGTGTATGCATAAGTCGTCTTTTCTTGTTTCTAATTTCGTAAGTATCTGATTGATAGACTCTTTCTGAAATGCGTTCACACTCAAAACTTGTAGAATCCGGCTAAGGTTTTCGTCGAATCCATGAATCTTATTGAGACAAGCTACCATGAGGTAAACGCAGATGGCGATCCAGATTTGGGTTTTGACGGCGTTCTCGGTGACTCCATAGAAGGCCTTGATGCGGAGGTTTTGCTTGATCCATTTGAAAAACAGTTCAATTTGCCAGCGGCTTTTATAGATTTGAGCAATAGTGATTGCAGGCAGGCCAAAGTGGTTGGTGATGAAGACGAGGCTCTTGCCCGTTTCGGTATCGATGAAACGAATACGTCGCAGTTTTTCGGGGTAATCGCATTTGCTTTTGGCAGTCTTCCGGCCGATGATTTGGTCGCATCTCAAGCCGGTGGTTTTGTCGACCGGCATGGACCGACTGACATAGAAAGCCATGTTGCTTTTCGCGCGGGTGACAAAAAATGCCCCTGCCTGGTTGATGCGATAGAGTCTTTTGAAGTCGACGTAAGCGCGATCCATGACGTAGAGGCTCCCCGGCTCGTAAACGATCTTGTCGAGAATGTTCACATCGTGAACGCTTCCGTCTGTAATACTGATAAATACAGGGATAGAACCGCGAAGGTCGATCATTGTATGCAGCTTGATGGCTGCTTTGGTCTTGCGAAAGTGAGCCCATGGAAACATCGACAAGCACAGGTCGATAGTCGAGGCGTCCAGAGCGTAGACCATCTCGTCGATGTCCAATCCATTGCTGTCGCTGGCGTAGAGTTTTCGCGCCCTTCGGATCAAAACCATTGCCAACTCTGCGTAGACTCGCCAATTCCGATTCTCGTTGGCGTAAGCGAGATTGGTCCGGGTCACGTTGCCTCGAATACCCATGGCGTAAAGATGGGGGCAGCCGTTCAGACACGCCTCGATATCGCGAAGACTCTCGCGAAAGGTAACCTGCGCGAAAGCCATCGAAAGGAACTGATCGCGTGCACTGAACCGACGACTGGCGCGTGGCATAGGGTATCGGGAGACGCACCGGGTGAGCTCTTTCGGGTCGAGCACATCCATGATCTGAGAAAAAATCGTTCGACCTACATTCATTCCCAATTGAGAATGAAGCCACTGAAGGCTCGCCATCCAATTCAAATGCAGGACACTCGTTTTTCTTCAGATACATCTAGCATTCAACGCCTTACAAACTCACAAACAGCTCTTAGTCGGACAGCAGTGTCACAAACTGTCATCCAGAAATCAAAATTATCCATTTCCGGGAGAAAGAGATTTATCTAAATTGTTTTAAGAATTCCAAAATTTGGAATTCATAAGATTCCCCATAATTCCCGTTACAGAAATGGCATTTTCCCGTCTGTTTACCCTATGTAACCCCAATCCCCGATCCCTAACGATGAACGAAATCCGAAAAAGACTAATCATAATAGTGTAATGTGGGCCTTTTTGGCTTACATC
>CAZDMQ010000139.1:0-3366 GCA_964506685.1 uncultured Hyphomonadaceae bacterium | reverse complement strand
TATTTAACCTTAAAGTTCCACGCGGGTCCTGCCGCGTAATTGAGAAGTATTATGAACCGTACGTTGTTGCATTCCATCCTTTCCCTTTTGTTTTCCGCGGCCGACGCCGTTCGCAGCCTCCGGCGACGGCTTGCATCGGTCGGATTGCTGCGATCTCCAGGACTGCGGCGCAAGCGCAGGCGCAAGGCCTTCCGCGCGACGGTTGCATTAACCGTCTGCTTTACCTTCTTCCTCGAAATGATTCCGGGCGCGTCGGAGCTGCTGGTGCGCTCTGTGTTGCATGCGCAGCCGGCCTTTGATTCCATTCTGGGCGAACGCGGCGACCGCGACGAGCGCCTGGATGACTATTACGAACGCGCGGAGCGCGAAGAGGATGCGGCCGAATGGAATACGGTCGTGGGGCGCGGGGCGGATCTCATGCGCGCGGAGTGGGAGCTGCGCGCGGATCAACTGATTGATCAGGAATTGAAAAACGCGGACGCCGAAGACGATGATGAATCGCGGCGTCAGCAACTGGAAGATGAAAAGGCGCTCGCGAAGGCTGCGTGGGAAGCGGAGCTGGGCGAGGACATCGACCGGCGGCGCGGGGAGTGGCGCGCGAAGCTCTCCGGCGAGGCTATTCAAGATGTGCTGGCAAGCATTGATGAGGCGTCGCTGTACCAGGCGGTTCTGGATGCGAATGCGCTTGGAATTCTGAGCGATGATTCCGCGGATGCGGCGACGAAGATTGCGGCGTGGGATGCGATCGCGCAGACGGAGGCGAGTTTGCTCAAGGCCGACTGGGAGGCCGAGCTGGATGCGCGCCTGGATGCCGAGCGGACGAATCTGGCCGCGCAGATGACGGCCGAAGAGCTGGCCGCCTTTGAAGACGAGCTGGATCGCCAGCGCGAGGGTTACACGGATCTGTACGCGCGCATCGAAGGCGACATCGTGCAGAGCCAGCGGCGGGCCGTGCTGCGGCGTGAGAATCAGGATCAGGATCTGGCAAGCGAGATAGCCACGGAGACCGATCCTTCGCAACTGGCCAATCTTTTGATGACGCGCGTCAAGCGCAGGCTGGAAGCCGGCGATCCGATTGCGCTTCCGGGGAACGCGACGGGCCCGGAGTCCGCGGAAATTTTTGATGGCCCGGGAGAATTCCAGGATCGCGCGCTGACGGCTTTAGAGGAAGGCCAGAAGCAGTGGGAAGCGGCGATCAACGAATTACTGTTGAAGAAGCTCGCCTTTGAGAACCAGACGGCGCAGGCGCGCCGGGCCGGCGAAGATGAATGGGCGGCCGCGTATGCGGAGCTGATGCGCGAGCGCGAGACCTGGCGCGAGACGATTGAAACGCAGATCCAGCAGGGACTTGAAGCCTGGGAGGATGCAGAATCCGAGCTGCTCGCAAATCGCGAGGCCGCGGAAGAGGAGTTGAGCCGTACGCTTGCAAACGATAAGCGCGAATGGCAGGAGCATGTTCGGGGCGTCAACGAAGTCGTGTTTGGCGGCATCGGCACAATCGAAACGATTGTGGAAAACCAGGCGTGGTTTGAAAAGCGCGTTGGCGAAAAAGAGAACTCGATTCAGGAACGCGCGGCGCGCCGCGATGAGCTGCTGGCCCAGGGCCGCGGGGATCGCGCAAACGAGATCCAGGACGAGATCAATCGTCTGCAAAGCGACATCAATCGCTTCAACTCGGAGTTAACCTACTGGAACGGCCTGGAGGCGCAGTATCGCCAGCTGGTTGTGGATAGCCAGCGCAAGTTGCACGACAACGACGTGCGCGGCGTCAATCCGAACGGTCCGGGTCTTTTGCATGACGCGGGCGCCGCGAGTGATCCGTATATCTTAAGCGAAGAAGAATTTAACCTCAAGGTTGCGCGCGCCAGGCTGGCCGTTCTGGAGACGCGGCGCGATCGCGCGCAGGAAGTGTATGACTTTGCGCAGAACACCGGCGGCTTAACGAGCGCGGACATCCAGGCGCAGCTTGCAACGGCGAAGGCGGATTACGAAACGCGCGAGGCGGATTATCTGGCGCTGCTTGCGGAACTGGGCGACGGCCCCGGCAAAAGCCTGGGGCAGGTCGGCATTGATGCGGAAGGCGATCTGGACGCGGGGGATGCGACGGAGAACGCGACGACGCTGCGCGATGAGGTCGACCAGCTTGCAAAAGATCTGGAGACGCAGGCGCGCGAGATGCAGCGCCGCCGCAGCGAACTGGAAGAGGCGCGCCTGGCCTACGAACGCGCGCGCAAGGCGCAAGTGCTGGTGAATAACCCGAATCTGTTGAGCGAGATCGGAAATTTGAGCCTCGATCCCGACGGCGACGGAACGAACAGCGGCCTGCGCTATGAAATTCAACTGACCGAAGACAAGCTGCTGGAGGCGCGCGAGAAGCTGCGCCAGAACGAGGCGCAGTATTACCGATTGGTTTACGAACGCGAAACGGCGTTGCGCTCGGTGAATCTGTATGCGGATGTTGCGAGTCGCATCGTGGGCTTTGAACAGACCAAAGACAGTCTGGCGAAACTGCAGGGCGTTCTGTCCGGCGATGCGGAACTCACGGCGAAGATCGACGCGCTTGATGCGGCGCCGGAGCTCGCGGAAATTTTTGGGAACGAACGCGCGGACGAGATTCGCGCGGGGCTCGGCGAGCTCAAGACGCGTTTGCAAAACGCGGACCCGGAAATTGAGACGGCGGCGCAATCCCTGGAAAACCAACTGCCCGCGATTGACGCAGCCCACGGCGCGCTCATGACGAGCTTCACGGATGCGGCGCGGGATGATCTGGCGGGCTTTGCGGATGCAGGTCTGGAAAGCATGCGCGCGCTGATCGATCTGGGCTTTGACGAAGAGCTCACGCCGGATGCGCAGTTTGCGGAAGATCGCGCGGAGTTACTAAATGAGCGGTTAAGCGATTATGCGGCCGTTCGCACGAATCTTGCGGATGCAAAGACCGATCTGGATGCGGCCACGGCGGATTTTGAAGCGTATGTTGCGGCGAATCCCGGAGAACGGGCGAGCGCCGAGTACCAGGCGGAAATTGTAGAGCTCGGCCGGGCGCTGGAGGCGTACGTGCGCGCGCAGCAGCAGTCCGGCGCGTATCTGAAGGGATTGGCGCAGTTGCGCGGCGAGGTGCGCGAACTGGCGGGCGAGCTGCTGCAACGCGCGCCCGTGCTGGTTGATATGACGCAGGCGGGCGACGAACGCGCGGCCGCGCTTGCAAAAATTGAAGCAGCCCGCGAGACGATGACCGCGCCGGATGCAGCGGCGCGCGACGCGATCCAGCCGCAATCGGAGGCGCTGGCGGAAGCGAGCGAGGCCTTTTCGGGATACGCAACGGCGCTGCAGGGCTATCAGCGCGCGACGCAGGCCAGGCGCAGCGTG
>CAZDMQ010000138.1:0-3453 GCA_964506685.1 uncultured Hyphomonadaceae bacterium | reverse complement strand
GATTCAACTGATCACAAGTCTGATTGTGGCAATCAGCTAATTTCAAAGAGAAAGTTACTGACTTTGAGAAATAAAAAAAAATTGCACATAATAAATAGGACTCAGAGCGGCCAGCAAGGCCCAGCAAGGCCTCAGTGTTGGACTACATTCCGGCAAATTTTGTAGGTTTTTGCTCTATGTACTTACTGACGGTTTTTGTTTTTGAGGGATGAAATACAGGATGTTACGGAATGCAACTTAAAAGCAGAACTTTGCTAAACAAGCGTAGAAATCAAATGTAAGAATTCGTTATAAAAAATCACAGTGTTAATAAACGAAAGCGCATTAACAAACTGAAAATTATTTTTTTGGATGGATGCTCATTTAAACAGTTTTATGGGTATATAATAAATTGTGCAAAAGCCTTAACATCTTGTTCCACCAATTGCAGTGTAGAGATATGTTCAAATTTGAAATTATTAACTAAATAAACCGGAAGATTAAATAATGAATGACTTTGAAAAAATCATCAAAAGTATGGATTTCAGCTTTTTTGCTACCGGACAACACAAAATTGAACCTGAAGAATTTTTGAAAAACAAAAAGGCTTTATTTTTAGATGTAAGAGCTCAGGAAGAGATGGATACTTTTCAATTTCATTTGAAATTACATTTGCCTGTACTTGAAATTCCGCTTCATGAAACTCCACAACGAATTGATGAAATCCCTAAAGATAAGATAATTGGAGTTTTTTGTTCATCCGGGGTGCGATGCGTAATTGCGTTCGCCTACTTAAAAAGCAAAGGTTATCAGCAGGTAAAAATTCTTGAGGGAGGATATAATAATCTCGTTGTAAATTTATTACCCGGAAAAATACATAAACGCATTAACAAATAACCAAATAAGACATGAGTATTTGGATATTGGCTGCTATTATATTGACCATCTCTGTAGTTATGACAATGACCGGACGTGGCGGAGGAAATTTTTATGTTTTAGCCCTTGTGCTGTCGGGCATGGGTATGCACGAAGCAGCTACCACCGGACAATTTGTTTTAATATGTTCATCGCTGGCGGCTGCGATTTTTTTTGGAAAAAAGAAAGTAATTGACTGGAAATTAGTTTTCTTAATTGGAAGCATGACGCTTATTACTGCCTTTTTAGGTGGATTTTTTTCAGATAGATTTGATGCGACATTATTAAAAATCATATTTACTATATTTATTTTTATAGCATCAGTGCTAATGCTTAAACCCGTAAAAAAAGAACCTAAACCGAACAACCGCTATCGAATTGAATTAAAATCGACTAATGCTACTTACCATATTAATTTGTTTATTTTTATTCCTATTGTATTAATAACAGGTTTTGTATCTGGTATGGTGGGAATTTCAGGAGGTTCATTTTTAGTTCCTCTGATGGTGCTTGCCATCGGTGTGCCAATGCAAATTGCTGTAGGAACATCGACTACCTTAGTGTTGATTACGGCCACAGCAGGGTTTTTAGGACATTTAAGTACTGGCCATTTTGATGTTAGAATGTCGATTATTCTGGCCGTAGCCGCTGTAATAGGCAGTTTGTTTGGAACAAGATTAACAATTAAGGCAAACCCTAAAATGCTTAAAATTATTTTCGCAACTACATCTATGATTGCAGCATTTATCATGTTGTACAAGGTATTTTATTAGTCTTAAAAAAGTAACTATTTACCAGGGTATCCTACCCTGTCAAGAAATTGTGTCCACTAAAGGTAGTGCATAATTCGGAATAGACGTTCCGGTCGTGTTTCCGGGCTGTTGAAACAAAGCTTGCGATCCGGGCATAGATCTCTGCTCCTTCGAAAGAACGGAAGCAATTGGATACTTTGAGTTTGATCTTGGCTGGTCTGACATCGCGTTCGGCCAGATTATCTCAACATTTGGATAATCTTGTAACCAATGATGGCGTGCATTGGCACCACGGCGGGATAGGAGATTTTGACACACCCGAGTAGCGGGTGGGTACTTTTGAGAATGAACGGCCGTGGGAAACCTGTATGACCATTGCCCGGCAGTGGGCGTGGAAACCCGACGACGAGGTAAAGTCACTGGAGCAGTGCCTGCATAGTTTAATCCGAACGGCCGGCGGAGACGGGAACCTGCTGTTCAACGTAGGCCCGAAACCCGATGGCACTATTGAACCGCTTCAAGCAGAGCGCCTGAGGGAGATGGGGCATTGGCTGGAACAATTTGGCAATACCATTTATGGCACATGCGGCGGTCCCTTTAAGCCCACCGATTGGGGGGTAAGCACACGCAAGGACGATTTAATATTCCTTCATATTATGAATTGGCAGGGAGAGCACCCGGAGATCAGAATCCCCGATATTGGAATGGAGATTAAAACGGGCAGACTGACAAATGGCGGAGAAGTTACGCTAAAGAAACAACGCCAGGGATACCTGGTACAATTTCCGGGCGAAAACCTTCAGCCTATAAATACCATTGTTGAATTAACTGTCGACGGAAATGCAATGGATATTCCTCCAATGTAAACACCCTCCCAATCGCTTTCTTTCAATAAGCCGGTAACAGCGTCCACCAATCCCAATCCCCGCTGGCGGGATGCCGGTTCGGTGAATAACGGCGAATGGGTCGGCCATTACTGGAACCCGGCGAATGATGATCAAACGCCTTGGGTGGAGATCGATCTTGAAAAGCCTGAAACGATTTCAAAAATCATCCTTTTCGAAAGCGGCAAAGCGATTGGGGCATTTGAGCTACAGTATTTAAAAGATAATGTCTGGCAATACAATCTGGCAAACAGCTTATGCCGGTAATTCGGTTGAAAATGGACAACCGATAGCGTTGCCTGAAATAACGGCACAAAAAGTCAGGTTTGTAGTGAATGAGTTTTCATCGGTACCGGGTATTTATGAATTCATAATTCTTTAATCATTGGTTTTGTGTATTTTTGCCTGTAAAAAAGAAAGGTATTCGTTATGAAACGATTTGGACAGCTTATCGGTGTGAAACCGGAACATTTTGAAGCGTACAAGAAATATCACGCAGCGGTATGGCCCGAAGTATTGAAGATGATTACCGCCTGTAATATTCGTAACTACTCTATTTTTCATAAGGACGGTCTGCTTTTCGCCTATATGGAATACATCGGCGATGATTTTGAAGCAGATATGGCAAAAATGGCAGCTGATCCTAAAACGCAGGAATGGTGGGCGATTATGGAGCCCATGCAGCAACCGCTTGATACACGCACCGAAGGAGATTGGTGGGCCAATATGGAAGAGGTTTTTCATTTCGCTTAAGTATTTCAGCAGAAAACGAAAAGTATCATCGCACACAATTCTCCATCAATATAAAGTCGGCAATATATATTTTGTTCTCATTTTTTTCAGCAACAAAAACAACTTCACACTCTTTCCATTTTCCGGTAAAAACTTTAAATCCCCTTCTTTTCAATTCAAGCATTACTATG
>CAZDMQ010000137.1:1948-3658 GCA_964506685.1 uncultured Hyphomonadaceae bacterium | reverse complement strand
GATGAGGTTCAGAGCCTTTCGCGAACCGCCTCCATCACGGCCTCGGGCGTGATTGCGAAATGGTGGTACAGGTCCTGGTAAGGTGCGCTTGCGCCGAAACTGTCCATTCCGACAAAGCCGCCATCGGCGCCAATCCATCGGTCCCAGCCAAAGCGCACGCCGGCTTCGACGGCGACACGCGGCAGGCCGGCCGGGCCGAGCACCTCATCGCGCACGTCGCGCGGCTGCGCGTCGAACAGGTCCATGCAGGGCATCGAGACGACACGCACCGCAATGCCGGCGTCTTTCAGGCGCACCTGGGCGTCGAGGGCAATCTCGACTTCCGATCCCGTCGCGATGATGACCGCCTTCTCCTCGCCATCAGCTGGCGACAGCACATAAGCGCCGCGCGCCGACAGGTTCGCGCTGGACGGTTGCCGGCGCGCGCTGGC
Source organism: uncultured Hyphomonadaceae bacterium (assembly GCA_964506685.1). GTDB lineage: Bacteria > Pseudomonadota > Alphaproteobacteria > Caulobacterales > Hyphomonadaceae > UBA5336. Next base: position 3,227 of record CAZDMQ010000137.1, on the reverse strand, counting down.
AACCTTCTGGCGCGTGAGCGCGAGCGTTGACGGGCCGTCCGTGTGTCGCAGGGCAAGCTCCCAGCACTCGGCGGTTTCCACCCCGTCGCAGGGCCGGAAGACCTGCATGCGCGGCATTGCGCGCAATGAGGCGACATGTTCGACCGGCTGGTGCGTCGGGCCGTCCTCACCCAGCCCGATGGAGTCATGCGTCATCACATGAATGACCCGCAAACCCATCAATGCGCCGATACGGATCGCGGCGCGTGAATAGTCGGCAAAGACGAGGAATGTGCCGGAATAGGGGATGATCCCGCCATGCAGGGCCATGCCGTTCATCGCTGCAGCCATCGCATGTTCGCGAATGCCGTAATGGATATAGCGCCCAGCCCAGTCCTGCGGCGTCATCGGCGCGGTATGGCTTGTCATGGTGTTGTTGGAGCCCGACAGGTCCGCCGAGCCGCCGACCATTTCCGGGATCGCCCCGGTCAGCACTTCCAGGGCCGCGCCCGACCATTTGCGCGTTGCGTCATCCTTTCCGCCGTCGATGACAGCCTGTTTGTGGGCCGCGATGGTTTCGGAAAGGTCGAGCGGCAGCGGTTCGTTCAGCGCCCTGGTGAAGGCGGCGGCATTGTCTGCCTGCTTCAGCCGGTCCTGCCAGGCCATTCGCTCGACCTCGCCGCGCGATGTGCTGGCGCGCCAGGCCGATAGGATTTCCTCCGGGATCTCGAAGGGCGGATGCGACCAGCCGATATTCTCGCGGATGCCAGCGATCTCGTCGGCACCATACGGCCCGCCATGCGCCTTTCCGGTGCCCTCGATCGTGGGCGCGCCATAGCCGATACGGGTCTTCATGGCGAGCATCACGGGACGGCCCTGCGTTTTTGCCCAGTCCAGCGCGGCATCGACATCGTCGGTGTCATGTCCGTCCACCCGGCGCGTCACCCAGCCCGATGCCTCGAAGCGGGCGCACTGGTCGGTCGAGTCGGCCAGCTGCGTCGAACCATCGATCGTGACGCCATTGTCGTCGAACAGGACGATGAGGCCCGACAGCGCCATGTGACCGGCAAGCGTGATCGCTTCCTGGCTGATGCCCTCCATCAGGCAGCCATCGCCGGCGAGCACATAAGTGTGGTGATTGACCAGCCCATCGCCGAACCGCGCATTGAGGTGACGCTCGGCAATCGCCATCCCGACAGCGGTGGCGATGCCCTGGCCCAGCGGGCCGGTCGTTGTCTCCACGCCATGGGTGACGAAGTTTTCCGGGTGCCCGGGCGTGGCGCTGCCCAACTGGCGGAAA
>CAZDMQ010000137.1:0-1848 GCA_964506685.1 uncultured Hyphomonadaceae bacterium | reverse complement strand
TCAGTGTGACCGTCATGTATCGCCCTTGTTAACCTGCATGGGGGATGGCCAAGCGCGAGCCCCGCGTCAAGTCGCTTGGCGCCGCGCCCGGTTGGCGCTAGGAGTTTTTTCCATGTCTGGTATCGACTCTGCTGTGGAAAGGCTTGACCGCGCACTTGAGCGTCTCGACCAGGCGCTCGACGGCCTCATCGATTCAAGCCGTGAAACCGATGTCCTGCTGGCCGACCGTGCGCAACTCGCCAATGAGCTTGACGCAGCACTGGCGCGCGAGCATGCCCTGCAGGGGCTGGCAGATGAAGCATCGGCCGCGCTCGGCTCGGCGATCGAGGAAGTCCGCGCTGCGCTGGGCCGGGAGGAGTGAGCTGAATGGCCAAGGCCGAGATCAGTCTGCGCGGCCGGCTCTATTCGGTGGCCTGCGCGCCCGGACAGGAACATCGGCTGGGTTATCTCTCGCGTGAGCTTGATGCGCGGGTGCGCCGTATAGAGCGGGCGGTTGGAGATATCGGCGAGGAGCGCCTGCTGCTGGTGGCGGCGCTTTCGCTGCTTGATGAACTCGAAGCGGCAAGCGGGCCGTCGGATGGCGTTACGGAAGTTGAACGCAAGGCCGCCGATGCACTGGTTCGCGCCGCAGAACGGATCGAGGCAGCGACCCGGCGCGTCGAGACCCGGACCTCCTCATCCCGGCAGAAAAGTGACTGAGAATGCGCTCTGATGAGAATCTCCAGCCATTCCTGGTGGCTTTCCCCGGCGGCGAGGGTGGCCAGACGGTCATGCTCGACCCGTCCTTTTTCAATGGCAGCGACGAGGTCGGCAGCTTCCTTGCCGACCTGGCCCGCCATTATGCCCGCGCCTTTGTCCAGTCAGGGCGCGCGCGCGACACCAGGGATGCGATCGAGCAGATCCGCGAAATGTTCGACAATGAACTCGATGCCGCGCCGGATGATGATGATGATGACGGGGAAGTGGGCGCACCCTGACGAACTGCGCAAGGGCGGTGGGGCAGGCGTGAATGGTGCCCATGGCACCTGCCGGGCTCAGGCGGCGCGCACCTGCACGACCGTCGAGCGGGCGCCCTCGACAATGACATTGGTGCCTTCGGCCAGATCGCTGCCGTCAACCGTTTCTGCCATCCATTCGGTATCCCCGATCCGCACCCGGCCCTGACCGCCGGCGAAGGCTGACACCACCTTGCCATGGCCGCCCACCAGCCGCGACATGCGCTTGTTGAGCCCCGGCAGTCCGGGCCCGCCCGTGCGCATCGGGGCAAAGACGGTGCGCCCCGTGATGATCAGGAGAATTGCGGCACCGAAGAAAACCAGCAGCTGGGCCTCCCATCCGGCCAGGCCGGCGGGTGCAAGGGCGGTCCACGCGGCGGTCAGGCCGGCCGCGATGGCCACCATGAGCAGGTCGAACGTGCCCAGCATCATCTCGACCAGGAACAGGACCAGCGCCACGGCGAGCCAGTGCCAGATTGTCAGGGGCAGGAGAAGACTGTTTTCCATGTCCGGCGCTTTCTCTTGTCTTATGCGTCTGGCTCGTCTTGCCGTGTCGGCGGAACTGCGCCTTGCGCGGCCCTGCGCTGGGACTGTACGGCTTTTGCCTCATCGGTCAGGCCACGCACGCCCTCTATGGCGCCTAGCAGCGAGGAGAATTCCGCCGGGATGATCACTGTCTTCTGGTTCGGGGACTCTGCCAGTTTGGCGAAGGCCTCGACATAGGCCTGGCCGAGAAAATAGTTGACCGCGTTGACATCCCCGCGCGCGATCGCCTGGCTGACCATGGCGGTGGCTTTTGCTTCGGCTTCGGCCTCGCGTTCGCGCGCCTCGGCATCGCGGAAAGCCGCTTCGC
>CAZDMQ010000136.1:0-3671 GCA_964506685.1 uncultured Hyphomonadaceae bacterium | reverse complement strand
CTGCACGCTCAACTCGCCGTCGGAAGCGTTTGATGACCCGGCCGAGCCGTTCTTTGCCGGCATCAGCCTCGATGACCTTCTGGCACCGGTTCATCTGAACGCGAAATTTTTCGGCATGACGCCGCTGCCGACCTTCAGCGCCCATGACGTTATGAAGAACCCTGAACTGGACCGCGATTTCGCACGGTTCGACACTCACATCTCCGCGCATTTCCAACCTGTCCCGTCTCCCGAAAGGACCTGACCCATGCATAAGACCCTTCTGATCGCCACCACTGCCGTCGCCCTCGCGACCGGCGCAATTGCCGAGGACACCATGTCGAACAAAGTAATCGTCGGAACCTTTTTGGGTGCCGTCTCGCAAGGGGACGTCGACACGATCCGCGCCCTGGCGAACCCCGATTACATCCAGCACAACCCCTTCATCCCGACGGGGCTGGAGCTGTTCATCGAGCTTCTGCCGGTGCTGGCCGAAGCCGGAACCACAGCCGAGAACGTCCGCATGTTCCAGGACGGCAACTTCGTCTTCATGCACAACGTCTGGCGCAATGCCGCGCCGTTTGGCGCCGACACGATGGTGTCCTTTGACATCATCCGCGTGGACGAGGACGGACGGGTCGCGGAGCATTGGGATGCGTTGCAGCCCCTGGTGACGGAAACCGCAAGCGGCAGAACCCAGACCGACGGCCCGACCGAGGCCGCCGATCTGGACCAGACCGAGGCGAACAAGGCTCTGGTCGTCGCTTTGGTCCAAGATGTGCTGATGGGCCGTGACCCGGCGCGGATCACCGAGTACATCAGCGCGGAGAGCTATGCCCAGCATAACCCGAATATCGCGGACGGGCTCGAGGGGATTCTCGCGGCGGTCGAGACGCTGAGCGCGCAGAACAACATGTTCCAATACACCGAGATCCACGCGGTGTTGGGCGAGGGCAACTTCGTCCTGACCGTCAGCGAAGGCCAGTGGAACGGCACGACTAACGCCTTCTACGACCTGTTCCGGATGGAAGACGGCATGATCGTCGAGCATTGGGATGTAATCCAGCCCGTCCCGACCGAGGGCTTGGCCAACACAAATGGTATGTTCAACGGGTTTGAGGGGGTCGGCCCGGAGTCGATCGGGAAATAACTGCGGCGAAACCAGAATGCCCCGGCGCGCCCGCGCCGGGTCTTAACCTGCGCCAATCGCGCTGGAAAGCTCTGCGGCTTTTTCGATCCCGGTCGCATTTTATGGCGGAGAGGATGGGATTCGAACCCACGATACGCGTAAACGTATACGCCCTTAGCAGGGGCGCGCCTTCAGCCACTCGGCCACCTCTCCGCAGGAACGGCGACACAAAGCACAGGGCAGCCCGGTCGGCAAGCATCCGGCGCGACTTGCGGGCACGATCCGGTCGGGCATCGCCCGGACCTCTCGTTTGTGCCGCACACGGGGAGCGGCACGCCCCTGCGCCAGGCAACGGATCGCCGGACGGCGCGTCCGCCGCCCCCCTGACACCGGGTACCGCCGCCGGCCTATGCGGACCGGCGCAGACGCCCCGCTGTGAACCGGTGCACCACCGGCTCCATGGCATTCAGCACGAGACCGACAACGCGGCCGCCGGCGGTTTCGACTTCTCTTCGCAACGCCACCGCTTCGTCGGCCTGGGTCGCACCCGCCTTGATGACAAGGACCACCCCGTCCATGTGGCGAGCGACCATCAGCCCCGCGCCCGACCTCGCCAGGGAGGGGGCATCGACGATGATCCAGTCGGCTGCGGTGCGCACGGCGGACCACCAGCCGGGACTGTCACGCAGCAGGATGCGCTGGCTGTCCTCCAGCCGCTCGGTCCGCATCCGGCTGACCAGCAGGCGGCGCTCGCCAAGCTGGTGCACGCATAGCAGCTTCCCACTGCCGCGGGCGGTCGCCGCGATCCGGCTTTCCGGCGAGACGGCATAGATCGGCGGGCTGCCGAGCGCGGCATCGTAGGGCCGGCTGAGCCTGCCCTCGCGATCGAACGGGGGTGCAAGGAAGGCGTCATGAACTGTGTTTGCGGCTAGATCGAGATCAATCAGCCAGACGGCCCGGGCCGCAATGGCTTCAGCCCGGAGCGCCAGTGAGATGGCCGCACTGGTTGTCCCCGCGCCGTCATCGCTGGCGAGCAGCATCACGGCCCGGCTGCCATTGGCACTGGCGAGGCGCATTGTGACCCTTTCGACCTGGGCGAGATCATTCCGGAGATCATGCATGCAGACTGCCATCGCAGATTCCCGCCCGCGCTCCCAGCCCGCTCCCCGGTCCGCGGCGATATCGCATGTGGCACTCGTCCTCCGCAGGGTCCCCGATGTCGACTGGAGACGAGCGGCAGCGCCCCGGCCTGAGCTGTTGGCGTGCAAGGAACCCGCTCCGGCAACGTGCCATCAGTGGCGCCGCGGGATCGCCGCGATCACGGGTCGGTTCAGGGTGCGGGCGAGACTGGCCGGTGTTGCGAAGGTGTTGCGGCTGCGCGCATGCACGATGCCGGCGAGGAGAGCGGCGAGGAGAGAGAGCGCGACACTGGCCCGGCGGGTGTTCCTGCGCAGCGGTTCGGCCCGGTCGGTCAGGACAATGGGCGCAGGTCGGCCCAGCGTGATGTCGGCGCCGGGCGCGGCAGCGCCCGGGAGCCCGTCTCCGCGGCGCCAGTCGCCCTGTCCGGCTGTTGCCGGGCCATCCGATGCGGCATCTTCGGAACGGGCAGCGCCAGCCGTACCTGCAGGCGACGCCGTCCCTTCGATCGGGCCCATGATGGCCCGCCACTCGGGCTCCAGCGCGATCAGGTCGCGGCGTTCGGCAGTCGCATCGCGGCGCTGGCGCTCCAGCATGGCGCGCCCGGCCCGGGCTGCCTCCAGCGACGTCACGAGCTCGTCCCGGTCGCGCAGCAGCGCCGCATGAACGGGGTTCGGCACCGGATCAGGCCCGGCCCCGCTGCCGGCCTCCCGGGGCGCCACGCGCGCAGCCCTGAGCGCCTCGATCTGCCGGTCGATCGCGCGGACGGGAACGGAACCGGCAGTGTACCGCGTCAACAGCTCCGCCCGCTCGCTTTCAAGCGCAGCGAGCGGATCGGCGACAGTCGCACCGGGCGCACCGGGCGCACCGGGCGCACCGGGCGCACCGGGCGCGGCAGCCAGTGATTTGGGCGTATCTTCAAGCCGCCGGTCCAGGACCGCGAGCTGGCGCGACAGGGCTGCCTCACTGGCCCGGGCCTCGACCAGCGCCGTATCGACCGCTTCGAGCACGGCATTGAGCCGGCTGATCTCCGCATCCAGGTTGGCAAATCCGTAGGTCTCCCGAAACCTCTGACGGGCCGCAAGGGCAGCGTCGCGATCAGGGCGGTCGGCATCGGCGGCAGTAGCGCCCCCCCCGGACGCCCCTGCGGGATCACCCGCGTCAGGTCCGGGGCTGCGCACGGTCCCACCCACCGCAGCTTCAGCCGCCCTGGCGCCCGGCCCCAGCCCCGGCCCGCCCAGGCGGTCGGCGAGGTAGGCGGTGAGGAAACGGTCAAGCCGGCCGGCCGGGTCGGCAAGCCCCCGGCCATCAAGGACAAGCTTCAGGTCGGACCGGTTCCGCCGCACCCCGACCTGCAGGGCGCCTTCCGGCCAGTCGGCGGTGCTGGCATCGGTCCGGCGCGCGGCAGCAAACGCCCTGAGCCGCC
>CAZDMQ010000135.1:0-3751 GCA_964506685.1 uncultured Hyphomonadaceae bacterium | reverse complement strand
CACAAGACCGGCGCCGGGCCGTTGGAGTATAACCCCAAACGCAGCATACACCGCGGCCATGAGCGACCCAAGCACAGCCGGCAACCAGAAGGCTGTCCACATGAGGTCAACGCCCAGCGCGACTGGTACGGCGGCGAGCCAGGACAGCGCGGAAACGTCGTAAAGGCCTGCAGCTCCCTGCACAAGCTCACGGGTTTCGCGAAGATAGTAATAGGCGTCATAGCTGGAAAGGAGCGGCTTGCCGCGAAACAGATGCTGCTCCTGTTCGAGATACCGCCAGGCGTAGGCGCCGTAAGCCAGCCCGGAAACAAGCAGGCCCAGAAGACAAGAGGCCATGTAGCCGAAGGCGCTGCGGCCTGTGCCTGATGAATGCATGTGCGTTGGAGTATTCATTACAGTCTGCGCCTGTCTGGTTTGCTGCTGTGCTTCGTGCGGCGTGGAACATTGCCCGTCACAGACGTGCAGCAAGGTCATAGCCAAAGGAAGCGCGGGCCGTCAATTTGCAAAGACTGAAAAATACCCAAACCCAGGTTAAATACGGTGCAGCCCGTGTTCGCCGCTTCGCCCTGGGGCAGAGTTTGTGCGTTTACTCACGCATTTGTTGAGTTTTTCATTGACATTTCATGAACACTTTGTCATAAGGTCAAAATAGATGGTGGGTTTACTGCTACTTTGCGCTGTCATCGCCATCGTGACAGGCGCCATTTTTTCAACCCAGGCCTGCTCTAAAGGTGAAAAACACAGGGCAAGCTGGCTGGATGATCAGACAGGATTTGAGAAAATTCTGCTGGTTGCGTATTTTTTGATTGACAGGCTATGGATATTTTTTTAGATTATGCAACTGTTACTGCAACGTAAATTCAAATCTTCAACGCTAGGGGGTCTTATGAATCAACCTTTGAAAGCTTGTTTTCTTTTTCTTTTCATGGTGGCGCTGCTGGCGCCCGCAACTGCTTTTTCGGCTGTGGACTCTGTTTGGGGCACTGACACTGATTTCGTGGGCCGTGACAACGGCGGCAACGGCGGCGGCAGCACCCCCGGCCAAGTAACTCAAGACGACTGGGACGCTCATAAAGACGACGCTGTCGGCGCCTTGGAAATGTTCCTGGCTGGCAACGGCTCTGTCTCCTCCCTGGACATGTGGTTCTCTTCCAGCGACATCCTGGCCGCCATGCAGGGAACCGCCAAGGGCTCCGGCGTAACTGCTGACGACATTAATGCTGTCCTGGCTGCTAAAACTGACGCAGCTGTGACTGACACCATCAAGGGTGTGTGGGATGTTGACGCTGACATGTTCGTCACCAACCTGTACTCCTTTACCGCTGTCTTGGATGGCGCCACTGACGCCATCGTCAAGTTCTCTGCTCCTGCTATCACCATGCCTGGCGCCGCCGGCAAGAAAGCTGGCGACATGACTGCTGTGAAGCTGTTCGGTGACAAGTCCGCCATGAACTTCGACTACAGCGATAAAGAAACCGCAGACGGCTACTTCTGCCTGACCACGAACGGCGCCTGTGTCGCCAAGGACGCTGAACTCTCCGGAACCACCGCATACGGCGTGAACATCTACATCGCTGACAACGGCGACTACGACCTCGACAAGGACGCTAACAAGGTATCCGACCCGTTCGCCATCGCCACCACTGACGACGACGACGACAGCGGTTGTGTGTTCAACCCGGCCGCCGGCCTGACCCTGGAATGGCTGCTGCTCCTCATCGCTCCTGCCCTGATGGTCATCCGCCGCCGCTTCAAGTAAGCTGCACAGGCCTCACCGCCTGACCTGAATGCAAAGCCGGGCTCTTCGGAGCCCGGCTTTTTTTGTGGTGCGCCCGGCAGGGCGCACCCACTTGGAGGTGAAAGTCCTCTACCGGCCCGACAGGGGGAACGGTTAGCCGAACGGCAAGGGTGCCCGCCGCGAGGTGGGATCTGAAGGAAGCCGAAGGCAAAGCGCTGGCCTGACGAACAGGAATCGCATACAAGGCGGCTGTGCTGGATGAGAAGGCCATTATCTTCAAAGTCCGGTACCTGTACGGAAAGCAGAGTCGTAGATGCGGCGGGCATAAGCGTGAAGGTGGGTGTGCATTACCCGGGGAGGTCTGTCGATCTGCCGAGAGTGCTAGCGGCATCGAGAGGTGTCGTGACGGATGGACAGAAGTCAGCAGAGGGCATAGTAGGCGTTTCGACCGCGCTGAAGGCCCGAACGTGAAGGACCGACAGGGAGCCTCGATTTTCGATGGTGACAGGAGATGCAGAAGGCCGGGTTGCGATGCCGGGCGCCCGGGCCGAGGGTAGCGGACGGTATCCGCGAGAGCAGGCCTTGGGTGCATCAAACGCCACGGCAAGGAGAGACCACTCTCTTGAGGGGACGATGAGTACGTTGATGGAAGCGGTGGTCGAACGCGAGAACCTGTGGCAAGCGTACGCGCGGGTGATGCGCAACAAGGGGGCGGCCGGTATCGATGGGATGCCGGTTGCGGACCTGAAGGCGCACCTGCAAGTTGACTGGCCACGGATCAGGGAGGAGTTGCTGGGCGGTTGCTACCAGCCGACGGCGGTGCGTCGGGTGTCGATTCCCAAGCCGGGAGGTAAGGGGGAACGGCAGCTGGGCATCCCGACGGTGACGGACCGACTGATCCAGCAGGCATTGCATCAGGTCTTGAGCCCGATCTTCGATCCGGCTTTTTCCGACTCCAGTTTTGGTTTCCGGCGCGGCCGGCACGCGCGTCAGGCGGTGCAACAGGCACGGCAGTACGTGAGTAAAGGTCGCCGTTGGGTAGTGGATCTGGATCTGGAGAAGTTCTTTGACCGGGTCAACCACGATATCTTGATGTCGCGGCTGGCACGGCGGATCAGGGACCAACGGGTGCTGCGGCTGATTCGCAGGTACCTCGAGGCGGGCATGATGTCCGGTGGCATGGTTACGGCACGACGGCAGGGGACGCCGCAAGGCGGTCCGTTATCGCCGTTGTTGTCGAACATACTGCTGGACGATCTGGACCGGGAATTGGAACGACGGGGCCATTGCTTCTGCCGCTATGCCGATGACTGCACGATTTACGTGCGGACGCGGCGCAGTGGCGAGCGGGTGATGGCATCGATGGGCCGGTTTCTGGAAGACCGTCTGCGGTTGCGGCTGAACACGGCAAAAAGCGTGGTAGCCCGCCCGTGGCAGCGCACGTTCCTGGGCTATTCGATGACGGTTCACCGAACGCCGCGCCTGCGGGTGCCGGCGGATGTGGTGCGACGTTTTCGCGCTGGTCTGCGGGACGTGTTCCGGCGCGGACGAGGGTGCTCACTGGCTGCGGTAGTGGCAGAGCTCAATCCCATCCTGCGGGGTTGGATGAACTACTTCTGCGATATCGAGGCCAAAGGCATCCTTGAAGCGTTGGATGGCTGGCTGCGGCGCAAGCTGCGCGTGCTGCTGTGGCGACAATGGAAACGGCCGTATACCCGGGCGCGTCACCTGATGCGGCGGGGTCTGGCAGAGGTTCGTGCCTGGACGTCGGCGACCAACGGGCGTGGCCCGTGGTGGAATGCCGGGGCTTCGCACATGAACCAAAGCTTCCCGAAATCCTTCTTTGATCGACTGGGACTTGTGTCACTGCTGGATCACTATCATCGTCTCCAGCGTGCTTCATGAACCGCCGTATACGGAACCGTATGTACGGTGGTGTGGGAGGACGGCGGGGGTGACCCCGCCTCCTACCCGATGTGCGCCCGGCAGGGCGCACGTTCTTGGAGGTGCAAG
>CAZDMQ010000134.1:0-3770 GCA_964506685.1 uncultured Hyphomonadaceae bacterium | reverse complement strand
CGTTGTGCATAATTAAAAGAACCAAATGCAAGAAATTAAAACTGAACTAATCCAACTTTTCGAAACAGCTAAATCAACCAAAGAATTTGAGTTTGTTCAAGTTTTGATGAATTACAAAAGCATTGGTAGTTTAAGGTCAATGTCAAACCTTTATGAGTGGTTTGATGCAATGGAATTTTATAAATCACTCTACGAAAAACATTCAGGAACCGAAAAATACCGCATAGGCTGTTTAATTTATTCGACCTTTTTTGAAAGTAGTGACCTCTATAATATAATTGGGAGTTTATGCAGAATAAAGTTAGGGTATAGAAGTTCTTCATATTTGTTTTTTAAAACAAAAAAACAGGAACGCCTTTTAGGAACAGGAGAAAAAATTGGAATGATTACTGAACTCTTGGTGGATTCTGGAAACAATGAAATTTTTAAATTTTTAAACGAAAATCATTACAAGGAAATTCGAAATACCTACTTCCATTCCGCATATACTTTAGTGGACGACCATTACCAACTTTTTGATTCGGAGCCAATAATAATTGATGGAGTTGGTAGGTATTACTTTGACATTAAAGAATTTCTTCTGCCGAAGATTTCAAACATATTGGAGTTTTTTAATCAATTCAAAGAGTTGTTCTTAAATCATTTTGCGAGTTATACCGAAGACAAAGTTGTTCAAGGTAATTTTCCAAATCCTGTTACAGCAACTATTTTAGGCTCTAGTGAAGGATTAAAGGGATTTATAATGAAAAATACAGTTCAGTTTTATGGCAAATGGCACGACTCAGGAATATATTATGATGATGAAAAGCAAATGTGGGCTGGAATGAATATCAGATTTGACTTTCCACAAAAAGAGACTGTAGAAATAGACGAAACACTTCAGAGATATGAAAAAAAGGATGATTTAAAAAATCAGGACGAGTTTTGGAATCTAACAAATAAAATCCTTGAACGAAACAACCCAAATGAACTCATTAGAATTTTGAAATTATTAGCAAAATTCGGAGATGTTAGATACCAAAATTGGCAAAGCGAAACAAATCCCCATAAAAAGGACAGTTTGAGAAAATATATTAGACCTTTTTACGAAAAGGCAATTGAAATAAAAGTACCAGCTGATTTTTCAGAACTAAAGAAAAGATTAAAAGAAGTAGAAGAATAACTATGCACAACATTGTATAAGCGTAATGCGGGCGAAAGTGCTAAATTGAAACGAATTGAATATTAACAAACATATCGACACACTGAAAGTGAAGTGCTTCTAATCCCGCACTACGCTTATACTAGACCGTTATGGCACATTTTAAAAAACAACGACATATGAAACAGACATTGACTTTTTTAACCCTCTTGTTACTTTTTACAGGGCAGGTTTTCGGACAACTTCAAGACCTTATCAAAAAAAATGAAAAGGCAATATTCGCTATCTACACTTATGACGACTATGGTGTTGCGACAGGAATTGGAACAGGTTTTTTCATTTCAGCAGACGGAATAGGTTTGTCAAATTTCCACGTTCTTGAAGGAGCTTCAAGGGGAGTAGTGAAGACTGTTGATGGGAAAACTTACCAAATTGATAATATAATTTCATCAAGTGAACAAGCAGACTTAATAAAATTCAAAGTAAATACAAAAGGAGAACCAACCCCTTTTCTAACTACAAAATCCGTAACTCTTGAAAAGGGAGAAAAGGTTTTTGTTATTGGCAATCCACATGGCTTTGAAAGTTCTGTTTCAGAAGGAATAATTTCCTCGGTTAGACCTTCCGATGAGTATGGAACTGTTTTACAAATAACAGCTCCTATTTCACCAGGAAGTAGTGGCAGCCCAGTAATGACTTTAGATGGAAAAGTTATTGGCGTTGCGACATTTCAATTTGCAAAGGGTCAAAATTTGAATTTCGCAGTAGGAATTGGCTCAACAAGTTATCTTAAAACAGCAACAACAACTTTTGTAAATTCAAGACCGGATATGCTTGTAATAAATGAAAGGTGTCCTACTAATTCCGAGTTACTACTTAATTCAATTGAGTTTAAAGAGTATGAGACAGTTTTAAACTTTTCATTCACCAATGTCTCTATGGGCTATGGTGCATCAATGCAGATTTGGACAAATTTTAAAGATAAAGATGAAATGTTTGTAATTCAAGATTTAAATACTCTTGAGCGTTACTATGCTAAGAGTTCCACAATAGGCACTTCACGGGAAAACGGAACAAGTATTGGTCTTGGAGAAACAAAAAGGTTTAAAGTAATATTTCCTCCTGTTCCAAAGAACTTAAGGCGAGTAAATATTATGGAAGGACTTTCAAGCTCATGGAAGTTTCTTGACTTTGATTTGACTAAATATACAAACTTAGAACAACAAAACACTGAAACCCATAGCAAAAACTATGCTTTGGTTAAATTGGAAAACAAACAATATGATGAAGCAAAAACTTTATTAAGTGAAGCTGTTGAAGTGAATAAGGCTGATCATGATGCTTACAATATTATGGGTATTATTTCTTATATCATGGACAACAATTATGACGCACTTCTTTATTTTTCAAAAGCAATTGAAGTATCCCCAAACAATCCGATTTATTACTTTAATAGATATAGAGTTTACTTTGAACAAAAAAATGACTATGACAATGCATTAAAGGATATAAATGCGGCTATTAAAATTTTACCTAGCCAAGGCGACCATTATCAGTATAGAGCATACGTCTACATGGCACAAAAAGAATGGAAAAAAGCCGTTTCGGATTGGGATATGGCAATCAATTTAATGGGGGACATATCGTATTTATACAAAGCAAGGGGCAATTGTAAGACATGGATTGATGACGTTTCAGGAGCTTGTAGAGACTGGAAAGAAGCATACAAGCTATCAGGTTATACGGATAAAGAACTAAATGAAACCATAAAGAAATATTGCAGATAATGAGCGAGCTTTTAAAACTGTTTGGACTTTTCTCTATTGGCACGACCGTTATTGTTTCGGTTATCGGATACATAGCAAAAAGGGTAATAGAACAAGTCTTGAATAAAGACCTTGAAAAATTTAAGAATAATTTACAATCAGCCAATGAAAAGGCGAAAATTGAATTTGAAAAGGAAATAGAAAGTTACAAAGCAGATTTAAACCTGCTTTACTCAAAGCAAATACAGTTATATTCCAAGAAATCGGAAATTATTGAGAAACTTTATCAAAAACTTGTTGACTTAAATTTCATAATGCTTGACATGACAGTTTCATTTAGGAACATTACTGGAAAGGACGAACAAACAGTTCAACAAGAAGAACTTGAAAGAGTGAATAAAGCTGCCGAACAAGGAAATGATTTTTTTAAATTTTATGGAACTAATAAAATTTATTTTGAAAAGGCAACTTGTTCATTAATTGAGAATCTGCAACAGCAATTTCGTGAAGTTCATTCAGACTATTCTTTTCGTCACACTTTTGGAATGCCACCAAGTGAAATGACCTATGAAATGGCAAAGAAATCAAGTGAAAGAGTAAGAAAAGATATACCTAAACTCATGGAAACGCTTGAAGATGATTTTAGACAAACACTTGGAATTATTGAAGTTACAAAGAAAAACGTGCCATAACATCACCTATACGCAAGCAGGGATTTCGTGCTTCGTAGGACAGGAAAGTAATAAATTTAAAGTTCAGTTCTTCGTAGGAAGTTCAGGGTTAAAATCCCTGCCTGCGTATAGCTGAGAAACGTTCTTCAAAATAATAAGAAAAATGAACTATGCGATATGCTGAAATTTTTG
>CAZDMQ010000133.1:0-3863 GCA_964506685.1 uncultured Hyphomonadaceae bacterium | reverse complement strand
GGAACACGCGTCGCTTGGCCGCCTCGAGCGACGCCATGATGGCGACCTCGGCCGTGACCGCCAGCCGCCTGCGCGCCTGGCAGCCGGCCCGCCGGGTGGAGGCGATGGCGGTCTTCTCCAATGTCGGCGAGCTCGCGACGGCGCCGCCGCCGACGCGGCGCGAGCCGACGGCCGTCGTGTTCGGCGCGGGGCACCGTTCCCGGACCTGGCGGGCGCTGACGGCGGGCGCCGCCACGGCCGGCGCCGCCTTGCGCGCCGGCGGCGTCACGGAGATCGTCGACATCGGACCCGAGATCGACGCCGTTCCCGACCGTCTCGACGGCTTGCCGGTCCGTGTCGTCGGTCCCTTGCCCGCGAGCGAGGTCTCGGCGCGGCTGGCGCGCGCGCGCATCGGCATCGCCGACTATCCGCTGCACGTGATGACGAAATCCGGCATCGTCGCCGCCTACCTCGCGCACGGCCTCTTGTGCCTGAACACGTCGGGCGTCGGCCGCTTGCCCGAAGATCTGGCGGAAGGCCGGGAGTTCGTGAGCTTGGCCCGCCTGGCGCGGGGCGACGTCGACATCGACGCGGTCGCCGCCGCCGGTCGCGCTTGGTACGGTCGCCACGACGTGGCCGCGACGGCAGCACTGGTGAGCGAGTTCGTCGCGTGAAGATCTTCGTCTTCTCGACCGTCTTCGCGCCGAGCGTCGGCGGGATCGAGCGGATGGCCGAGATGCTGTGCGACGCTTTCGTGCGGCAGGGGCACGAGGTGCGCCTGGCGACGATGACGCCAGCGGAGGACGCAGAAGACGACGCGCGCGCCTATCCGGTCGTGCGCCGCCCCGGAGCCGGCGCCTTCCTCGCGATGCTGCGCTGGGCGGACGTCCACCTGCAGGCGAACGTCAGCCTCAAGCACGCCTGGCCGTTCCTCGTCGCCCCGCGGCGCTGCGTCTACCAGCACGGCAACGCCTACCAGCGCGACGACGGCACGCTGGCGCCGCCGGATCGCGCCAAGCGGTGGCTGGCGCGGCGCGTGCCGGGCATCGCCAACAGCCGCTACACGGCGAAGAAGCTCGGCTGCCGGCACGTCGTCCTCAACGCCTACGACGATGCGACCTTCCGGGCCAGCACGCCCTGGCCGGCGCGCACGGGCGATCTCGTCTTCGTCGGTCGGCTGGTCTCGCAAAAGGGCTGCGACACGCTCGTCGAAGCGCTCGGCCGGCTGCGGGAGCGCGGGCGGCGGCCGCGGCTGACGATCGTCGGCGACGGCCCGGAGCGCGCAGCACTCGAAGCGCTGGCCGAGGCGCGGGGCGTCGCGCCGCAGGTGAGCTTCGCCGGCCGCCGCACCGGCGCCGAGCTCGCCGCCATCCTCGATGCGCACCGGGTGTTCGTCGCCCCCTCGCGCTACGAGGAGCCCTTCGGCATCGTCGCCCTGGAAGCCCTCGGCTGCGGCTGCGTGCCGGTCGTCTCCGCGCGCGGCGGCCTCGTCGACGCCATCGGCCAGCACGGCGTGTCCTTCCCCAACGGCGACGCCGCGGCCCTCGCCGATCGGTTGGCGGCGCTGCTCGAGCCGGACGGCGGTGCGCAACGCTACCTCGAGGGCGTGGCGGCGCACCTCGCCGAGTTCCGCGCCGATGTCGTCGCCGAGCGCTACGTCGCGGTCTTTCGCACGCTGGCGCGACGATGAACGCGGGCCTTCGCCGCTGGCGGCACCGCGCGACCAACCGGCTGGTGACCGCCCTTTCGACCCGGCCGGCGCTCTACTACCCAGCGCGCCGCGCGACCGGGACGTTCGACGACCTCTGCATCCGGCGCGACACCGAGCTCGTCCTCGAGGGGTTCCCGCGCTCTGCGAACAGCACGACGGTCCACGGCTTTCTCGAGCGCCAGGAGCGCCCGGTGCGCGTCGCCCACCACAAGCACCACGCCGCCCAGCTCGTCCGCGCCGCCGCCTGGGGCATCCCGGCGGTCGCCCTGATAAGGCCGCCGCGCGACGCCATCGTCTCGCTTCCCGCGCTCGCCGAGGAGGGACGCCGTCGTCGTGGCGGTGATGGCGGTCGAGCTCATTCCTTGCGGTTCGAAGATGTCGTGGCCACCTGGGTGGCGTTCTATGCCGCGGTCTCCAAGCACCGAAGCGCGCTCGTCGTGGCACCGTTCACCTGGGCGACGCGGGATCTGACAGGTCTCATCGAGGGCATCAACGCGCGCTTCGGGACGTCCTTCGTGAGCGCAGAGACGGTACGCCGCCCTCAACCGACCCTCGGCTGGCACGCCCGCACGAACCCGCTGCGAAAGGAGATTCGAGACGGCCTCTGCGCCGAGCTGCGAGCAGCCGAGGCGACGCGTCCCGCGCTCGCCGACCGATTGCGCGACGCCCAAGGGCTCTACCATGCCCTGGTCGAGCCGAGTTGAGCGTTCTCGTCAGCCATCCCACGGGCAACGCCAACGTTCGTGCCGTGCTGCGCGCGCTCGCCGGGCGCGAGGTGCTCGACAGCTTTTGGACGGCGCTGGCGATCCCACGGGCTATGGCCGCATCGCCGCTCTTGAGTGGCGCCCTGCGCCGGGAGATCTCGCGCCGCTGCTTCGATGAGGTGCCCGGGGCGAACGTCCATACGCAGCCGATCCGCGAGATCGTGAGGTTGACGGCGCGGACGCTGGGCTGGCGGCGTCTCATCCGACATGAAGTCGGTTGGGCGTCCGTGGACGGCGTCTACCAGGCACTCGATCGACGCGTCGCGGCCCATATCCGGCGCCGCCGACGTGCGCCGGCGCTCCGCGCCGTCTACGCCTACGAGGATGGCGCCCTGGAGACGTTTCGAGCTGCCGAGCCCTCGGGCGTCGACCGCATCTACGAACTGCCGATCGCCCACTGGCGAACGCTGCGGCGCCTGCTCAGCGAGGAGGCCGAGCTGCAGCCGGCCTGGGCGGCGACCATGGAGGGGCTCGCGGACAGCCCCGCCAAGCTCGCCCGCAAGGACGAGGAGATCGCCCTCGCCGACCGCATCGTCGTGCCGTCCAACTTTACCCGGGAGAGCCTCGTCGATCATTTCGGCCCCGATCTCGCGATCGACTTGGCGCCCTATGGCGGCCCGGCGCCCTACGTGACCCGCCCGCGCGAGCGGCGGGCGAGCGAGCCTCTCCACATCGCCTTCGTCGGCCATCTGTCCCAGCGCAAGGGGCTCGCCTACCTCATCGCCGCGCTGCACCGCCTCGACGTTGCCTGGCGGCTGACGCTGGCCGGCTCGCTGCCTTCATCGCCGCCGCCTGAGCTCGACGCGTTGCTGGCCGACCCGCGCTGTCGATGGCTGGGCCACGTTCCGCATGCGGGCGTGCTCGAGGCGATGGCCGCCGCCCACGTCTTCGTGTTGCCGTCGCTGGTGGAGGGCCTTGCGCTCGTCCTCAGAGAAGCGATGGCCGCCGGGCTGCCCGTCATCACCACGCCGAACGCCGCTGGCCCCGACGTCTTGTCCGACGGCATCGAGGGCTTCATCGTGCCTATTCGCGATCCGGATGCCATCGCCACTCGGCTCGGCGAGCTCTACGCCGACGAGCCGCGCCGCCAAACCATGGCCGCGGCCGCCCTCGCTTGCGCCGCCGCCGCCACCTGGCGCGTTTATGAGGAGCGGATCGCCCGCATCGTCGAAGGGCTGACCGGCTGATGGCCACCCCCGTCTTCGCCGCGCCTACCGCGACCGCGACGCCGCCGGCCCCGCCCATGACGGCCAAGGGCGAGGCGCAGCGTCGCTTCGCCGTGCGGCTGATCCTCCTGATCTACGTCCTCTCGCTGCTCGAGGGGCCGCTCAGGAAGTGGTTCCTGCCGGGCCTCGCCACCCCGGTCTACTTCCTGCGCGACCCGTTCCTCCTGGTGCTCTACGCCTACG
>CAZDMQ010000132.1:0-3893 GCA_964506685.1 uncultured Hyphomonadaceae bacterium | reverse complement strand
TGGAATTGTCGCTGTTCTCACGCGATGTCATCGCGCTGGCTTCGGCGGTCTCGCTAAGCCATGACGCGTTCGATGCGGTGATCCATCTGGGCGTTTGCGACAAGATCATTCCGGGTCTGGTCATCGCCGCGCTGCGCTTTGGCTGGCTGCCACATGTGTTTGCGCCAGCCGGGCCGATGCCGTCGGGTCTGCCAAACCCGGAAAAGGCACGCGTGCGCCAGGAGTTTGCTAAGGGGCTGGTCGGGCGCGAGGAACTCCTCAAGGCCGAGTCCGAAAGCTATCACAGCCCCGGCACCTGCACATTCTACGGCACCGCCAATTCCAACCAGATGATGATGGAGGTGATGGGCCTGCACATGCCGGGTGCGGCCTTCGTCAATCCCGGCACGCCCCTGCGCGAGGCGCTCACCCGCGCCGCCACGCAGCGCGCCGCAGCCCTGACCGTCAAGGGCGACTATACGCCGATGGGTGAGATCATTGATGCCCGCTCGATCGTCAATGCGATTGTCGGGCTGATGGCGACCGGCGGGTCGACCAATCACGCGCTGCATATCCCGGCCATGGCGGCTTCGGCCGGCCTGCAGGTCACGCTTGAGGATTTCGCCGACCTTTCCTCGGTGACCCCGCTGATGTGCCGGATCTATCCCAATGGCAGCGCCGATGTGAACCATTTTCACGCTGCCGGCGGAATGGGCTTTCTGGTGCGCGAACTGATCGATGCGGGCCTGCTGATTGGCGAGGCGCGCGCGATCGCCGGCACGATTTCCGATTACAGTCAGGAGCCATGGCTGGACGGTGATACGGTGAAATGGCGGCCCGCGCCGGAGACAAGCGGCGACACGGAAGTTCTGCGCCCGGCCAGTGACCCGTTCCAGCCCGAGGGCGGCCTTCGCCTGATGGAGGGCCCGCTCGGGCGCGGGGTGACCAAGGCCTCGGCGGTCAAGGTTGAAAACCGCATTGTCGAAGCCCCCGCGCGGGTTTTCGACAGCCAGGAAGCGCTGAAAGCGGCGCACAAAGCCGGTGAGCTCGAGCGCGATTTCGTCGCGGTGGTCCGCTTTCAGGGACCGGCGGCAAATGGCATGCCGGAGCTGCATTCGCTCTCGCCGGTGCTTGGCGCACTTCAGGATGACGGACGCAAGGTTGCGCTGGTCACCGATGGGCGCATGTCGGGCGCTTCGGGCAAGGTGCCGAGCGCCATTCATGTCGGCCCGGAAGCAGCCCGCGGTGGTCCGCTGGCGAGGGTGCGTGATGGAGATGTCATCCGCGTCGACTGCGCCACCGGCAGGCTGGACATCCATGTCGATGCGGCGGAATTTGCCGCTCGCGACCCGGTGCCCTTCCGCCCGAATGAAAGCCATGTCGGCCTTGGCCGGGAGATGTTCGCAGCTTTCCGCCAGGGCGCTGCACAAACTGAGACGGGCGCGTCGCTGTTCGATTTCTTCGTGCCCGGAGGCCTCTGATGGGCGCGCCGCTGCTTGTTGGCGATGTCGGCGGCACAAATTGTCGTTTCGCGCTGGCCGAACGCGCCGGCGCGACTATCCGGCTGCATGGCACAAGCAAGCTGAGAAATGATGATTACGCCAGTTTTGCCGATGCCTTGTCGGCCTATCTTGCGCAAGCCGGGGAGACGCCGCGCCGCGCGCTTTTCGCTCTGGCCGGCCCCCCGCAGCGCGACGGCAGCATCAAGCTGGTCAATCGCGACTGGCCACGCGTGCACCCGGTTGCACTGGCGAAGGCCAGCGGCATCGGATCGGTCAGGCTGGTCAATGATTTTGCAGCGATGGCGCGCGCGGTGCCGGAAATGGCCGAAGATGCGTTCGAAACCGTGCGCGCTGGCACCCCTGAGCCCGGCGCGCCGGTGATTGTTACCGGGCCGGGCACCGGGTTCGGCGTCGGCTCGCTGATTGCCCTGGCCGGCGGGGGCTATCATGTCCTGACGGGCGAGGGCGGGCATGCGGCTTACAGCGCGCACACGGTGCGCGAGGCACAGCTGGCCGAGCGCATGGCCGGGGAGTATGGTTATGTCTCGACGGAAATGATCGTGTCGGGCGCCTGGCTGCAACCGGTTTTCGACCACCTCTCGGACATGCATGGCCGCCCGCGCGAGACACTGGCGCCCGGCGACATACTGGCGCGCGCACAGGCCGGGGACGCGCTTTGCGAGGAGGTCTGCCGGCTGCGCGCGCGCGCCGTCATGGGGGCGGCGGGAGACCTGGTGCTGATCAATGGCGGGCGCGGCGGCGTGGTGCTGACCGGCGGCGTGGCCGAGCGGATGACGCACTGGCTCGCTGGCGAGGATGCGCTGGAGCGCTTCGAATTGCGCGGATCGCACTCAGCTTATATGCAGCCGGTGCCCGTAAGGGTGCTTCACGACCCCTCTGCACCGCTGATCGGTGCGGCCGCGCTGACCCTGGGAGAGAGCGATGACCGACAAGACTGAGCTGACGACCCGCGCGCGGCGTGCCGGTGTCGTCCCGGTACTGACCATCGAGGACGCCGCAAAGGCAGTGCCGCTGGCGCGCGCTCTGGCGGCGGGCGGGCTTGATGTCATCGAGGTGACCCTTCGCACCGAGGCCGCCCTGGAGGCTATCATGGCCATCGCGGGCAGCGATGTGGACTGCGTGATCGGGGCCGGCACGATCCTTTCTGCAGGCGATGTCACAGCAGCCGCAGATGCCGGGGCCGGGTTCCTGGTGACGCCGGGAACGCCGCAGGGCCTGGTGCCGGCGCTGACGGCGTTTGACGGCGTGGTCATCCCCGGCGTGTCGACCGCAAGCGAGGCAATGGACCTGTCAGCAGCCGGTTTCGACCTTTTGAAATTCTTCCCTGCCGAACCGGCTGGCGGCGCGCCTTTCCTCAAGGCCCTGGCCGGACCGCTGCCGCATTTGTCGTTCATGCCGACGGGCGGTATCCGGGCCGATACGATGGATGCCTATCTTGCGCTTGCCAATGTCGTCGCTGTCGGCGGCTCCTGGCTGGCGCCGCAGGATGAGGTTCTGGCAGCCGACTGGGACGCAATCACGCAGCGCGCACGCGAGGCCTCGCAGATCGCGCGGTGACCGGCCAATAGGGCCGGCCCGCGGGCGCCACGCGCGACGTTCGTGCCTGCAACACTTGCCATCGCCCCCCAAAGCGTGCCCTTTGCCGGGCTGGCGAGAGATCGAAAGGCAGGCAGAAGATGGCAGGTGTGGTCGTCGTCGGCGCCCAGTGGGGCGATGAAGGCAAGGGCAAGATCGTGGACTGGCTGTCCCACCGCGCCGATGTCATCGTGCGGTTCCAGGGTGGCCATAATGCCGGGCACACGCTCGTCATCGGCGACAAGACGTTCAAGCTGCACCTGTTGCCGTCCGGCGTGGTGCGCGGTGGCAAGCTGTCAGTGATCGGCAATGGCGTCGTCGTCGATCCCTGGCAATTGCTCGACGAGATAGCCGGCATGAACCGCGAAGGGGTGCAGCTTGGCCCCGATGACCTGATCGTCGCCGACAATGCCTGCCTGATCCTGCCCTGGCACAAGGATATCGACGCGGCCCGCGAGGGCGCGCTCGGCGACGCAAAGATCGGCACCACCAAGCGCGGCATCGGTCCGGCCTATGAGGACCGGGTGGGCCGGCGCGCGATCCGTGTTGCCGATCTTGCCGACCCGGCGGCGCTGGACCTGAAGATCGAGCGCCTGCTGGCCCATCACCGACCCCTGCGCGCCGGGATCGGTCTTGATGAGCCCGATGGCGAGGCGCTGAAACAGAGCCTCCTGGAGATTGCGCCGAAAGTCCTGCCCTATGCCCAGCCGGTCTGGAAGAAACTCAATGACAGCGTGCATCTGCGCCGCCGGATCCTGTTCGAGGGCGCGCAGGGTGTGATGCTGGATGTCGATCACGGCACGTATCCGTTCGTGA
>CAZDMQ010000131.1:0-3940 GCA_964506685.1 uncultured Hyphomonadaceae bacterium | reverse complement strand
AATCAGTATCGGCAAGTTCGCGCTAATTCAGGAAAAGTCTCTGGGCGGGGAACAAATGCGCCGATGCCGTGGGCCTCCCGAACGCGTGGAATGTATCGAGCGGGATCCTCCGGGAGCGGCAGCTTCCCTATCTGATATTTGACGACAATTTCCTGGCAGGAAGCGGCGCTCAACCAGACTTCCTCCTGCGACAGAAACAAATGCCGCGCGGTACGAGACAGGGCGGCGTCATCCGTCGCAATCCAGAGAAACGCGCATGTATCGAGAAGGAGCTTCACTGCTGCTCTCCGTTGTAGAGAGCCTCCATCTCTTCCGGAAGCGGATCATGAAATGAATCCGGTACATGGAGACGACCCTTTTCCAATCCGACGACACGACGCCCGGCGGGTACCGCGACCGGGCGGATAATCGCTACCGGCACATTCCGCTTGCACAGTACAATCTCCCGCTCGGTATCAAGCCTGCTGAGGTATTCCGAAAGATGGGTCTTGGCGTCATGAATGTTAACCAACAACATGACTGCATTGTAAACCATAACTGTCCAAAACTCAAGCCGTCCAGCCGGAGGCATAACCACCCTTTCCGTTCCCCTTGACACACGGCCCCCGTGGACACAAGATTTCAAAGGTGATGCTGGATGAAAATCGGGGTTGCTGACCCTGTAGAACCACATCAAAAAGGCGGAACTCTTACGCCGTTGTTGACACCATCATACTGCGCCAGGGCAAGCCCATGGTCGAGGCTCATAAAGAGCATCTGGACCATTTTATTCACCCAGAGGTTGTAATGAAGTCAAGGATTATTTTTAGTCATCATGAATAATCACATTAGTAAAGAACGACAGCTTATTATCGCTTTATCAATTTTTATAATTTATGTCGCATTAATTTTAGTATCCAATGTGGTGATGGAAATGGCGACGTCGGAAGGGAATGAGGTTCTGGAAGCGGTTTCGGGACTGCTTTTCGGGATTATTACCATCCCTGTGCTGAGCATTATTCTACCCATAATCCTATCGGAAAAATGGAACCTGGATTTTTCCATTTGGCCCAAAAAACGGAATACCTGGCTGGCTTTGGGTGTAGCCTTGGTATTTGGATTTATCATCAGCATGGAGTCCATCAAGACGGTTGCGGCCTCTGGGATAAGTTTACCAGAATTCGGTATCCACTTTGTAAGCACCCTGCTATTTCACACCACTTATTATCCCCTTTTGACCATGCTATTGTTTCCAGTCTTGGAAAAGAATTTTGGCAGATTGTCTGCTATTTTACTTACGGCGTTGGCTTTCGCGCTTTATCATTTGGCCCAGTACTATTTCTATCCCGCGGGAACAACCCTGATCATTCAACTTTTTCTCTTTGGTTATTTTTCTGCGAGTTTGGTTCTCTATCTGTGGACAGAGTCGATCATCATCGCAGCGCTGGTCCATCAGTTTGTTGCTTCCTTGTCCTTGGCAGCCAACGGTTCGGTCCACGGTGAGCCGGATTTTCTTTTTGTGATCACAATCCCCATAATTCTGGGGCTTTTCGGTTTTTGGATTGTTCAGGCGATACAGGGAAAAGATAGGGAACGTTATAATCCTGATTGGTGGTTGGAGTGTCGCGGGTGGTCTAAGTAAATTAATTTTATATTTTTCAAATTTGTTAGTCGTAACCGTTCGGCGTTCCGAATATGATCAAGAATCGCTCGGCTGTCTTTGTTGTCCAGTACAATGTGAACCACAACGTCTACCTGCTGCGCTCCCGACGAGTGGCACGAATGGTAGATTCCATCACCGCCGGATCTCCCGAAGGGACGATTCAACTGTCATAATTGCCATCGGTTTGCCGTCGCGGGTGACAATGATCTCACGATCCGACTCCAGCTGGGCACCCAGGGCTTTTGTCTTTTTCAGGTCTGTCACCACAATACATCCCATAATCCTTTATCACTCTTAACAATATCACAATCAACCGAACCTGCGGAAACCGGAGGTATACCTGGTAGTGGAATATCAAGAACGTCAGCCATCCGCAGCAGTCACTCCCGGGCCCGCAGCCTCGGTAACTGCGGAAGCGAATCGAAGTGGGTGTCCCGGCTATAGAGCATGACGTCGTATTGCACGACCATGGCTGCAATCCAGAGATCATTGGTGGGTATTGGCGTCCCTGCCGATCGGAGTTGACGGTACAGGTTGGCGTAGTGCCGTGTGGTAGCCATCGAGGGTAAGAGTACCTCTACGCGCGGTCGGTGCAGGAACTGCTCGAAAACCTGTTCGTTCTCCATACCCCGTGATCCCACGGCGAAACCCGCACGAAGCTCTCCAACCACGACGAACGGCACAAGGATGCGCGGGCTCGTGCGAAACACCGTTACCGTTCCCGGAACACCATCCACAAAGTCGCGATAACGATTTGTGTCAATGACGATGTCTACCGCCATGCGTCGACGTCCACGGTATCCTGGTCGATTATCACCCGATCGAAGAGCTCGTCCTTGTGCCAGGAGCCGGCGAGATCATCAAGATCATTGTAGATGTGGCCGGTACCGGTGACACCGAGTCCGCGTTTGATCGCCTCAATGACCGCGTCGTTTAAACTCGTCCCGTTCCGGCCGGCCCGGTCACGCAGTTCCCGGTCAAGCGAATCGGGTATATTTCGGACAGTGTATTGGGGCATCTGATTCATCTCCTGCATACAGGATATTCATTTATTGCCTTCAATTCAAGCCGTGCAATCTCCTGAGGCGCACAACACGCCCGCTTCATGTTATTCTTTCAGACTATAGCTTTAATAAGACGAGGAGCGCGCCACATGGAAACCCTTACCGATTTTCCCAAATTGCAATGTCCCTTCATCCGGCAAACGTTCCAGGTTGACAAGGATGATTTTCACCGCCACGGACGGAAGCTGCACCTGCGGAAACCTGAGGTATACCTGGTGGTGGAACGGATCAACCCCGGTTACGAGTGGGTGTTTGATGATCCCGACACCTTCGCGGTGGAGAAGCTCGACGGTACCAACATCAAGATCAAAACGGAAAACGGGCGGTTTGCCGCATTTCAAAACCGCAAAAACGTCATCGACCCGCTGCAGATACTCTCGGGCAACACCCATCTGATCGAAGGACTGTTCCGCTCAATCGGCAAAGGCTATGTCGAGCCCGACGGCGAACAGGCCGGCGAACTGATCGGCCCGAAGGTGAACGGCAATCCCTACCGGCTCGACATGCACGAGTGGTACCCCTTCCACAAGGCGATCACCGCTCTGCGCTACAAATCGTTTCACGAACACGAACGTACCTTTGATAACTGGAGCGCCTGGTTCAAAGAGTGGCTGCACTCGCGTTACTTCACCAGGACTGCCTCAAAAAAGGGAAGCGACGAGAAGATCTTCGCCGAGGGTGTCGTCTTCTACAACCTCACACGCCAGGCGGCGGGCGAAACCTGGATGGCCAAACTCCGCCGCGACATGTTCGACTGGTACTACGAAGGCCTCACAATTCGCGATTACACCAAACAAGGCCGGGATGAGGTAGAGGACCAGGACAGGTTCGATTGAGACTGCGTGCGGATGCGCGGACTATTGTCTCTCTCTTTTGAGGGGTCTACACTTGCAGTAATGGAAAAAAATGTATGGATAGACGAGCTCTCAGACGTACTCTTCTGGGATGTAGAGCGCAATTCCCTGGATCCGCAAAAGCATATCCGCTGGATAATCGAACGCGTCCTGGAAAAGGGGAATTATGGCGACTGGCTTGCATTACAAACCAACGTGACAAAAGAGACGCTGGAAAAAGAGTTTAACCGGTTAAGGATTGATCCAAAATCACGGAATTTTCTGAAGCGATACCTGCATGGCACTGATCAATTATCCCGATAGTGTTGATCCGGTTTTACTGGATCTGCTGAGCTATGTGATGCAGGAAAACGATCTGGAACATTTTTTGCTTGGCGGAG
>CAZDMQ010000130.1:0-3971 GCA_964506685.1 uncultured Hyphomonadaceae bacterium | reverse complement strand
GCAACGCACGGATCACGGTCATCGAGTCGAACCGGCACTACATCCACGACGAGGTTTTCAGATCGGGGGAGCTGTTCGCGTGGTTTCACACGCGACGAATAACTCGATAGGCGGAACACATTTCACGGTTTGCGGTGTTGGAGAGGAGAGGAAGAGTGCACGAGAACCACGATGTATCCCGCATACTGGGTCCGGCGTTTCTGATCCCGTTCGGTACCTCTTTCAGCTGCGGTACGCTACCTGGAGGAGTGCCATGCCCAGGGCAAAGTTGTGGTCACCGTGATCGAGTAGACGAGCCCCGGATCGACGGGACCGGATCGCAAGGGTGGACTCGCGCTCACAGTTTGCGAGGAGGAGATGCCGATGTCAGAAAGGATTCCGGTCGCCTACGCGACGCGTTATGGCTCCACGCAGGAGGTCGCCGAGAAGATCGCAGCGACCCTGCGGGAAGCGGGCGCGGTAGTGGACGTGCAATCCGCGGCACAGGTGCGCAACCTGGACGACTACCGGGCGGTAGTAGTGGGTGCGCCGCTCTACATGTTCAACTGGCTCAAGGAGGCGCGGCAATTCGTCTCTCGGCAACGAGCGGGGCTTGAGCGCGTACCGGTAGCCGTCTTCGCCCTCGGCCCGACCGAGGACAAGGAGAAGGATTGGCAGGAGACGCGCGGACAGCTCGACAAGGTGCTCGCCGGTTTCCCGTGGCTCAAACCGGTCGCGGTCGAGTTGTTCGGCGGGAAGTTCGACCCGGCGCGGCTAACCTTTCCCTACAACCTCCTCCCGGCGCTGAAGCGGATGCCGGTGAGCGACATCCGCGACTGGGACGCGATACGCGGCTGGGCGAGTGGCGTAGTCAAGGCGCTAGGGTGACACGCTGCCCTCGAAGCCGGATTCACGGTTACGACCGTCGAGCCGCACATGTTGCCGGAACGTGCCGCAGACTATATGGCCTTAAACTGCGGCGATACGGGCAATCCATTTCGGAAGAGTTTCTTCTCCTTCGACGAACTGCAGGCGTACGTGCCGGCGGAGGTGGACGCCTTTCGTCAGGTAGGCACGGATGCCGTCCTGATCGGCTGGAATCTGCCGTCGTATCTGTCTGCCCCTCTGGCGGGTATCCCCATAATCGTTCAACAACCGGGGGCGTTTACCGCGCCGTTCTTCGAAAGGAAGATGGGCGTCTTTCAACCGTCCCTGTTCGGGGCTGCGCGACACGTGCCACTGAACTGGCTGGTCAACTGGTGGATGCCGCGGGCGAAGATCTGGCTTGCGCCATTCAACCAACTGGCCGCACAACTGCGTCTGCCTCAGTGGAAGAGCACCCTCGATCTCATGGCCGGCGATCTGACCGTCGTCATGGATGCTCCTGCTATTCTCGGCATTCCACCTGAGGAAATGCACACCTACACGCCGCGCGACCCGCGCTTCTTTCACAAGCCGCCGGTCTATCGATACGGGGGACCGTGCTTCGCGCGGTTGCCCGGTGGGGTTCCGGCTCCTATTGCCGACCATTTCGATACTCCCCGGCCCAAACTCTACTGCGCCATGGGAGTCTCCGGTTCACCCGAGATCCTCCGGGAGGTTATCGGGATCGTCAACGAACTCAACGTCCAGTCGCTGATCGTGACTACCACGATCCTGTCGGAGCTCGGCGACACCGCTTCGGAACGCGTCCTGCTCACTCCGCACGCCCCGGCCCACCTGGTAAACCCCCTCGCCGACATAGCTATCACCCACGGCGGGGCCGGCACGGTGCAGACCGCAATTCACTCCGGTACTCCTCTGGTCGGTATTCCAATGCAACTGGAACAAACCGGCAATATCTCGCTTGTCACGCGGCAGGGAGCAGGTTTGATGCTTTCGAAGTGGGACCTCAACGCGCGATCTCTGGGTCGCGCCCTGGAACGGCTCATCTCCGATTCAGACATGAAGGCGAATATGCTGCGTCTGAAGGCGCTCCAGGATCAGGTAGACGGGCCTGCGAATGCCGCCGGGGAAATTGTACGCTTTCTTGGGTATCGTTCGAACAGTGGAACGACGGTGTGGGAACGTAGCCCGGGAACAGATTTCCGTTGCTCTTGCTTTTATATGCGTAAGCATATATTATGTACGCATATGAAAGACCGAGAAGCACTGATTGAGAGTACAGACCTCGAAGACGCGCTGGCGTACCGGGTGTCACGAGCTGCCAGGCTGCTTCGAATCCACCTTGCTCATCTCATCGCTCGGCATGGCGTTGAGATGAGCGCAGAGCAGTACTTCGTGTTCTTCCGTGCGTATTCGCATGAGGGGTGTCGGCAGGGTGAGCTGGCGGACGTGAGGCTCGAGGACTACTCCAACGTGACGCGCCTGGTCGATTCACTTGTGAACAAGGAACTGCTGGAACGCCAGCCCGACCCGTCCGATCGCCGCAGCCACCTGGTGTATCTCACCGAGCGCGGTCGCGAGCTTGCAGATCGGCTCGTCCCCGCCGTGATTCGCGAGCGACGGGCCCTTTACGGAGAAATCAGCCACCGGGCGCTCGTCGACTGCATTCGAACCCTCGATAGGCTCGAGCGACACGTACTCAATGTGTCACAGGCGCATCAGGAGGGACGCGATGCAGACTAGTCTTGGAGCATTGGTCCACTCGCCCGCGACAGACACCCCTGATATAGCGGTACGGTACGACGAGGTTGCTGGATCATGGGATCATACCCTCGCCAGGCTCGGGTTCCTGGAGGCGTATCGAAGCGTCCTCGACGAGGCGACAAGCGAACTGCGTCCTCTCGATGCGGTTGATTCGCTCGAAATAGGAATCGGCACCGGTGAGTACAGCGCCGCCCTCCAGGACGCATTTTCGCGTCGACGGGACACGATGCTGTCGGTGTGCGGAGTGGACGTCTCGGCCGGAATGCTCGAGCTTGCCAACCGGAAGCTTTCGACGCTCGGTATCCCGTTTGTAGGGGTTCTGGCCAACGGTGAATGTCTGCCCCTCCCCTCGCAGCGTTTCGACATGGTAAGCGCCGCTCATGTTGTGGAACATGCATCAAGCCCGCTCAAATTGCTGGCAGAAATGGAACGCGTGCTGCGGCCGGGAGGCATCATGATAACGATGATGACCAGGTGTAACCCGGTTACGCGCTCCATCCAGAAGCGCTGGCGTGTGCAGTGCGTACGCTCACAGAAGCTCGAGGCGGTTCTCAGAGACTTTGGGATGACCAACATCCGTATGCTGAGCTATCCGAGCGGCCTCACATGCAACTTGTTGAGTTTCTGTTGCGTTGCCACAAAGCAAGGAGGAACGACATGAAACGGCTCTTCGCAGCGATGATGATTATGGGCGCTGTCGGTACCGGTACAGCGGACGAACAACCGGGCACCGTGCCGCGCGCCGGGTCAGTGACAGTCGAGGGCATCGAGGTCGTGTGGGCTTTTGCCGGTGCATTTCTCACAGTGACCGTATCCGCTCCCACCGATGGCTGGGTCGCCGTTGGATTCAACTCGCGTAACGACATCGTGGGATCAGAACTCTTCATGGCGGCACGTCGGGGCGAGGGCCCCGTCGCAGAACATCACTTAGTCACCGGGGCCGGCGTTCATCCACCGGTCGAGAGCCTCGGACGCCAGTCGGCGCTGGTGGATTTTGCGGTTGACGAGCACTCCGGCATGCTCCGCGCGGGTATCACGGCCCGTTTCACGATCAACCCCGAATACGTCCGGTCCGTTCCGCTTACGCCGGGTGGCGAGGTTGTTCTGATTCTCGCCTACAGCGTATCGCCGGATTTCGACCATCATTCACGTGTCCGGCGCCATGTGGCCGTTGTGTTGTAGTTGCCACGCGCCGAATCTGCCCCGCGGCCGCGAACACTACCGTCTGACGGACCGCGAGGCGGAGGCCGTAGAGTTCATTATGGAAGGGTTTTCGGTTGCCGACGCGGGGACCGCCATGAAGATCAGCCCGAAGACTGTGGAGAACCATCTCTACAGCGTCT
>CAZDMQ010000129.1:0-4155 GCA_964506685.1 uncultured Hyphomonadaceae bacterium | reverse complement strand
TTCGGCCAGAATGGGAATCCAAAACCGACTCGCGTTGGGATGAATTTGCTCTAGCTTTCCCCTTATACCCATCGGTTCGTTCTCTTGCACCCTCAAGCGTAAACTTCAGCCAGTCAAATGTCTCATGCCTATTGGCACGGAGGGAGAAGCATGCACACTGAAGCGTAGATTGCCCGTCCTTTCATTTTCAGATCCCCCAGTCAGTGTTCCGTTGCGATCATCAAATTCAGGTATCCTCCGGCCTTCCGTCGGAAGTGCGGCTCTGTATTCTTGCCCCCCCGGTTCGCCCAAAGGCGCTCGCGTAGCGCCAGCGCAACCGGGCCGAAGTTGATCTGCAGGGCGTCATTCACGCGGCAGAACCTCGATTTCAGTGCGCGCTTTGATCTCATAACCGTTATTGAAGTAGACACGAACCTCGTAGAGGCCGGGTGTATTCGGCGCCCAAAACGACCAAGTACCCTCGGTCACGCCTTGAGTGTACTTGAACTCCCCCCATTTGTTCGGCGGATGGTCTTCCGGGACGAGCGTTATCCAGTCCGCCTGATTGCCCGGAAGACCGCTGACCGTGACCTCAACAGTTTCTCCTGGCCTGAAAGTGTTCTTTGCGAG
The DNA here is from genome assembly GCA_964506685.1 of uncultured Hyphomonadaceae bacterium. Taxonomy (GTDB): domain Bacteria; phylum Pseudomonadota; class Alphaproteobacteria; order Caulobacterales; family Hyphomonadaceae; genus UBA5336. Next base: position 3,546 of record CAZDMQ010000129.1, on the reverse strand, counting down.
AGAGACAACAGGTGCCGCAGCAGTCGTTGGTGGCGACAAGGACGCGGACCTGTCGTCATTCTCTGTCGGTGGCGCGGCGTCGCTGCCGGACTGCCCTGTGGCGCCGTCGACCGCCAGCATACCGGCCGCGCGCATCCCAGCACCTCTGCGCTGGTTCCAGACGTAATCGACCCGCCCGTCATCGCGGGCAGTAAGCGTCACGAACCCGCCGCTACTGCATGACCCCTGCCCGGTGCGAATGGTTTCGCGGAAGAGAAGGCCAGACCCATCCTGTTCCAGATACGTGAGGTCACCGGAACAAAGACCGGGATAGTCAACTTTGATGCCACCTGCCGCCGCGTGGATCCGCACTTCATAGGACATGCTGCCCTGTTGCGCCGTTCCCGCGATCCCCTGTGTAAGCGGCTCGTCCAGCCTGGCATTACGGAACTCGGCGCGGTTTAGCAGGTTGTTCGGCAAAGACGGTCCGCCGTCGTCGGTCGCGATCGCATCGTCCATCGCAATCCCGTCCACGGGGCCGTAGAAGGCCAGCCAGTCGCGATCCGCCTCGTTCAGAATGACGGGATCGCCGATCCGGACCATGGGGCCGAATAGCTCTCCCCACTGAATGATTAGCCGGGCTTCACCGGGCACCTGTGGCGCACCGGGGTCCGCGATGATCAGGGGACTGTTCAGACCGGAAAAATAGTTCGCTTCCTCTTTCAGAATCCCATTCTTAACGATGATCTCGGGTTTGAAGACTTCAAAATTGCCTTCGGTGCTCCGTCGGCCCCAACCGACATTGCTGAACGGGACCCAATCGCCATCGTCTGGGCCATGAAGCCGGCACTCGCTCAGTTGCCCGTCTTGCTCAACTCCTTGGGGCTTGGAGCAGACGCCCCAGGTGATCGGGTTTCGCCCGGGCGTGATGAGCACCCCATCGGGATCGCGGCAGACCATTTCGAGCGCTTCGAAGGCGCCAACGTAGCGGAGCACGCAGGTGAGCCTGTACGAGGCCGATGCGAAGTAGTCTGGTGCACGCGCCCGTCGGTCGCTGATCCGTTCACCATGCTTTGTGCCAAACTCAAGATCCTGTTCGGCCTGCTCCGCGAGACCGGCGCCGTAGCCCAGCGTGACCTCGTAGGTCCCCGCAAGATCGAGCGTAGCAAGGTCAACCAAATCGCCCTCGCGCACCAGCTTCGTCGCGATCACCTGACGCTTGTCGTTGTAGCCGGCCGGACCGTTCTTGACCTGGTAGCCGACAAGCGTGTCGCTCTCGAGCGACAAGGGCACCATGAAGAACCCGGTCGGCCCCTGATAGCCACGGGAGGTTAGCTCGATGTTGCGGGGGGGGCGGCTGAGGTACGAGTCATGGTCGAATATAAAGAAGCGTCCTGACCCGTGCGGAAACAGGATTTGCAGCGACGTCTGCGCCGCACTGTTTGCGTAGATCTTGTCTCCGATCTCGCAGATCATACGTTTCTGCGTATGAACGAACTCGTCAATGGGGCTGCCATCCACCAAGACCACCCCCGGGGCACCGCCGACAGGATTGTCGAAGATGACGCATCGGCCGGTCACATGCTCGAAGTCGTCCGACATATACGTCGACCGCATCATCTCAAGCCGATAGACGCCAGGCAGATGGTAGTAGGCCGTGGCGAGCTGCATCCGGTTCCTGTTGGAATCTCGAAGATTTCCGTTGTCGTCCCGCATTCCCGATTCGCATCCGAATTCGACGATCGGATAGAGGAGGCACCCGGCGAAATCGTGCTCCCTGAACCCCGGCTGCAGTTTCTCCAGCGAGGCCTCATAGAGCGGCTCGAGCCGTGCGACGAGTTCCTGCGGCACCTTGCCCGGACGGGCCGAAGGAACATCCTTCGGCGCGATCAGCCCGGCGGCGATGAACTCGGCCTCGTCGCGCTTCGTCGTGTAACTTCGATAGGCGTCCGTGCTGTCCAGAATGGCTGCGAGAATGCGATCCGGGTCGGTCACGAAAACAACCTGCCCATCCATCCCGGCCCCAAGCCGGAAGCGAACCTCGAAGACCCAATCGCTGAAGGCATCCCACGCGTGTTCCGGGATGGCGTTGTCGAGCGCTCCGCCGGTCAAGGCATCCGTCGCGCGCGCCCGCTCGATGGTCGTGTTCGTTATCCCTTCGGCCACGAACATCGTAAAGTAGTAGACATCCTTGGCTGCAAGAAGCCTCGCGAAATTGCTCTGCACCGCCTCGAACGTCGGTCCACTGCGCTCTCCGGCCTTCAGTGCCTCGATGTAGCGGGCTCTGGCGTCCTCAATCTCGGCATTGAACTGCGCCTTGCTTTCCGCCGCCTGCTGCGCGGCATCGAACGCCGCCGAAAGCTCTCCGCCAACGATGTCACCAAGTGAGGGCGGATCGAAGCCTTCCTGAGCGCTAGCATGCCAGCCAAGAGAAATGCAGAGTACGAATGCAACCCAGGAATGAAAGACAACCCGCTTCATGAAAGACACCCCTTTCAAGACAGGAAGAGGCTAGCGCCGGCGACCTTGATTGGTCAACTTCGGCCAACAGGGTGAAAGTGGAGGCGTGGGGTCCTGTCAGGGGGAAACCGCTTGAAGCGGCCTGCTTGACTTCGTAGCATTTGCGAATGAGCAAGAACCCGTTTCGCTACTTCAAGACCTCGTCCGAGATCATCCGCCTCGCGGTAATGATGTATGTCCGGTTTGCGCTCTCGCTGAGGAATGTCGAGGACCTGCTCCACGAACGCGGGATCGATATCAGCCACGAAACAGTGCGCTCCTGGTGGAACCGGTTCGGTCCGCTCTTCGCCCGCGAGATCAAGAAGCGCCGCTCCCAGCAGCTTCGACAGGTCACCCAGTGGCGCTGGCACCTCGACGAGGTGTTTGTGAAGATCAATGGCGAAACTCACTATCTGTGGCGCGCTGTCGACCATGAAGGCGAGGTGCTCGAGAGCTACGTGACGAAGACCCGGGACAAGGCCGCCGCATTGAAATTCTTAAAGAAAGCTATGAAAAATTATGGTCGCCCGGTCGAGATCGTCACCGACGGGTTGAGGTCCTATGGCGCGGCGATGAAGGAGATTGGAAACGCCGACCACCAGGTCACCGGCCGCCATATGAATAACCGGGCTGAGAATTCGCACTTACCATTCCGACGACGAGAACGGGCAATGTCCCGGTTCAGGCAGATGCGAAGTTTGCAGAAATTCGCTGCCACCCATTCGTCTGTGCACAACCATTTCAATCATCAAAGGAACATCGAACGCCGACCCAGATTCAAAGCTCTCCGCGACGCCGCCCTCCTCGAATGGCGCGGGCTTCTCGCCGCCTGAGGGCAGGCGCATCTGACGATGCTGGAGACTGGTTCGCTTTTGTCTGACAGCACCGATGTCAGTCCCTGAAAAGGTCCGTCCGGTCTGTTCATTGCCGATCACCCGCTCTCGCCATTCCCCAGTCAGATTGAAGATGCGGCCTCGGTCTGCAAATAAACTTTTTGGCAACTCGAGCGGCCCGCCATTGGCTTGGCCGTTCTGGTCAGGCGCGTTCAGGGATCGGATCCGGTGGACA
>CAZDMQ010000128.1:0-4303 GCA_964506685.1 uncultured Hyphomonadaceae bacterium | reverse complement strand
ACTGAACCTGGGAGGATGCAATGGAAACGCGCGGATCCAGTGCGATCAAACCTGGTGGCCGGTACACGCTTGCCGAACGGGACCAGTGGGAAACGGATGAACGGTGGGAGCTGATCAACGGGATCGCCTATGCGATGAGTCCCGCACCGCGGCTGAAACACCAGCGGCTGCTTGGCCGAATCTTCACTCGTCTTTCGATTCAACTTGAAGGTAGGCCGTGCGAGCCGTTTATCGCCCCGGTTGATCTCTACCCGTTTCCGGATACTGAGGACGATCGCGCCGATACGGTGGTCCAACCGGATCTCATGATCGTCTGTGACCCGACAAAATGCCGGGAAGAGGGAATTTTTGGCGCCCCCGACTGGGTCCTGGAGATCCTGTCCGCCACAACGGCGTGGAAGGACCAGACGGAAAAGAAGCAACTCTACCAGGTGTGCGGCGTCACCGAGTACTGGATACTCAACCCTGACAACCTTGACCTCATCATCTACCGCCGGGAGGGCGACCACTTCGGCCCACCGACGGGCGCAAACCTGACGGAACCGGTTCGGTTGGAAGTGCTGCCGGAGATCACCTTGTCTGCTGAGTCGGCAACTGGTGGCGCGTAAGCCGACGAGTACACCCTACCGCTGGGGCATCATGGGGGCGGGCATTATCGCCCGGAAGATGGCGGGCGCACTCAACGCTTCCGAACGTGCCGAGCTCCGCGCGATCGGGTCAAAAAGTCCTGAACGCGCGCAACGGTTTGCCGCGGAGATGAACGTTCCCCGGGCCGGCACCTATGAGGAGCTCCTGAGTGACCCCGAGATCGATATCATCTACGTGGCGACTACCCACAACTTTCATTACGAGAATGCACTTCTGGCGATGGAGCACGGTAAACACGTGCTGATCGAAAAACCGCTGACGGTCAACGCCGCCGAAGCACAGGAGCTGATCGATACCGCCCGGGCAAAGGGGCTGTTCCTGATGGAGGCGCTGTGGACGCGCTTTCTCCCATCGTGGGTCCGGATGCGCGAGCTGATCCGGGAGGGTGCGATCGGCGAGGTTCGCATGATCGATGTGACGTTCGGGAAGTTTGCACCGCCGCAGTTTCAGACGCGCCTGAACGACCCCGCCCTCGCCGGTGGTGCAACGCTGGACCTCGGCGTCTATCCGCTCTCCTTCTGCTGTTACCTCACCGGCGAAACACCAACGGACAGCACGTCAACTGCACGGCTGAACTCCGCGGGTGTGGACGAACTGGCGATGTACGAGCTCTCGTTTCCTTCGGGCGCGTCTGCCCAGATCGCAACCAGTTTCAACCTCAGAATGAGCAATCGTGCCACGGTGTACGGCACGCGCGGATACATCGATTTTCCCGGTTTCGCCGGCGGAGACGCGTTTACAGTGGCGATTCACAACGGCGACAACGACGCGCTCGAGGAGCGGCGGATCAACCTCGACCAGGAAGAAAACGGGTTTGTCTACCAGGTTGCGGAGGTGACATCGTGTCTGGACCGGGGACTGCGCGAGAGTCCCATCATGCCCGTCGACGAAAGCCGCGCCATCATAGCGCTGATGGACGGCATGCGCGCACAGTGGGGCGTCGTATACGAGAACGATCGGTGACGGGGCCGGAGCGGGAGTGACTGAGTTCGGGAAATACTGCTACACGGTGCTACATGTGCTACTCTGATAGAGATGAAGCGCACGATAACCCAACGCGAGCTACGGAACGACTCAGGGGCCGTACTCCGGGAGGTTCAGGCAGGCAATACCGTTGTTGTATCCCGGAATGGTGAGCCGGTGGCGGAACTCCGACCCGTACCCAAACGAACGTTTGTACCGCGGCAGGTCATCGCCGGCGCGGGGCCAACGGCCGCGCAGGTGGATTACGAGCAGTTTCGCACTGACCTTGATCACGTTGCCGATCAGTCGGTTGCGGCGGAGCGACCGCTCGATGAGTGATATCACCCGAGGACTGCTGGATACATCCGTCATCATCGACCACCTGGCGATAGACGCGGGGTTGTTACCCGACGAGTCCGCCATTGCGGCGATAACGGTGGCGGAGCTTGCAGCGGGGCCGTTAGCAACTGACAACAACGAAGAGCGGGCGCGGCGGCAGGAGCGGTTGCAATGGGCCGCGGCAACCTGGGATCCGCTCCCTTTTGATAGCGCCGCCGCTCAAGCCTACGGCAGGGTATTTGCGGCGGTCCGCCAGGCGGGCAGAACACCACGATCTCGCTTCGCTGATCTCCTCATTGCCGCTACGGCGATCGCACACGGTCTGCCCCTCTATACCCGCAATCCGTCGGATTTCTCCGGACTGACCGCTCTGGTACAGATCGTAACCGTCTGACCACCTCCCGCTTCCGCTCCTTCTGCGAGTTCCCCGTAGGAGTTACATGAAGTGACGGGATGGAGACTTCCGGGGGTTTTTATGAGAACTTCGGCATGTGCTGCAGTGCATACAGCGGTAGTGTCACCAGCGAGCCGGAGCGGCCAAAGTTCTGGCCGGTGACCTTGAATCCACGCGTCGGGGTGTACTTGTTCATGTACGCCTGCAGGCTGCGTGCTCGTCTGCTCCGGGTTGATGACTTGACTTCAACCGGAATGACCTCATCGTCCGACTGAACGAGAAACTCGATCTCGGATGTTGCTCCGGTCCAGCTGTACAGTTCTCTTCCAAGGTGAGCACGCAACTCCTGAGGAAGCCCACCTTGTCGTCCCGCGACACGGAGCGTATACTTTTTCCATGAGTGTATACGTCGACGGAGCCGTCAAGCTCACCTACCAGGAGTATCGTCTTTTCCCTGACGACGGCCGGCGCCACGAGATTATTGACGGAGAACATTACGTGTCACCATCACCAAACACGAACCACCAGAGCGTGTCACGGCACATCCAGTTTGCCCTGTATCAGAAAATTGAGCTGGCCGGCCGGGGACAAGTTTTTGACGCCCCGATGGATCTGGAACTGACGCCCACCGACGTGGTCCAGCCGGATCTGATTGTGGTACTGACGGAGAACGATCACATCGTCCTTCCCAGCCGCCTTCGCGGCGTGCCCGATCTTGTCGTGGAAATTCTTTCTCCATCCACGCGGGATATCGACCGGACCCTCAAGCGTTCGCTCTATGAGGCCCAGAACGTTCCCGAGTACTGGCTGGTTGATGTGGACGAACGAACAGTGACGCGCTACCGTCGCGTTGACGGCCGCTACGCGGAACCGGAAACGTTCCGTGACGCGATCGACTTCGCCGGCGTGGAGGTAGACCTGGCCGCAGTGTGGCGGCGGTTGTAACCTCATTTCCCGCCGAAAAACGCACGTGTAGGGTTGCAAGAAGCATATCGACGGTTTTTTTCGCAAAACCCTTGTCAGTGACGATCACCGCTCTGAGTAGCACCGGTTGGCGTGGCGGCTCCGGGATACACGGAAACGTGGTCATGGGGAGATTGTGCTGTGCAAACGGAATGTGCCGGTAGCGGTGATCCGCCCTGTCGCGGTACCCGCCGGGCGTCGTGTCGTCGGATTGGAAAAGGGTCGTCTTCTTGTCCCGGAATCATTCAACGATACGGTAAAACCGGGGAATTTCAGGCAATAACGAACGCACACTATGGCGCATATTTAGTATTGCACACTAAATTTACATGTGATTTAATGGTGTTATGAACGAAATACCGAGAATGCTGGGCTTCCCGGATTCCACCTTCTTTCTCTGGGGGCCTCGGCAATCAGGGAAAACGACGCTGTTGAAGAGACGTTTTCCACAGGCCCACCGTATCGATCTTCTGCGTACAGATGAGCGCATGCGCTACGAGCTTGAACCCGCCCGCCTGAGAGAAGAGGTCCGGGCAGTCCCCAGGGATCGGCGCATCGTGATAGACGAAATTCAGAAAGTACCGACTCTGCTGGACGAGGTGCACTATCTGCTGCAGGAAGACAATCGCGTGTTCACGCTGTGCGGTTCGAGCGCACGGAAGACCAGAAAAACCCACGCAAATCTGTTGGGTGGGCGCGCGCTGAAGCGGGAACTTCTCGGGCTCTCCGCGTACGAAATCGGAAACGGTTTCGATCTGGAGAAGATGCTCAATTCAGGACCGCTGCCTCCCCACTACCTTGGTACTGATGCCGATGAACGGATCGCCGCATACGTGGATCTATACCTCAAGGAGGAGATCCTTGACGAAGGGTTGACCCGTCGGCTCCCGGTCTTTTCCGCCTTTTTGCGCTCCGCAGCAATCGGCGATACCGAGGTCACAAATTTCTCAAATATCGGAAGAGAGTGTGGTGTCGCTTCGTCCACCGTTCGCGGCT
>CAZDMQ010000127.1:0-4559 GCA_964506685.1 uncultured Hyphomonadaceae bacterium | reverse complement strand
CGGAACGACCACAATCGGCCAACCCCTGCTAGCCACCAGCCACGGCAACCCAGTCCCGGGACCTCCCACCGAGCAAGTGGGCTCCGACACACTGCCCCGTCTACACCGTCTACACTTTCTACAAAGCAGCCAGAGTGTAGAATATGTAGAGAGCCTAGAGCCCGTGCTTTTGAAACTCAGCTTTTCCATATCCGCCAGGCCGTCCGGACCTTCACGCCTGCAATCAACCGCCCGTCGGCCGGTTCGGCCCAGCCATGCTGGCAAAGGATCGCCATAAGGGCCCGAACCGCGTTTGCATCCTTTGGGCGCCCACGCCATTGCATGATGTCGCGCGGCGTCACAAAAGCCGGATCGCGGTCCTTCTCCCGGGCGATATCCGGCCATCGCTCTATCAGCCAGACCCGAAGGCCATCGGCTTCGCGCATCTGCGGATCGGTTGCGCTGCCCTCGAACAGGCGCCTCGTTGCCTCCAGGAAGTATCGCGCCAGCGCGATGGCATTAGCGATCGTGTCTTCCCCGACGTCCTGCGCTTTTTCGTCTGCGAACAGCGTCATCACGCCCGCAATTCGGGCAGCTTGTTGCGCGCTCTTTCCGGCCTGCGCCGTGAGGCTGGCATAAGGGCCGCCGCTGGCCATGCCGACCTCGATCTCATTATTATAGTCCGCAAGGCGCCGCGCCGCCCCCCTTGAGAGAACCAGTTTGGGAAGCTGCAGTTCGCCATCCTCGGAGACATGATCACGCGCCCTTCCCAGCAGGCTTTCGCAACGGTCGGCAAAACGAGAGCATGCGCGCCCTGCCTCATTTGGCGCAGGACTGTCAGGGTCATAAAAGCGCGTGCCCATGAGGCTTTCCGGCTGGCAGATCAGGCTGCGCGCCCAGAAGCCGGACGCCTGCGCCTGGACATCTGCCAAAAGCGGCGCGGCGATATCAGGTTGCACCATGATGTGCATGGCCAGCCGCCCCTCTGCACTGGCCGATCCGTCATGCACGCGGTGACGGTCGACCATCTCGCCATTCCACAGACGGTTCAGGAAGCTCATCATCTGCAGCCGCTTCTCCGGCCCCATGGCATAGCCGCCAAGAAATGCCCCACCCTCCTCATTGAAAAGGCCGATGCTTGGCCCGCCATGATAGAGCAGCTTCCACAACCCCTCTGCCGTCGGCTCCGACGCGAGAACATGAGGAAAATCCGGCGGCTGTGGCTCCGGCGGTAAGTTGCGAAGGGCGGCTTCTCCCTTTTTGCTTTTGTCTTCATCGATGTTACCTGCCGCCCGGTCTGCCTGTTTCTTCCTCTCAATCCACGTCCCAAGCGCGCGCTCATAGAGCTCAAAGTCCGACTCATATTTGCGGATAGCCACCCTTTCATGCGCGCGCACCCCGGCAAGCAACAGCCCTTCGACGGTGCCCTTGCGTTCGCCGGATTTTGCCAGTGTCACGCCAAACAGACTGGTGGGCACATGGGAGCCCAGCGGCAGGGCCTCGACATCGCCCTGCGTGTGCACACAAAGACTGGCCGTTGTCAGTGCTGTCAGCGCCGCAATCTCGACCGGCGCCTGCGCGATCTCGGTCGCCGCCTCCACGGCCTCCCTTAGCGGGCCCAGCGCCTCGACAGGGAAAGGCGCCGGTGCTGGCAAGGGCTGGAAGAGGGGCTCGGGCGCTATCCGGTCGCCGGCATGCCTTTCTGCGTCCATCCCCTCCGCGGCGCGGTACTGCCGAACGGCGCGGGCGACCGCTTCTGAATCAGGTTCCAATCCCATCACCGGCCTCCCTTCGCAAGGGCACGCGGGCTCTGGAGGCCCCGGGTCCAGCCGCTGGCAATGGTGGCGCGCACTGCTGCAATTCCATCATCCCGGACCAGGCCCGCCCGTGATGCCGCATCCTCCAGCCGCGCGCGCACATCCGGAAGGGCGCCGCCCGCATGCAGGCTGGCGAGCCTTGCCGTTGCCTTGAACAAGGCATCATTGCGCCCGCCGCGCGGACAGCTCGCAACCGCGTCAAGTTCGCGGCGCAGGACGGTTTCGGCATAGGGCGAAAGCGTGCCGCCCGGAAAGGGCCGGGGCGGTGCCAGCTGCGGCGCCTTCGCCTTTGGCTGGAGCGCTGCGACAAGCCCCGATGGCGCCAGCGGCAGGGCGGCCTGCCAGTGCAGCCAGTCATAGGCGCCAGGCTTTCGCTCGCTTGGTGGCACGATGATCAACCCGCCGCCCGTGCGCACATCCACGCCGTCCATTTCAAGCGGGCTGCTCCGGGATGTCGAATTGCGCACGCGCGCCCCGTCCGGCAGGGCAAGCCAGACATGACGCCCGCCCGACGGTGTTATGGTCAAGGGTGCGAGTGGCAGCGTGAAGCGGGCGACCAGCGCCGCCAGGATCGCGCCCGCGTCCCATTCGCGCGCCGGGCGATGATCCACGTCAAGGACGATCACCCCAGCCGGCAGAGCGATGGCAAGACCGGTTCCGCGCGCCAGTCCTGCAAACCGGGCGCGCGCCTGCGCCGGCGTGTCCGGACTGGCCTGGCGCCACTTTGCCAGTGGCCGCTTGTCAGGCCCGACAGGGACAACCTGCCAGCCCAGCGCGCACCAGGCGGCTGCAGCTTCCGGTACGTTCATCGCCTGCGTGTCGGGAAGCGCCGCACTCATGACAGCGCCTCCGTCTCGATGCCGGAAAGGCCGGCCAGAAGCCGCACGCAGGTAAAAAGCGGCATTTCAATATCATTGCGATATACAATATTCGGGTGTACTCTGCGGATCATCGCAAAGTCCTCATCTCGGGGATTTGGGATCAGGCCCGGGCGGGCGGTGAAGGCCTTATGCCCGGGCCGCTTTTGCGCGGCGGTCATGGCGCTGGTTCTGAAAGCTGCCTGATCGATCAGCGATCATCGAAGGCGGCGTTGAACAGCGCCCGGACATCTTCAGCCCGCCAGGTCGTGACACGCGCGCCCAGCTTGATCGGCTTGGGAAAGCGCCCGTCCTTCACGCCAGCCCACCAGGTCGATTTGCTGACCGGGATCGGCCCGCCATACTCGGCCAGGATTTCATTCAGCCGGACAAGACCGGTGCGCGGGAATTCTTCGAAGTAGGACATGGGTTCACCTCGTTTGGTTGAAGGTGATACCGTCTGTTTCACGTTTGCGCCGCGCCTGGGGCGAATTCGCCTGAGACCAGGCTGATTTCAGGTTTGCGAAACCGAATTCGGTTCAGACATCGGAGCCGATTTCCTCATTGTTTCCGAACGCGTGATGTGCCTGCTCCAGGAACTTGCGGACGGTCTCTTCGTCGATGGGAACGCCCAAAGATACGCCATCTTTGGCAATTTCTGCGATCTTTGATGACCGCTTGCCCGGGACCCAGCCATAACCCGTGCGGGCCCCGATATAGGCGATCTTGAGCAGCGAATTCCGCTCCTTGGGATGAAGGCTCTTTTGCGCATCGTTCAGGATTGAATTGTTTTCCCGCAACTCCCGGTTCTCTGTCTCAACCTCGTGGACACGATTCCTGAGTTGCTCGATCGATTGCATCGCCACTGTGGACCAATCAGACCATTCCTCGGTTTGCAAGCGCATCGCCGCCAGCGTCTGGTTAAGCTCTCGTTCGGTCGCGTCGTGGTCTTGGCCCATTTGCTCATGCGCGGCCATGAGCCGATCATAATCCTCAGCCAGACTGGCACACGCGAGAGTCCAATCGATCACCGTGTGACCGTGAATATTCAGAGACTCAAAGAGCTGGTTTGGCAAAAGCATCCTGCATTGCACGGCCCATTCGACAGCCTCAAGAGGGGAAGGATTCTGCGATAGGCGCCCGACCTGAATTGCGCGATGGATGACATCGAGCCGCTTGCAGAAGAGACCGCAGAATGGGTGGACCTTGATCCATGCGCCGCATTCTTTCTGGTTGATGACAAGCGGGTCCTTGTCGAGCGAATAGGCCGCAAACTCTTCCGCGCTCCAGTAGGATTGCTTCGTTGCATGGTCGAAGTCCGCCTTGCCATATCCATCCGGCAAACTGTCACCGTCGACCAAGAGTCGCCTATGGCGTTGTTCGCGACGCTGCACCTGTTCGCCGGCGCGCTTGATGATTTCAATCAGGTCGCTATTCGAAAGATCGTCTACCATGGTCCACGCGCGTCCGAATCACTCCGACACGGTGCACTTTTTAAGTTCCATTAACAATCTTTGCGACATCGATGAACAGACCCCTTGCCATCGGCCTCGTCGCCGGTCTCTTTAAACGGCGGGCAAAAAAGCGCCGGGGACAGTCATGCGGGACATGTCAGGTGAGCCGGGGCAGGCAGAAGACCAGGCGCAGATCGACGCCCGCGTGAATGCCGCGTTCAGGGCCTATCGCGAAGGCCGCACGCATACGCCCGTGGAGGGCAAGCCGAAGCGCCCGAAACCCGTGGCGGAGATTTATCCGCTCTGGGAAGCGATGTGGCAGGCGGCGGACTTTTCCTGGGCCGGGCTCGCCGATGCGGGCTGGGACCGCGACGATGATGCCAATGACGCGCAAAAGCTGAAACGCTGGCGCGCGCCGGTGGATTTTCCCGGCGGCGGCGCACTTCAAGGCA
>CAZDMQ010000126.1:0-4796 GCA_964506685.1 uncultured Hyphomonadaceae bacterium | reverse complement strand
CGCAACGTGCACCCCACTCATTATGGCCGGATCTGCCCGATCGAGACGCCCGAAGGGCCGAATATCGGCCTGATCAACTCGCTGGCGACGCATGCGCGGATCAACAAGTACGGCTTCATCGAAAGTCCGTACCGAAAGGTCGAGAATGGCCGCCTCACTGACGATGTGCGCTATCTCTCGGCGATGGAGGAGACCAAGTACGCCATCGCCCAGGCCAATGCAAAGGTCACCGCGGACGGCGAACTCGCCGCCGACCTGCTGAATGCCCGGCAAGCCGGCGAGGCCACGCTGCTGCCCCGCGATGCGATCGAGTTCATGGACGTCTCGCCCAAGCAGGTGGTCTCGGTGGCGGCCTCGCTGATCCCGTTCCTTGGCCATGACGACGCCAACCGTGCCCTGATGGGCTCGAACATGCAGCGCCAGGCCGTGCCGCTGGTCCGGGCCGAAGCCCCGCTGGTCGGCACCGGGATGGAAGCGATCGTGGCCCGCGACAGCCGGGCGACGGTCGTCGCGCGCCGGGACGGGGTGATCGAACAGGTCGATGCGACGCGGATCGTGGTCCGGGCCACCGCCGACCTCGAGGGCTCGAAGTCGGGCGTGGACATCTACCGGCTGGCCAAGTTCCGCCGGTCGAACCAGAACTCGTGCATCAACCAGCGGCCGATCTGCAGGGTGGGCGACGTGGTCAGCAAGGGTGATATCATCGCCGACGGACCCTCCACCGATCTCGGCGAACTGGCGCTTGGCCGGAACGTGCTGGTCGCGTTCATGCCGTGGAATGGCTACAACTTCGAGGACTCCATCCTGATCTCGGAGCGGATCGTGACGGATGACGTCTACACCTCGATCCACCTCGAGGAGTACGAGATCGCCGCCCGCGACACCAAGCTCGGCCCCGAGGAGATCACCCGCGACATTCCGAATGTCGGCGAGGAAGCGCTGCGCAACCTTGACGAGGCGGGCATCGTGGCCGTGGGCGCCGAGGTGCAGGCCGGCGATATCCTGGTCGGCAAGGTGACACCGAAGGGCGAGAGCCCGATGACGCCGGAGGAGAAGCTCCTGCGCGCGATCTTCGGTGAGAAGGCGTCCGATGTCCGCGACACCTCCCTGCGGGTGCCACCGGGCGGCGCCGGCACGGTGGTCGAGGTGCGGGTGTTCAACCGCCACGGCATCGACAAGGACCAGCGGGCCCTGCAGATCGAGCGCGAGATGATCGAGCAGCTGCAGGAAGACAAGGAGGATGAGCAGTCCATCCTTGAGCGCAACACCTATACCCGCCTTCGGGATCTCCTGATCGGCAAGGAAGCGGTGGCCGGCCCCACCGGGTTCAAGCCGGGCCGGATCTCGGCCAGCGACCTCGAGAACCTCGCCCGCAATGACTGGTGGGACATCGCGCTCAAGTCCGAGGCCGCCCAGGCCGAACTGGAGGCGCTCAACGACTCGTTCGAGAGCTCGATCCAGGAGCTCGATGCGCGGTTCAATGACAAGGTCGAGAAGGTGCAGCGCGGCGATGACCTGCCGCCGGGCGTGATGAAGGTGGTCAAGGTCTTCCTAGCGGTGAAGCGCAAGCTGCAGCCGGGCGACAAGATGGCCGGCCGGCACGGCAACAAGGGGGTGATCTCGAAGATCAACCCGGTCGAGGACATGCCGTTCCTCGAGGATGGCACGGCGGTCGATATCGTGCTGAACCCGCTGGGCGTGCCCTCGCGGATGAATGTCGGGCAGATCCTCGAAACCCACCTGGGCTGGGCGTCTGCCGGACTGGGCCGCATGATCCAGGATGCGCTGGAGGCGTGGCAGCACAATCGCGACACGGCGGCGCTGAAGGGGGCGCTGGAGCGGGCCTATGGTGACGACCAGGAGCTGCCCGAAGGCGAGGACGCGCTGGTCGAGCTGGCCCGGAACACCACGCGCGGGATCCCGCATGCCACGCCGGTGTTTGACGGGGCGAGCGAGGCCGACATTGTCGATGTCCTGGAACGCGCCGGGCTCGATGCCTCGGGCCAGGTGACCCTGCTCGACGGGCGCACCGGCGAGGCGTTCAAGCGGCCGGTGACGGTAGGCTACAAGTACCTGCTCAAGCTCCACCACCTGGTCGACGAGAAGATCCATGCGCGCTCGACCGGGCCGTATTCGCTCGTGACCCAGCAGCCGCTGGGCGGCAAGGCGCAGTTTGGTGGCCAGCGCTTCGGCGAGATGGAGGTCTGGGCACTGGAGGCCTATGGCGCTGCCTACACGCTGCAGGAAATGCTGACGGTGAAGTCCGATGACACCGCCGGTCGGGCCAAGGTCTACGAGGCGATCGTCCGCGGGGATGATTCGTTCGAGGCCGGCATTCCCGAAAGCTTCAACGTGCTGATCAAGGAAATGCGCTCGCTCGGCCTGAATGTCGAACTGATCGAGGCCAACGAGGACGAGCCCGGCAGCGAGGAGCCCCCGGTCGCCGCCGAGTAACGCGATGACCCTGATGCAGCAGAGGACCCAGTGACCGCCAGCCAGGCGGCGTATCGAAGACACGACCCAGATGCCGGACGGGCTGCCCACCCGCCCGGCATCCCAGCCCTCCAGAGGAGCGGAAGCGACCCATGCGCCAAGACGTAGCCAGCATTTTCAATCCGAAAGAGACCGCGCCGACCTTCGACGCGATCCGCATCACCATCGCCAGCCCGGACAAGATCCGGTCCTGGTCGTCGGGAGAGATCAGGAAGCCGGAAACGATCAATTACCGGACGTTCAAGCCCGAGCGGGACGGGCTGTTCTGCGCCCGGATCTTCGGCCCGGTGAAGGACTATGAGTGCCTTTGCGGCAAGTACAAGCGCATCAAGTATCGCGGCATCGTCTGCGAGAAATGCGGTGTGGAAGTGACGCTGGCCCGGGTTCGGCGCGAGCGCATGGGCCATATCGAGCTGGCCGCGCCGGTGGCCCATATCTGGTTCCTGAAATCGCTGCCGTCGCGGATCTCGGCACTGCTCGACATGACCCTCAAGGATGTCGAGCGGGTGCTGTACTTCGAGAGCTATGTGGTCACCGAACCGGGGCTGACGCCCCTGGAAGCAGGCCAGCTGCTCAGCGAAGAGGAGTACATGACGGCCCAGGACGAGCATGGCGAGGACGGCTTCACCGCGCAGATCGGCGCCGAAGCGGTGTCCGAAATGCTCAAGGCGCTCGACCTCGAACCGCTCGCCGACCAGCTGCGCGAGGAGCTTTCCGAGAGCACGTCGGAACTCAAGACCAAGAAGCTCGCCAAGCGGCTGAAGATTGTCGAGCAGTTCATGAGCTCGGGTGCCAAGCCGGAATGGATGATCCTGAGCGTGGTACCGGTGATCCCGCCGGACCTGCGCCCGCTGGTGCCGCTCGATGGCGGCCGCTTTGCGACCTCCGACCTCAACGATCTCTACCGCCGGGTGATCAACCGCAACAACCGGCTGAAGCGGCTGATGGAGCTGCGCGCGCCGGATATCATCATCCGCAACGAGAAGCGGATGCTGCAAGAGTAGGTGGACGCCCTGTTCGACAATGGCCGCCGCGGCCGGGTGATCACCGGGACCAACAAGCGTCCGCTGAAATCGCTGTCGGACATGCTGAAGGGCAAGCAGGGCCGGTTCCGCCAGAACCTCCTCGGCAAGCGGGTGGATTATTCCGGCCGCTCTGTGATCGTGGTCGGTCCGAACCTCAAGCTGCATGAATGCGGCCTGCCGAAGAAGATGGCCCTGGAGCTGTTCAAGCCGTTCATCTATGCCCGCCTCGACGCCAAGGGCCTTGCCGGCACGGTGAAGGCGGCGAAGAAGATGGTGGAGAAGGAGAAGCCCGAGGTCTGGGATATCCTTGACGAGGTGATTCGCGAGCACCCGGTGCTGCTCAACCGGGCGCCGACGCTGCACCGGCTCGGCATCCAGGCCTTCGAGCCGAAGCTGATCGAGGGCAAGGCGATCCAGCTTCACCCGCTGGCATGTGCGGCCTTCAATGCCGACTTCGACGGCGACCAGATGGCGGTGCACGTCCCTCTGAGCCTGGAAGCGCAGCTCGAGGCGCGC
The DNA here is from genome assembly GCA_964506685.1 of uncultured Hyphomonadaceae bacterium. GTDB lineage: Bacteria > Pseudomonadota > Alphaproteobacteria > Caulobacterales > Hyphomonadaceae > UBA5336. Next base: position 762 of record CAZDMQ010000126.1, on the reverse strand, counting down.
GTGCTGATGATGTCGACGAACAACATCCTCAGCCCGGCCAATGGCAAGCCGATCGTGGTGCCGTCGCAGGATATCATCCTGGGGCTCTATTACCTGTCGCTGGACAAGGATGGCGAGCCCGGCGAGGGCGCCCTGATATCGGGCGTCGACGAGCTCGAACATGCGCTGCAGTCGGGGCTCGTCTCGATGCACGCGAAGATCCGGGCGCGGTTCGAGGGCGTGGACGAGGAGGGTAATCCGGAAGTCCGGGTCATCGAGACGACGCCTGGCCGGTACATGATTGCCTCGCTGCTGCCGAAGGCGAAGGGCATGCGGGCGGAGATCGTCAATGATCTCATGACCAAGAAGGCGGTCGGCAAGCTGATCGACGAAGTCTACCGGAACTGCGGCCAGAAGGCGACGGTGATCTTCTGCGACAAGCTGATGGAACTGGGCTTCCGCGAGGCGGCCAAGGCCGGCATCTCGTTCGGCAAGGACGACATGGTGATCCCGGACGCCAAGGCGAAGCTGGTCGAGGAGACCCGTCAGCAGGTGGCCGAGTATGAGCGGCAATATGCCGACGGCCTGATCACGCGCGGCGAGAAGTACAACAAGGTTGTTGATGCCTGGTCGACCTGCACAGACAAGGTGGCGGACGCGATGATGGACGCCGCCGGCGCGGCCGAGATCGATCCGGTGACCGGTCGCCAGCGGGAGACCAATTCGGTCAGCTTGCGATTGATATAGTCGACGAAGTGCGCAATCTGTTCGGCCAAACGCGCC
>CAZDMQ010000125.1:0-4883 GCA_964506685.1 uncultured Hyphomonadaceae bacterium | reverse complement strand
GCGTACCGGAAGTACGAACGGCATCCGGAGGCGCTCACGGAGGCTCTCGAAGCGGTCGCTACGGCAGATCTTGTCCTGTGGGCGTTTCCACTTTACTTCCTGCTGGTGAGCTCCGGGTATAAACGGTTTATCGAGATGGTATTCGAAGGGGACGGAGGAAGCACGTTCCGTGACCGGTACACCGCCTCGCTCAGCACCTCGATCCACTTCTACGATCACACCGCGCACAACTACATTCACGGCGTGTGCGACGACCTCGGCATGCGGTACCTCGGCGCGTTCTCGGCGGAGATGCACGATCTTCTGAACACCGACACACGAGCGCAGCTGGAGCGCTGGTTTGCCGGAGTTGAGGGGCGTATTCGCCGAGGAGATCGGCCGGCGCGGCGCTACGCACCGTTGGACTTTGCGACGGTCGAGTATCGCCCGGCGGAGACTCTGTCGGCTTCCGCACCGGCGGCCCAGGTTCCGGCGCCCTCCGTCCCCGCCGCTCCACGCATTACGATCGTGACCGACGCCGCCTCCCCAAACACCACGGCGATGGTGAACCGATTCCGCCGCTCATACCCGTCCGCGGAAGTAGTCGATCTGTCGACACTCCAATTCGGGCACTGCATGGGATGCCTCAAATGCGGCTTTGACAACCGCTGCGCCTATGAAGAAACAAAGGACGAGTTCGTCGAGATGCTCGACTCGAAGGTGCTGCCGGCGGACGCGGTGGTCTTCGCCCTGACGATGCACGACCGATACTTCACCTCGCTGTGGCAACGCTACCTGGAACGGACGTTCGTCTACACGCACCAGCCGCGCCTGGAAGGGAAGCAGATCGCCTTTCTTGTTGCCGGTCCGCTCAGGGGAAACGAAAACGCCCGGGAGATCCTGCTGTCATACACCGAGGTGATGCGCGGACACGTCGTTGATATCGTCACCGACGAAGTACCTCAGGAGATCGATCGTGGCATAGACGAACTCGCCGTTTTGCTGTCGGACGCACTCCAGACCGATGCGCGCCCGCCGGTCACCTTCCGCGGCGTAGCCGGACTCCGCCTTTTCCGCGACGAGATCTTCGGCGGTCTCAGTTTTGTCTTCCAGGCGGACGATGCGTACTACCGTACGCACGGCATCTACGACTTTCCGCACCGCCAAAGGGGTCGCCGTACCCAGGCGTTGATCATGAAGGTGCTGACCAGGATACCGGGTATGCGCAGCGAGATCCGCAACCGACTCCAGGTTGAGATGGTCAAACCGTTTCAGAAGGTCGTCGAATCGGGTCGGGATAGGTAAACGTAGTGGCTGCCGGTGAAGACTACATGCTACACTGCTGGATATGGGGATTTTTTTGCCGGAGCGGCTTTCGACCGAAGACACTTCAGCGATCGTCGAGCGAAAGTTAGAGTGGATCCTGTCCGGGTGTGATCCTTTGGAAGTCTGGCTTTTCGGTTCCGCGGCGACCGACGAAATGACCGAAGCGTCGGACATAGATCTGATTCTCCTTTTCCGAGACGCTGCGGCGATTCGGGACTCGCAGCGCACGCTTGCGCGAACCCCCCGATTAGACGACTGGCCCCAGGATGTCCTGTGGTATCGCAGGAGCGATTTCTATGAACAATCAACTGTTGGCGGTGTGCCGATGATTGCGGTCGAGGAAGGCCGAATGATCTACCATAGGGGGAGTCCATGAGTCCGAAGCAACAGGAACGCAGATTCGATCCCGAATATGCCCGGACGTTACTCGCTATCGCTGAGGGCGACATGAAAACCGCGGACTTTACCGCGGATGGAGTTCAGGACGACCGTGTTCGCGTGGAAAACGTCTTCTTCCTGTATCAGCAGGCCATGGAGAAGGCCCTCAAAGCGGTATTGTGTCACCTCGGCATTGCGATACCCCTCGTGCATGACCTGGGCGCCTTGCTCGCCAAGCTTCCGGCAGACAATCAACCCGATGCGGGCTACGAGATAACGCAATTCAACGATTTCGCAGGGATCCGCCGCTACGAGGAAGGCACCATGATATACGAGCCTGAGGATATCGCCGACGCCGGCGAACTGACCAGAAGAATTCTCTCCTGGGCGGCCGGCAGTATCCGTCCAAACTGATCGCGGGAACAGACTTCACCACGGAAGTGCCCGTCTACGCCTCCGTCCCCAATCGCACGTTGAACAGCTTCTCAATCGCTATTCCCCAGCCCAAAGAAACGACCACAAGGAACGAGATCGCGTTGATCACGGGAATCAATCCCAGCACAAAAACCGGAGCGAAGCCGAGCAGCGTTCGGACAAACAGCGCGCGATCGTCTTTCATGTGGACGGACCACCCGAAGATCGTCGATAGATAGTTGCCGATCTGCGGCAGAGCGAGGGCGTACAGAATGTACCCGACCAGGCCAAGAGAAGCCGTGAGCGCTATCCCGATCGGTACGGTGACCCCGAATACGATTCCCGCGACAAAAACGACCGCGATCGCAACCGGATATCCAAAAAATGGAACAAGGCCCCAGGCGATCGTCTTCCAGAAACGGCGATGCCCGCGGTCGGTATCGAGACGCCTGGTTCCCGGAAACAGGTAGAACACCAGAGCGAACACGAGCAGGGAGAGCGACACGATGATGCGAACCACCCATTTGCCGGCCGCAAGCGGCCCCGACTTGTCCGGCATTTCGCCAAAATCCCGACGTTGAACGGCTCCCGTGATGCGGCCGCGCTCTTCGTTCGATAGCTCATCATCAGCGTCGTAGGTGAAATCACCGCTAACAACCGCGCTTTCGGCGATCGTGATTTCGCCGGCGCCAACCGTAACGTCGCCGTGTACCGTCCCCGACAACACAAGCGACCCGGCACCGACGTAGAGATCGCCGTGAATCGTTCCGGCAATCTCGACCGACCGAGCTCCAACGAGGAGCGAGCCATGCACGACTCCCTGCGGGGCAAGGCTCACCGTTTCTCCCGCGACGAATGTTGTGCTACCAAACTGACCGGAAAGCGAGACGCTTTGTCCGGCGGCGAACGTGTCGTCGGCAACACGCCCGTCGATCTCGAGCTTCTTCGCCGCGGTAACGAGGTTCCCGGTGGTCTCACCGGTCATAAATAGCGTTTCACCGAAAAAGACCAGCGACTCAACGCTTCCGGCGAACCGTAGGGTTTTTCCAAAAACGATCACATCGTCGTCGACGGTACCGTCAATCGTACGTGACGCCTCATCCTTGACGATTTCGACAGCGCAGAGCGAGATCGGCGCAGCTAACAGAATCAATAGAACGATCAGGCGAGCAACAGCCTGCGGGTACCGTTTCATGCTTTCCTCCTCGGTTTCTGGCCTCTCCTATTAATACACCGATTGGTTATATTCGTGTGAGCCTCTTTCAAAATTGTATTTTGAAAGAGGTTCACTATTGGGTCAAAATCATAATTCCATTTCAGAAAAGGAATTATGATTTCTAAAGGTCTTGGCAATTTCAAAAACTGCCGATTTTTGAAATTGCCTTGTGTGAGAGAATAGCCACAAAAATCACCACATCCTGGACAAAGTGAATGAGCCACGCCCAGCCGAATCCGCGCGTCGCGGCGATCGACATGGAGAGCAACCAGCCAAGGAAGACGACGACGGTACCCGGAATTGTAAACGACGAGAAGGCGTCTGGATCTCGTCGCGAAACTACCTCAACCGGTTGTCACGGTCGCCGAAGCACCACCTGGCAAATCCCGGCCTGGCCGGGTCAGGGGGCGCCTGCCGGCGGAGGGATAGTAATCTACAACATGATCAAGAATTGTAGTAGTATCGTCAATGAGATCGGATATATCCGAATCAGGCGACCGTTTCGTTATTTTCGTAATAGTTTCGCATGCCGCTCTACGGCACGCGAAATTAACAAAAATACCCGACTTTCGTCGGCTATTTTCGTAAATAGGATTATTGGGGGGATCGGTATGAAGTTTCCCGACAAAATCGTCCTTGACCCCGAAGTAATGGGTGGAAGACCCTGTGTTCGGGGTACGAGGGTGACCGTTGGTCTTATCGTTGGCTTGCTTGCTGGTGGTCACGATCGAGATGAAGTGCTAAGGCTCTATACCTACCTGACGACGGAAGACATTGACGCAGCATTGGCATACGCGGCGTGGAGAGCTGATGAGCACGAGGTGATGGCGGCGGGTGGATGAAGCTGCTTCTCGATATGAATATTTCGCCGGACTGGTGCGGATTGTTTGCGTCCGAGGGGCACGAGGCCGTGCACTGGAGTTCTATAGGCAACCCCGACGCCCCAGACCGTGAATTACTTACCTGGGCACGCGATCACGGATACATAGTGTTTACCCATGACCTGGACTTCGGTGCTATACTGGCCAACACGGGTTCCAGGTCACCCAGCGTGATACAGATCAGGATTCAGGATATTCATCCCGATACGGCAGGGACCTTCGTGATCGAAAATCTGCGCCGATTCGCGCCGGAACTTGATTCCGGAGCGCTGATATCGGTCGATCGTGAACGTTCTCGTGCCCGAATACTGCCCATTTCCTGATTGAAACCGGCAGCACCGAATGAATTGTCCAGGCTGTTATGCTATCCACTTCACACGTTCCCCGGAGCCAACTTCTCATCGCAACAGGCCATGAAACCGGGCCTGGCCGCTCGCAAAGCTCGCTCCTCGGCCATGAAACCGGGGCCTGGCCGCTCGCAAAGCTCGCTCCTCGGCTGCTTCAGTCATTTACCGTACGCCGACACTTATTGCGTTTGACTCTATCAATACAAGGGACTATTTCAACCATCGGTGAAATAGTTTCGCATGCCGCGTTGCGGCGCTTTCTTCACGTCCCCAAAATTGCTACAAAAATCACCACATCCTGGACGAAGTGAATGAGCCACGCCCAGCCGAATCCGCGCGTCT
>CAZDMQ010000124.1:0-5061 GCA_964506685.1 uncultured Hyphomonadaceae bacterium | reverse complement strand
GGCGGAGCGGACGTGATCACGGTGCGCCCGTTTAACGAGGCACTCGGGGTGCCGGACGAGCTTGGCCGGCGCGTGGCCCGCAACACCCAGATCATCGCCATGGAGGAGAGCCAGCTGGGCCGCGTCACCGACCCGGCGGGCGGGGCCTGGTTTACCGGGACACTCGCGGGCGAGCTGGCAGAGGCCGGCTGGGCAGAGTTCCAGCGCATCGAGGGCGAAGGCGGCTATGGCGCCTCCCTGCTGGCCGATGCGGTGCAGGCCCGCATAGCCGATACCCGTGCCCGGCGGATGAAGGAGATCGGACGCCGGAAGATCCCGCTGACAGGGGTGAGCGAATTCCCGCTGCTCGACGAGATCACGCCGGTCACGATGGAGCCGGGTGTCACCGGCGGCCATGACGCGGTCGACACCGAGGTGCTGGATGCCCTTGCCCCGAATCGTCCCGCCGCCGGCGAGGACAGCATGGCCGAACCGCTCTGGCCGATCCGCCTCGCCGAGCCTTTCGAGCGCCTGCGCGACCATGCCGAAACGCAAAGGTCGAAGACTGGCGACCGGCCGGCCATCTTCCTGGCCACGCTCGGACCGCTTGCCGAGCACTCCGCCCGCGCCGATTTCGCCCGCAACCTGTTTGCCGCCGGCGGCATCGAGGCGAAGACGGCGCCGGTCCCCCCGGGCGATCTGTCCGAACTGGTGGCGGCCTTCGGGGCGTCCGGCTGCCGGCTGGCCGTCCTCTGCGGCTCGGACGGCCGCTATGCCGCCGAAGCGGCCGAAGCCGCCGCCGCGCTGAAGACCGCCGGGGTGCAGCGGCTCTATCTTGCCGGCAAGCACGAAGCCGACGGCATCGACAGCCATGTGTTCGTGGGCTGCGACCTGATCGCCACGCTTGAACTCGCCCATGCCGAACTGGGGATTTCCGAATGACCAAGTTTCCCGATTTCACCACGCTCGACCTCGGTGCGCCCGGCGCGGGCTCTGGCCCTGCCGAACAGGGCACCCCCTGGCAGACGCCGGAAGGCATCGCGGTGAAGACGAGCTACAGTGCCGCCGACACGGCCCCGCTCGACTTCCTCGACGACTATCCCGGCCTCGCCCCGTTCGGCCGCGGCCCCTACCCCACCATGTACACCCAGCGGCCGTGGACGATCCGGCAATATGCCGGCTTCTCGACAGCAGAGGACTCCAACGCGTTCTACCGCCGCAACCTCGCCGCCGGGCAGAAGGGACTGTCGGTTGCCTTCGATCTCGCCACACACCGCGGCTATGACAGCGACCATCCGCGTGTGGTCGGCGATGTCGGCATGGCCGGGGTCGCCATCGACAGCATTTATGACATGCGCACGCTGTTCTCCGGCATTCCGCTCGACCAGATGTCGGTGTCGATGACGATGAACGGCGCCGTGCTGCCGGTGATGGCGCTCTACATCGTCGCCGCCGAGGAACAGGGCGTGAAGCCGGGGCAGCTGTCGGGCACGATCCAGAACGATATCCTGAAAGAGTTCATGGTGCGGAACACCTACATCTATCCGCCCAAGCCGAGCATGCGGATCATCTCCGACATCTTCGCCTATACCTCGCAGAACATGCCGCGCTTCAACTCGATCTCGATCAGCGGCTATCACATGCAGGAAGCGGGCGCGACGGCAGACCTGGAACTGGCCTACACCATCGCCGACGGGATCGAATACATCCGCGCCGGCATCGCGGCCGGCCTGGATGTCGATGCCTTCGCCCCGCGGCTCTCCTTCTTCTGGGCGATCGGGATGAACACCTTCATGGAAGTCGCCAAGATGCGGGCCGCCCGCCTGATCTGGGCGAAGCTTGTGAGGGAGCACTTCAATCCGACATCGGACAAGTCCCTGAGCCTCAGGACCCATTCGCAGACCTCGGGCTGGTCGCTGACCGCACAGGACGTCTACAACAATGTCATCCGCACCTGTCTCGAAGCCATCGCAGCCGTCGGCGGGCAGACCCAGTCGCTGCACACCAACAGCTTCGACGAGGCGCTGGCCCTGCCGACCGACTTCTCCGCACGCATCTCCCGCAACACCCAGCTTTTCCTGCAGCAGGAGGCCGGCGCCTGCCAGACCATCGACCCCTGGGGCGGGAGCTACTATGTCGAGCGGCTGACCCATGACCTGGCCGCCAGGGCGCTGGAACACATCGCCGAGGTCGAGGCCATGGGCGGCATGGCCAAGGCCATTGAGGACGGCCTGCCGAAACTCCGTATCGAGGAGGCGGCTGCCCGCACCCAGGCGCGCATCGACAGTGGTGAGCAGACCGTGGTCGGGGTCAACAAGTTCCGGCTCGACGAGGACGAGGACGTACCGGTGCTCAAGGTCGACAACGCCACCGTGCGCCGCATGCAGCTCGACAAGCTCGCCCGGCTGCGGGCCGAGCGCGACCAGGCCGCCGTCGATCAGGCGCTGGATGCCATCGCAGGCGCGGCGGAGTCCGGCAAGGGGAACCTGCTGGCGCTGGCGGTGGATGCCGCGCGCGCCAAGGCCACTGTGGGTGAGATTTCCGAAGCGGTGGAGCGCAGCCAGGGCCGGCATCAGGCTGTGATCCGGTCGCTCCAGGGCGTCTATGGCCCGGGTGTTGCCGCAACCGGCGGGGCACAGGTCGCCCAGGAGAAGGCTGCCACCTTCGTCAGGAAGCACGGCCGCAAGCCGAAGGTCTATATCGCGAAAATGGGGCAGGACGGCCACGACCGCGGCCAGAAGGTCGTCGCCTCGGCTCTGATGGACCTTGGCTGGGATGTCGAGATCGGTCCGCTCTTCCAGACGCCCGAGGAAGCGGCAAAGGCCGCGCGTGCGGCCGGCGTCGATATCGTGGCCGCTTCCTCGCTGGCCGCCGGGCACCTGACGTTGGTGCCGGAGCTGAAACGCGCGCTGGGCAATGAAGGCGCGATGGCGACAAAGATCATGGTCGGCGGCGTCATCCCGCCGGGCGATTTCGACGCGCTTCACGCGGCTGGCGCATCCGCGATCTTCCCGCCCGGCACGGTAATCGCCGATGCGGCCGTGCGCATGCTCGAGGCGCTGGAGGAGGATGGCGAGCCCGGCACCGGCGTCGCGGCAGAGTAGGCGGTCGGCGTCAACCCGTGAGATATCCTCTTCATGAAAGCCACCCTGCCAATTCTCGAAGACACGCGCCACAAGGTGACCGTTGAGGAACTGAACGGCTTGGCACGCGGTGGTTTCTTCGATGATCCCGGCCGCATCGAATTGATCGAGGGGATCATTGTCGACATGCCAGATGAAGGATTTGATCATGCCGACGCAAAGATGGCCATTGGCGAATGGTTGATGAAGTTGCGTCCGGCCCGCTATCGCGTCATGATCGACACGACGCTTCTTCTGCCGCCCCATGAAGCGCCTTCACCAGACATGTGGGTCTATCCAAGAGATATCGCACTGAAGGATCTCAAAGGCGCAGACGTCGCCCCCATCATCGAGATTGCCGATGACAGCCTGCGCAAGGACCGCGAGGTCAAAGCCCCACTTTATGCCCGTTTCGGCGCGCAGGAATACTTGATGATCGACCTTGAAACCCGCAACACGCTGGTCTTCCGCCCGGCTGGCGACGGAAAGTTTGGCGAGCCGGCCAAATGCGGCCCGCACGCCGTACTCCATTGTGGCGCCCTCCCGGGTCTCACCTTCAGGCTGGAAGACCTTCCGCTGGCCGGCTGAAGCCCCATATCAGGCGGTATCGACCTCAAGACAGCAGGGCCAGCTTCCAGATGATCATCACCACCACGCCCACCATCCAGGGCCAGGAGATAACCGCCTACAAGGGGCTCGTCGCGGGCGAGGCCATTATCGGCGCGCATATCTTCAAGGATCTCTTTGCCGGCCTGCGCGACATCGTCGGCGGGCGCTCGGATGCCTATGAGAGCACGATCCGCGAGGCCCGGGAGACCGCCGTACGGGAAATGGTCGAGGAAGCAACGCGGCTTGGCGGCAATGCCGTGGTCGGGGTAGACATCGACTATGAAGTGGTCGGCCAGGGCGGCTCGATGATGATGGTATCGGCCACCGGCACGGCCGTGGTGCTCGCCTGATCCATGCCGCGGGAGCCTGACCCGCAGAGCCCGGAAGCCTTTCTCGCCATCTGCGAAGCCTGTCTCGCCGGCCTGCCGGAGCCCATGCGGGACGCCGCCGCGCGGGTCTCTATCATCGTGCGGGACTTTGCCGAAAGCGAGATCCTCGCAGATTTCGGCATGGACGACCCCTACGAGCTCACCGGGCTATATGTCGGGGTGGCGATGATCCACGAAAGCGTGACCTTCCCCTCCCCCGAGAGCCCGCGGATCTTTCTCTACCGCCAGCCCATCCTGGCCGAATGGCGGGCGCGCGGGGACGTGCCGCTTGAAGAGCTGGTCGCCCATGTCTTCATCCACGAACTCGCCCATCACTTTGGCTGGTCCGACGAGGAGATCGATGCCATCCTCGAAGCGGATTGACCCCTTTCCCTTCCGTCCGCCCTCGGTCAAACTCGGGGGAAATGAAACCGGGAGGATCTCGACGCATGGACGACTACACCGAATACGACGCGCTTGGGCTGGCCGAACTGGTCGCCACCGGGCAGGTGAGTGCGTCCGAACTGCTTGAGGCTGCCCTCGCGCGGGCCGAGAAGGCGCAGGCCGAGCTCAATTGCTTCGCGGGCCTGTTCCCCGAGATCGCCCGTCGCCAGGTCGAAGCGGGCCTGCCCGCCGACGCGCCGTTCACCGGTGTGCCCTACCCGACCAAGGACCTCGCCGTGGAAGTTGCTGGCGCGCCGCTGACCAATGGCTCACGTGCGTGGCGGGACAATGTCGCCGAAGCCGACAGCGAGATCACAAGACGCTACCGCAAGGCGGGCCTCGTCCTCTTCGGTGCCACGACCAGTCCGGAGTTCGGCCTGACGACCTCGACCGAGAGCACGCTGCACGGCCAGACCCGGAACCCCTGGGATACCAGCCGCACATCCGGCGGCTCTTCCGGAGGGGCATCGGCGGCGGTGGCAAGCGGGGTCGTGCCCCTGGCGCAGGCCAGCGACGGCGGCGGCTCGATCCGGATCCCC
>CAZDMQ010000123.1:0-5129 GCA_964506685.1 uncultured Hyphomonadaceae bacterium | reverse complement strand
GGCTGAGATACGCGCCGTCCTGGCCCGTCACCCCTGTGATCATCGCGGTCTTCGCTGCCGTCACAACTCGTCACCCCAATTCGGAATTTCGGGCGATCTATAGGTGTTACCGTATCTTGAAGCTAGAGCCCGCCCCCAGTTCTTTGCCGGCTCAGCAGCATGATCGCAAAGTCTTGTGACACCATGCATGCGGAACTCGGCGGTCCCCGAGCGGTCTATCTGAGGCGGTCAAGCATCGGGCCGTTGACCGAGACGCCCGCACGACGTTTCGGGCAAGGGTGACCTCGTCCCGGTCTGCGCATCGCAGCCTCAGGAGATGAGGACGTGGACACGGAATTGCGTCCAGCGATGAGCCTATCCAGCCATTCATCCCATCGCCCCGTACTCTCCGCATCCCGGCATATCGCCGGACGGCGATCGCTCGTGGAGATAGACACGTGCGCTGCGCTTGAGCTATCATTTCACCGAGCGAAGACGTCTTGCGGGTGATCAATCATGGGCTGGGCGTTTCGTGCAACATTCGGTCTCATCCTTTTCGGCGTCACAATTTTTACCGGCCTACGGGCTGTCCAGCCCGGCCTGCTTCCGTCGATCCTCACCCCCGCCCGCGCTCAAGTCGAAGACCTTATTTCTGCGCTTCCCGCCCAGGAGCCGACAATCATTTCACCGGACCTCGCGCGCAAGGCCATCAATCTTGCGACCACACACCCCCTTGACCCCACACCCTACACCTTTGCGCAATTGCGCGCCGAGCAGATGGGTGAACGGGACGTGGCGAATGAGGCAGCCCTGACCGCCCTGACCCTGCAGCCGCGAACCCGTGCCGCACGCATGCATGTGGTCAACCAGCTTGTCTCAAGGAAACAGTATGGTGAAGCCTTCAAACAGATATCTCTGCTCTGGCGCGTTGATCGCGATGGGCACAAGGCGTTCACCGACGCCATTGTGAGTCTGGCACAGGCGCCGGAGACCTGGCCGGCCCTTGAGGATACGATTGAGCAGGACCCGCCATGGAAGGCGTCCGTGCTTCAGGCCCTTGCCGCCGACCCACCAAGTCTTGCGCTTCTGCAATCGCTTTTCAGATCCTGGCCCGAGCGCCTCGACATACTCATTGAACGTCTTGTGAGGGATGGTCAGTTTGATGCTGCCTATCTGAACTTTGTCAGCGCCCTCCCCCCGGACGCACCGCTGACCATGCCTTATGACCCCAATTTCCAAGGCCTGGAGGGACACCGGCCATTCAACTGGACATATGCCCGGCAGTATGTGGAGAAAGATGAGCGCGCAGGCATCCGCATCGTGTACTTCGGGACCGGCCGCCCGCGCCTGCTGAGCCAGGTGTTCCCCATAGGCCCGGGTGCCTTCGAGTTCGCTTATGAACTCGATGGACAGGTTCCGCTCAATGCCGCCGAGTTCGAGTGGCACATCACGTGTTCAGACAGCAAGCAAAGGCTTCTCGCCGCTCCTGCGGAGTGGCCGACGTCCGGGGACAAGCCAATGACTGCTCGTTTCGTTGTGCCGCGAGAAAACTGCGATTATGTCGATCTCAGCCTTTTCGCCTTGCCAGGTCTGTATCCACAGACCAGCCGTCTGCATCTGAAAGCGGTTTCCTTGCGCCAGACGGCTGCAGGGGAGTGATGACATGTTGACGCTCCAACAACTGGCCCTGCAGGTTCATCGTCGTCTTGACCTGGTCTTGATCACCGTACTCCTGATTGCAGGCGCATTTCTTGGTGGCTCCAGCCTGCAGAAGCTTGACGGGCATCTGACCCTGCAATTCTGCGCATCTCTGGCGCTGATGGTGGGGGTCGTGGCTGACCGCCCGGTTCCTGTCGGTCGTGCAGTCGCGACAGCGCTGGCCATCCTGCTGGTCTGGATTGGCTATGCCACGCTCCAACTGGTACCGCTTCCTGCGGAACTCATGCCCGGCAGCCCGCGCCAGGTGGTATTTCGCGCGTGGTCCTTCCTCGGAAACAGTCAGACGAGGCTAGGTATCAGCCTGTCCCCCAGCGAAACGATCGGGGCTATTCTGGCCAGTCTTCCCCCACTTGCGGTGTTCATCCTGCTGGCGACCGCCCGCTGGCAAACCACGACGCAACCCGCCTGCTGGCTTCTTACAATACTCGGTGCGACGAGTTCCCTGCTCGGACTCGGTCAGCTGTTCTCCGGCCCGGACTCTCCCCTGTACCGCTTCCCCGGATCGGGAACGCCACTTGGTGTCTTCTCCAATCCCAATCATCAGGCGAGTTTCCTCATCATCGTGTTGCCGATCGCGCTGGCCCTGCTGATCGAGCATCGCAGGAACATGCGGAGCGGCGACGGTGAGTTCGGCCTGCTTCTTGCCGCTGCCGCGCTCGTCGTCGCGCTTGTCGTCGGCGTGATCACCGCGGGTTCGGGCGCCGGATACATCCTGTTTGCGGCCGTGACGCCCTTGTGTGCGCTTCTCTTCCTGTCGCCAAAGTCAACGCAATCACGCGCACTTCTCCCTGTGATCTTTTTCTGCGTCGCCATTTTTGCCGTACTGGGAAGCCTGTCGAGCCCGCTCCTTCCCGAATTCACCTGGGCAAGCCAGGACGGCGAAACCGCTCGCCCAGCCGTCTGGTCAAAGAGCCTTTCCATCGCGTCCGAGCATTTCCCCTATGGAACCGGCCTCGGCTCGTTTCCATACGTCTATCCACTTTATGAATCACCGGAAAATGTCTCCGCGAGCTATGTGAACGCTGCGCATAACGAATATGTACATGTCTATCTGGAAATGGGGCTCCCCGGATTAATCGTCATTCTTGCAGCGCTTGTTCTCTGGTGTCTTTTGTCCATTCGGGTCTGGACGGCCAGGATCGATGGGGAAATCCGGCTCCGGCGGGCGGCTTCAATTGCTCTGCTTGTCGTTATCCTTCACAGCCTGATCGACTACCCCCTGCGCGCGCCCTTCTATGCGATGGTCGCGGCGATGTGCCTTGCTGTCTTGTCTGCACCGGATCGGGAGTTTCGCCGCCAGGCGCAGACCAATCGAGACAGCCTAGCCGAGAAGGCGAACGACAGGCGCATCTCCATTTAAATTGGCGCTCGCGTGCGAGCGAACGCCATCCCTTACACACCCCGATGTGTCCACTGGTTCCTTTCGGACTGGAACAACCGGGAGCGGCGAAATAGCCGGCGAAACGATGGGCGAGGCGGATTCGGGCAATCCGGAGACGGACCAAAGCCGACTCCCCTCGAGGCCCGTCCTCGCTGCGAATGCCGCCGCTCTCACTCACGGATCGCAAGTCCTGCCTCAACCTCGCAGACGCCCGATTGCGACACCTGGCCGGAACCGAATGGCGCACGCGGCGATACATGAACATGCAACCACTACACGAAATGAAACTTCAACCAGGAGGCGCCGTTGCCGCGCGATCAACCGTGCGAAAGCTGCTGGATGGTACCCATGAGAGGGGGGCGCACGCTTCAGGAACACGAACGCCCGGACGCGCCCGGTTGAAACGGACTGACCGAGATTTGCCTGCACTGGACCGGAAGGTCCATCGAGCGATCCAGAAACCAAAAGGGGCCGGCACAGGTGCCGGCCCCTACATTTAGATTTCAATCAGATAAACCGAGAATTAAACAAGGAGCTCATCGACGATATTGCCGTCGGTTAGATCCGTGAGGTCAATTCCGTTGATCTGGACGGTATCTCCGCCGCCGAAATCAATAATCAGGTGCGGACCACTGTCATCAACCGACACAGCTTCATTCGAAATGTCGGCGACGGAGCCCACGCCGAACGCTGTCAAGTCAAGTGTGTCAGAAAGGAGATCGAAGTCCAGCACACGGTCAGACTTTCCACCAACCTCGAACACGAACGTATCGACGCCAGCATTACCGATCATCGCGTCGTTCTTCCCAAGGCCGCCCGTCAGCGTATTATCACCGGCCGAACCCTGAACTATTCCGGACCCGCTGTCATAAGCAAAATAGCTCGTGTCGAATACGCCACCAACATAGGTCTGAGTTATGGTCGACCACGACTGGTTCGGGCCGCCGTCACTGATCACGACACTTTCGAGAACCTCACCGGGACCAAATGTCTGGACCGTGGTATTCCCATCGTCGCCTAGCGTCGTCCGCTCAATCACATCCCCGGAGTCAGGATCGAAGATGGTGGTCACACTCTTCGTTCCAGCGACGAGATCACCGACATCCTGAACAGTCTGCGAGACCAACTGCCCCAACGAGTTGAAGTTGCTGGTATCAACCGTCACTAGACTGGAAGAACCGTCGAACGTTTCAAGTACGACCTTGTCACCGGCATCGAAGGTTTTCTCCCGGCTCTCCCAGGATCCGTCTGGCCGGTACAGGACCGTAAATGTATCAACTTCCCCGGGGATATTCGTTGACGTATCGGAAACCAGCACATCATCAGTGAATAGTCGGGTTATAACAGAATTGTCATCCATGGTGGTGACCTTCGAGAGCCGGTCGCCAGTCACGTCGTCGAAGGTAAAGACACTCTGACGCCAGCTTGCGCCGCTCGTATCAGATGCGGTCACAACCACGTCTGCGTCTGAATTAAAAACAGCGTTGTTCGTTGCCCCGCCCTCAGACCACGTGATCTTGGTCGCACCAGCGTCCAGCGCACCCTCAATCACAGACAATGCTTCTGCGCGCTTCGCGCTGTCCCCAAGTATCCCCAGGAAGTCGAAGTCCCCCAGCGTTGGCCCCTGAAGAAAAGCGTTTCCATTATCATAGAGCCAGATCCGGTGAGCAAGCTCGCCGGCTTCGTATGTATCACTGATTGACGTCCAACCTTTCGAGCTGTCATCATCTTCAAAGAGGACCGACACGATGTCGCCCGTATCATCGTCGGTTACCGTCGTCGTCTTTATTCCGTTTGACGTCACTACTGAAGTGGCCATGATCAACCCCCGTTGCTAAAATCGCCATGCCTTTTCACGAGAAGCACGATTTGAAATTTTGGTCAATGTATTAGGTTGGGATTCGAAGGGTTTGAAAAGCCCGGCCCGCCGAAAATTTTGCCCGGATGTTGCCCAAGCCGCCATCTCAGGTCGCCGTGGTCGTTCGCATCAAGGCATCGAAATAGGCGATCGTGCGGCCCAGGCCTTCGCGCAGTTCGATGGTCGGCGACC
>CAZDMQ010000122.1:1546-5154 GCA_964506685.1 uncultured Hyphomonadaceae bacterium | reverse complement strand
GAGCGCATTCAGCGCCATCAGCCCGGCCACCATGGCGACGAATTCGCCGACCGGCATGGGCAGCGTCTTCGCCGCTTCGGCAGCGGGCGTTGGCAACGGGGCCAGCCTGTCGACGGTCTCTGTCATCTTGCGCCCCTCCCTGCGAGCACAGGCGCGTTGCATGCGCCGCTCGTCGCCCGCTGGCAAGTCATGCGTCGCCGTTGCAGGCCCCGGTGCAGCGCCGGGGCCGGTGCCCGCCGGTGCTACAGTCCCGCCCGCAGGCAGGCCGCCACCGCGTCAGGCAGCGTGCCCTGCGCGAGCCGCGCCTTCACCGTCAGGACCAGCAGCAATGTCAGGCTGTCGCGGATCTCGCCGCCGAGGCACGCCTCGATCAGCGCCCCGAAGGCGACATCCCGCCGCGCCAGCAGTTCGGTCTCCTCGGGCGCCGCCTCGCCGGCCGTCAGCCCCCAGGCGAGATAGCCCACGGCCACCTCGTCGCTCACCGAGTTGGAGAGATCGCAGGACAGCACCTCCAGCCAGTGCGCCGCCGAAATGCCGGTCTCTTCCCGCAATTCCCGGCGTGCCGCCTGCAGCGGCGCCTCATCCAGCGGCCCGCCGCCTTCGGGCAGCTCCCAGCTGTAATAGTCGCCCGGAAACCGGTGCTGGCCGACCAGCGGCACCTTGCCATCGCCCGTCACCGGCAGGATGCCGATCGCGCGGTTCTTGAAATGCACGACGCCATACCGGCCGCGCCCGCCCCGCGGCTGGACCACTTCATGATCGTCGATGGCTATCCACGGATTGTCGAACGCCCGGCGCACGCCGAGAATGCGCCAGGGCCCCCGGTTGGTCTGGCCCGCCCCGCCGGTATCCGGCTCGTCCGCCAAGTCCCGTTCCGCCCTATCCTGTCCCGACCTGTCCTGAGCGGCCGCGTCAGGCTGCTTCAGCCAGCTTCTTCTCGATGTCGCGCTTGATCTTGGCCGCCCGTTCGGACAGCTGGTCGGCCTTCGCCTTGGCCAGGAACGCATCCAGACCGCCGAGCTTGTCCACGGTGCGCAGCGCCTTGGCCGCAATCGTCATCCGGAAGGACTGGTCGAGCGCCTCGGAACGCAGGGACACGCTCAGCAGGTTCGGCAGGAACCGCCGTTTCGTCTTGACTTGCGAGTGGCTGACATTGTTGCCGACCATGGGCTTGGTGCCGGTCAATTCACACTGGCGCGACATCGGCGTGCCTCATCTCTGCTGGGTTCGTCGGAAAGCGCGAGGCTATAGGCGCCCGGCCTTGCGAGGTCAACTGTGATCGGCCATTGAGCTTGCGAAAAAATCAGTATCGAATGCGGCGAGCCTGGGGCACACCCGTTCATGGAGGATTGGGCCGGATGCGCGTAGTACAGGTGGGCCAACCCGGGACGACCGCCCCTACCATGCCCCACGCCGATCCCGTCCCGCCCGTTCCACAGCGAAGGAGGCCCGCAATGGCTCAGCTGAAGCGCTCCCTGCTGGCCAGCCTTGTGGCGGCCGGCGCACTGCTTGTGCCCGCGGCCGCAGACGACAGCGTCCTGCCCGCCGCCATCACCGCCCGGCCGGCCACCCCCCTCGCGACCATCGCGGCCGGTGAGCCGACCCTTTTCACCTATGAACTCAAGGCCTCGGCCTGGGCCTTCATCCTCCCGATCACCGGCAAGGCCCGGTTCACGACCGAACTCCGGCCCGACACCTTCCGCATCACCTCGAAGGTCAAGACCACCGGCCTCGCCGACATTCTCGTCAATTATGACCTCGCCCTCTCGGCGACCGGTTATGTCGACGAGACGCGCCTGCGCCCCTATGCCTACATCTCGCAGAATTCCGACGGCAAGAAGAACCGCCGCGTCGAGCTGGTCTGGGGCGAACGCGATGTCGCCAGCAAGGTCAATCCCAGCTTCGGCAATCTCGGCGATCCGCCGGCCATGCCCGACCAGAAGATCGACGCGATGGATCCCATCTCCGCGCTGATCAATTTCGGACTGACCCCGCGCGACTGGACCGCTGATCCGTGCGGCGGGCCGATCAAGACCTTCGATGGCCGCCAGCTCAGCCATCTCCACCTGACCTTTGCCGGCATGAAGAAGGTCCGCTCGGACGCCTGGAAGGGTGAGGCCATCGAGTGCCATATCACCCTCGACAAGGTGGCGGGGTTCAAGCCGGGCGAGCGCAACAAGGATACCCTGGCCGGGATCGAAGGCCCGCTGCGCATGTGGCTGGCGCCGCTGCCCAACGGCGCCACCATGCCGGTACGCATCGAGACGGACACCGAGGAGATTGGCAAGGTCGTGCTGCAGGCGGCGGTCATGGACTTCCAGCCGCTCGTCGAGGACGCCGCCGAACGCTGAACCGCGACGGCGGACAGGATCACGCTTGTCCAGTGGTCCGGGCGGCCGGTCAGTGTCCCTCCGTTCACCGCTCCAGCCGTCGGGCGCCGGCAGGCGTTTCGCAGCAGGGGCGGCAGCTTTCCGCTGGCTTGCCGATGCCGAACGGGTCCCTCGCACGCGCCAGTGGATGCGACCATCCGGCAGGTCCTGTCCGACCGGGTTGCGGCGGGCCGGATACTGGCCGGCATGACCCAGGACCTTCCCGCTTCCTCCATGGCTCATCCCCTCGCCCGGCAGCCGGTCGCCGAACGGCTGTTTGCCGAGCTGATTGCGCTGATGTCCGCGCTGGGGGACCTGGTGGCCTATGGGCGATGCGGCTTCGGTCGCGAGGGTGACGGGCGTGTCGACCTCGCGTCCTGGCGCAGCACGCGCAAGCATCTGCGCGCCGCCGAGGGCCTGTTCCGCCGGCTCCTGCTGGAACCGGCGGAGGCGCTGGCCGAAAGCCTGCTCGCCGCGCCGGCCCGCAGAACGGCGGATGATCCGGCGCGCCGGGCAGGACAGGCATTGCCGGGGGATACGGCACAGGCGAGGGGCAAGTGTCCCGGACAGCCGCCGTCACCAGCAACGGACGGGTCCAGCCGTCCTGCAACAGGTTCGGCAACAGGTCCGGCGACGAACCCGGCGATAGACGCCGCGACGCTGACACGGCGCGCACCGGCCGCTTCCGGCGACGGTGGAGGGGACGACGCCCCGCCGCCTGCCGATCCGTTTCCACGGCTGCGCCTGCACGAGGGGGGATCTGGCAATGCGGATCGCCGGTACCGGCCGGCTGCGCCGCGCCTCTGCGATGTCTTCGGGACGGTGCGCCGGCCGCTGGCGGCAGAACTCGCCCGGTACTGCGCTCTGGTGGTGGCGATCGAGCAGCCCGATCGAGCGATCTATCGTCTGGCCCGGATCCTCGTGCGTCGCCGGCGACTGGCCGCCGGGTGCGCCGGCCCGCAGTCGCCGGACCTGCCCTTCTCGCTGGAGTGGGGGCTGGCCGCCCGTCACTGGCCCGGCGCCGGGATTGGCGACTGGCCCGGCCTGCGGTCCACCCTGTCGGACTGGATGGTGGCCCGGGGATCCGGTGACGGGCGCGCGCGTGACGGGCCATGACAGGGAGTGGCCGGCCGCTCGGCCTTCGGGAAGCTGTTGCCGCGCCGGAAACTCCGTGCGCGGGCGCGTGTGTCGTCCCAAGCGCAGGCTGGAAAGCCAAGGAATGGGCCAGGGCCAGGGCCA
>CAZDMQ010000122.1:0-1446 GCA_964506685.1 uncultured Hyphomonadaceae bacterium | reverse complement strand
TGTGTCGTCCCAAGCGCAGGCTGGAAAGCCAAGGAATGGGCCAGGGCCAGGGCCAGGGCCAGGGCCAGGGCCAGGGCTAGGGCAAGGGCAAGGCGCCAATCTCCGCTGGGGGCATTGGCGCGGGCGGGACCACGAACGCCCCCGACGCGCGGGCATCGGGGGCGAGGGGAGGCCATGAGGGGTGCCTCCCAGGTGCCGGCCGGACGGGGATCGGCTGGCACCTGTCTGTGATCTGCGTGACGGCCTCTCGGGAAGCCGGTGCACCGCGGGGCGCTGCAGACTTCATGCCAGCCGTCGGCACGCCGGTCTGCCGTTGCCGGCGGGGGGATCGCCTCGCCCCGGTCTTTCTACTACGTTCCAGCCATGTTTATATGGGAGGCAGCCATGCTGATTGAGCAGGTACTCCGCGCAAAGGGCCGAAACGTGACGATGGTCAGCGCCGGGGATACGCTCGCAACGGTCGCGAAAATACTCGACGAACAGCGGATCGGAGCCGTTGTCGCGGTGGATCCATCGGGCAACCCGGTAGGGGTCGTCTCGGAACGGGACGTCGTGCGTCATCTGGCGAGGCAGGGCCAGGACGCTGTAAACATTCAGGTATCGGAGGCGATGACGCGGGAGGTGATCACCGCCGCCCCGGCCGAGAGCCTCGATACCTGTCTCGAACGGATGACCGACAGGCGGGTCCGGCACCTGCCTGTGATGTCTGATGGCAAGCTCGAGGGGCTGGTGTCGATCGGGGACCTCGTGAAGTGGAAGATCGCCGAGACCGAGGCCGAATCCAGCGCGCTTAAGGCCTATGTAACGTCTGGCTAACTGTTCATTAGGCTGACGATCCTACAACGGCACACATGGAGTTTGAGGCAAGATTGCCGAAAAATTCCCATGAACGGCGAAAAAGGACTTGCAGACCATCACGAAGTCGACCTATATACGTGGCCTCTCCGGAAACGATTGTTTCTCAACGATCCGGCTCGTTCGGTTCGCTGACGGAAGGTTTTTGCGCCAGAAGGCAGGATTTCAAGGCCGCGAGGCTGTCCTGCAGACGGTGCAAAAAAACAGGTTGACGGGGCATTCCGCGGCCCATATAAGCCGCGACTTCCGCCGGACGGGGCAACTGCTCCGGGTTGGCACAGGGCTCAGGCCCGGCTGTTTGACATCGCAGGGAATAATAGGAAGAGAAACGCAGGCGGCGCGATCGCTGGCGGACCTCTGCACCTCCTCGGAGGGGCATGTCCACACGACCGTGACGAATGCGTTTCAAGGAAATTCTTATCGCATGACCAGACAGCTTCGGCGGCCTGGTCAGTGACAAGGGTTTCCCGTCAAAACGCAAACTAAGCTTACAGCTAAGTCCATCCCGATTTCCAGGGATGGTTCGTCAGGTTCAACTCAACTTGAGAGTTTGATTCTGGCTCAGAACGAACGCTGGCGGCAGGCCTAACA
>CAZDMQ010000121.1:0-5217 GCA_964506685.1 uncultured Hyphomonadaceae bacterium | reverse complement strand
CCCGGCGCTCAGCGAGATCTTCATCGTCGAGGGTGACTCCGCCGGCGGCTCGGCCAAGCAGGGGCGCGACCGCGCCAACCAGGCCATCCTGCCGCTGCGGGGCAAGATCCTGAATGTCGAACGCGCCCGCTTCGACAAGATGCTGAGTTCCGACCAGGTCGGCACGCTGATCACCGCGCTGGGCGCCGGCATCGGCCGGGATGATTTCGACATCGCGAAGATGCGCTATCACAAGATCATCATCATGACCGACGCCGATGTCGACGGCGCGCATATCCGCACGCTGCTGCTGACCTTCTTCTATCGCCAGATGCCCGAGGTCATCGAGCGCGGCTTCCTCTACATTGCCCAGCCGCCGCTCTACAAGGTCTCGCGTGGCAAGTCCGAACGCTACCTCAAGGATGACGAGGAGATGGAGGCCTATCTCATCGGCGAAGGCACGACCGGCGAGGTGCTCATCCTCGACGACGGCACCCGGATCAGCGGCGAGGACCTGCGCGCCCGGGTGCGCGAGGCCTCCGCCTTTGAGGGCACCGTACGCCGGTTGGCCCTTCGGGCGCCGGGCCATCTTATCGAGCACGCCGCCCTTGCCGGCGCTTTCCGGGCGGATGCCGGCGAGGCGGAAGCAGCGGGCGCGGCAGCGCGCCTGAACCGGATCGCCGAGGAGGGCGAGGACACGTGGGACGGCGGTTTCGAGGCTGGCAATCTCGTTCTCTGCCGGACCGTGCGCGGGGTCGAGGAGGTCGCGGCGCTCGATGCCGCCCTGATCGCCAGCCAGGATGGCCAGCGGCTGGCTGACCGCGCCGACCGGCTGCGCGAGCTTTATGAAGAGCCCTCGCTCCTGCGGCACGAAAAGACCGGCGACCGGGACGTGTTCGGGCCGGTTTCGCTGCTCAGGGCGGTGCTCGATTCCGGGCGCCAGGGCCTCAAGATCCAGCGCTACAAGGGCCTCGGCGAGATGAACGCCGACCAGCTCTGGGAAACCACGCTCGATCCCAATGCCCGAACCCTGCTCCGCGTCCGCGTCGACCATGTCGATGAGGCCAATGACATGTTCGCCAAGCTGATGGGCGACGTGGTCGAGCCACGGCGCGACTTCATCCAGGAGAACGCCCTTGAGGCGGAGGTGGATGTGTAGGCGATTGCACCTTGTGCAGGATGAACTGTGAGGCGGAACCGAAATTCACGAGGGGTGCAAGCGTGCGGGGCGGCGGTGGATTTCGCTGCGCTCGATCGAGCCGGCGGCGCCGGTTTGGCGGGCACGGTCGCGAGACGGCCAGCACGGGCGGCCGCAGGGCGCGTGGCGCGCTGCGGCAGCTGGGCAGGTCTGGCTTCAGGGACGGGCTCTAGATCTGCGGTAGCGGGAGTTCGGCCCTGACCGCCGGGTGCGGACGGACGCAGCGGGCGCTGCGGACGAGACCGCCCCGGATAAGTGCAGCGGCCGCACGGGCGGCGCAGGGGCGCGCGGCCCAGCCGCTGGCTTCCTGCGGCGCGTGCGGCAGGGCCGGCGCGCTGGCGACGGCCTCGCGGACCGGTGCGGCCCAGCGCCGAAGTCCGGCCTGATAGTGCGCGGAGTCCCAATAGTCCTCGAGCCGTTCGGCGCCGGCATCCACGATCACGCCATCGGACCGCACCGCAAGACGCGGCAGCGCGCAACCGGCAGCCATGAGCCGCCCCGCCCAGGCGTGCACCTGCATGAGATGCCAGACCAGCACGGCCCAGTACTGCACCGGCACGGCGCCGAACGCCTGCGAGATGAAGACCCGATCCATGGGGAAAGATTACCATGGGCCGGAGGGGGGCGGAGAAGATCCCTCATGGCATTGAATATATGACATTTCTTTCGGGAAAGGGCTCAGCGGAAGAGGGGCCAGGGGTGAGGGCAGGAATGGGGCCACGGGTGAGGGGAGCGTGGGGAGAGCGCCTTCAATCGAGCCCGGGTCATGGTCCTCGCCATGGCCAAGAGGATTTGGAATCGTAGGGTGGATAGAGCGTAGCGAAATCCACCATCCGCCCTCACGACCCACACCGCCGGTGGATTTCGCTGCGCTCTATCCACCCTACGATTTCTGGCTTATCGCGGGCGAATGTCGGACTATCGAAGATACCGAATTCAGGGAGGGACCTACTTCTTCGCAGTCAATCTGCAGGACAGAACACAATCGCTGCTGGTCGATCATATTGACCCCTTTCGCGCGGCATATCGGTCGGTTGCCGAGAGACACAGGTTCGAGACGTTGGCGATCGTTGTCCTGCCCGATCACCTGCATGCGATCTGGCGATTACCCGAAGGAGACGCCGACTACTCGACGCGGTGGCGGCTCATCAAGTCGGAGTTTGTCCTGCGCATTCGACCGGCACGCGAAGCGAAACCCCGTCGCCCGGGCGAGCGGGGAGTCTGGCAGCGCCGCTTCTGGGAACACGCGGTAAGAGACGACGCCGAACTGGCGGCGTACACCGATTACATCCATTGGAACCCGGTGAAGCACGGTCACGTCGCCGAACTGGATGATTGGCCTTTTTCAAGTTGGCACCGGTTCAAGCGCGATACCGGCCTGGAACACGACCCGAAACGTTGGGCCGCCATGCAATTCGGCGAACGCGACCCGTAGGGTGGATAGAGCGTAGCGAAATCCACCATCCGCCCTCACGACCCACACCGCCGGTGGATTTCGCTGCGCTCTATCCACCCTACGATTTCTGGCTTATCGCGGGCGAATGTCGGACTATCGAAGATACCGAATTCAGGGAGGGACCTACTTCTTCGCAGTCAATCTGCAGGACAGAACACAATCGCTGCTGGTCGATCATATTGACCCCTTTCGCGCGGCATATCGGTCGGTTGCCGAGAGACACAGGTTCGAGACGTTGGCGATCGTTGTCCTGCCCGATCACCTGCATGCGATCTGGCGATTACCCGAAGGAGACGCCGACTACTCGACGCGGTGGCGGCTCATCAAGTCGGAGTTTGTCCTGCGCATTCGACCGGCACGCGAA
Organism: uncultured Hyphomonadaceae bacterium; assembly: GCA_964506685.1. GTDB lineage: Bacteria > Pseudomonadota > Alphaproteobacteria > Caulobacterales > Hyphomonadaceae > UBA5336. Next base: position 2,220 of record CAZDMQ010000121.1, on the reverse strand, counting down.
GCGAAACCCCGTCGCCCGGGCGAGCGGGGAGTCTGGCAGCGCCGCTTCTGGGAACACGCGGTAAGAGACGACGCCGAACTGGCGGCGTACACCGATTACATCCATTGGAACCCGGTGAAGCACGGTCACGTCGCCGAACTGGATGATTGGCCTTTTTCAAGTTGGCACCGGTTCAAGCGCGATACCGGCCTGGAACACGACCCGAAACGTTGGGCCGCCATGCAATTCGGCGAACGCGACCCTTAGGGTGGATAGAGGCAAAGCCGAAATCCACCAGCGATACGGGTCGTGAGAGCGGATGGTGGATTTCGCTACGCTCTATCCACCCTACGGTTCTATTGATTATTCAACAGCACTTGTGTCCTGCGTTTTGCCTTTTTCAGTGATACGATAAGCGGTTTTATTGCCTCTTTTTCCGGGCACAATCTCAATGAGCTGATCGCCCATCATCGATTTAAATATATTTTTTACTTTGTTTTCGCTTCCAATGCCGGTTATCTCTCTGGCAATTTTATTCCCAATTTCACCTTCTCTTTTAAGGTAATCTAGAATCAAAATCTCCGGTCGCGCTAAGGGCTCGTGCCTAAGGGTTATGATAACCGAGTTTTCATTTTCAGATATTATTGGCGGTTTTAATCTAAGTTTTTCCATATATTCAAAAGCCGTATTCATTCCCTCACCAACATCTTTATTTGGCGGCTCTGGAAATTTGTTTATTAGTCTAACAATCCTTGTGTTTCTTGAAAATCGTTCCGTTCGGATATTTTTCACGGTAACGTATCCGGGTAGACGACCCGGGCTTTGCACTTCAATTCTGTTATCGAAAATTCGAATATGAATATTGTCAGGAATACTGTAGTCTCTATGTATAATAGCATTTGTAATAATCTCGTGTATTGCCTCTCTTGGGTATTCGGCAGACGTGAGTTGTCCGCCCCTGGAAACTTGAATGGACTCAGTTATTTTAGCAGTTTTTTCTACCGCATATCTAATCTGATCAATTGCGCAACCTTCTATTGTAAGTGGCTGGCCATCCAAATGTGCCCTTGCGCCAGACTCATCTGAAGTATTATAACGATAGATTTTTATCGAGGCTTTGGGAATTTCACGTTGCGGTTCTTCATCGTATAAAAGGACACCGGCAAGCGTTATTTTTCCATCGCTTGTGAGTTTTTGCTTCCTAAGAAATTCGTCAGGCATGGCCGAGGGGACGTAACATCTTAGAAATTTTTGAAGAATAGTTGATTTATAGATTTCATCAGCGTCAAGCCCCGTCAGTTTCTCTTCATAAGACAATATTCCCTTGTTAAGTTTTAGACGGTAAATGTCATTTTCTGAGGTAATTGGTAAGTTCTGAGCGCCCTTTCGGACATAGTATTTTCCATCGCATGCCTGCTTGAGATCTGGCGTACGGTCCACTTCGATTCTGAGGACTTTCGTTTTTTTCTTTGTGTTCGATACCAAAAAATTAAAGCGGACATACTCGCCCAGAGGAAAAATTGCGCTTGCTGCTTGAATATGACCGTTTGCAGCTTCGTCATTAATAAATCCCGCCCACTCCAAGCGCCCATGTTTTTCCGTTATGCCGACATACAGCTCTCCTCCGTCAGCATTCGCGAAGGCGGCTAAGGTGCGGGTAAGCTTTCCTGGTTGAATTTCTATAGATTTAAAATCGAGGAACTGTCCCTCAGCGTGTCTTAGCAATTGGCCCCGATCATCAGGGGAAATATGTTGCGTCTCGAAGCTCATTTTTAAATTTTCCATACTTACGAGATGTACTTCGTATCTGGCGAGGCCACTATGTTCGAGTTCGGCAAAGAATCAAACCCCCAGCTCCTGCTCCCTGAGACGCTTCACCTCATCCCGCAACCTTGCGGCTTCCTCGAATTCGAGGTTGGCGGCGGCTTCTCGCATCTGGCGTTCGAGGTCGGTGATAGTGGTGGCGAGGTTGTGGCCGGGAGCGCCGGCGAGGGGGGCCTGGTCCTCGGCGAGTTCGCGGGCCTTGCCGCGGGTGCGGTCGCGGCGGGACTTGCCACCCTTGAGCTGGCCTTCGCCATAATTGCGGGCCGAGGGCTTTTCGCCGAGATCGCCGAGAATGTCGGCGACAGCCCGCTTGATCGTGGTCGGCGTGATGCCGTGCTCGGTATTGTGGGCGACCTGCTTGGCGCGGCGGCGCTCGGTCTCGTCCATGGCGCGCTGCATCGAGCCGGTGATGCGGTC
>CAZDMQ010000120.1:0-5333 GCA_964506685.1 uncultured Hyphomonadaceae bacterium | reverse complement strand
CATCATCCCTACCTGGGCTGTCGCGAGTTTCCCGCATCCTTCGAGTGGGTGGAAGGTGAAGTGCCGCGCTCGCCGCTTGCGGGAACGCCTGAGGGCGACCGCGACCTGGGCTACATGCTGCATGACATCGATTTTGCCAACGGTATGCGGCCGCGTTTCTTCCAAGCTCAGATGCGCGACGGTGTGGTTAACGTGCCACCGTTCGACAGCGAGGAGGTCAAGCGATGATCCTCAGCAAACTCGTGGAATACTATGATCGCATCGCCGCCGAGCCCGACAGCCCGCTGGCCAAACCCGGCTTCAGTGTGCAGAAGATCAGCTTCGAGGTCGTACTCGAACCCGATGGCGCGCTGCACGCCATCAACGACCTGCGGGACACGACCGGTACGACGCCCCGGCCGCGAGACATGCTCGTGCCCGGCGGTGCCAAGCCGAGCGGGCCGGGCATTCACCCTAACTTCGTGTGGGACCGCACCGACTACATGCTGGGCTGCAAGGCCGACGATCCCAAGCCCAAACGGACGCGCGAGGCCTTCGAGGCGTTCCGCGACCGCCACCTTACGTTGGCTGATGCGATTGACTCGCCTGTCTTCACCACTGTCTGCGCCTTTCTTGAGAATTGGCAACCCCAGCACGCAGCGGGCCACGCACTGCTCGAAGAGGTCAGCGGTGGGTTCGGCGTCATTCGCATCCGTACCGAACAACGCTACGTTCACGACGACCCGGCCGTGCAGCAGTTCGCACTGCGGTCGGCTGAGGGTGACGACGAAACCACGGGCCAATGCCTGCTCACCGGCCGAATCGGCCCGCTGGCTCGACTCCACCAGCCGAAGATCAAAGGCGTCCGCGATGCGGCGCGACGACAGTCGGCTGGAGCCACGATCGTCGCCTTCAACGACTCGGCATACGAATCGTACGGCCGATCACAGAGCTACAACGCGCCCGTTTCACAGATCGCCGCCTTCCAGTACTGCACCGCACTGAACCACCTGCTCCGCCGTGACAGCCCCCAGCGCCTGCAACTCGGTGACGCCACCGTCGTCGTCTGGGCCGAGCGATCAGTGCCGTTCGAGTCAATGTTCGGCACGCTGGTGACCGGCGCTGAAGATGAAACCCTGCGGAACAACGCCATCGCCACGCTCACGCGCTTGCGCCAGGGCGAGCCGGCCGAATTGGGTGACAGCCGGACGCCTGTCTATATCCTCGGCCTTTCACCCAACGCCGCGCGCATCAGCGTGCGCTTCTGGCACGTTAGCACCGTGGGCGATCTCGCTGAACAAGTCGCCCGTTATCAGCGCGAGCTGGCCATCGCCCACGGACCAGCAGATCCGGACTGCCTGTTCACCTGGCAACTGCTGCGCGAGACGGCACGCGAAGCCAAGGACATCCCGCCACTGCTCGGCGGGGCGCTGATGCGTGCCGTGCTGACCGGCCAACGCTATCCCGATGCGATGTACGGCGCAGTACTCCGCCGCATCCACGCCGACCAGGAAATCCGCTATCCCCGGGCCGCCTTCATCAAGGCCTACCTCATCCGCAACCACAACATGGAGATCCCTATGGCGCTCGACCCCCAACGCACCGATCCGGCTTACTGTCTGGGGCGGCTGTTCGCGGCCCTGGAGAAATCGCAGCAGGACGCGCTTGGCCCGTCCATCAACGCGACCATCAAGGACCGCTACTTCGGCGCCGCATCCGCCACGCCCGCCAGCGTCTTCCCACGATTGATCCGTATGAACCAGCACCATCTCGGCAAGCTGGACACCGGCCCACGCATCGCTCACGACAAACGTATCCAGGCGATCGCCGAGAAACTCGACGCGTTCCCTTCTCACCTCAACATGACCGATCAGGGCCTCTTTGCCCTGGGCTACTACCACCAGCGTCAGGACTTCTTCCGCAAGCACGATGCCCCTCAACCCCTCAATCCGGAGACCTCCGAATGAACCGCTACGACTTCGCACTGTTCTTCGATGTGACCGACGGCAACCCCAACGGCGATCCCGACGCCGGCAACCTGCCGCGCATCGACCCCGAGACCGGCCACGGCCTGGTCACCGATGTCTGCCTCAAGCGCAAAATCCGCAACTACGTCGGCCTCGTCCACGAAGAGCAGCCGCCTTACGAGGTCTACGTCAAGGAAAAGGCCGTGCTGAACAACCAGCACCGGCGTGCCTACGACGCGATGCGAATCGATCCGAAGAAGCGGAAGAAACAGAGCGCCGAAAAGGCCGAGGAGGATCGCGAACTGACCAAGTGGATGTGTGGTAACTTCTTCGATATCCGCGCGTTCGGCGCGGTGATGACCACCGACATCAACTGCGGCCAAGTGCGCGGTCCCATCCAATTCAGCATCGCCCGCAGCGTCGAGCCGATCATCTCCCAGGAGCATGCCGTCACCCGCTGCGCTGTCACCACCGAACGCGAAGCCGAGAAACAAGAAGGCGACAACCGCACCATGGGCCGCAAGTTCACCGTGCCCTACGCCCTCTACCGTGTCCACGGCTTCATCAATCCGCATCTGGCCCACCAGACCGGCTTCGGGGACGAAGACCTCGAACTGTTCAAGAAGGCCCTGGAGCAGATGTTTGAATACGATCGCTCCGCGGCGCGCGGCCTGATGACCGCACAACGCTGTATCGCCTTCAAGCACGACAGCCCTCTGGGCAACGCGCCAGCTCATAAGCTGTTCAACCGCATCGCCGTAGAGCGTGCCGCGGACAATGGCAACCCGGCACGGAGCTTCGACCAATACAAGATCGACGTTGACGCCGACGGTCTGCCCGAAGGTGTCACTGTGGAGCAATGGATCGAGTGACCTTCAATCGGCGCCGCCGCTGATCATCTCGGGGGCGTTCTGGCCTGGGTGTCGAACATGTACGACGAAGCCGATCTGCTGCCGATCAGCGCTCTGCAGCACCTGATCTTCTGCGAGCGGCAGTGCGCGCTGATCCACATCGAGGGTTTGTGGTCCGAGAACCGACTCACCGTCGAAGGCCGACACTTGCACGACAAGGCCCACGATGCCGGTCACGAGAGTCGCGGCGGGGTGCGACTTGCCCGAGCCGTCCCGCTGGTCTCGCGGCGGCTGGGTTTGACCGGTGTCGCTGATGTGGTCGAGTTCCACGACCTGCCTGCCGGCACAATGTGCGATCGCCGAGGAAACTGGGAGGGCTTGAACAAGCACGACGTTATCGTCATCCCCGTTGAGTACAAGCGTGGCCGGCCCAAGCGCGACGACAGCGACCACGTCCAACTCGCCGCCCAGGCGCTGGCGCTCGAGGAGATGCTCGGCGTCCCGGTTGAGCGCGGGGTTCTGTTCTACGGTCGGACCCGCCGCCGGATCGACGTGCCTATCGATGATCGCATCCGCAATGTCGCTTTCGAGACTGCCGATCGCTTGCACGAGATGGTCCAGTCCGGCTGCACACCTGCGGCAGAACTTGCCCCCAAGTGCAAGCGCTGTTCCCTGTTCAACCTGTGCCTGCCGCACGCCGCCGGCCGAAGTTCGGTTGAGCGATGGTTCGGTCGCGCATTGAAGCGGATGCTCGCGTCTCCCCCAATCGACGAGTTCGACGAATGAAACAGCACCTTAACACGCTGTACGTCTCGACCCAGGGTGCCTACGTGGCCAAGGATCGGCAGAATCTCACAGTACGCATCGATCGCGCGGTGCGTCTGCGTCTGCCCATTCATCAGATCGGCGGCGTGGTGTGTTTCGGCCGTGTCGGCGTGAGCCCCGCTGCCCTTGCCTTGTGCGCCGAATCAGGCGTCGCCGTCTCCTTCATGACCGAGCACGGTCGATTCCTCGCGCGCGCCCATGGTTTCACGCCGGGCAATGTTCTCTTGCGACGCCAACAGTACCGCCTCGCCGACGACGCCGAGCAATCCGCCCGGATCGCCGCGCGGATGGTCGCTGCGAAGATCGCCAACTGTCGCAGTTCCATGCTGCGTGCTCAACGCGACCGTACAGAACTGGGCGATGATCACTCCTTCCGCATCGCCCTCCAGCGGCTGCGCGGCTCGCTTGACGACGCAACTAACTGCCTCGACCTTGATCTGCTCCGCGGCCTCGAAGGCGAAGCGGCAAACACCTACTTCGGACAGTTCACCAAGCTCATGGGCCGCCCTGATTCGGCCTTCGGTTTCAAACATCGATCGCGACGTCCACCCCGCGATCCGGTCAACGCCTTGCTCTCGTTCATCTATGCCATGCTCGCGCACGACGCACGCGCTGCATGTGAGGTCGCCGGACTCGACCCCGCAGTCGGTTTCCTCCATCGCGATCGACCCGGCCGCCCCTCGCTCGCACTGGATCTCATGGAGGAGTTGAGGCCCGTGTTGGCGGATCGGTTGGCGCTGACCTTGATCAATCGACAGCAGGTTCGCCCCGCCGGATTCCAAACCACCGAATCCGGCGCCGTGCGAATGTCCGATGACGCCCGCAAGACCGTCATCAAGGCCTACCAGGATCGCAAGCAGGTCTCCGTCGTCCACCCGTTTCTCGAGGATCGCGTGACGTTCGGCCTCGTGATTCACCTTCAGGCACGGCTGCTTGCCCGGATGCTCCGAGGGGATCTGGACAGCTACCCGCCATTCCTCTGGAAATGATCAGGGAAGACTTATGCTTGTGCTGATCACCTATGACGTGGCAACCACCACCCCCGCCGGCAAACGCCGACTCACCACCGTGGCCAAGACTTGCCTCGATTTTGGCCAACGTGTCCAAAACTCCGTCTTTGAGTGCCAAGTCTCACCCGCCCAGTGGGCCGAACTGCGCCACAGACTGGAAAGCATCTACAACCCGGATGAGGATTCGCTTCGCTTCTACTTCCTGGGAAAGAACTGGAAGCGACGCATCGAGCACCTCGGCGCCAAGCCCGCAATTGACATGGACGGTCCGATGATCATCTGATGTCCAGCGACCTGAAGCGGTGCGGCCTCGCCGCGACACCCTGCGGTCAACCCACGTTCGGGCCAATCGCGAACCTCCAGCGCCCGTACTGATGCAGGCCGGTTCGCGGGAATCGCAAAGTCTTCATTGACAAGTGAATATTTTCCGACGGCAGATTCGGTATGCGTTGGAACATGGCAACTGAACAGCGGTTCGCGAAACACACCTCCTAGACCCAGTAGTTCCAGACCCTTATGTTAAGGCCATCGCCCCCTCACGGGGGCGCGGATTGAAACGGGATGATCCACCTGCCCCGACTCCGCCTGCTCATCGCCCCCTCACGGGGGCGCGGATTGAAACACCTGGCACGACATGGTTTCGAGTCCGACCTTGATCGCCCCCTCACGGGGGCGCGGATTGAAACTACGCGCGCGCGACG
>CAZDMQ010000119.1:0-5407 GCA_964506685.1 uncultured Hyphomonadaceae bacterium | reverse complement strand
CTCGAATCGGAGATCCCGCTCGGCCTGTCATCAGGCGCCAGCATCACACGGAACAGCGACGGCCTGCTGGTCTACACCCCTGCCGCCAATGCCAGCGGAACCGACAGTTTCACCTACACCGTCAGCGACGGCACCGCGACGGCCACCGCCCCCGTGACCATCACGATCACGCCCGAAAATGATGCGCCAGTAGCCGTGAACGTGCCCTCCAGCGTCAGCGTGAAGGCTGACGAGGTGCTGGACCTGACCCTGCCGGCCGACGCCTTTGCCGATGTGGACGGCGATGCGCTCACCCTGTCCGCCAGCGTCAGCGAAGGTGCGCTGCCGGACTGGCTGGACTTCTCCGCCGCCGGCGCGACCTTCAGCGGCACGCCGGGCCCCGGCGATGTCGGCGAGGTCACCGTGACCGTGACGGCGCGCGACCCGTCCGGCGCCACGGCCCAGGCCGATCTCGTGATCGACGTAGCAGCGGCCTCGCCTCCCACCGCCTCGCCCGTGGCCGGCGATGTCACCTACCCGCAGGCGTTCAGCGCCCGCGATGGCGGCGGGATCGTGATCGGCAGCGATATCGACATCCTCGCCCTGGCCACCGATGCCGACAGCGACCTCGGCCCCGCCGATTTCACCTTCACCGCGGCCAGCCTCGACGGCGGGGCCAGCCTCGCCCCCTCGGCGCTGGGAGTGGCCTATGATGGTGCGACGGGCGCCCTGACCTTCAGCCCGGCAGGCCTCGCCGACCTCATTGCCCTGCCAGGCGCCACCACCGCGCCCCTGGTGCTGGACTTCACCGTCAGCGACGGGACCAGCGGCGACACCGGGACGCTGACCCTCCTGATTGCCGGAGAGAACGACGCCCCGGCCAGCGGCGCCGCCCTCTCGCCGCAAGCTGCCGAGGAAGGGAGCCCGTTCAGCTTCACCCTGCCCGGCGATGCCTTCTCCGACCCCGATACCGGCGACGTCCCCAGCCTTTCGGCGCGCCTCGCGAACGGCGATCCCCTGCCCGACTGGCTCACCTTCGACCCCGCCACGGGTGTCCTGTCCGGCGTGCCGGGAGCTGCCGATATCGGTCCTCTCGACCTCACCCTTGCGGCAACCGATACGAGCGGTCTCAGCGCCGAGCAGGCGCTGTCGATCACCGTCTCCGCATTCAACGATCCGCCAACCGCCTTTGATGCTGTCCTCGCCAGCCCCCTCTCCGCCGGAGACGTCACGGACCTGACCCTCGGCAGTCCCGACCTGCCGCTCGGCGACCTCGCCACCGATCCCGATGACCCGCTGACCCCGGCCGACCTCGCCTTCACCGGGGCCCGGCTGGACGGCGGCCCCACCCTGTCACTTGCCGAACTGGGGCTGGCCCACGACACCGCCGCCGGCACGCTGCGCCTCGACCCGGCCGGCATCGACGCGCTCACCGCGCTCGGCGATGGCGACACCGCAAACCTCATCCTCGACTTCACCGTGAGCGATGGCGAGAAGGGCGATGACGGCACGCTGGCGCTCACGGTCGCCGGCGTGAACGACGCCCCGGTCCTGGCGGTCCCGCTGGCCGACCGCACCCTCCTCGAGGGCGAGACGGCGACGGTTGCAATACCGGCCGCCAGCTTCACCGACCCCGATGCCGGGGACACACCGGTCCTCAGCGCGCAGCTCGCCAGTGGCGAGGCCCTGCCGGACTGGCTGAGCTTTACCCCCGCGACGGGCACCTTCGAGGCCACCCCGCCGGAGGGCACCACCGAGCCGCTCACTGTCCGGGTGACGGCAACCGACGCAGCCGGCGAGAGCGCCAGCGATGAGTTCGCCTTCACGGTCGAGCCGGCACCTTCCGTGGCCCTCAACCAGCCGATCACGGAAACCCGGTTCGAGACCTTCAAGGTGCTGGACGGCGAATCGCGGCCCGGCGTCACCACGGTCGACATCGGCGCCGATGGCAATCTCTATTCCGGCGACATCTTCGGCAACATCGTCCGCTATACGCTCGACCCCGATACCGGCCGGGCAATCAGCGCCGAGACCATCATCAATGTCGGCGGCCCCATCACCGGGCTGAAATTCGATCCCGACAGCCCAGCCAGCGACATGGACCTCTGGGTCTCCTACGCCACCACCCAGGGCCGCTATTCCTCGATCGTCTCGGAAATCTCCATCCCCTTGGACGGCCCCGCTGTCGAGCAGCAACAGATCATCGGCCTGCCCTATGGCGACCACCAGGTGAACGGTCTCGATTTCGGTCCCGATGGCCGGCTCTACTTCCAGGTCGGCGGCCTCGCCTCGCTCGGGGAGTTCTCCCCCGGCGCCTTTGCCGACCCCGAAGTGCCGCTGAGCGCAGCGGTGCTGGTCGCCGATGTCAGGCGCGATCCGCGCTTTGCCGATGGCGCACCGATTGACGTGCAGGCCGACGAAACGGGCGCGGGCTATGATCCCTTCGCCCCCGATGCGCCGGTGCAGATCTATGCCACCGGCCTCCGCAACGCCTATGATATCGAATGGACCCGCAATGCCGCAGGCGAGGTCATCGCGGTCGCTGGCATCAATGGCAATTCGCTCAACAATGCGCAGACTCCCGACGACCCGGACACACCGGAAAGCGAGAATTTCTTCGGCATCAAGCCACCCGAACAGTTCGCCGTGATCGAGGAAGGCAAGTATTACGGCCACCCCAATCCGACGCGCGGCGAATACATCCTGCAGGGCGGCAATCCAACCGATGGTCCCGATCCCTGGGAAATCTCCGAGTACGCCGTCGGCACCCAGCCCGAGCCCGGCTTCGACCCGTCCCTGATCCTCGACATCGACCAGTTCGGCGCCGACAGTCCCAACGGCGCCGACACCTACATTGACGGCACCATCCTGCAGACGACCTTCTCCGGCGATCGCAAGATCCTGCTGATGAGCGTCGATGCGGACAACCGACCGGTCTATCTCGGCGACCTCTTGGGAACCGATGGCGATCCGGTCAGCTTCGCGTCACCCTTGGATATCGTCACCGACCCGGATACGGGCCGCATCTATGTGGCAAACTTCGGCAACCGGCAGTCCGATCCCGCGAACGGATCGGTCTTCCTGCTCGTGCCCGAGGCCGGCGCCCTGAACACCGATCCTGGCCGTCCCGATGATGGCGGGGGCGACACTGGCGATCCGGGCGGCGGACCCACGGGCCGGTTCGAGGCTGAATTCTTCCAGGTGGTGGACGGCTATGCGCCGCTGGACATCGCGGACGCCTCGAACGGCCAGGGCCTCGGACTGGCCGAGGGGGCCGGCTCGGGCACCGCCCTCTTCCGGTTTTCCGGCGCGACCGACGTCTACGACCTGACCGTCGCCATTTTCGACGAGACCGATGGCACCGGCAGCCTGGCCGTGCTGCAGAACGAGGTGCAGGTCGGCGTCATTTCCCTCGACGCCGATCCGGGCGGGGCCGAACCCGGCGCCGATAATCTCCGGCAGGTGACCATAGGGGGGCTCGACCTGCAAGCCGGCACATCGATCCATTTCGAGGCGACGGGCGCGGGCAGCGAGGGGGTCGTGATCGACTATATCGAACTGGCGGTGTCGCCGCCGCCTGCGCCCCCTCCGCCACCTCCTCCTCCTCCTCCTCCTCCTCCTCCTCCTCCGCCGCCTCCACCGCCGCCGGACGGCACGCCGGTCACTCTCTGGTCAGAGGACTTCGACGATCTCGCAAACGGCACCCGCAGCGATACCGGCGACACCGCCTGGACCTCGACCGCGATTGCCAGCCGACCGGAGGTGCGGTTCGGCGTCCGGAACGGCGCGTTTGAAACTTCGGAAACCACGCGAACAGCCAATGATGACGGCGCCTTCGTGCTGTGGCAGAGCGAGACGATCGACATTTCCGGCGCAACCGGCCTGACGCTGGATTTCGATATCCGCACGACCACGGACCTTGATCCCGACGGCGCCTACATGGACTATCTCCGCGTCTATGTGGTGGTCGACGGTGTCCGGACGCTGGTCCATGAGACCGTGGGCGGTCCCGAAAATGCGACGCGCTCCATTGCCGTGGACACGGTCCCGGACGGCGACACCCTGTCCATCGAGTTCGAAAGCAAGACCACCTTCCGCAACGAGGTCTATGCAATCGACAATCTCAACGTGCAGGGCGTCGTCGCAAATGGTGCCGAAGCCGGCGAGAGCCTCTTCCAGGTCCCGGCGGATCGTTTCGAGTTCGGTCCGGCGAGCCTGCAACGCGCCGTCCCGCCGCCCGCACCCCCGGCCAGCGGGGAATCCCCTGCACCGGCCATCGCCCCCCTGGACGCCGCCACCGTCGCCGATCCCTTCCACGACGGCACCCCCGGTCCCGACGACTGGCTGCCGGGCGAGGCGCCGGACAGCCACCTCGTCTGAGCTCGTAAAGCGCTTCCCGGCGAAGTGGGCACCGGTTCGCCGTCCGGAGGCGAGTCAAGACAGTGAATTGATGCGGCACGCTGGTTCCACTTGAGAACGCGCCGCTTCAGAGCCCTTGATCCGGTCCGCCCCGTGTCGCACGCGAACACGCTCCTGCGCGCCGGTTCCGCAGCAAGAGCGGTGCGACACATGCTGCAGTTTATCGCCTCCCGAGGCGTCATTCACAGGCGGGCGATGATTTCTGCGACCGGGCGGTTGCGCTCGGCGGGCGGCACGGCTATTGGTCCGCCCTCACCAAGGTCCGATAGCTCAGCTGGATAGAGCACTTGACTACGAATCAAGGGGTCGGGGGTTCGAATCCTCCTCGGACCGCCATCCTTCTGGTGAACAGCTGTAATCACGTCAGTTTTCCACGCTTTTGTCCCGGGGGTCTCCCGGGCCGTGTCCCGGTCAGGACAATCCCGGCAGACAGCATTTCCATGGCTCACCGGCCGGCCTCGACGGCGCCCTGCGTGCCGCCCATCACCACCTCATGCATCACCCGGCCCGGCAACAGTGTGAAACCGCCCGCAACCAGCAGCGCCAGCACATAAAGCGCCAACATCGCATTGCGGTGCGCCCGGTGCCGGTGCCGGCGCGCGCGCAGGATCGCCAGGGGCACACTTACCAGGACCAGGATGGACAGCAGGTGGATCGGGCTCCACGGGCCAAGAAGGCGCAGTTCGTGGATCCAGAAGCCACTGGCCGCAATCACCATCATCAGCCCGGCCCAGCCATAGCCGAGCACCCGGTGGGGCAGTGTCCCCTTGGGCGCTGCCAGCTGCACCGCGCCAAGACCGACCGCAGCCAGCGCTGCCAGCGCATGCAGGGTGATCACCGGCCCGGCTGCATAAAGGGGCTCGAACAGGGATGCAAACATGGCTTGTCACCTCCGCATGGCTGCAGGGAGACGGACTACCAGCGGGACCGGGCGGGCGCCAGATCCGGCGGGCAGCCTCGCACCAGACCGGCGCGCATGAAAAAGCCCCGGGACCGTTGCGGGGCCCGG
>CAZDMQ010000118.1:0-5424 GCA_964506685.1 uncultured Hyphomonadaceae bacterium | reverse complement strand
GATTTCCAGCCAGCCGAGGAGCGCCTGCCGGTCACATCGCCCGCAGTTCGCTGGCGGCTATCGTGGTGCGGTGGAGCAGGCGGGCGTGGCCGTCATAGCCGCCGGTGGCCATATGCAGGACCGAGCGGTTGTCCCACATCACCAGCATGTCGGCCTGCCATTTGTGGCGGTACTGGAATTCCGGCCGCGTCTGCCAGCGATAAAGCTCGCCGAGCAGGGCCCGGGCGTCGTCCTGCGCCATGCCCTCGAAGCCGATAATGTAGCCTGCAGTGGAGAAGAGCGCCGGGCGACCGGTCTCGGGATGGGGCCGGATCAAGGGATGGGTATGGGTGGCCAGGGCCGCTTCGGAGGGGCGGATGTCCATGCTGCGGCCGGTGTCGCCGGTGCCATACATCCCGTCGGGCGCATAGGCGTCGCGGGCTGAATGGATCGCGACAAGCCCCTCGCAGCGGGCGCGCAGACCCGCCGGCATCTGGTCGAGCGCCATGTGCTGGTTGGCGAACAGGGTGTCGCCGCCGGCTGGCGGGATGGTGATGCCGAACAGGCAGGTGCCGGCCGGCGGGTATTCGAGGAAGCTCCAGTCCGAATGCCAGCTCTGGGCGAAGAGCGGGGCGGTTTCGTCGGCCGCGCGGCAGATCGCGGCGATATGGGCGTGGCCAGGGATTGCGCCGAAGAAGGGGTCCTCGCCGAACGGGCCGAAATACAGCGTGAAACGTTCGAGGTCGTCATCGCTCATCGGCTGGCCGGGAAAGGCGAGGACATGGTGCTCCAGCCAGGCCGCGCGGATCGCCTCCACCGTGTCCGGGCTGAGCGGGCGGGTGAGATCGACGCCGCGCACCGTGGCGCCGGAGGCCTCGCCACTGGGGGTGATGTCAAGCGTCATGCGTGTTTCCTCCGGTCGTACCCGTTTTTGAGGAAGGATACGCGATCTGAGCGGGTCGTCAAACGGCGCCGGGGGGGAACAGCTTTGACCTTTACCGGGGGCTGCGCCATTGTCACGTCCAACGCTCCGGAGTGGGCACTCAAGGGAGGAAAACATGGCACTGTCGATCACGCCGCTGGACGGCGTCGGCGCGGAAATCACGGGCGTGGACCTCAGGCATGTCAGCGACGCCGAGATGGCTGCAATTCGCGCCGCGTTCGCCGCCCATGGCGTGGTGTTCTTCCGCGACCAGTCGCTCAGCGAAGAGGATCATATCGCCTTCGCCCGGCGCTGGGGCGAGATCAATATCAACCGTTTCTTCGCCGCCCATCCCGATCATCCCGAGATTGCCATGGTCGCCAAGGAACCCGACCAGACCGACAATATCGGCGGCGGCTGGCATACCGACCATTCCTATGACCGGGAACCGGCGCTCGGCTCCATCCTGGTCGCGCGGGAGCTGCCTGAGACGGGCGGCGATACATGGTTCGCCTCCATGTATGCAGCCTACGACACGCTGGACGCGGCGACCAAGGCGGAGATCGAGGGCCTGCGTGCGGTGCATTCGGGTCGGCACATCTTCGGTGAGGGGCCGGGCTCGTACTACCAGACCTCTGATGCCGGCGCGCATGGGGCCGGGACAGGGCGGATCGGAAATGGGTCCGTCGCCGAGCAGCTCGAGGACGTGGTCCATCCTGTCGTGATCACCCATCCGCTGAGCGGCAGGAAGGCGCTTTATGTGAATCCGGCCTTTACCGTGCGGTTCGAAGGCATGACGAAGGAGGATAGCCAGTCACTTCTGACCAGGCTCTTCGCGCACGTGATCTCTGGCAGCGCCTTTCATCACCGCTTTCACTGGCAACCCGGCTCGATCGCGTTCTGGGACAACCGGTCGACCTGGCACTGGGCGCTGAATGACTATCACGGCCAGCGCCGCATCATGCACCGGATCACCATAGACGGCGGCCCGCTGCACTGAGCGCGGCGGTCGCTGGCGCGAGACCTGGGGCTTGCGGGCTGCAGAGCGTCAGATCCTCGCATCGAAACACCAGCGCAGGACGGGCCGGCGGAACGGTGCACTGGCAGGGACGGGATCAGAACAGGCTGCCCTGGTCGGCCTTCGTATCTGTGCGCGCGGGCCTGGCGGCAGGTTTCTTCGACTTTCGCGCCGGGCGTGCAGCCGGCCTGGCAGCCCCTGCGCCCGCAGCTTCGCCGTCGCGGCTGGCAGCGACCGGGACAGCCTCGATCTCACCATCGGCAAAGTCGAGGCGCAACCGTGACGCATCGGCGGCCGCTGCGGCGCTCCGGAGGAGGTGGCCCTGGTCGTCGCGCACCAATGCAAACCCGCGGCGAAGCGTGGCCTTGTGCGACAGGCTTTCGAGCAGGCGCGCCGTGCCGCCAAGAGCTGTCCTGCGGGCTTCGACCTGGCGCAGGAGGGACGGACCCAGCCGCGCCGTCGCCTGGACCAGCCGCTCGCGCGCGCGGACGAGGTCCTGGCGCGCGGTTTCGGGCCGCAGGCGAGCCGCAATGCGCGTGTAGCCGAGCCGCTTCTCGGCCGTGCCGCGGCCAAGCCCCTGGACGAGGTGCCGCGCGGCGGTGTCGAGCCGGTGGCGACGCGGCGTCAGCAGGGCGGACGGATCGGGCAGGCGTCCGGCGAGCCGGTCGAGCTGGCCCCGGCGCCGGTCGACGAGACCGCGAACCGTGCGCGGCAGGGCCGCGGCGGCATAGTCAACACGCTGGCGCCGGGCTTCGACCAGCGCGCCTGGTCGGGGCAGGCGGGCTGCGCGGAGCCGGTCGCGGGCGCCGGACGCCTGGCGGGCGAGGGCGCGCTTGAGCCGGTCGCTGAAGCCCGAGACCTGGAGCATCAGCTCGGTGCGGACCGGGACGGCGATTTCGGCCGCGCCCGTCGGGGTCGGCGCGCGGGCATCGGCGACATGGTCGATGAGCGTGGTGTCGGTCTCGTGGCCAACCGCGGAGATCAGCGGGATCTCGCTCTCGAAGGCGGCGCGGACAACCCGCTCCTCGTTGAACGGCCAGAGATCCTCGATTGAACCGCCCCCCCGTCCGACGATCAGCACGTCCGGACGGGTCCCTTCAGGCATCGCATTGAAGCCGCGAATGCCGGCCTCGACCTGGGCGGCGGCGAGATCGCCCTGCACCAGCGCCGGCCAGACGATCACGCGCACCGGAAAGCGTTCGCGCACCCGGTGCAGGATGTCACGGATCACCGCGCCGGTGGGGCTGGTGACCACGCCAATCGTCTTCGGCAGGAACGGCAGCGCCTTCTTGTGCGCCGGATCGAACAGGCCCTCGGCGGCAAACTTCCTCCTGCGCTCCTCGAGCAGCGCCATCAGGGCGCCGACCCCGGCGGGGCGCATCATGGACGCCAGGAGCTGGTAGTTCGACCGGCCGGCATAGATCGAGAGCTTGCCTTCGGCGACCACTTCGAGCCCTTCCTCGGGCCGGAAGGGAAGGCGGTCGACCTGGCCCTTCCACATCACCGTGTTGAGGACCGCCTTGTCGTCCTTGATGTCGCAATATAGATGGCCGGACCGGGCGATGGTCACCCGGCCAAGCTCGCCGCGAACGCGGACAAAGTCGAAATTCGTCTCGATCGTCCGGCGCAGCGTATCGGCCAGTTCCGACACCGAGAGTTCCGGCCGGTTGGTCGCCGCAGCCTGTGCACGTTCATCCGTCATGCAAGCCTAGCTAGCGCGCTTCGCCGGCTTCGGACACCCCGGCACCGCTGACAGGCTGTGCAATCGCAGCAGCCTTTTCACTTGCCCTGGCCGGTCGCTGCCATTGCCGCTCGAGCCGGAAGTCACCCTCGCCGAGATCGGCCTCGACAAAGGACCAGCCGCCGGCCAGCACACAGCCATCACCCTCGATCTGGCCGAAATAGGCGATGGTCAGCCCGTGCGCGCCCTGGCCTGGCCGGTAGCGCTTGATGAGGTCCACCGCGCCGGCCTCGCGCAGGCCACTAAGCTCGGCTTCCAGCTCTTCGAGATGTGCGGCAGAGAAGGTGTTGGGTTCCAGGGTCGAGCCCTCGATCAGCCCGCCCCGGTCATCGATCCAGGCCGTGAAGGCGACGCGATCATCGTCGCCGGCATAGCCATACCAACCGGTCCAGAGCCCGCTCAGATTGGTCTCGCCAGTCATTGCCGCCCCCTCACTTGCCGCCCACTCACGTGCCGATTGCCTCTTGATCCGCCGGGCGAGCCGGCGCATCGGTCCCGTCATGAACATCCTGCTTCTCGGATCGGGCGGACGCGAGCATGCTCTGGCCTGGAAAATCGCCCAGTCGGAGCTGGTGGATACGATCTGGTCCGCGCCCGGCAACCCCGGAATGGATGCGCTGGGACCATGTTTCGACGTGGATTTGGGCGATGTTGAGGCGATCGAGCGCCTCGCCCTGCAGCTTGATCCGGCGCTGGTCGTGATCGGCCCGGAAGCGCCGCTGGCCGCAGGCGCAGCCGACATTCTCCGCCTGCGCGGCTATGATGTCTTCGGGCCCGGACGGGACGGCGCGCGGCTGGAAAGCTCCAAGGCCTGGTCCAAGGCGTTCATGCAGCGGCATGCCATTCCTACCGCTGCCTACCGGGACGTCGAAACGCTCGAGGCGGCACACGCCGCCCTTGCCGAATTCCGTCCGCCCTATGTCCTGAAGGCCGATGGCCTGGCCGCCGGCAAGGGCGTGGTGATCGCCGAGACGCTGGCCGAGGCGCGGGCCGCGGCCGAATCCATGCTTGACGGCGCGTTTGGCGAGGCATCGAAACGGCTGGTGATCGAGGAATTCCTCAGCGGCGAGGAAGCGAGCCTGTTCATCCTGACCGACGGGGAAGGGGCGATCGACCTGCCGGCGGTGCAGGACCACAAGCGGGCAGGGGAGGGCGATACCGGCCCGAATACCGGTGGTATGGGCGCCTTCGCACCGGCCCCGGTGGTCACCGCCGCGGTCCGCCGCCAGGCCATGGAAGAGATCGTGATACCGACGCTGGAGGGGCTGGCGAGGGACGGCACGCCCTATCAGGGCGCGCTCTATATCGGCCTCATGATCACTGACGAGGGGCCGAAGGTCATCGAGTATAATTGCCGTTTCGGCGACCCGGAATGCCAGGTGCTGATGGCCGGGCTGACCGGCGATATCGTGCCCGCGCTGCTGACCTGTGCGACGGGCGGGGTGGCCGGCATGGCCGACGGGCTCCGCCGTCTCGTCGGCGCCGATGACTTCCAGCCCAGCGCAGCGGTCGTGCTGGCCAGCCGGGGCTATCCCGGCGCCTATGCGACCGGCTCGGTCATTGCCGGGGTGGAGCGGGCCAACCGCTTGCCCGGCGTCACCGTGTTCCAGGCCGGAACCGACCGCAACACCGCCGGCGACCTGGTCGCGGCGGGCGGACGCGTGCTCGCCGTCACGGCCACCGGTGCCGGCCTTGGGGATGCCATCGCGGCGCTGGTCGCCGACGGTGCGCGGCGCGACCGGCTGGCGGCGGGCGAGGCCGGCA
>CAZDMQ010000117.1:0-5559 GCA_964506685.1 uncultured Hyphomonadaceae bacterium | reverse complement strand
ATCGACAACGACCCCGCCGCCGGCGTCATCATAGGAGGCCGTGTCGCGGCCGCCGCGTCCGTCAATCGCGTCGTCGCCGCGCCCGCCTTGGAACACGGTCGAGCCGGCATCGCCAGTCAGCCGGTCATCCCCGCCGGTACCGATCACCGCTTCGATACCGGCGAGCGCCGGTCCCTCGCCGGTTTCGGGGTCGAGCGTGAAACCGTCCGGCAGGACCGACAGGTCGAGCGTGTCATGGCCGGAACCGCCATCGACGAAGACGGTCGCCGCGCCGATGCGGATCGTATCGTCGCCGGAACCGCCAATGGCGCGTTCGATCCGGGTGGTCGGGCCCAGCAGGACGTTGCCGCGTCCCCCGCCAATATCCGAAATCCCCGAAGACCTGAGATCGATCACCTGATCCTGGCCATGGCCGGAGTAGTCGAGCGTATCCACCCCGCCGGTGTCATGCACCGTGTAGGCCACCCGGTCGTCGGTGCGCGTGGCGTCGTAGACATCACCGGCCGCAGTGGCATTGAAGCCGTAGACCGTGTCGCCCGCCGCGTTGGCCGCCAGGCCGTAGAGACCGTCCACGGCCACCAGGTCGGCCAGCATGGGCGTGCGCAACTGGCTCACCGTGCCGACACCGGCATCGCCCTGGTCGAAATAGGACATGACCGACATCTGCCAGCTGTCGAGGGAGAAGGCCGCGTCCGCCGCGAAGGTCGTCACGTCATTATAGGGTCCGGGATGGCCGAGGCCGATGGCGTGGCCGATCTCGTGCAGGAAGGTCTGGAATCCGAAACTGTCGGGCGTATCGCCATTCACGACCAGCCAGCTCCGGCTGATGTTGACGATGGCGGAGACGGCCGTGTGCGGCTGGCCTTCGGGGGTCAGGCGCACCGCGTCGAAGAAGGAGAACGCGCCCTCCTCGGCGTCGCTGAAGGTGATGTCCGCCCCGCCGGTCTGTTCGACGAAGACGAGATCGACCGTGCGCGCCCAGGTGTCGAAGGCGAGCCGGGCGAGTTCGGCCCCGGCCTGCGAGATATTCGAGACGTCGAAGGTGAGGGTCCGGTCGCCGGAGACATCCCAGACGGCGCCATCGGTCCAGCTGCCATCGGTGGCCCAGGACCAGTAGCCGGTCTGGAGATAGGCGGCGATGTCCTCCACACCAGCGCCGGCCGGCGCGTTCGCAGCGCCAGAAACGTCCCCGTCCGATGCAGTGGCCGCGACCCGGAGATTGACCGCATCGGGAATGGCCGAAGCGTCGGCGCAGCAGATGCAACAGGGGAAATGGCCGTTCAGCACGAGCCCCGCGCTGTCCGGTCCACCCGTCTCAGCGGTGGATTGCATGCTTGGTGCCTGCACGCTGTATCGCCTTGATCATGACTGCCCGGAGACCCGCAGTATAGCGAAATTCGCCGTCGGCGATACCGCCCGGCGAAACGCGGTACGATGCAGGGCGACCGCCTGGCCCGGCCCGGCCCGGCCGGCCCGGCTGGACAGGCCCGGCCCGGTAGCCAGCTCAGCCTGTGCCGGCGGTGCGGATCTGGGTCAGCAGTTCGAGGGTCGGCAGGGGTTTCTCGATCACGTCGTCATAGCCGACATCCAGCGCCTTCTGCCGGAGCCCGGGCGAGTAATACCCGGTAATCATGAAGGCCGGTGCAGTCATCCCGCGCGCCCGCATCTGCCGGAGAAGGTCGATCCCGGTGCCCTCCGGCAGCTTGTAGTCGATCAGGTAACAGGTCGGCTCGTCATTGGAGCCGGGGTCCGGCCAGCCATCCAGAAGCGCCGACCCGCTGGCGTGGGTGTCGGCGCGGTACCCGCGCGCACGCAGCATCAGCGAGACCGACCGGCGCACCTCCTCGCTGTCATCGACAATGACAATGTGCCCGAGTCCGGGATTGTGGCGTAGACGGTTCGGCATGCGCATCCTGTCTGCGAAGGGGCCGATGCAACTATGCGGGCAGGACGCGCCCTGCGTCAGTACGTAGCATCACTTATACACGCATCGCGCGTCCGGCAATCGGGTGGGATGCGCAGCAGGAGCGCCTCGCAGAGGTCCGGGCAGAGGTCCGTTCCGCTCCCGGAGCCCGAAGCTCACAGGCCGGCCGCGAACGCGATGCGCAGGGTCTCCGACAGGCTTTCGGTGTCCATTTTCTGCATCAGGTTGGCCCGGTGGATCTCGACCGTGCGCGGCGAGATGGAAAGACTGGCAGCGATCATCTTGTTGGTCATGCCCTGGGCCAGGCCCTTGAGCACGTCGGTTTCCCGGTCGGTCAAGTTCGCGACCCGGCGCCTCGCCTCGCTTTCGAGCATCTCGTTCGACACCTTCTGGTCGAGCCGCTCGAAGGCGCGCTGGATCGTATCGATGAGGACCCCTTTCTCATACGGCTTCTCGATGAAATCCACCGCGCCGGCCTTCATCGCCTTGACCGCAATCGCGACATCGCCATGCCCGGTCAGGATGATCACCGGCAGGCCGGCCTGCCGCGTATTCATGGCGTCCTGCACGGCAAGTCCGTCCATGTCGGGCATGCGCACATCCAGTAATACGCAGCCGCGTTCGGCGGTCCCAACCGCGTCGAGGAACGGCTTGCCGCCGGGATAGGTGATCACCTCATAGCCGGCATGGCGAAGCATGAAACTGGCCGAATGCCGAAGCGCATCATCATCGTCGACCAGGTGAATTACACGACGTTCAGTCATTCAGTCCTCGATCGGTAGGGGCTTGTTCAGGATGAACTCGAAGATCGCCCCCTGTGGCGTATTCTCCCGGGCGCGGATCTCGCCGCCATGGGCTTCGATGATGGTCTGGCAGATCGACAGGCCCAGTCCCATGCCACCGGTCTTCGAACTCGAGAAGGGGCGGAACACCTCGCTCGGCTCGATACCGCCAAAGCCATGGCCATTGTCGGCAATCTGCACCCGCACCCGGTCCGGTCCCTCCTCTTCGGCCGTGATCCGGACAAGCGGCACGTCCGCGTGCTGGGTCGCCTCGATGGCATTGCGGACGAGGTTGACGACGACCTGCTGGATCTGGATGCGGTCGACATCGACCAGATCCGCGCCGGGCCCCACCCTTGGCACCAGGGTGTGACTGCGGTCCTCGCTGCTCAGCATGGCGAGGGAAATGGCGTCCTCGAGCAGGGGGCGCAGCGGGACCGGCCGCGTCTCGATTTCACCGCGCGAGACATAGTCCCGCAGCTTGCGCACGATCTTGCCGGTGCGGACGGCGTGGATTGCCGCCTCCGCCAGCGCCTCGCGGACAATGTCGAGCGTGTCGGGGGTGGGCGTGTCGAGCAGGTCGCGCGCGGCCTCGAGATAGTTCGTCACGGCGGTCAGCGGCTGGTTCAGTTCGTGTGCCATCGCCGATGCCATGGTGCCCGCCGTGCTGAGCCGCGAGAAATGGGTGAGTTCCGCCTGCATTTCACGCATCCGGATCTCGGTCTGCTGCTGGTCGCTGAGGTCGCGGATATAGCCGGTGAACAGGCGGCGGTCGCCGATCCGGGCTTCACCGATCTTGAGATCGACGGGGATCACGTCGCCGGACTTGAGCCGCGCCTTCACCAGCCGTCCGATGCCGATGATCCGCCGTTCGCCGGTCTCGAGATAGTGGTCCATGTAGCTGTCATGCCGTTCCTCGTCATAGCGGGTCATCAACATGCTGATGTTCCGGCCAAGGCATTCCTCCGGCGCGTAGCCGAAGATCTCGTTTGCGGCCCGGCCCATGGCGAGAATGGTCCCGTGCTCGTTGGCAACGATCATCGCATCGGGGAACGAGGAGAGGATCGACTCGACGAGCTTTTCCAGCGAGGCGCGGCCTTCCTCGCTGATGAAGAGATCAAGGGACGATTCTGAACGGGACATGGCCCTCGGGAATTAGGCCGAAACGACCGGCAACGGAAGAGGAGGCCGGGGTGTCAGGCCAAGGTCCGGCCAAGGTTGGGCCAGGGTTGGGCCAGGGTTGGGCCAGGGTCAGGCCCGCGTCGGGTCAGCTGCCAGCCTGGCGGGCAACGCGATGCCGGGCAGGCCGAAGCCAGCCGGCGCGCTGGCGCAGGACGGTCGCCAGCAGCAGGCCCGCCCCGGCGACCGCCGCATAACACCCCCAGCAATGGACCAGCGCCCAGTCGGTCTCGCCCAGCGGAAGGGCAAAACGTGTCCCGCCGCACCCGACAATCATCATCTCGCCGCTGGCCATCGCGGTGGCCGATGCCTTTGCAAGGCCAATCCCCAGCAAGGCGGCGCCTGCCAGTCGCATCCTGCCTGCCAGTCGTGCTGCGGCTTTCGGTGTCATGGCTGTCATTCCCAGTCCTCCTGGCGTGTCCCTGAAGCCTGCGGTCATAGAACCCGGCGCGAGGCGCAAGCCCATACGTAACTCACCGTATTCAGTCCCCCCACCACACCGCACTAGGAACGGGGCTGCAATACCGCATGGCCGGGGAGATGTTCCATGACTGCCACACAGGCACCTTTCAAGCGGGATAACAGCAGCCTGTTGAGTGTCGCCGGGGTCGGCGTGCTCTTCTCGGTGCTGGCCATCCTGATCGCAGCCTTCACAAGCGATCCGCTGATGCGGGTCCACGCCTTCATGTTCGGCGGCGCGACCCTCTTCGGTCTCGTCGTCTTCGGGCTGTGGGCCGGCTCGCTTGTCGATCGCAATCCCTTCGATCCCACCAAGTACGAGGACACGATCGTCAAGTTCGGGGTCGCGGCAGCCATGTTCTGGGGCATTGCCGGCTTCCTGGTCGGTGTCGTGATCGCCCTGCAGCTGACCTGGCCGAACCTGTTCTACTTCCCCGAACTGGGCTGGACCAATTTCGGGCGCCTCAGGCCGCTGCACACGTCCGCGGTGATCTTCGCCTTCGGCGGCAATGTGCTGATCGCGACCAGCTTCTATGTCGTCCAGCGGACCTGCCGGGCCCGCCTGGCCGGCGGCATGTGGCCGTGGTTCGTCTTCTGGGGCTACCAGCTCTTCATCGTGATCGCCGCCACCGGCTATCTCATGGGGGTCACCCAGTCGAAGGAATATGCCGAGCCGGAATGGTATGCCGACCTGTGGCTGACGCTGGTCTGGGTGGCGTATCTGGTTGTCTTCCTTGGCACGATCTGGAAGCGGAAAGAGCCGCACATCTATGTCGCGAACTGGTTCTACCTGTCCTTCATCGTCACCATCGCGATGCTGCACATCGTCAACAACCTGTCGCTCCCGGTCAGCCTGACCAGCGGCAAGTCGGTGCAGGTCTTCGCCGGCGTGCAGGATGCGATGACGCAGTGGTGGTACGGCCACAATGCGGTGGGCTTCTTCCTGACCACCGGCTTCCTCGCGATCATGTACTACTTCATTCCCAAGCGGGTGAACCGGCCGGTCTATTCCTACCGGCTGTCCATCGTGCACTTCTGGTCGCTGATCTTCATCTACATCTGGGCCGGTCCGCACCACCTGCACTACACCGCGCTGCCGCAATGGGCGCAGACCCTCGGCATGACCTTCTCCGTGATGCTGTGGATGCCGAGCTGGGGCGGCATGATCAATGGCGTGATGACCCTGTCGGGCGCCTGGGACCGGCTGCGCACCGA
>CAZDMQ010000116.1:0-5590 GCA_964506685.1 uncultured Hyphomonadaceae bacterium | reverse complement strand
GTTCGGGCTTGCAGGCAAACGCGTCTGGGTCGCGGGCCATCGCGGCATGGTGGGCCGCGCGGGGGCTTATGCCCGGCCGGCGTTGGATGCGCCAAAACCTGCCTGGATCGCTTTCTTCTTCCTCCTCTTTTCGGTTTACGGGCCAACATTCAGCTTCGCCGGCCAATTGCGCTATGTCGAAGCGGTGCTGCTCGGGATCGCGCTGCTGAACCTAAGGGCAATCGCCGCCCGGATGGGCGTGTGGGAAAAGCGCTTCTTTGTCTTGTTCCTGCTCGCCGCGGTGGCGCAAGTCGTTGCGGATCAGATCACGCACGCCGAAATAAGTGGCACAATCAAACGCGCGGGGACGTACGCAATCCTGGCGCTTCTGGTCGTCATACTCAACTGGTTGGGGCGGGACAACTGGCTGAGGATACGCTGGATCCTGCTCGGCTATTGCCTGTCATATGTGACGCTGATCTTTATCGGCGGGGGGGCGAGTGCCAATTACGGTTTGCAGCCATGGCGCCTGGGATTGGGATATGCGGTGACCTTGGCCATTTGTGTCGGTATCGCCTGGAATCCCAAACTCCTGCGTCCCGGCGCCCTCGCCCTGGCTGCGCTGGCGATCATTCACCTGGTGTCGGGCGCGCGATCCGTTTCAGTGCTCGTGCTCCTTGTCGCGGTTCTCGCCTTCATATCGAGTTTTCGAAAGTCATCTCGCCCTTTGATCATTGACGCGGGAAGACTTATACTGGCGACCATTGCTGGATTGATCGCTGTATTTGGCATCTACACACTTGCAGAGTACGGCACACATCAGAAGTGGTATCCGCCAGAGCTGCAGGCCAAGATGGAGGAGCAGTTCTCGAGCCCTTACGGACTGCTTTTTGCCGCCCGACCCGACACCGCAGCCGCGCTCTACGCCATCGAGAAACGGCCCATAACCGGTCATGGCTCAACCAATGTCGATCCGGACGTCTGGCGGTACTATATTGATGTGAACACAGCGAGCTTTCTCGCAACGGGTGGCTACGATGCGCTTTATGATCGGCGTTTCAATCAGGACTGGTCGCTTGGCACGCCGAGCCACAGCCACCTTTTCGGTGCATGGGCAGATGCCGGCGTTGTTGCCATGCTCGGCTGGCTGGTCCTGTTCTGCCTGTCCATATATGTCGGTTGCCGCGCCGCGCTGTGGAACAGTCGATTTGCGCCACTGGTGATGTTCATCGTCCTGTCAAATCTGTGGGATATACTTTTCTCGCCGGGTCCGCATCGGATGGATATTGCAGTGCGTATCATGGTTTTGGTTTTCGCCATGTC
Source organism: uncultured Hyphomonadaceae bacterium (assembly GCA_964506685.1). Taxonomy (GTDB): domain Bacteria; phylum Pseudomonadota; class Alphaproteobacteria; order Caulobacterales; family Hyphomonadaceae; genus UBA5336. The sequence goes on along the minus strand of CAZDMQ010000116.1, from coordinate 4,288 downwards.
CGAGTTTCGAAGGTCGGGACGCGCCCGGCACCGGGCGCCTCTGCCGCGTTCACGACATCCAGCTGCGTGGCGGGCGGCCACGCGTCAATAGGACTGTTTCGATGGGGGTCTACGTACAATATGGCTGTGGACTTTGCTGTCCCGAGGGCTGGTTGAATTTCGATGCGTCACCGCGTCTGAAATTCGAGAACGCTGCAATTTCAGGTTGGTGGATGATGGCGACGGGGCAGCGCCTCTTTCCCAGATCCGTTCGCTTTGGCGATATCGTGCGGGGCCTGCCCGTGAAGGCTCAGTCCTGCGATGGCGTCTATTGTAGCCATGTCCTTGAGCATCTCGATCGCACAAGCATGGTGAAGGCTCTTGGCAATACATTTGATATTCTGAAGCCTGGAGGTGTATTCAGGCTGGTCGTTCCGGACCTCAGCTGGCGCGCCAGGGACTTCCTGGAAAATCAGAAAAACGGGGCACCTGATGCCGCAGACAAGTTCATGCGCAGCACTTATCTGGGGGTCGAAGCCCCAACAACGGGCACGTTAGCGCGATTGAGGTCGTCATTCGGCAATAGCGCGCATCGCTGGATGTATGACTATGGCCTGATGGCCGAACTTCTCGACCAGGCCGGCTTCGTCGCCATCCGGCGCTGCAAGTTCGGCGATGCTGAAGATCCGATGTTCGCCGAGGTCGAGGAGAAGGACCGCTTCTACGATGATGGGCATGAGGAACTGGCCATTGAAGCGCGCCGGCCGGCAAACCCAGACCTGGGGCAGGCTGACGACTAGCCGTCTAGAACACTATTTGGAGGAAACGTTGCTTCACCAAGCGTCCGCTCTAATGCGCTCCGTTGTAAGCCACCCAATGAATCGAGGTCGGGAACTGATCGCGATAAAACGGTTGCTTTCCTGGCAACTCCGCTCGCGGATCAGCTCGCCCACTCAAACGGATTTTGTGGACGGAACTAAGCTTAAGATTTGGCGGGGCGGCAGCGGCGCCACGTCGAACGTCTACTATGGGCTAGCAGAGTGGAGAGACATGGCGTTTCTTCTTCACCTACTGCGACCGAACGATCTTTTCGTCGACGTCGGAGCCAATATCGGCTCTTATAGCATACTCGCTGCAGGCGTTAATGGCGCCACGGCGATCAGTTTTGAGCCCGTGTCAGAAACGCGGGACCGCCTGAACGAAAACCTGCGCATCAACAGTCTTTTGGATCGCGTCGAAGTCCATGCAGTGGGTCTGGGGTCACGCGAGTCGCAATCCCGCTTCACCTCGCACTTGGATGCTATGAACCGAATGTTGGAAGAGGAGGAAGTCGATGCCAATGCCGAAATCGTCTCAGTCCGACGGCTCGACGATGTGCTCGATGGCCGCGTTCCGTCCTTGATCAAAATTGACGTGGAGGGACGGGAGTTGACCGTGCTCGCCGGCGCGGCGAGAACGCTCGTGGAACCGGATCTACAGGCGGTGATTGTCGAACTGCATCCCAAAACCCGATATGAGATCTTCGAGTTGGCCGTGGCTTCGGGGCTTCAAGCCGTGGATTATGATCCCTTTGCGCGTCGACTGCTTCCGCTTAAAGAAGAGGCGCAAAACGCCCTCTTCGTCAGAGACGCCGCGCGTGTCGAGCAAGTGCTGCAGTCCGCGAGAACGTTTCGGACGCTTGCGCGAACGATCTAGTTTTAGATGACTTATCCGGTATGAAAATCGCCGTCACCTCCATCGTCGGCCCGCCGCGCGATCCGCGGACGTGGTCGAACGCGCCAGCGCACATGATATCAGCGCTGGAGGCGATTGGCCACGAATGTGTGCCGATCGATACTTCGCTCTTGTCAAAGCTGGACAAGGCCGTGATGGCAACAGGCAATCTCCTGCGGGGGTATCCCTGGAATGCCGTCAGCTGGTTTGCGGCGGCCCGCCGGAAGCGCGCCCAATACGTGGCCAAGGCCGTCCGAGCGGTGGGCTGCGAAATGGTGCTGTGCTGCGGTTCGCTCGATGCGCCGGTCGACCACGGCATCGACTATGCCATCTGGCTCGACAATACGTTTGCGCTGCTGCAGCGCAGCGCCGCGGCGCTGCCGTTTACCCGACAGGCCGTCGCCGAGATCGAGCGGCTGGAACGCATAACGCTCAATGGCGCACTCAGGGTGTTGCCGTTCTCCGAACACGTGCGCGACAGCATCATTGCGGACTATGGGGTGCCCGCCGACCGGGTGCGCGCCATCGGCTGCGGCTCCGGACCTCTGCCGCCATTCACCGGCGAAAAGGATTTCTCGCGAGGGCATCTCCTGTTCGTCGCGAAGCACCTGTTCTCGACGAAGGGCGGGGACTTGGTGCTCGAAGCCTTCCCGCTCATTCGCGCCGCCCGTCCGCAGACCAAACTGGTGCTGATCGGTAACGACGAGGCGCGCGAGAAGGCAAAAGGGATGGACGGCGTCGAGGTTCATGGCTATGTCGAACGTGACGTTCTCAATAGGTATTTCTACAACGCATCGATGCTGGTGCAGCCCATGCTCGCCGACCCGTGGGGGCAGGTCTACCTGGAAGCCATGAAGGCCCGCGCCGTGGTTCTCTCGCTCGATGTCGCAGCACTTCCCGAACTGACCGACGGCGGCCGGCTCGGCGTGCTGATTGATGCGGCTGATCCCCGCAAACTGGCCGATGCCGTGCTCGCCACCTATGCCCGGCCACAGCCGGAATTGGACGCCATGACCCGCGAGGCTCAGGAGCGCGCCGTTCGCCTGCACAGCTGGGAGGCGGTCGGCGCACGTGCGGCCGCGGCCTTGGGCCTTCAGTCCTTAGAGGCGGAGGCTGCGGAATGATTGTCATTTCCAACGGCATGCTGCGCTCGGGCTCGACGCTGCAGTATAACGTCGCAGCCAGCGTGCTGGAGACAGCCGGCCAGGTGACGCGCGGCGGCTTCATCGGCGAGTTCGCCAAGCCCGAGATCAGGGCAAAGCTCGACGCTCTCAAGACCGCCGACGGCTGGACCATCGTCAAGACACACGAAGCCCCCCTTGAGCGCTCCTTCTACGACGACCGCGTGCGCGTGCTGTTCAGCTACCGCGATGTGCGCGACATCGCCGCGTCGATCAAGAAGAAGTGGGGCTATCCGTTCGAGCAGATCCTGGCCGACATCGACGCGATGATCGAGATCGAGCGCGCGTTCGCTGACATCCCGAACGTGCTCGTCCAGTCCTACGACACGCTCTACACCGACCTGCCGGCGGCCACGCGGGAGATTGCGGAGTTTCTGGGTGTGCGCGTCGGCGACGCGGACGTGGCGCATATCGCAGATGAGTTTTCGGTCGAGTCGTCGAAGCAGCGGCTCGAAGCGCGCGCAAAGCATCCGCTTGTGCAGGTCCTCGGCCGGATTGCCGGCCGCTTCCGGATCGATCCGACGACGCAGATGCATGACAACCATATCTCCGCAACCGGCGGGCAAGACGGAGATTGGCTGAACCAGTTTGAGGCGACAGAAATTGCAGCGCTCAATGAGCGCTTCGGAGATTGGCTCATCGGGCATGGCTACGCGCCGATGCTCAAGCCTGGATCTTGAGCTGGAGCAGCACGGTGAACGATCTCTACTTCGATGAGCTTAGGAAGAGGCATGAGCGCCGAATTAGTGCGCCAAGAGTGAATTTCGCCTCGCCGATCAAATCGGCAGCGCCCTTCATTCTCCGCAAAGCGAATGTGCCATTGACGGCGGAAGCTCCGACATTTTTCGGGCGACGCATGGATGTTGTGTTGCCAGAAATGGTTTCGGTTGCGATTTGGCGCGGCGGTTTCTTCGAAGAGGACGTGTGCTTTTACTTCCTAAGGATGCTGCGCGAAGGAGACACCTGCATCGACATCGGAGGTCACTTCGGGTTCTTCTCGATGCTGGCGCGTGAGCTGGTCGGACCCGCGGGCACCTTGGTCACTTTCGAACCGATGCCCAGCACCCGCGCGATCCTGACGGAGAACATGGATCGCAACGCGGGTCCTGCGACCCATCACCTGATCCCTGCCGCCGCTGGCGCGAAGCCTGGTAAGCTGACGTTCAAGGACTTTGGTCTGATGGGTTCTGCCTTTGCCACCTCGGACGAACAGCGCAGCATCACTGTCAAGCTCGTAGGGGAGGTTGAAGTCGACGTCCGGACTGTTGACGGGGTCGTGAGTGAACTCGGACTGTCGTCATTAAGGCTGATCAAGATCGATGCCGAGAATGCCGAATACGATGTCATTCAAGGGAGCCTCGAGACGCTGAGAACCCTGCGCCCCGCTCTGATCCTGGAAGCCGGCGACGCGAACG
>CAZDMQ010000115.1:628-5599 GCA_964506685.1 uncultured Hyphomonadaceae bacterium | reverse complement strand
CGTCTCGGCGCAACGCTTGCCCTCGTCATAGCAGGCGCGCGGACCAAGCGGGTTCACATTGCCCCAGTATTCCTCAGGCTGCGGGTGGACGGTCGGATCGCCATAGACCTCGCTGGTCGAGGCCTGGAGGATCTTCGCCTTCACCCGTTTGGCCAGCCCGAGCATGTTGATGGCCCCGTGGACCGAGGTCTTGGTCGTCTGCACCGGATCGAACTGGTAGTGCACCGGACTGGCGGGACAGGCGAGGTTGAAGATCTCGTCGACCTCCACGAACAGCGGAAAGGTCACGTCGTGGCGCATCACCTCGAAGCGCGGATGGCTCAGCAGGTGCGCCACATTCGAGCGCCGTCCCGTGAAGAAATTGTCCACGCACAGAACGTCTGCGCCCTGCTCTAGCAGGCGTTCGCAAAGAAACGACCCGATGAACCCCGCCCCACCGGTGACCAGCACCCTTTTCTCAAGAAGCATCAGACTTCACCCTTCCATTGACCCCGGTCGGCCCCCTGCGGACCTTCGTGCCGGCGCCGCGCCCTTGTTACACTCGGGCCAGCTCCACTTGCCCCGCCTGTCCCTCACCTGCCGCGCCAGGCCCCTGCGCAGCAGCCCAGGCAGGTGTCGCCACGCAGTACCGGCTCCCCGGCCCCGCCCTCACGGTGCGCCAGTTGCGCGTACTCGTTGCGTCGCGCCATCGGCGAGGTCAATCCCCAGCCGGGGCGATTGCACAGGTTCAGCTGCCAAGTTCGGTGCAGACGAAATCCGCACGCCTGGCCCGCGCCCAGCATCATCCTCCAGATATTGCGGATCTGCTTTCGCTGGTCTGAAGTGCAGGCCCCGGCGGACAGGACGTCTTGGCCGCGGGCCTGTTGACGGTCTCATCCGCCAAGAGGCCGTCGTTGCGCCGGTCCTTTCCGGTTTCCCGACACAAGCGCAACATCGCCCCCGGCGGGGCGTGTGCCGTGTCGCGTGCTCCAGTCCAATTTAATGGCGGAGCGGGGTGAGACAGTCTCGGAAAGGGGCATGACATGCCCAAAGTCGGGCGAGGCGTGCAGCTGGCCGGACAGCGGGCACTACACAATGAACCCATCCTCAGCGCGTGGCTGACCAGGCCCTCGCCCGGTCCATCAGCGTCTCGATGAAGCCGGCCTTCGCCTGCGTATAGGCCTCGCGATCCCTGCTGTACTGGATGGCCAGTTCGCGTTTATGCACCGCATAGCTCGCCGCCTCGGTCGGATGGGCACGCAGGTAATCGCGGAAGAGAAGCTGTTCCCACATTGCACCGTCCGGTTCCGTGACGTGGAGGTGATGCGTCCGGCACTCACCATGGGGCGGCATGCCCCTGACAAAAAACAGCCGGTCGGTCGCGGGATTGTCGGCCCAGAAGACATAGCCAAGCGGAGCCAGGCGCCCGGGAAACACCTCCCGAGCTTCGGCGAGTCCCGGCACCGACAACAGCATGTCGATCACCGGCTTGGCCGCAAGGCCGGGCACAGCCGTGCTGCCGAAATGCTCGATGGCCCGCACCTCGCAGCCTGCAAGTGCATCGCGCAGCCGCTCCGCCTCGGCCTCGAACCGGCGCGGCCAGCCCGGGTCGTACTCGGCAATCTCCACATGATCCGACGCCACCGATCAGCCCTCCTGAACGCCTGAACCTACCTGTGGGGCCAAGGCAACGCACGTGACGGCTTGGCAAGGGTGGCCGGCGATCGGCGCGTCCTCGAACCAAAAGCTGCTTGGCGGCAGCCCTCCAGCCCACTAGGTCTGGTACAAGAGGCGGGCGTGCGCGGCCTGATTTTCCCGAAAAGGACCAGTGACTTGTCAAGCCCGGGCGCGATATTCCTCGAAGGCAGCCTGATGCGCCACATCGCGGTGATGGCGATTTCCGCCAGCATCGGTCTGGTGTCGATCTTCCTCGTCGATTTTGCCGACCTGCTGTTCATCGCCATGCTCGGAGATCCGGCCCTGACCGCCGCAGTCGGCTTTGCCTCGACGCTGCTGTTCGTCACCTTTTCGGTCACGATCGGCCTGACGATTGCGATCAGCGCGCTCTCCGCCAGGCTCATCGGCGCGGGCAACACCGCCGAAGCCAGGCGCCTTGCGACCAGTGCCATCGCTTTCGGTCTTGCGGTCAGCGCGACGGTCTCGATAGCCATGTGGCTGGCCGCGCCGGCCATCCTCGCACTGATCGGGGCGCGTGGGGACACGCTGGACCATGCCGTGAGCTATCTTCGCATTGTGGTGCTCGCCATGCCGGTCTCGACCTTCGGCCTGATGTCGTCAGGCCTTCTCCGCGCCCATGGCGATGCCCGCCGGGCCATGGTCGTGACGTTGTCTGCAGGCGGTGTGAACGCCGTGCTCGACCCGGTCTTCATCTTCTCGCTCGGCCTGGGACTGGAGGGCGCAGCCTATGCCTCGGTCTGTGCACGCCTGGCGACGGCCATCATGGCGGGCCTGCCGGTGATCCGCCATTATGGCGGGTACGCCCCCTTCGACGGCAAGCGGTTCGCGCTGGATATCAGACCCATCCTCGGCATCGCCGTGCCGGCCATCCTGACCAATATCGCCACCCCCATCGGCGGGGCGGTGGTCACCCGGGCCGTTGCCCCTTTCGGCGACGAAGCCATGGCCGGATATGCCGTCGTCGGCCGCCTCGTGCCACTCAGCTTCTGCGTCCTGTTCGCCCTGTCCGGTGCCGTCGGACCGATTATCGGACAGAATTTCGGGGCGGGGAAACTCGGCCGCGTGCGCGGCACGATCAGCCGGGCAGCATTGTTTGCTGCCCTTTATGTCGCGGCAATCTGGGTGGTCCTGCTGGTCCTGCAGGGCCCCATCTCAGCGCAGTTCCGGCTCGATGCCAGCGGCCGTGCGATGGTGTTCTGGTTCGCCCTGCTTGGCGCTCCGCTCTTCGTCTTCAACGGGATTCTCTTCATCTCGAATGCCACTTTCAACAATCTCGGCCGGCCGATCTGGTCGAGCCTGCTGAACTGGGGCCGCAATACCCTCGGCATCATCCCATTCGTCATGGTCGGTGCCATGGTCGGCGGCGCGCCGGGCGTGATCGTTGGGCAGGCGGTCGGTGGCGTGGTGTTCGGCCTGCTGGGGCTCTGGCTCGCCTTCCGCCTGGTCGACCGCTACGCTTCCGGCACCGCCGATCCGGACAAGCCCTGGCGCCCGCGCCTGCCCTTCCGGCGGCGCTCGTTCCCGGTGACACCGCCGCGACATTGACACGCGCGCCGGGGCCAGTTCCCCAATGAGAGGACACCGACACTAATGATCCGCACAAAAGCCCGGCAAACCCCGGACAAAGACACGAAATACTCCTGAAAATTCAGCGTGTTTTTCGACTTCGATGCCAAACGGGCGTTGGAATCCGGCCTGTCTCCGATTATCAAGGCCCTATCGGTTTCTTCAAGGCGGACGTCCCCATGCTGCACCCCTCGACCTGTAAGCTCATCGACAAGCTGAGCGAGATGACCGACCAGCGGAAGGTTGACTGGAAGGAGGATGACAAGGGCGGACTGTGCTACGACACGGAAGGCTATCGCGTCGTCATTTCCGCCGATCCGCACGGCCTGCTCCTGACGACGACCGGCGGGAAGCTGCTCGAGGAGGCCAGCCCGGAAGATCTTGCCGACACGCCGACCGAGGATGGCGAAAGCTCCTATCGCTCCATCGTGGCGCAACTCTTCCGCGAAGCCAGCCGCCAGGCGATGGGCACCGAGGATGCCATCGACAGTGTGCTCAAGGGACTTGGTGCGGGACCGTCCGCGCCGCTGAAGGTGGATGCGGTTGTCAGCCATGGTGAAGGCGACGATCCGGCGTCGACCGTCGAGGATCCTGCCGAAGAAAGCCAAATGGCGGATGAGGCGATCGGCGCGACCGCCGCAGCGCCAATGGCCAATGGCGGGGATGCCCCGTCGGCCGAGCCGGCCGGGCCGAAGCCAGGGGCTGAGCCCCCGTCGGGCCCGCAGCCCTCGCCGGCAGATGCGGCAGCGGCAAGCCCACAGGCCAACCCGGCGGCAAGCCCGGCGCCGCGCCCTATGGACAGCCCGGCAACGGACTCCCCGCCCCGGTCCCCGGACGCTCCATCACCAGCCGGGCCATCGACATCAGTGCCATCGACGCCTCGGACGCCACCGCAACCGCTCCGCCCCCTGATGACCGCGACGAACGGGACGATGGGCGCACCGGCCAGCCCGGCCGCCACGCCGCCGGTCTCGCCTCCGACACCATCCGGCACGCCGAATCCGCCAACTCCGGCGCCGACCTCAACACCGACGGCCGCAACATCTGCTGCGCATCCGCCTGCCCCTGCATCCACCCCTGCCACGCCTTCGGCTCAGGGGACCGGCAGCGGAACGCCCGCCGGACTGTCGCCGGCGCCGAACCCTACCGGCTTCAGGGGCTTCCCGGCCTTCGGCCATCCCGGCGGCCAGCAGGCGACCCGACCCGCCAGCCCTTCAGCCTCGTCCACATCCACCGGCCCCTCAGCCGGCCCGTCCAAGATATCGGGTCAGGACACCAGCGCGGCCGCCCAGCCGGCCAGCCCGCAAGGCCAGCCTTCAGGCGCGACGCCTGGCCAGACCAGTCCCGGCCAGTCGGGGCGCAGCCAATCCGGTTTCGGCCAGACGGGTTTCGGCGAGACCGGTTTCGGCCAGACCGGGCAGGGTCAACCCGCTGTTGGGCGTACCGTGGCGCCGCCGCCAGCGTCCGGTCCGGCAACGACACCTCCGAGCGCGTCGGCAGCTCCACAGCCGCAACCGCCTGCGCCAAGTCGACCTAACATCCCAGCACCCGCGCCGAGCCCGGGTCAGGTCCCTTCGCAAGCACCCGGCCAGGCGACACCCGGCCAGCCTGCCGGCCAGACACCTGCCCCGGCACAGGCCCCGGCACAGGCCCCTTCGACACCTGCTGCCCCGCCAGCGTCCGCGCGAGGCGGCACGGGCCGCGGGGTCTATGGATCAGGTGAGCGCC
>CAZDMQ010000115.1:0-618 GCA_964506685.1 uncultured Hyphomonadaceae bacterium | reverse complement strand
ATCAACGCCGGTTCCGCCACCCCGAATGCCGGCGCCCGGACCGCGCCGTCCCCCTCTGCGCCGTCCACCGCACCTTCCCTCAGCGGGCAAACCCAGTCGCCGCCGCAGGCGACCGCCCAGCCGGGCCCGCAAACGCCGCCGGCCGCACCTGCCTCACCCGCGCCCGCGCCCGCGCCCGCACCACAGCAGCCTGGCCCGCGCCCCCCGGCCAGCACGACAGGTCGCACGGGCCTTGGTCTCGGCGCACTCGGTCGCTCCGCCGGAACCACACCGAACTCTGCGCCAATGGTCCCGACACCAGCAGCGCCGTCACCCGCCACGCCCGCACCGGCCCAGCCGGTTGCACAATCCAGTCCACCCGCCGCACCGGATCGGCCGGCACAACCATCTTCGTCGCAGCCACCGGCCCGCCCCGAAGCGCCGCGGACACCGGAGCCGCCGGCCTCGCCCGTTGCCGCTGCGCCGACACCTGTACCCGCACCGACACCGACACCGGCACCGGCACCTTCACCCACACCCGCCGCCACGCCGGCGCCAGCCACACCCGCAACCGCGACTGCGACCCCGGTCACCCCGGCGCCAGCGCCCCGGCCAGCTGAGCAGTCCCCCGCGCCATCC
>CAZDMQ010000114.1:0-5662 GCA_964506685.1 uncultured Hyphomonadaceae bacterium | reverse complement strand
GACCGGAAGAATGCCGGCCCGCTCCTGATGTTCTGGTCGATGAACACCGCGCCGGAAGACCAGGCCCGGAAAATGTCGGACTATTTCACCGATCGCCAGTTCAACCGGCTGTACGTCGTCGGCTCGAATGACGTCACCGCCCGGACGATCGAGGAGAGCTACACCCGCTTCATCGGCATTCTCGACGCGCTGCTGCAGCGTCGCGGGTTCGTCCTCGGCGCTCGTCCGTCCTCGGCCGATTTCGCGATCTATGGCCAGCTGACCCAGCTCGGCTGGATCGAGCCGACGTCGGCGGCGATCATGAACCAGGCCAGTCCCAGGGTGCGGGCCTGGCTCGACCTGATGGACGATCTCTCCGGCCTTGTCCCCACGGAAGACGACTGGTTCACCCCGGACGAGGCCCGGGTTGCGCTGGCCCCGCTGCTCGCCGAGACCGGACGGGTCTATGCGCCCTTCCTCATCGCCAATGCGGCAGCGGCGGAGGCTGGCCAGGAGAGCTGGGAGGCGGAGATCGATGGCCGCGCCTGGACCCAGCCGACCTTTCCCTACCAGGTGAAATGCCTCGCGGCCCTGCGCGCCGCCCATGCCGGTCTGCCGGACAATGCGCGGGCGCCGGTGGATGCAGCCCTGGCTGGTACCGGTTGCGAGGCCCTGTTTGCCAGGCCGGCCTGACCAGTCCTGATCGGGCGCCGGTCATCCGGGGCAGGGATAATCCGATGACGCCCCGGACCATGGTCGCCGGGCGAAGCAAAACGGGGAGGAAACATCCATGAAGACTGTCATCATGGTGCTGCTGAGCGGGCTGGCGCTGTCGGCCTGCACAGTGAACCGGGAGATCGGGTCCGACGCACAGGTGGCGCCCGCAGCAGCTCCGGCAGAGGCGCCGGCGCTACCGGCGTTCGCCCCGGCGCCGGCCGGCGAGGCCACCGCGGAGACGGCAGCAGCGAACAGGGCCATGGCCGCGCGCCTGCCGCTTGACGCCCCCGGCGACGCCACGGATGCCCGGCGCGGCTTTCTTGCCGCCCTCGACCGCGACATTGTCGATGCCGAGGGCAATGTCGTCTGGTCCGTCGATGCCTATGACTTCCTCGCCGGCGATGCGCCTGCCACCGTCAATCCCTCCCTCTGGCGCCAGTCGCGCCTCGCCGCCGAGCATGGCCTCTTCGAAGTCACCGACGGGATCTGGCAGGTCCGCGGCTATGATCTCGCCGTGATGAGCATCATCCGCGGCGAGACCGGCTGGATCGTGGTCGATCCGCTGCTGACCAGGGAAACCGCGGCGGCGGCGCTCGGCCTGGTCAATGCCACGCTCGGCGAACGCCCGGTCAGCGCGGTCATCTACACCCACTCCCATGCCGATCATTTCGGCGGCGTGCGCGGCATCATCGACGAGGCCGCGGGCGTGCCGGTCATCGCGCCGGAAGGGTTTTCCGAGTCGGCAGTGACCGAGAACCTGCTGGCCGGAACGCATATGTCGCGCCGGTCGGGCTTCATGTTCGGCGCAGCGCTCGAACCCTCGCCCACCGGCCACGTCGGCGCCGGTCTCGGCCCCGCCCTTGCCGCCGGCACCATCGGGCTGATCCTGCCGACCGAGGAGATCCCGGCGCCCGGCGCCACCCGGGTGATCGACGGGGTGACATTCGAATTCCTCGACGCGAAGAATACCGAGGCGCCGGCTGAATTCGTGTTCTTCCTGCCCAAATTCAACGCCCTCTGCACCTCCGAAGTCGCGACCGCCACCTTCCATAATGCCCTCACACTCAGGGGGGCGAAGGTCCGTGACACGCTGCGCTGGAGCAAGGTGATCGACGAGATGCTGGTGCGCTATGCCAACCGCGCCGACGTCGTCTTCGCCTCGCATCACTGGCCGACCTGGGGGGCCGCCAATGTCCGCGACTATCTCCGCCAGCAGCGGGACATCTATCGCTACGCCCATGACCAGACGCTGCGGCTGGCCAATTCCGGCGCGACCATGCACGAGATTGCCGAGGCCGTCCCCGAACCCGGCTTCGCGACGGATGCACTGCATGTGCGCGACTATTACGGCACGCTGAACCACAATCTCAAGGCGATCTACCAGTTCTATTTCGGCTGGTGGGACGGGGTGCCGGCGAACTTCCACATCCTGCCGCCCGAGGAACGGGCGCGCCGCTGGGTGGCGGCCATGGGCGGGGCCGATGCGGCCCTCGAGCAGGGCATTGCCGCCTTCGAGGCCGGGGACTATCGCTGGGCCGCCGAACTCCTCAACCAGGTGGTCTTCGCCGAGCCCGAACGGGGCGCAGCCCGGGACTGGCTGGCAGCGGCCTATGAACAGATGGGCTTCCAGGCCGAAAGCGGCGCCTGGCGGAGCTATTATCTCTCCGCCGCCCGCGAACTCCGCGAGGGCCCGGGCGGACCGGCGGCCAATCTCGGCAGTGCGGACTTCATCGCAGCCGTACCAAGCCTCGCCCTGTTCGATGCCCTGGCCGCCCGCTACATCCCCGGCGCCATCGAAGCGGCCCCGTTCGAACTCGCCTTCGTCTTCTCCGACACCGGCGAGACGATCACGATGGAGGTCGGCGCCGACACCGCCGTCCCGCGCCTCGCCGCCCCCGATGGCGAACCGGTCGCACGGCTCGATACCACCCGCGCCGCCTTCAACCAGATCATCCTGCAGCAGGCCTCGCCGCAAATGCTGGCCGAGCGCGGCGAACTGGTCGTGACCGGCGACCCGGCAGCGCTGGCAATCTTCCTCGGCGCGCTCGAAACGCCCGATGCCGGGTTCGCGGTGGTCACTCCCTGACCAGATACCGTGACCACGCCGGCCGGGCGTGCGCGCGCACCCGCTGGCTTATTGCATGGTCGGGATGATGAAGGCCTGGTCGCCGACATCGCCATCGGGCCAGCGCTGGGTGACGGTCTTGATCTTCGTCCAGAACCGGGTGCCCTCGGTGCCATACTGGTTGGTGTCGCCAAAGGCCGAACGCTTCCAGCCGCCGAAGGTGTGGTAGCTCACCGGCACCGGAATCGGCACGTTCACGCCGACCATGCCGACATTGACCTGGGCAGCGAACTCCCGGGCGGCACGGCCGTTCTGGGTGAAGATCGCCACGCCATTGCCGTACTGGTGGTTCGATGGCAGCGCAGCGGCCTCCTCCAGCGTCTCGGCGCGGACAACCTGCAGCACGGGCCCGAAGATCTCCTCCTCATAGGTCTTCATGCCCGGTTTCACATTGTCGAACAGGGACGGGCCGATGAAGAAGCCGTTCTCATGGCCCTGCAGCTCGAAGCCGCGGCCGTCGATCAGCAGGTCCGCGCCATCTTCTTCGGCCCCGATGCGGATCATCTCCTCGACCTTCGCCTTGTGCGCAGCCGAGACCACAGGACCATAATGGGCGTCAGGATCGGTGGAGACGCCGACCTTCAGCTTGCGCGCCTCCTCGGAAATCCGCTCGATGAAGTCGTCGGCGGTCGCCCGGCCCACCGGCACCACCACGGGCAGCGCCATGCAGCGCTCGCCGGCCGAGCCATAGGCTGCGCCGACAATGTCCTTCACGGCCTGGTCCATGTTCGCATCCGGCAGGATGACGCCGTGGTTCTTGGCCCCGCCCATGGCCTGCACGCGCTTGCCGTTGGCGGTGCCGCGCGCATAGATGTATTGCGCGATATCGGATGAGCCGACAAAGCTCACCGCACGGATGGAGGGATGGTCGAGGATCGCATCGACGGCTTCCTTGTCGCCATTGACGACATTCAGCACGCCCTCGGGCGCGCCGGCCTCGAGGAACAGCTCGGCCAGCCGCATCGGCACCGAGGGGTCCTTCTCCGAGGGCTTCAGGATGAAGGTGTTGCCGGCGGCGATGGCCATGGCGAACATCCACATCGGGATCATCGCCGGGAAATTGAACGGGGTGATCCCGGCGCACACGCCAAGCGGCTGGCGCATCGAGTAGACATCGATGCCGGGGCCGGCCGAGCCGGTGAACTCGCCCTTCTGGACATGCGGCATGCCGCAGGCAAACTCGACCACCTCCAGCCCGCGCTGCACGTCCCCCCGGGAGTCCGCGATGACCTTGCCATGCTCGGAGGAAAGCAGCCGGGCGAGCTCGTCCATGTGCGCCTCAAGCAGGCGCTTGAACTCGAACATCACCCGCGCCCGGCGCTGGGGATTAAGTGCGGCCCAGGCCGGAAAGGCGGCCTCGGCAGCTGCCACGGCCCCGGCCAGTTCATCCGCGCCAGCCAGCGCCACCCGACCCTGCACCTCGCCGGTGTTGGGATCGAAGATGTCGCCAAACCGTCCCGAGCGGCCCTCAACGCTCCGACCGCCGATGAAATGATGAACCTCGCGCATGCCGTTCTCTCCCGGTGTCTGTTGTGGCGTGAGCGTACAGCGTGCGGGCGGACAGATAAAGCAGGTGAATCGACCGCGACCGGCCTCCGCTCAGGCCGCCCCCTCGATCTCGATCCGCCCGCCGGTCACGCGCGCGCGAACCCCATAGACCGCCTCCAGCCGCGCAACGCTCAGCGTCTCGCCGGGCGGACCGTCCGCAACAATCCGGCCGGACGCCATCCACACCAGCCGGGAGGCATAGCGCGCGGCAATGGCAACATCGTGCAGCACGACCAGCGCGCCGCCGCCCTCACGGACGAAGGCAGCGATCAGGTCCATGATGCGGAACTGATGGCGCGGATCGAGCGCGGCAATCGGCTCGTCGGCGACCAGCAGCGGCGCTTCGGCCGCAAACGCGCGGGCACAGTGGACGCGGGCCAGCTCGCCGCCCGACAGCGTATCAGTGCGCCGGCCCGCAAGCGCGGTGAGGTCGCAGGCAACCAGCGCCCGCTCGACCGCCTCGGCATCGACCCGGCCAGGCCGGCCTACGGCAGCACCATGGCTGAACCGGCCGAGCGCGACAACATCGGCGACCCGGCCCGGCCAGGCGAGGGGCCGGCGCTGGGGCAGGTAGGCGGCCAGCCGTGCCCGCTCCGCCGGGGCGATCTTGGCCGTATCCCGCCCGCCGAGTTCGGCGCTCCCGCCGCTTCGAGGCAGCAAGCCGAGGCCCGCCCGGACGAGGCTTGTCTTGCCCGCCCCGTTCGGTCCGAGCACGGCCACCAGTTCCCCCGGAGCCAGCCGGAGGCTCGCCCCCTCGACCAGCACGGCCTTGCGGGTGCGGACCTCGAGATCGCGGATCACCAGTTCAGTCATCCCCGATCCGCCCTGCCATGGCGATCCAGATGAAGGCCGGGGCCCCGATCAGGGCCGCGACCACGCCGAGCTTGAGCTCACTGGCCGTCGGCAGCACCCGCACGATGATGTCCGCGAGCACGAGGATCAGCCCGGCCAGTAGCGCCGAGGGAACCAGCGACCGGGCCGGGTCATGCCCGACCAGGGGCCGGATGAGGTGCGGGGCGACGATGCCGACAAAGCCGATCGCTCCGGCGAGGGCGACCGACGCGCCCGTCGCCAGCCCCGCGCCGACCACCGTGAACAGGCGCTGGCGGCGCAGGTCGAGCCCCACCCCGCTGGCCGCTTCCTCGCCCAGGGTCAGGGCCGAAAGTCCCCGGCGTGTGGCAATGAGCAGTCCGGCCCCGGCGAGCAGGAACGGCAGCACCAGACCGATATCGCTGAAACTGCGATTGGCCACCGAGCCCAGCATCCAGTTGATCATGTCCGACAGCGAAAAGG
>CAZDMQ010000113.1:0-5724 GCA_964506685.1 uncultured Hyphomonadaceae bacterium | reverse complement strand
GCGGGGATTTCCGACAGGGCAGGGGCTGCCGTTGTGCGAGCGGTTGGGCGCGAGGGGCGATGGCGGCAGCCCTCTCCGACCCGGTGGTTGGGCACCGGCCCACCTCTCCCGCAGGCGGGGGAGGTGGGCACTGCGCTGGCGGCTATTTCAGGTAGCCGTTGCTTTCGAGCCAGGCGAGGATCTGCTCGGCGGCCTCGTCGGGCGTGCAGGACACGGTGTCGATCTTGATTTCGGCCGTGTGCGGCTCCTCATAGGGGCTGTCGATGCCGGTGAAATTGCTGATCTCGCCGGCACGGGCTTTCTTGTAGAGCCCCTTCACGTCGCGCTTCTCCGCCACATCGAGGGGGGTGTTGACGTAGATCTCGACGAATTCGCCCTCGCCCATCATGTTGCGCGCCATGCGGCGTTCCGAGCGGAAGGGCGAGATGAAGGAGACAAGCGTGATCAGGCCGGCATCGACCATGAGTTTCGACACATTGGCCACACGGCGGATATTCTCCACCCGGTCCGCATCGGTGAAGCCGAGATCGCGATTGAGCCCGTGGCGGACATTGTCGCCATCGAGCACGAAGGTGTGCTTGCCCATGGCGAAGAGCCGTTTCTGCAGCGCGTTCGCGATGGTCGACTTGCCGGAGCCTGACAGGCCCGTGAACCAGAGCACGGCTGGTTTCTGACCCTTCTGCTCGGCCAGGAGCTCCCGGTTCACGTCCAGCGCCTGCCAGTGGATATTCGAGGCCCGGCGCAGCGCGAAGTCGATGAGCCCCATGCCGATCGTGTTGTTCGACAGCCGGTCGATGATTACGAACCCGCCCATTTCGCGGATCGTCCGGTAGGGATCGAAGGCGATCGGCTCGTCAAGCGAGATGGTGCACACACCGAACTCGTTGAGTTCGAGGGTGCGGCTCGGCCGATCCGTCAGCGTATTGATGTCGATGCCGTATTTCGGCGCGTTGATCGTTGCAGGCACCTGTTTCGTGCCGATCTTGATGAGGTATTTCCGGCCGGGCAGGAGGGGCTGGTCGGCCATCCAGAGGATGTGGACCTGGAACTGGTCCGAGACTTCGGCCGGCTGTTCGGCCGTGGCGATAACATCCCCGCGCGAACAGTCGACCTCGTCGGTGAGGGTCAGGGTCACCGACTGGCCGGCCCGTGCCTCGTCGAGGTCACCGTCGAGGGTGACGATGCGGGCAATGCGGCTGTCCCTGGCGCTGGGGAGGACCTTGATCCGGTCGCCGGGGCGGACCGTGCCCGAGACGATCTGTCCGGAAAAGCCGCGGAAGTCGAGATTGGGGCGATTGACCCATTGCACCGGCATGCGGAAGGGGGCGGACGCGCGCTGGTCGTCAACCGGCACCTCATCGAGATATTCCATCAGCGAGGGGCCGTCGTACCATGGCGTGGCGTCGGACCGGGCGGTGATGTTGTCGCCCTTCAGGGCAGACATGGGGATGGCCTCGATTTCGAGGTCGCCGCCCAGTTCGGCCGCGAAGTCCTCGAAATCGGCGACGATATCGTTGAATACGCCCTGATCGTAGCTGACGAGATCCATCTTGTTCACCGCCAGCACGATGCGGCGGATGCCGAGGGAATAGGTGATGAAGGCGTGGCGGCGGGTCTGGGTGAGGATGCCGCGGCGGGCGTCGATGAGCAGGATGGCAACATCGGCGGTCGAGGCGCCGGTGGCCATGTTGCGGGTGTACTGTTCGTGGCCGGGCGTGTCGGCGACGATGAATTTGCGCTTCTCGGAGGTGAAGAAGCGATAGGCGACGTCGATGGTGATGCCCTGTTCGCGCTCGGCGGCGAGGCCGTCGACGAGGAGGGCGAAATCGATCTCGCCGCCCTGGGTGCCGACCTTCTTCGAGTCCGACTCGAGCGAGGCGAGCTGGTCCTCGAAGATCATCTTGGAATCATAGAGGAGGCGGCCGATCAGGGTCGACTTGCCGTCATCCACCGACCCGCAGGTGATGAAGCGGAGCAGCGACTTGTTCTCGTGAGTCTCGAGATACCGGACGATGTCTGACGCGATGAGGTCCTGGGAATCGGCCATCAGAAGTATCCTTCCTGCTTCTTTTTCTCCATGGAGGCGGACTGATCGCTGTCGATGACGCGGCCCTGGCGCTCCGAAGTGGTGGTCAGGAGCATCTCCTGGATGATGTCTTCGAGCGTGTTTGCCGTGCTTTCGACCGCGCCGGTCAGGGGGTAGCAGCCGAGGGTGCGGAACCGGACCGATTTCATGACGGCCGTGGCGCGCAGGTCTTCGGGCATGCGGTCGTCATCGACCATGATCGGCACGCCGTTCCAGTCGACCACGGGCCGCTCGGCCGCATAATAGAGCGGGACGATCTCGATGCCCTCACGGCGGATGTATTGCCAGATGTCGAGCTCGGTCCAGTTGGACAGCGGGAAGACGCGGATGCTCTCGCCCTGGTTGATGCCGGTATTGTAGAGGTTCCAAAGTTCCGGGCGCTGGTTCTTGGGGTCCCAGCGGTGGCCGGCGGTGCGGAAGGAGAAGACCCGTTCCTTGGCGCGGGATTTCTCCTCGTCGCGCCGGGCGCCGCCGAAGGCAACATCGAACTTGTAGGTGTCGAGCGCCTGCTTGAGGGCCTGGGTCTTCATGATGTCGGTGTGGATGGACGAGCCATGGGTGAACGGGCCGACGCCCTGCTCGACGCCTTCGGCATTGGTGTGGACGATCAGCTCCATGCCGAGTTCAGCGGCCTTGCGGTCGCGGAATTCGATCATCTCGCGGAACTTCCAGGTGGTGTCGACATGCATCAGCGGGAAGGGCGGGATCGAGGGGTAGAAGGCCTTCACCGCGAGATGCAGCATCACCGCTGAATCCTTGCCGACGGAATAGAGCATCACCGGACGTTCCGCAGCAGCGGCCGTCTCGCGGATAATGTGAATGCTTTCGGCTTCGAGCCGATCGAGGTGCGTGAGTGGTTTCACCCGGCCAATCCCTTCTGTCCCGTTGTCCCGTTCGTGCCTCGGCGTCTTCTACCATCCGGACCGGTGTGCGACCTGGTGCCGGCGAAGCGGCGCGGTTGTCCGGCCGGCGCTTGCTGGACAGGTCTGTCCCGGGGCAGGATGGAAGTGCAACCCCATACTGTCTTACTGGACCCGCCCCATGCACGATCCTGGCCAATCTGCAAAGTCCTTGCTGCAAGTGCGAATACGCGAAACCCTGGAGGCCGAAGGCGCGCTGCTTGGCAAGGAGCTGTGCGCGCGGCTTGGCGAGGAGCCGTATCTTGCGGTGTGGCAGGCCTGCTTTTCCGATGATGCGATCCAGATCTCCCATTTTTCGCGCTATTATCTGCGGTTCGATATCACGCGGGACGACATGGTTCGCCTCAGCCCTTCTATCCTGAGGGATTTCCTTTCCTTCACGCTGCTGTCGCTGCCGGGCCAGCGGGAGGCGGTGATCGAGCGGCAGGTGGAGCTGTCGAACCTGCACCGCGAGGTTAGCCGCGAGAAGATGCGGATCGGGCGCAACGTGCTCATCGAGGCACTGGCCGCGCTCGAGCCGGACGAGGTGTCGCACATGTGCGCCTTCATCGCCGGTGACCTGGCCTATTTCCTGGGCCATTCCGAGCCGCGCGAGATCAAGGCAACCGGCGAGATGGTGCGTGGCTCGGACATCGACATCATCATCGTGCATGACGGGCTGACCGATGTGGCGGCGGCGTCGATCGATGCGTCGTTGAGCCGGGCCAAGCATTTCTACCTGAGCCATCCGGGCTGGCGCCAGGAGCTGGATTTCGTGGTGAAGCCCATCGAGCGGATGTTCGACCAGTTCAACTATCGCGACATCCACGAGAAGATCGCCAGCAAGATCGTCTATGAAAGTCTGTTCCTTGCCGGGTCGGTGTCGCTTTACGGCACGGTGACCGAGGAGATGCGCGCGAGCGGAGCGGGCGCGAAGATCGAGGCGGATTTCGACTATGGCCTCGCCGATCGCAAGTCCGCCCTGCGCACCCTGCTGCAGGCCGACCCCTACAGCCTCGACCCGAACGTGCAGTCGCTCTTCTATTTCAGCCAGGAACGGGTGGAGTTCAATTAGTGGGGTGTGGTGCTCCGGGAAGTTGCCGGCATCGTTGGGAGCGGCGACCCGAGGCCGGTGGCGGTTACGACAACGCGAAATTATACAGAGTTTATGCTAGTATATCGACGCGTTGCTATACAGACGTAAACTTCCTATACATTTCGCATGGATCCAATTCGAAACCCATTTGCCCCCGGAGCGGGGTCCAAGCCACCCGAACTTGCGGGCCGCGCCACAGTGCTGCGAGACGCTGAGATCGCACTTCAAAGGGTGATCACCGGTCGTCATGATCGTTCACAAATCCTGCTTGGCCTGCGTGGGACAGGAAAAACGGTTCTCCTTAACGCGATTGAGGCGCTGGCGCAGAAACACGGGCATATCACCTCATTCATCGAGGCGCCTGAAACGGGGCGACTTGCCGATCAACTCTATCCTAAACTCCATCAAGCGCTTCGCAAATTGTCGGGGGTGGAGGCCGCCCGTGCGGCAGCCCATTCTGGCTTGCGCGCGCTAAGGAGTTTTGCCAGTGCATTCAGCATCAAGATCGGCGATGTAGCGATCGCTGTCGATCCGGAACCCGGCGTGGCGGACAGCGGCAATCTCGAGTTCGACCTCGTTGACCTGTTTCAGGCCCTGGGCCGAGCAGCGCTAGTCGGCTCGCGCGGTTGGAGCCTGTTCATTGACGAACTCCAATACCTCAAGGATGCCGAATTGGCGGCGCTGATCGTTGCAGTTCACCGCGCGAACCAGACCGGACTGCCCATCCTCTTCTTTGGCGCGGGCCTGCCTCAGATCGCCGCCCTGAGCGGCGACGCCAAATCCTATGCCGAAAGGCTCTTCAGCTTCCCCCCGATTGGTGCCCTGGATCAGGCGGCCGCTTATGCCGCGATACGCCAGCCCGTAGAAGACGAAGGCGAAAACATTGATAATGAGGCGCTAGCGAGTATTTTCAGAGCGACGCATGGATATCCCTATTTCCTGCAGGAGTGGGGCTACCAGGCGTGGAACGCCGCCGTTCAGTCTCCCATCACCACCGATGATGTTGCGATTGCATCGATCAATGCACTCGAGCGGTTGGACGCGGGGTTCTTTCGCGTCCGCCTGGATCGGCTGACGCCGAAGGAGCGCGAATATGTCGTCGCCATGGCGCGCCTCGGGTCCGGCCCCTATCGCTCGGCCGATGTCGCGGACGCCTTGAACGAACGCGTGCAGTCGCTTGGGCCACGGCGCGCCTCGATCATCAGGAAGGGGATGATCTACAGCCCCGCTCATGGTGATATCGCCTTTACGGTGCCAATGTTCGATGACTTCCTGCGACGAAATTTCGACTGAGCCGGAACGGACGTTCTGCTGGCCTCCAATCGAATGAATTCGCACTTGCAAGGCGCAGGTCCGACGCTGATCAATTGCGTCCTTCAAATCCCGTAGACTGGACGCGGGATCGCGATCCCAAGCCCTCGGTCCCTCTCCCGTGATCGCGAGATGGAGGCGCGGGTAGAGGCGAGCTGCGCGGGTGCGTGCGGCCGGTCAGGTTCCGGCGGCGAGGATGACGCGGGAGGCGGCGGCGGTGAGGGCGGCCGGGTCGGCATTGAGGGTCGCGGGCCGGATCGCGGAGGGGTAGGCTACACCGAGCAGGGCGAGGGCGTCGCGAATGCGCGCAGCGGCCTCCGGGTTGCCGGCCT
>CAZDMQ010000112.1:2390-5764 GCA_964506685.1 uncultured Hyphomonadaceae bacterium | reverse complement strand
GTCGCCAGCGAAGTGAGCCTGCCCGTCGTCGAGGTGCCCGCATGACCTACGCCAGCATCGAAGCCTCGGTGGACGAGGGCCGGCCCTACTTCCTCTACCAGTTCGTCGAGGGTTTTTATCTGTGGCGCTTCACCAGCCGCGCCGAGCCCTGGACCAGCACCGCCAGCGACGGCACATCGCTCGTCTGGGAGCCCGCAGCCATCGCCCATGGCGACGTCGTTCAAACGAGCGAGATCGAGCGCGGCCGGCTCGACGTCACCCTGCCGCTGTCGCACCCGTTCGCCCGGCGCTTCCTGGCGCCAATGGGCAACACCCCCGTCACCCTCACCATCTTCCGTGGCCACGAGCAGGTGCTGGGCGAGACGGTGGCGCACTGGAAGGGCCGGCTGGTCGGCGCCGAGGTCGAGGGCCCGCGCATCGTCCTCGCCGCGGAATCGATCTTCACCACCCTGCGCCGGGCGGGGGTACGGGCCAAGTACCAGCGCCTCTGCCGCCACGCCCTCTACGGCCGCGGCTGCAACCTCCAGATGGCAGCGCACGAGCAGCCCGGCACCATTACCGCCCTGGCGGGCGCCACCGTCACCGTCCCCGAAGCGGCCCTGGAGGCCCCCGGCTGGTATCGCGGCGGCGTGCTGCGCTACGGCGCCAACCTCGGCTTCGTCGTCGGCCACGACGGCGAGACGCTCGCCCTGTCGCGGCCGATGCCGGAGCTGGCCACGGCCCTCGCCGCACCGCCGACCGATCCCGTGACCGGTGCCGTGCTGCCGGTCACCGTCGCCCTGGCACCCGGCTGCGACCTGCGCGCCGAGACCTGCGCCGGCAAGTTCGCCAACATTTTGAACTTCGGCGGCTTCCCGGAGTTGCGCGGGCGCAATCCCTTCGCCGGCCGCGCCATCGTGTGAGGGACACCCATGGTCTGGCTCTTCATCGCCCGGCTGGTGCTCGGGCTCCTGCTCTCGGCGATCGCCTACACCCTTAGCCCGCGGCCGAAGACCGAGACGCCCAAGGCCCGGGGGCTCGACGAGCTGTCGGCGCCGACCGCCGAGGAGGGCCGGCCGATCCCGGTCGTCTTCGGCACCGTGCTCGTCACCGGCACCAACGTCGTCTGGGTCGGCGATCTCCGGGTCGACCCCATCCGCAAGAAGGGCGGCAAGAAGTGACCCGTGTCACCGTCCAGGACCTGCGTACCGCCCGCTACTGCCTCGCCGGCGCCCGCCTCTGGTTCCGCCGCCACGGCATCGCCTGGCGCGACCTTCTGGAGGACGGCGTCGAGGTTGAGCGGCTGCGTGCCACCGGCGATGCGCTGGTCGAGCCGGTGATCGAGGCCGCCCAGGCGAGGGAGCAGGCGCTGGAGCGGGCGGAGACCAGCGATGGGCGGTAGGTCGAAGAAGCAGACCGTCGGCTATCGCTACTTCCTCGGCGCGCACTTGGCCCTCTGCCACGGGCCGGTCGACGCCATCCGCGAGATCCGGGTCGATCGCCGCACCGCCTGGTCGCTCACCACCGGCAGCAACGCGGCGGCGGCCGGCACCGGTGCGGCCGTCGAGCCCCGCATCGGCACGGTCGCGGCCATGACCGCCACCCCGGCGGTGGCGGGCGACGTGGGGGCCACCCTGACCTTCGCCGGCACGCTGCCGAGCGTCCGCCTCGGCGCCTCCTACCGCCTGGCGCTCGGCGACGGCACCAGCCACTCCGTGACGCTCCGCGCCGTCGGCTTCGAGGCCGTCTCCGGCACCACCCGCTGGACCGTGCTGCCTGAGACCCTCGGCTTCGCCGCCCAACCGGTGACGGTCTACGAGGTACGGGAGGGGGCCAGCATCGCGGGTGCTGGCGGCGGGCGCATCCGCATCGACCGGCCGGACCTCTTCGGCGGCGAGAGCCGTGAGGGCGGCATCGTCGGCGACGTCGACGTGCTGATGGGTGCTCCCGGCCAGGGCGTGAACGACTACCTCGCCGCCCGCGTCGGCAGCCCGATCCCCGCCTGGCGCGGCATCTGCAGCCTGGTACTCAGACAAGTCTATCTGGGCCTCAACCCGTACCTAAAGCCCTGGGCGGTGCGGGTGACCCGGGTGCTCGCCGCCGAAGGCGGTGCCGTGCAGTGGTATCCCGAGCGGGCGGCGATCGTGTCCGAGGCGATCATCTCGGACGCGGCGATCTACATCGCCCTCGACGTCTCGGGCTCGATGTCGGGCAGCCGCATGGCGGCGCAGAAGGCAGCGGTCGCAGCCCTCGTCCGCGAGATCGGCGCCAATGCCGACCCCGAACGGCCGAACGACCTCCGCATCGTGCTGTGGAACACCGGCGCCGCCAACGCGATCGAGCGGCGCGCCATGGGGCCCGCCGACTATGCCGCCGTCGAAGCTTGGCTCACGGCCCTCTCGAACGCGACCGCGGGCGGCACCGACTTCGGCGCGGCGTTCGCGCAAGCCGCCACCTTCTTCGCCGGCGGCACCCGGTCCCGGCGCATCGTCGTCTTCGTCACCGATGGCGAGCCGGCCCCGGCCGGCAGCGTCGAGACGGCCCGGGCCCTCGTCGCCGCCCTGCCGCCCACCGACGTCTTCTGCTTCAACATCGCGCTCGCCGACACGAGCTATACCGCCCAGCTGGACAACACCCCCGTCGACGGCGTGCCGGTGGTGCCGCCGGGCGATAGCGGTGCTTTGGTCGCCTCGCTCCGCGGTGCCTTCGGCAACGGCCCGGACATGAACCCGGCGCACATCGTCCGCGAGTGCCTGACCAACCGCGACTGGGGGCTCGGCTACCCCGACGTCGAGATCGGTGGGAGCTTCACCGCCGCCGCCGACACCCTCTTCACCGAGGGTTTTGGTCTCTCGCTGCTCTGGCAGGAGGACGGCTCGATCGAGGCCTTCCTCGCCGACGTGCTCGACCACGTCGACGCCACCCTGTTCGTCGACCGGCGCACCGGCCTCTGGGAGCTGAAGCTCATCCGCGACGACTACGCGGCGGACGAGCTGCCGCTGTTCGACGAGCAGCACGTCGTCGACTGGGGCCGGCTCGCCCGCCGGGCGCATGCCGATCTGGTCAACGCCGTGACCGTGCGGTTCACCGACCCCGACACCGACGAGCGGGGCTCGGTGACCGTCACCGACCCGGCCCGGGTGCAGGCGATGGGCGAAGTCATCGCCACGACCCTCGACTATCCGGGCATCCGCGCGCAGAGCCTGGCGGTCCGGGTCGCCGAGCGCGACCTGCGCGCCCTTTCCGCCCCGCTGCTGACGGGCGAGATCGTCGTCGACCGCACCGGCGCCGACCTGGCACCCGGCGACGTCATCCGGCTGCGCTCCGAGCGTCTCGGGCTCGACGACGCCGTCATGCGCATCTCCGAGATCGGCCAGGGCGACGGCCGCGACAAC
>CAZDMQ010000112.1:0-2380 GCA_964506685.1 uncultured Hyphomonadaceae bacterium | reverse complement strand
GGGGCTCTTCCAGGCTGGCTCCCGCCGCCATCCCGTCCGGGCGACGGCCGCGACAACGGCATCCGCCTCAAGCTCGCCGAGGACGTCTTCGCGCTGGGTGCCACGGCGGTGGCAGGCGGCCGCATCTGGGCCAAGGGCGCCCTCGTCACGGCCCCGCGGGCGCTTGCCCGGCGGCTGGTCGAGGAGGCGCCCTACTGGCTGCTGGTGCGCGAGCTGGGCCACACCGAGGCCGACCGGCTGCTGGCCGAGGACCCGGATGCCGGCGCCCTCGTTGCCACCGCCGAGCGGCCGAGTGCGGATGCCCTCGCGGCGCAGGTCTGGCTCGATGCCGGCACAGGCCCCGTCCAGGAGGGCGTGGTCGGCTTCGCGCCCGCGGCGATCCTGGCGGCGGACCTTTCTGGCGATCCCGAGGCCCGCAGCCTCGCCGTCACCGGCTGGAGCGACATGGGTGCGGTCGCCATCGGCTCGCTCGCCAGCCTCGGCGGCGAGCTGGTGCGGATCGACGGCATCGCCGAGGACGGTCTGGTCGTCGGGCGGGGCTGCCTCGACACCGTGCCGCGCGCCCATCCCGCTGGCACGGCCATCGTCGTCGTCGACGAGGCCGCGGGCATCACCGAGAGCCCGTTCGCCGCCGGCGAGACCGTGGCGGTGCGGCTTCTGCCCGAGACGGGACAGGGCACGCTCGCCTTCGCCCTGGCGCCGGAGGACCACGTCACCTTCGACCGCCGGGCCATCCGCCCGCTGCCGCCCGGAAGGCTCCAGGGCAACGGCCTCTTCGTCCCCGACCCCAACGCCCTGGTCGAGGGGGACCTGACCCTCAGCTGGGCGCATCGCGACCGGCTGAGCCAGACCAGTCCGGTGATCGCCGACACCACCGCCGGCTCGATCGGCCCGGAGCCGGGCGTCGGCTACCTCGTCGAGATCGCCTGGATCGACCCCGACACCGGCGCGCCGCTCCTGCCGCCGGCGGCTGCGATCGACGCCGGCAGCGCCACCACCTGGACGCTCGGGGCCGCGGACGTCCCCGAGGAAGGGGCACCCGACCGGGTCGCCGAGATCGACGTCGCCGTTCGCGCGCGCCGGCTGGTCGAGGGCGTCTGGGTCCAGGACCGCGAGGCCCGAGCCGTGCGCCTCGCCGCCCCCTTCGCCGCCGGCTGGGGCGACGCCTGGGGCTTCCACTGGGGCTCATGAGCCCCGCACGCGGAGACGAAGTGCATGCCCGAACGGATCATGCCGGGCCTCGGCCTCAGGGCCTTCTACGACCGCGGCCAGCGCGATTGGGGCGAGAGCCTCAGCGAGGACCTGCGCCTTCTCTCGGTGCTGGTGCAGGCCCGTACCCTCTCGCGTATCACCCCGCTACCGGCCACCGGCAACCCCGGTGACGTCTACCTCGTGCCCGCGGCGGCACCCGCCCACGCCAACACCCTGGCGCTCTGGGACGGCGTCCCCGGCGCCGAGGCCTGGGTGCACTTGGCGCCCGAGCCGGGCTGGGAGGTCTGGGTCGCCGACGAGCAGCTGCGGCTGCGCTTCGACGGCATCGCCTGGACCGTCGTGCCGCGGCCGGGCGTGGTGCCCGTGCGCACCCTGACCGGCACGAGCCATACGCTGGAGCAGGCCGATGTCGGTGCCATCGTCGAGACCACCGGGGCCTCGGTGGTGACCGTGACCATCCCGCCCGAGGCCACGGTTGCGTTCGAGATCGGCACCCTGATCAACGTCACCCAGGCCGGCTCCGGTGCTGCCACCGTTGCCGCCGCGGCAGGCGTGGCACTCAACGGCGTCGTCGGCGGCTCCGTAACGCTGCAGGGCCTCTGGAGCGGAGCAGCCCTCTGCAAGCGCGGTGCCGACGCCTGGACCATCCAGGGTGCCCTCGCCGGGACGGTCGCATGAGCCTCCTGCTGCTCCGCACCGGCGTCTTGGCACAGGGCGCTGCGGCAGGCCCGCCCGTCGAGGCTGGCACCCCCTGGCGGCTCGACACGACCCGCCGGCCCGCCGGCTACGTCCTCACCGACGACGACCGGACCGCCATCAACGTCACGGGCGGCAACGACTACCGCCGCTGGGTGCCCACCGCCCGCGCCATCCTGCCGACCGACGGCCGGCGCTACTGGGAGGTGCACTGTGCGCCCGGCGGTGCTGCCACCTTCGACGGCTATCTCGGCGTCGTCGCCGCCGCCCAGCGCGAGCAATACGACGCGGGCATCCTCCCCACCAGCCTCGGCTCGATCGGCTACCGCGGCAACGGCACCCTCTGGTCCTCCACCACCTCGTCCTCCGTGCAGCGGCTGACCGGCCTCGCCTCCTACGGCGCCGGGAGCGTCGTCATGTTCCAGCTCGATCCCTGGACCGGCAGCCTCTGGGTCGGCCTCGACGGCGTCTG
>CAZDMQ010000111.1:1170-5865 GCA_964506685.1 uncultured Hyphomonadaceae bacterium | reverse complement strand
GGAGCACTTATGGCACCCAACAAACACACCATCCCCACAGAACCAATTGGCAGCGTGCCCCGCCCGGCGGCACTGCGTGAGGCCGCCGCTGCCCGTGCAGCCGGCACTATTACCACAGCCGACTACGACTCGGCCGTCGACGCGGCGGTGAAGGAAACGATAGAGCAGTTTGAGGCAACCGGATCACCAATCGTTACCGACGGGGAGCAGGCCAAGTCGAGCTTTGCCACCTACACGCTGGAGGGGCTCGACAATATCGCCCCCGATGGCGTGGTTATCCCCTTTGAAGACGGTCACACCCGGCAGCTTCCCCGGCTCACCAAAGGACCATTTCGCTACGGGGTTTACGCGGGAAGCTATCTGCCTCGCGCCACGCGCTTTGCCGCCCGGCCACTCAAACAGTCGGTCATATCGCCCTCGGCGATGTCGCTCTTGTATCCGCAGGACGGTATCCCCGGCTAAACCCGGGAGCAGTTTCTCGACGATCTCGTCGCCGAATCGGTTGCGGACATTCGCAGTTGCTTTGACAACGGAGCCCAGGCGATACAGATCGATTTTACCGAAGGACGCCTGGCGGTCAAGCTGGACCCCAGTCGGGAGCTTCTGCGGCAGTTTGTAGAGCTCAACAACCGTGTTCTTTCCTACTTCTCTTCCCAGGAACGAAAGCGTATCGGGATTCACACCTGCCCGGCGGAGATCATGACTCCACCCACAGCGCGGATGTGCCCTATAGCGAGCTGATTCCGCTGTTGATGGAGCACACGGTGGGGAGCTTCTATATGCAGATGGCCAGCGAGCGGGATCCTGAGGCCGCCCTGAAGGTAGTGGCGGAGCACCTTGGCCCCACGCGGCGTGTCTTTGTCGGGGTGATCGACGTCAACGACCCGGCGGTGGAAACACCCGAGCAGGTACGGGACCGTATCCGTTCCGCCGCCGGTCATATCCCCCTTGCTCAGCTCGGTACTACCGACGACTGCGGCTTTTCGCCGTTCAGTGACGATGTGGGCACCTCGCGGGAGATCGCGTTTACCAAGATCGCCGCCCGGGTGAAGGGCACAAAATTGGCGGAGCAAGAGCTGGGGTGACGGGGGACTCGGTTGGGTTGACCCTGACGGTTCTGTGTGGCCCTGTGGGTCCGAGACTGGCCTTACACTGGATCGAGTGGGTGGCGATCAAGTCCCGCTTGGCCGAGCAAAAACTGCTCACGTATTAGCCTAATCGCTGTGTTCTCACAGATCGCTCCCGAAGGTATCGGTAAGCCATGACAGCAGAAGTAGCAATTCTCAACCAGCACGCAGTAGCGCTTGCAGCTGACAGCGCCGTTACGATCGGTGGAAATAATGTCCCCAAGATATATCCATCGGCCAATAAGCTGTTCACGCTTTCCAAGTACGCGCCGGTTGGTGTGATGGTCTATAGCAATGCGAGTTTTATGGGAGTGCCGTGGGAAATCATTCTCAAGACGTACCGGGAACAATTGGGGCAGCAGACCTTTTCTCGATTGGAAGACTACGCGGAGAACTTGCTTGCGTTCATTGAGTCTAATGACGCAATCACGCCGCGCGATCAGGAGCAACGGTATACCAAGAATCTGATTCATAATCTGTTCGAGATGCTTCACCAACATGTCCGTGGCCAAGCCCATAAAGAGCAGATTTCCGACATAGAAGTTCTTCACGAGCTGGTCGATCAGCTGCACCAAGACTGGTCGATCAAACCGCTGTTTACCCGTGTAGACGGCACAAAACTCGACCGGGAATCGATCGACATCGTCAACCAACTGGCAGAAGAAGTAGCAGTATCGATTTTTCCAGTGCTGTTCCCGCAGCTATCGTCAGATTCGCCAACGTACCGAAAGCTACAGGATTTAGGTGCCATCAGCATCAATCACGCGATCGACGAGTCGTTGCTTCCCAATACCGGCGTTGTTATTGCCGGCTACGGGGACGATGATCTGTTTCCGGTGGTGTCCACGTTTCGGTTGGAAACCAAAGTAAATGGTAACCTTAAGCACCGGCACGAAGAACGGAAGTCGGCTCGTATCGATTTTGAAAAACGCGCGGCGATCGTTCCTTTTGCCCAGTCAGACATGGTGGCAACCTTTATCGAAGGCGCCGACCCCGAGTACCAACGGTTGGTCGACACGCAAATGAAGAATGCGTTGGATGAACTGTTTCGAAGTCTTGCCGAAGATGTCTTGGCCATATCCGACGGAGATCCGGCGCAGAAGATGCTGCAAGAACTCTCTGGGAAAACTTGGGACCGAATAAAAAGTGAACTTGATACGGCCCGGCGCGACAAATTTGTCGATCCCTTGCTTGATATTCTGATATCATTACCGAAGACGGAACTGGCGAGTATGGCTGAGTCGTTGGTGAGTTTGACATCGCTGAAGCGGCGTCTTTCAGATTCAGCCGAGACGGTTGGCGGTCCAGTTGATGTGGCTCTAATTTCTAAGGGCGATGGGTTCATCTGGATCGACCGAAAGCACTATTTTAGTCCTGAGATGAATCGGCACTTCTTTGCAAACTACTTTCGGGGGGCAACACATGAAACACAGTCCTGAACAGACGCAGGGGCACACGCCAAATCTGTTTCGTCTGGATCGAACGTTGGTCACGCCTCAAGAAGAGAAGGCGCTTCGAGACGACATCAGAGCCATCGTACGTAGTTCCGGGCTTCCGGAGGCGGTACGGCGCGCCCGTGGTAACTCTGAAAAGAATGACGGTGTGAAGCAGACCGGTTGACTCCGGCCGCCCGGCAAAAGTGCAAGCTTCCAAGCTATCGGCGCCCAATACGATGATGGCGCCACCGGATCCAGTGTGATTCTGGTGACCCCCGGCGGTGAGCGGACGATGAACACGCATCTGGGGATGTGTCAGGAGTTTGTGACCGCGGATCTGGACGAAGAGGCGCTGCGCTCGGCGCGGTTTCTCTACTTCACCGGGTACATGTGGGACACGGAGTCGCAGAAGGCGGCGATCCTGCGGGCGATAGAAATTGCCGAAGCGGAGGGGATCACGATTGTCTTTGACGTTGCCGACCCCTTTGCGGTGGAACGCTACCGCGATGATTTCCGGGCGCTTTTGACCGATCACGTGGATATCGCGTTTGCCAATGAAAAGAAAAAATGAGTAGGGGGGATGAATCCCCCACGGATGCATGGCCGAGCAAGAGCATGGAATGCTCTGACCAGGCCTCGCTCCAGAGGTTGTCGCCGGAAGCGACAACGCTCTTCCGCTACCCCCTCCGCACTTAACGGTTGGAGCGCTTGAGCGAGGTCTGGAAGGGCAAGACTGAAAGAGTAAGACCCACCCGCAGCGCCAATTCAAAGGTCAGTGGTCGTAGCGAAAGCCCGCCCTTTCGGGGCCACCTGTGCGATGGATTCAACTCACAAAACGCATGAAAGCAACTGAGACCGAACTGACCGCTGCCATCCACGCCGTCCTGGCCGCTGGGGCTGAGATCCTTGAGGTGTACGCCCGCGAGTTCTCGGTGGAGGAGAAAGCGGATCGCTCGCCGCTGACGGAGGCTGACACGCGCGGGCACCATGCGATTCTTCGGGTTCTCGCTGCCGCTACGCCGGACATTCCGTTGTTGAGCGAGGAGGGCGCGGCCATTGACTACGCCGATCTCCCTCGCCGGCGTGGGGGAGCAGGGGAGTCGCCTCCCCGTCGCGCACGACGCGGCGAACCGATCCTATACGATCGTCGCCAGCCGTTCCCACATGAGCCCCGCGACGGAGGCCTTCATCGAGGCGCGTCGCGCGTCTCAACCGGAACTCGATCTCATCACCGCCGGGAGTTCGATCAAGATATGCCGGGTAGCGGAGGGGAGCGCCGACGAGTACCCGCGATTTGCCCCGACGATGGAGTGGGATACCGCCGCCGGTGACACGGTGGCGCGCGCGGCGGGGTGCGACGTGCTCCAATGGGACGCCGACACCAACGCCACCGACCGGCCCCTCGCATACAACAAGCCGGACCTCCACAACCCGTGGTTTCTGGTCCGGCGAGAAAAGGACAATCTGTGACTGAAACGACCAGCACCCGCACCCGATATCAGCTCTCGACGCTCGATGAGCTCGAGTCCGAGGCGATCTACGTCATTCGCGAGGTTGCCGCCCAGTTTGAGCGGCCGGTGATGCTCTTCTCCGGCGGCAAGGACTCGATCCTCATGAGCTGGCTTGCCCGCAAGGCGTTCTATCCCGGCAAGATCCCCTTCCCGCTGATGCACATCGACACTGGGCACAACTTCGAGGAGACAATCGAATACCGCGACTGGTGGATGGAGCAAATCCACGGCAACCTGATCGTGCGCAGCGTGCAGGCGTCGATCGATGCCGGGAAGGTCAAGGAAGAAGAGGGGATCAACCCCAGCCGCAACGGCCTGCAGACGGTGACCCTCCTGGACGCGCTCGCTGAGTTCAAGTTTAACTGTGCCATGGGTGGCGCCCGTCGGGACGAGGAAAAGGCGCGCGCCAAGGAACGCTTCTTCAGCTTCCGCGACAAGTTTGGCCAGTGGGACCCCAAAAACCAGCGCCCCGAGTTGTGGAACCTCTTCAACGGCATGCACCGCCCCGGCGAACACCTGCGCGCCTTCCCCATCTCCAACTGGACCGAGCTGGACGTCTGGCAGTACATCGAGCGGGAACAGATCCCGCTGCCGTCACTGTACTTCACCCACGAGCGGGAA
>CAZDMQ010000111.1:0-1070 GCA_964506685.1 uncultured Hyphomonadaceae bacterium | reverse complement strand
CGAGCGGGAACAGATCCCGCTGCCGTCACTGTACTTCACCCACGAGCGGGAAATCGTCCGTCGCGACGGCGTCATCCTCGCCATAGGACCGTACAACCAGCTCGAACCCGGGGAGAAAGCCGAGCGCGTGCCCGTGCGCTTTCGCACCATCGGTGATATGACCTGCACCGGCGCCACCGAAAGCACCGCCCGCGAACTGGGAGACATCGTCAACGAAATCGCCGCTACCCGCGTCACCGAACGTGCCTGGTCGCGGCTGACGCCGCTGCTCGGACCAGCCGCGTACCCACTGGAACGCGGCGACACCTATGCGGCCTAGGCGGCCGCGCCGACGACAAACGCTCCGAGCCTGGTCGGTCGCTTTGCGACCTGCTCGGCTATGCATCCTAGGCCGCGATGGAAGACCGCAAGAAGCAAGGGTATTTTTAGGCTGCGGGGTCCATTGGGTTTAATCGAACCTGCCAGGATGCATGGCCGAGCAGCGAGGACCACGAAGTGGTCTCGCGACCAGGCCGCTTCTGCGGAGCCTTCCGGGTCCAAGCAACGCCAAAGCCCGGATCGAGTGGGTGATGGTAGCCCGGCCAGTCCGGCCATGCCGCGCCCTTGGAAAGTGCACACAAAAAGGTTGCACAATTCTACAGAGAAAAACTAAACCATGGGCATCACGACTTCGCTGCCGGTACGTCCGATTCTGGATCTCTTTCGGCAAAACAATACTGAATCTTTGTGGATGGCCCACGACGAAGAAGCGGACGTCCTCTACGTCAACTTTGAGCGGCCGGCGGTAGTCGACCATTCCGAGATGGAATCGACGCGAGGGTTTGACACGCAAGCCGCCCGGTGTAGCGACTAAATACGCTCAGAAGCTGCCATGGGTTATTCCGTACCAAACATATCTGCTGCTATTGTCGATCCACAAAAACTATACGGATATCTGTTATCACCAGATCATCCGGTCGGCCGAAACAAATCGAGGGTTTTTGCGGGTTGTGGATACGCCCAACATAACGCTGACGAACTTATTGCAGAACTAAAGCGTATTCTGCAGTACGGGCAACTCGTTGACGTCA
>CAZDMQ010000110.1:0-5938 GCA_964506685.1 uncultured Hyphomonadaceae bacterium | reverse complement strand
GGCTGCGCTCGGTCTCGACGATGCCATCCGGGCGGCGGGGCACGAGCCGCCGGCGCTCGCCATGCGCGACGGCCGGTCCGGGCGGACGCTGTTCTCGGTCCCGGCGGGCGTCCGGGGAGACACTTCATGGGGCGCACCGCACGTCAACATCCGCCGTTCCGCCCTGCAGGCCATCCTTCTCAGGGCCTTCGAGCAGGGACCGCGCGGGCGCCTGCTGCTCGGCAATGAGGGGATGGATTACCGCCCGGGCGGCGCCAGCATGGTGTTGACACTGGCAACGGGCGAGGAACTCACCGGAACGGCGCTGGTCGCAGCAGACGGTCTGCGCTCGGCCTTGCGGGCGCGGATGCTGCAGGGCCAGCGGCCGCGATATACCGGGAACACGGCCTGGCGCGCCCTTGTGCCGGCAAGCGAACGACTGCGCACGCTCATTCCCGATGCCTCCACTGTCTGGACCGGCCACGGCCGCCATGCGGTCACCTATTATCTCGGCGGCAAGCGGCTGATCAATTTCGTCGGGGTGGTGGAACGGCCGGATCCGGGTCCGGAGGGATGGGACCATCACGGGGATCTCGGCGAACTCGCTGCAGATTTCGCCGATTTCGCTACGCCCGTCCAGGAGCTCCTCGACGCCGCCCGGGACGTGCAGCTCTGGGGGCTGTATGATCGTCAGCCGCCGGTCCGTGTCAGCCATGGCGGTGTCGCGCTGATCGGTGATGCCGCCTTTCCGATGCCGCCCTTCATGGCGCAAGGCGCTGCGCATGGCATGGAGTGCGCCTGGCTGGCGATCTGGGATCTGCACCGGAGTGGAGGCTTCCAAACCTACGAGCGGCTGGCCATGCGACGGGGGACGCGCCTGCTGGAGGCCTCCCGGCGCAACGCTGACCTGTTTCACGGGCGCGGCCTTCCCGCCCTCTTCGGCTATCGGCCGGTCGAGGCTGTCGCGCGCTTCCTGCCGCGCGTCATCCGCAGCCAGTTCAGCTGGATCTACAGCCATGACGTGACCGCCGGCCGGCCGATCTGAGGGGCGCCCTACCCGGGCCGGCCCCGGCGGACACCGCGCAGGAGGATGCGCATCGGACCTACGGCAGCAGCGGCGGCGGCTGTGGTCGGGAGCGGCGTACCCGTCATCTGGGCGGTCAGCAGCCGGGCGATCCACGGCGCGAAGGTGAAGCCGCGGCTGCCGAGCCCGGTCGCGAGCCACTGGCCCGGCTCAAGCGGGACCGCGGCGGGGTCCGCGAGCCGCTGGCCTCTTGCAAGCGGCGCCAGGAGCGCCAGGGCAGCTTCGGCATCCGGGAGTGGGCCGGCAATGGGCAGCCGGTCGGCCGTGGTCGACCGGATCGCAGCGCGCGACTGGCCGTCCGACTGGCACACCGCGTCCCGGACCTGCGCCAGCCACCAGGGCGAAAGCGCGGTGAGTGCGGCTCTGTTGGCGTCCCTGGCCGCCTCCGTGACGACCGCGTCCGGTCTGTCCCAGGACTCGAATGTCGCGCCCCAGAGCCGCCGCCCCCCAACTGCGATGGCATAGTGACCCGCCGCCAGTGCCGAGGGCGGCGCATCCGGCAGGCCGGCGACATGCTCGACCTGTCCGAGCTTCGCCGTAAGGCTGAGCCAGGGGGCCACCTGCCCGACCGCCATGCCCGAGGCCAGGGCTATCGCATCGAAGAGCCTGCCATTGACGCGGCGGGCTGGACCGTCGACCTCGGGCGCCTGGCCGTATTCTGTGTCAATGCCGTCCAGAAGGCTGGCGACCAGCAGGCCCGGTTCCACGATCAGGGCGCGCTTGTGCAGCAGGCCGCCGCCGGCCAGCGCTTCGAGATCCTCGAGCGGTAGCGGCGGATCGGCCAGCACCTTTGCAAAGCGTTTGCGCTCGGTGTCATCGCGCGGGGTCTGGCGCACCTCGGTCTCGGTGACCCCGGGACGGCCATGATAGGTCTCGCGGGCCGCGAGATAGGCATCGACAAGCAGGCGGGCCTGGACGGTATCGGCCGCGTCGAGCCGGGGCATGACAAGGGCGAGGGGATTGCCGCTGGCGCCGCGGGCCGGTCCCGCCGCCGGGTCGAAGACGGTCACATCCAGGCCATGGTCGGCGAGGCTGCGGGCGAGGCAGGCGCCCATGATCCCGGCACCGAGTATCGCGATGGTCAGGGGGCGGGCCGTGCCTCCCGGCTCGGGCAGGGCGAGGTCCGGGGCGGCTGGCGGAGGCGGTGCGGCAAGCCAGGCTTCCAGCCGCTCGCGCTTGCGGCCATGGCCGGGACGCCTGGCCACTTCGAAACCGGCCCCGGCAAGGCCGCGCCGGACAGCGCCGGCCACGGTGAAGGTGGCGGCCGTGGCCTCCGGTGCCGACCGCTCGGCGATCCGTGGATAGAGACCGGCGGCCCACATCTCCTCGTTCCGCGCCGGGGAGAAGCCATCCAGGAACCAGGCATCGGCACGGAAACGCGCGTCCGGCAGGGTCTCGGCGATGTCGCCCACGTGCAGGGTGAGATGAAAACCGTCATCGGGCCAGTCGATCCGCCGCACGCCCTTCGCCGGGTGCGGCCAGCGCGCGAGCAGGCGGGCCGCCAGCGGGGCGAGCTCCGGCCAGGCCACGAGTGCGCGGGCAGCATCTTCCGGTCGCATCGGCCAGGCCTCGAAGCTGACCATATGGAGCCGCGCGTCAGGCGCTGGGCGGTGCGCGTTCCAGAGCTGCCACAGGGCGAGGGCGTTGAGGCCGGTCCCGAAGCCGGTCTCGGCGACGGTAAAGCCGGACCGGCCGGCCCAGCGGTCGGGCAGGCCGTTGCCCCTGAGGAAGACCGTTCGCGTTTCCTCGAGGCCATCATGGGCCGAGAAATAGACGTCGCCATGCCGGGTCGCGACGGGCGTGCCATCCGGTTTCCATTCGATTTCAGGCGCTTCTGGCAGGCGGGGCATGGAGCTGAATTAACATCGCGGCGCGCGCTGTCACGGTTTTCATCTCAGCAGAGCGCCGCTCCGGCGCTGGAGACAGGTACGGACATCGCCGGCAGGGGTCCAGGCGGTTGCCTTTGCATCGGCCTGCCGGGCGGTCTCGCAAGCCCCGGCAGCTCCTTTTCGCCTCCGGGTTCCGTTCAGCCGAGAAGAGCGGCCTGGACCGGCCGGGTCCAGCCGACATGGACCGCGCCATCTTCGGTCTCGATCACGGGGCGCTTGATCAGCGTCGGATGGGCGATGAGCAGGGCTGCGACCTCACCGTCTTCGGACCCGTCTTCGGCCCGGGCCCTTTCGCTCTCCTCGAGGCTTCGCCAGCTTGTGGAGCGCCTGTTCAGGAGAGACCCGGCGCCGACGGCCGCGAGCCAGTCCGGCACTTTTGCAGCGAGGTCGGCCTCCTCGCGTATCTCCACGACAGCAAGCGCATGGCCGGCCGCTTCCAGTGCGGCCCGGGCCTTCCTGCAGGTGTCGCAGGTCTTCAGACCATAGAGAGTGAGCCTTGCCATAGGTCAGTCCTTTGCTTCGACCACACCGATCATCGGCCCCATTTCGCTGCCGCGTTCAAGCCGGGTGAGATTGGGGGCGTAGATCAGGGAGATGCGGCCGTCGAGATAGAGGGCGTTCGCGGCCTCCAGCTGGTCTCGGAACAGGCTGGCAAAGGTGTGGAAGTTCACAGGGACTTCGGAGATCGCGAAATGGACGGTGCGCCCATCCCCGGACACGCCGACCCCGTTGCGCCGGTAGCGGGACGTACCGTCCGTGTTGAAAGCGGGGTGCAGCTCGCCATCGATCACCAGCATCGGGCCGGACTGGGTTGCAAAGTCCGGCGACCGGCCGGCGGCCGCGTAGGCTTCGCTCTCCTCGATCATGGCCCGACCGCCACCGACCCAGAACACGCCATTCGGCTTCAGGGTGAAATTGCTGTTGCCACTGGCGAGATTGAGCGGAGCCCGCTGTTCGCCATGTTCGACCAGCAGGCCGACGGGCCTGCGGTCGGGCAGGTACATGCCGGCATTCATGGCGAAGACCAGTCGCTGGCCGTCGCGCTCGAGAGCCGTGGCCAGGGTCTCGAAGGCGCCATAGGGCACCCCGTTTCCGTCATTCAGGAAGACGCGGATATCATGCTGGTCTGCATGGAAGCTGCAGACCGTGAACGGGGTTTCGGCATAGGTCAGGGGTCGGCACGGCTGGCCGGGCAGTCGGGAGCAGGCTGCGACCAGAAGGCCGGCCAGGAGGGCCGCCAAGAGGGCTGCAGAGGACGCGGCGGGACGGGCTGGAAACGGGCGGCTCATTGTCGTGACAATGGGTCCAAATTGCTGGCCAGGCAAAGGCCCTGCCTGCATATTCGAGTGGAATCGGCCCGTTGGGGGCCCGTCCCTGCGGAGACCTTCATGTTTCGACCCGGTGCCTTTTCGATCCCGCCCGTCCCGCTGGCGCTGACGCTTGGCGGCCTGGTGCCGTTCATTGCCGCAGCCGCGATGATCGCCGGGGGAGACGATGTCATTCGCCAGCAGCAGGCGGTGTTCATGCTGGCCGGCTATGCGGCGGTGATCCTGAGTTTCCTTGGCGGCGTGCGCTGGGGCGTGGAGATGCTCGACCTGGCTGGACAGGGCGGCCCGCGCCTTTCGGTGCTGGGACCTTCGGTGCTTGGCGCCCTCGCCGGCTGGATTGCGCTGGGGCTCATCCTGCTGCATCCGACCTTGCCACCGGGACAGGTGCTGATCGGACTGGCCGTTGCGCTGGGCCTGCACTGGGCCTGGGACCTTTCCGCGCGGGCGGCGCTGCCGGCCTGGTATGACGGGCTCCGGACGATTGCGTCGGCCGGGGCTGTCGGCGCCCTGCTGCTCGCCGGGCTCACGCTGTAACGCCTGGTCCTGAACGTTTCCGGCCGGCTGGCGAGC
This sequence comes from uncultured Hyphomonadaceae bacterium, assembly GCA_964506685.1. Lineage (GTDB taxonomy): Bacteria > Pseudomonadota > Alphaproteobacteria > Caulobacterales > Hyphomonadaceae > UBA5336. The sequence continues at coordinate 1,088 of CAZDMQ010000110.1, read as the reverse complement.
CGGTCTTCACTCTAGCCGGCCACCGGGACGCGCCGGCTGACCTGGGCGGCGCGGAAGCTGACCCCGGCGAGGGCGAGGGAGACCACCACGTTCCAGCCCGCCATGGACAGGCCGAACGTCCATGGCGCCTCGTTACAGGCCGGCGCGAAGGTCGGCGTGTCGATATCGACGGGCTTCATCACGTCTTTCGCCACCGAGCTGGCCGGGTCGGTCGCCGAGCAGCCTTCAGGAGCGGGCCACCAGCCATATTCCACGCCGGCATGGAAGGCGGCAACCACGGCGCCGGTCACGAAGACAAGTCCGATCATCACGTTCAGGGCGAGCAGGAAGCGGGGATTGGGCCGGAGACGCCACAGGCCGATGCCGACCAGCGCCATGGATATGATGGCCCAGTAGACTTCCCGCTGACGCAAGCAGAGATTGCAGGGCGGCAGGTTGCCGAAATGCTCGAAGCCATGGGCGACGAGCAGGACAGCAAGCGACAGGGCCGCTGCCCAGAGCGGACCTCTCCAGTCTCGCAGGTACTTTTGCGTCATTGGCATCTTGCCCGTCTTGCCGTCGGCCCGCCGGCCTGTCCATCGGTCAGGGCTGAGGCATGGCGCCGCTTGTCAGCCCTTCTGACGGACCCGGCCGTTTATTCGCCGAGCCCTACCAGCGACTTGATATTGTCGCCGGTCAGTTCGAGTCCCATGCTGGCAAGCCAGGTGAAGACGGCGACCAGGATCGAGATCCAGATGATGCCGAGCACCAGGCCACCCATGACCAGGATGCCGTCCCGCTCCATCAGTCCGAAGGCAACGAGCGCGACGGCAAAGCCGGGGGTCGTATTGGTGGCCGGCAGCGGCACGAGGATCGAGGCGCAGAACAGGCAGAGGATCAGCCCGATGACCCGTTCGGGGCCGCGGCCGGTGAGGAAGGTCAGGCGCGGCCGGGCCAGGGCCTCGACCCAGCCGAACCATTTGCGGCCGCCCCTGGCCGTCCGGGCCAGGCCGTCCCGGTTGACCCTGCGGCGGGCAAGGGTGCCGGGTAGCCAAGGCTCCTCACGGCCCCAGGCCATCTGCGCGGCTATCGCCATCATCGGCAGGGCC
>CAZDMQ010000109.1:0-6246 GCA_964506685.1 uncultured Hyphomonadaceae bacterium | reverse complement strand
AGATTGCCCGGATCATTCGCGAGACCGGAACGGCCATCGCCCAGGCTGCCGCCGCCTTGAAGCAGAAATAGACGCGAGCGACGATGGGGCGGGTCTGGCGGCCGGCCCGGCCGCGCACGACGAGCTTGGCCGTGACCGGATATGACGATAGCGTTATTCTGTGACGCGCTTATCCGAGAGGTGAACACCGATGCTCCGCGCCATCCTCACCGCCGGCCTGCTCGCCGGTCTGCTCACGGGCCTCGCCGGCCCCGCGCTCGCCCAGCACGAGATCGTCTCGACGCCGAACGCGCCGACCGCCATCGGCCCCTACAGCCAGGGCGTGCTCGCCGGCGACACGCTCTATCTCGCCGGCCAGATCGCCATCGACCCGGCCACCAACGAGCTTGAGCCCGGCACGATCGAGGAGGAGACGGCGCTCGTCTTGGAAAACCTCCAGGCCGTGCTCGAGGCCGCCGGCATGAGCCTCACCAACGTCGTCGCGACGACCGTGTTCATGGCCGACCTCGGCGAATTCGCGCGCATGAACGAGGTCTACGGCACCTTCTTCACCGCGAACCCGCCGGCCCGCGCCACCGTCCAGGCCGCCCGCCTCCCCCGCGACGTGAAGATCGAGATCGCCGCCGTCGCCGTGCGCTGAACCCGTGGTCGAGGGCCTAGAGCGCCGCGCCGCCCTGGAGACGCTTGGGCTTTCCCGAGACGACGGCGGCCGGCCACGTCATGAACCGAGTTGCGCCATGACGAGGCGTAGGGTTGGCGCGTCGGGATTGGCCAAGCCGGCTTGAAGGAGGCCTTACAATTTCTTCCGAGCGGGGCGGCGATGTCACGAGGTACGGACCGACCAACGCAGCTGCACGCGCCCGCCAACGAGTTTGCCAACTTCGTCCGAACGCTGGCGCTGCCGAAGGCGCTGAAAACATGGTCGCTCACGTCCTCGAGCGAGCGGCTGATCGAGACCGCCGCCCCTTGTGCAGCACGGCCGCGACGTGCTGTTACAGATGGCCGAGGCGGCGCTGCCGCACGCGGTATTCGCGGGCGTGATCGACCGGATCAGGGCCCGGCGCGGCCGGCCTGCCGAGGCCGCCGGCGCGTGAGCGGAGAAAGACGAGCCCGACGTGATCCGACCCGATCAACGGGGAAAGTGGCCCGACACAACGGCTGCGCGGCGCCTTGCGACCCTCGACCGGCGCGAGCGGCCCTCATGGCGGGCTACCACCGGTCGCTGTGTCGCGCCCCTGAAGCGCCCATTGGGACTCGCGCAGCGTCTCCGTTGAGGCGTACTTCTTCGAACCGAACCAAGGATGACCCTCGGGTCACCGAAGCGAAGAGGGACGTGCCATGACGCTGGGAACGCTGAAAGATCTTTACCTCGGCCAGTTGCAGGACCTCCGCAGCGCGAACGCGCAGGCGCTCGAGGTCACCGAGGCGTTGGCGACCGCGGCAACAAACGCGGAGCTCAAAGATGCGCTCAACGCTGGTGTCGCGGGGATCCGTGACGGCATGCACGCGGTCGAGGATCTCGTTCGCGCCCACGGCGCCGATCCCGCCGCCGTGTTCTGCCAGGGCATGCAGGGCTTGGTCGCGGAAGCCCGCGCCCATGCGCTGGAGGGGGACATCCCGGATGCGGACCTGCGTGATCTGATGATCATCGCCCAGTACCAGCGCATGCTCCACTATGCGATCGCCGGCTACGGGTCGGCGCTCGTGTTCGCCCGTCGTCTCGAGCTTGTCGAAGAGGCCCGGACCCTCGAGACATGTCTCGAGAAGACGCGCAGCGGCGATGTCCGCATGAGCGGGCTCGCAGCAGCGTAGGTCGATAGCGCCGCAGCTTGCCGGCGCGTGCCCGATGACGCCGGGGCCGCCGTCGATGGTTTCACCCCGCATTTCCCAGATGCCCGCGCCGCCGGCACTCTGCGGGCGGGAATAGCGGTTCGCTCGTACGCTTTGGTGCGATGTGACAGCGTCCGGATGTTCCAGGTCGGGACATCGGCGCTCCGGACCGCGCTCGGCTGGCTCGTGATGGCACTCCGCGCTCGCGACGGGTTGGCTGGAGCGTCGCCGCCATGAGAGGGCTGCGGTCCAGACGCTCGCGCGATCATGCCGACGCCGCCACGACGGACGGGCCCCGCACCCCAAAAATGCGCTCGCGCAGCCAGTCCTCGGCCGCGCCCATGAGCGCCCGCCCGAGCCCGTGGCCGCGCGCGTCCGGATCGACGCCCAGATAGTAGACCGTGCCCCGATGCCCGTCGTGGCGGACCATGACGACGCCCCGCAGCAGGCCCGCGTCCTCCAGCAGCAGCAGCTCGGCTCTCGGCGCGACGCCGGTCGGCCAGCGCTGCGCCGCCGTGAGGCGGGCCCACGCGCACGCTTCCCGCGCGTCGTTCAGCCGGCGCGGAGCGGCGGGCTCGCGCCCTTGAGCACCACGACAAGATCGGGCTGCCGCCGAACACCGACCTTTCCCATCACCTGCTTAAGGTGCCAGCGGACCGTCTCGTAGGACCGTCTGGTGTCCTCGCCGATCCGACGCGCCGACGCGCCGTCGGCGAGGCGGCGCGCCACGTCCGTCTCGGCCGCGGTCAGCCCGAACACCCGCTGGAGCGCTTCCTCCCGCGTCTCGCTCTGGCGCTCCGGATCGACGACGAAGACGATGGCGCGCGCGCTGGAGTCCGGGTCGCCCGCGAGCGCGAGGGCGCCGTCGAGCCTCCGGATCGTGGCGACGAGCCCGGCACGGCCGTCGCCGCGGCGGATCGCCACCGTCCCTTCGGCGGAAGACGGGCCGCCGTCGCCGACCGCGACCGCGACCGCGACCGCCCGCGCAAGGGCGGCGCGCGCGGCGGGATCGGCGACCGACAGCTTCCCCCGGGCGAGCGTCACGTCGCCCGCCGCAGCCAGGGCGCGCGCGGCCGCGTTCTGGAGCCTGACCCTACCGGCGCCGTCGATGACGAGCGTGGCGATGTCAATCGCGTCGAGGGCCGTGGCGAGCGCCAATCCGACCTCCTGAGCTGCGATCATGCGGAGCATGACGCGGCTGGCGCGGCGGAAGTGCGGGATGTAGAGGTGAAGCCGGTCGCGGTCCCGCAGATCGAAAGCCGGCCCATCCGACGCGCGGGCGAGCATCAGAAAGGCAAAGTCAGAGCCTTCGTCGAAGATGTTTACGCCCAGATGGTCGTCGACGCCGCCCGGCGCGAACACTTCTCGGTAGATGCGGCTCTCATACCACGCATGGTCGGAAACGAGATCGCGCCGCGAGACCGGCCGGTTCGGCACGCGCATGGCGGGGATGAGCCGCGGGTCGCCGGTCACGTGCCCGCCGAAGGCGAGGTAGCGCGTCACCGCCTCGGGGTCGGGGGGCCAGCGATGCGTGGCGCGCAGCGCCGCGACCCCCGCCGCCGGATCGTAGCGCCCAACGTTGAGGTGAACGAGCCGCGCGCCGAACCGCTCGGCCAGGCGCCCCAGCGCTTCGTGCCAACGCGACGGATCCACCGCCGCGTCATAGAAGGCCAGCGTGATCCGGAGCGCCGCCTCCATCTCCTCGTCCATCCTGCGCTCCCGAACCGTCGCGCAAGGATATAGCACGGTCGCCAGGCGGTCCGATCCTTTTCGGCGCTGCGCGAACCCGTCGAAGCGGACGACCCACCCAAACGGGGGGCGCGCGCTCGGACGCGAATTGCCGATACTCCTCATACGGGACGGATCGCCGGAAAACCGTGAGCGTGAGTTTCGGATGCAAGAAGACGTTCTTCAAGGCCGGTGTGTTCGGGGCCGCGGTCGCGTGCACGACCGTTGCGGCGCTCGTGGAGCCGGCGAGGGACGTGGCCGAGCGGCTATGCGCGCAATACCGCGCCCACGACGTGCCGGCGATGGTCGCGCTGTTCGCGCCGGAGGGCGTGATCGAGTACGTGCCCCTCGGCCTCTCCGGCCCCGCCGAGGAGATCGGCCCGGGCAGCTGGGGCGTCCTGATCGACGCCTTCCCCGACCTCACCAACGTCGTCAATCGCGTCTGGTCGACCGATGACGGGCGGACGGCGGTCGTCGGCGTCAACATCGCGGGGACGCAGGAGAAGAACGCCTTCGGCGTGCCGAACCTCGGCCGGCGCTTCGACCTGCGCCACCTATTCGCGGTGACGACCATCGGCGAGGGGCGGATCACCGAGGTGACGCGCCTTTGGGACAACGTTGCGTGGTTCCGCCAGCTCGGCCAGACCACGCTCGACTGAACGCAGCCCCGCGCCGCCGGTTCCGCCGTCGGCCGGGTTTCAGAGGAAGGTCCGGGAACCATGTTCTTTTCGCGCCTGAAGACGTTTTCGTTCGAGCCGTTCAGTCCCTCGCGCGCCGGCCCCTTGGCCGAGTTCGCCGGCGAACCGTCGCGCCGCGCGGGCGAGGAGGTCGAGGCGACGGAGGGCGTGGCGCTCGGGACGAGAGGCAACGACGTCCTCTGGGTGTCCGGCTCGGCGACGGCGAAGGCGGGCCCGGGCCGCGACGTGATCTTTCTCCAGAACCGAACAGAGGGCGGCGAGCACGACGGCGGCCCAGGCGCCGACACCTATGTGCTCGCTGCCGGGCCGGCGGAGACGGAAATCGAGGAGTGCCTGATCTTCGACTTCGGAAGCGCCCCTCTCCGCACGCGGGCAGGCGTGGCGGGCGACAGGGTCGAGCTGACGGGGTTCGCCCAAGGGACGGCGCAGGTGATCGACCGCGGCAACGGGCAGGTCGAGGTGGTGGACGAGACCGGCGCGACCGCCGTCTTCCGCGTTGAGACGCCAGCCGGGCGCGGCCTCGCCTTCGAGGAAATCCTGCCGCGGGTCGTCTTCGCGGAAGAGCCCCCGGCGACGCCCGTCAGCCGCGTGAGCCGCCAAATCCCGTTCGGCGCCAAGGACGAGACGGTCGCGGGCACACGCAGCTTCGAGCCCTTCTTGGGCGACACGACCGCGAAAAGGGTCGAGGCGGGCGGCGGCGACGACGACATCTTCTACCGCGCCGTGGCCAACGGCGGCCCCTACCGCTTCGGCGACCGCGACAGCGGGCTGGAACGCGTCATCGGCTTCGAGCGCCTCGCCGGCGAGAGCCTGACGCCGGAGGAGCCGGCCTCCGTGCTGGTCGGCTTCGAGGGCTACGGGTTCGCCGACGGTCTGGACGTCCCGTTCCTCGGCTGACAACGGGCGACATTCCGCCGGGACGGACGCGCCCGCGGCCGACGCGAGCGCATGGATGATCATGCAAAGCCGCCGCAGCCGCGCCACCCCGCTTACACCGCCGGCATCGACGGAATTTCCACCACTACCACGGACGCTAACCTCGCGACGGGTTGGCCGGAGCGTCGTCGCCATCAGAGGGCTGCGGTCCAGACGCTCGCGCGATCATGCCGACGCCGCCACGACGGACGGGCCCCGCACCCCAAGAATGCGATCGGTCATGCCTGGACTGCGCGCCGAGTGTTGAGCGCTGCGCAGTGGCTTCACGCCACACGGCGGCCGCTCCGCGACGATGTCGGCACGCCCGCTCCCCGTCCTTTGCTGCCGAGCCTGAGACCATCGTGTTAAGTCGGCTTCGGGCCGAACGGAGACGCAACAGGCACACTCGGCGCCCTCCAGCCCAGGCGGCTTCGTATCGACGCCTTCCAGACCCTCGCCTGTCTCCTCGACGCCACCGTTCCCTGCCCGTGAGGGTCGGAAGACCGTGGCGTTACCGCGACTGCGCGTCCGGCGCGAGCGGCGTGCGGTCGGGGCGGCCGTCGAGGCGCTTGCCCAGGACGCGGCACTGCTGGTCGCCGTAGCCGAGGGCCGCATAGAAGCCGAGATAGTAGACCGTGCCTCGATGCCCGTCGTGGCCGACCATGACGGCGCCTTGGAGCGCGCCCGCGTCCTCCAGCAGCAGCTCGGCCGTGGGCATGGCCCGGGCGAAGGCGATGTCGGCACGAGGGTCGTTCCACGGCCGGGTCAGCTCGCAGCGCTGCCAGAGGGCCACCACGGCTTCGACGTCGCGGTCCTCGATCGGGCGCACGGTCATGGGCTTCTCCTGGTGCAGCGGCGCCTTTGGACGAGTCATCATCCGAAGGCGCCGAGGCTGCACGCTCTCAGGTTGCGTCGGTGCACTAGCGGCGGGCGAGCAGGGCGAAGGCGGCGAGCGCGATGGCGGCGGCGAGCGCGAAGCCCGCCGCGTAGCCCCCGGTGAGCTGCACGACGAGGGCGAACAGCGGCGGCACGACCATGACGCCCGCGAAGGTGAAGATCATCGCCCCGGCCGAGA
>CAZDMQ010000108.1:0-6367 GCA_964506685.1 uncultured Hyphomonadaceae bacterium | reverse complement strand
GCCGTTCCGGGAGCTGAAGGTCGATGCGGGCAGGAGCGTCGCACCCGAAGGCGGCAAGGCTGATCTTGACGGCAATCTCATCATCCATGGCGACAATCTGGAGGCGCTGAAGGCGCTGCTGCCGCGCTATGCCGGCAAGGTGGACGTCATCTACATCGATCCGCCCTACAACACAGGGAATGAGGGCTGGGCGTATAATGACAATGTGAACTCTCCCCTGATGAAGAACTGGCTCGGCCAGGTTGTCGACCGCGAGGATCTGGAACGCCACGACAAGTGGTGCTGCATGATTTGGCCACGGCTTCAGATTCTTCGCGACCTCATGTCAGAAGAGTCAACCATTTGGATAAGCTGTGATGACAATGAAGTTGGCAGTCTCAAACTGCTCATGTCCGAGCTTTTTGGTGAAGACAACTTTTTGGGGAATATGATTTGGCAAAAGGTCTTCTCCCCGAAGAACTCGGCGCGCTACGTCAGCGAGGATCATGACTATATTTTGGTTTACGCCAAAGATGTTTCACGATGCCACTTCGGACGATTACCCCGCACGGAAGAAATGGAGTCACGCTACACAAACGAAGACGATGACCATCGGGGACCATGGACTTCTGGCGATCTTGCGGCGCGAAATTTTTATAGCGAGGGAAGGTATCCAATAGCATGTCCATCAGGCCGAACTATCGATGGGCCTCCGGCTGGTAGCTATTGGCGGTACTCGAAAAAGAGATTCGAAGAGCTCAATGCTGACGGTCGAATTTGGTGGGGAAAGGACGGGGATAATATGCCCCGACTAAAGCGGTTCTTGTCAGAAGTGCAGGATGGCCGAGTTGTCCAAACCCTTTGGAAGCACGACGAAGTCGGAAACACCCAAGGCGCAAAGAGAGAACTTATCCAGATACTGGGTCTACAATCTGGAGAAGATGTTTTTCTCACTCCGAAGCCTGCCAGTCTGATTGAACGGGTGCTGACGATTGCAAGTCGTGCCGAAAGTCTAATCAGAGGTGGCTCGAGAAAACTGAACACGCTGGTTAGGTGAGATTTCTGCCTGCAGATCGGCTATTTTGCCGAGCACAGGAGACAACCATGCCCAGACGACCCCGCCGGAATCACAGCCCGGCTTTCAAAGCGAAGGTGGCCCTCGCCGCCGTCCGCGGTGAACAGAGACCCTTGCGGAACTTGCGCAGCAGTTTGATGTTCATCCGAACCAGATCAAGCAATGGAAAGATCAGCTCCTGGAAGGAGCGACCAGTGTCTTTGGTGATGCGCCGAAAGAGGAAGCTCCTGCCGTCGATCTGAAGGAGCTTCATGCCAAGATTGGCCAGCTGGCACTGGAGAATGATTTTTTATCCGGTGCGCTCGGGAAGGCAGGTCTGTTGCCGGGCGCAAAGAAATGATCAACCGGGATCACAAGCTTTCGGTAAAGCGTCAGGCCGCGCTGCTCGGCATCAGCCGGGGCAGTGTCTACTATCTTCCGCGCGAGGTGGATGAGGCGGACCTTGAGCTGATGCTGCGGATCGACCAGTTGCACCTTGACTATCCGTTTGCCGGCAGCCGGATGCTGCGGGATCTGCTGGCTGGAGAAGGCTGGCGTGTCGGACGGCTGCATGTCTCGACACTGATGAAGCGGATGGGCATCGAAGCACTCTACCGCAAGCCCAACACGTCGAAACCTGAGCCCGGCCACAAGGTCTACCCGTACCTCCTGCGCAAGCTGGCGGTGACCCGGCCAAACCAGGTCTGGGCGATCGACATCACCTACGTGCCCATGGCGCGGGGATTTGTTTACCTGGTCGCCGTCGTCGACTGGTTCAGCCGGAGAGTGCTTGCCTGGCGGCTGTCGATCACGATGGAGGTGGGCTTCTGTATCGAGGCCGTCGAAGACGCCATCGCCCGGTATGGCTGCCCAGAGATCTTCAACAGCGATCAGGGAAGCCAGTTCACATCGCTCGCGTTCACGAAGATCCTGAAAGACCGCGGCATCGAAATCAGCATGGACGGCCGAGGCGCCTGGAAAGACAATGTCTTTGTCGAGCGTCTGTGGCGGTCGATCAAATACGAAGAGATCTACCTGCGGGCCTATGCCAGCGTTCCGAATGCCCGCGCCGGGATTGGCCGGTATCTCTCTTTCTACAATGTAAAGAGGCCGCACTCATCGCTTGACCGGCAGACGCCCGATCAGGCCTACTTCAACGCGCTACAACCAATCCCGGTTGCAGCATAACCCCAAGGGCGGAAATCCACTTAGCAAGTGACCGATATCTGTTCAAAAGAACCGAGCCACCTCTGACGGCGGTTCCCGGGGGTTGAAGTTTCATTTCGTTTACTGACGGCCAGCAGCCACAGGGCGCGCATTTGCCCGACATTCCGCCCCGTAAAGGCGAGTATGCCAGCGGGCTGAAGCCCACCTTGCGAGGCGCAAAGCGCTTCTTGCTTGGATTTTATCGCGTACCGTTGCCACTGCCGAACGAGTTTCCGGCCTGACCAAGCCCCCCGCTCCCTACCCCGCCCGCTTCAGGTCCGCGAGCCGCAGGCGCAGCGCCGGCACGGCCGCGCACACTGCCGTCTCCCCGGCGGCCAGTTCCACCGGCGGCGCCCAGCCCTCGCTGTCCTGTTCCCGGTGTACAAAGGTCACCCGCCGGGCGATATCCACCACCCAGTATTCCTGCACCCCATACCGGGCATAGAGCGCCGCCTTCGGCCCGAGATCATCACCGAGGGACGTGTCTGCAATCTCGATCACCAGGCACACATCTCCGGGCTGCAGGTCCGCCGTCGCAATCGCCGCCGGGAAGACATAGACGTCCGGGCTCGGCGCGTCGTTGGGTGACAGGTCCAACGTCGTATCGGCCATCAGGAACCAGTCATCGGGCAGCGTCCGCGCCAAATGGATGACGATTTCATTCTTGTAGTCCCGATGCGGCGGATTTTCTGAAGGCACGTCGAACACCATCCCGTCGATCAGCTCGTACTTCCCGCCGCGCTCCAGCACACCGATGTCCATCATCGCCCGCACATCATCGAGCGTCAGCCTGTGGCGGGGCATGTCCTGGAGGAGCGTGATCGCATTCATGCCTCCACCATAGCCAGAGACGGCCCGATGCGCCATATCCGTCCCATGTCCGACGCTGCTGCCCTGCCCATTCTCGACATCGCCGATTTCATCGCCGATCCCGTCGCCCCGGCCGACTTTCCCGAGACCATCCTTCGCCACCGCAATGCCCGCGCGGCCGCCACCATCGGCCTCGGCGCCCTCTCCGACGCGCAATGGATCGCCCATTTCGCCCGCTTCGAGCCCCTGCCAGGCAACCTCCCCGAGCCGCTCGCCATGCGCTATCACGGCCACCAGTTCGGCACCTACAACCCCGAGCTCGGCGACGGCCGCGGCTTCCTTTTCGCCCAGTGCCGCGATCCCGCCGGCCGCTGGCTCGACCTCGCCACCAAGGGCTCTGGCCAGACGCCCTGGTCCCGCCAGGGGGACGGCCGGCTCACCCTCAAGGGCGGGGTCCGCGAGGTGCTCGCCAGCGCCCATCTCGAAGCGCTCGGCGTCAACACTTCAAAGGCCTTCTCCCTGATCGAGACCGGCGAACAGCTCTGGCGCGGTGACGAGCCCTCGCCCACGCGCTCGGCCGTCCTCGTCCGCCTCGGCCACAGCCACATCCGCTTCGGCAGCTTCCAGCGCCTCGCCTGGCTGGGCGAGACCGAACACCTCGCCCGCCTCGTCAGCCATTGTGTCACCCACTACCACCCCGAAGCCGCCGACCCGGCCATGGACCGCCAGGCCACCGCCCTGCTCGAATGCATCGCCCGCCGCGTTGCCGCCATGGTCGGCGAGTGGATGGCGGCCGGCTTCGTGCACGGGGTGATGAACACCGACAATTTCAACATCACGGGCGAGACCTTCGATTTCGGCCCCTACCGCTTCCTGCCGCAGTCGGATCCGAACTTCATCGCCGCATATTTCGACCAGACGGGGCTCTACCGTTTCGGCCGCCAGCCGACCCAGGCGCTCTGGGCCCTCACCCAGCTCGCCAGCGCCCTGCTGCCGCTCGCCGAAAAGGACGATCTCGCCGCTGCCCTGAAACCCTTCGAGACCGCCTACCAGGTCCGGTTCGCGCGCCACACCCTCGCCCTGCTCGGCCTCCGGGATGGCGCGAGCCTAGCCTATGATCTCGGCTTCCTCTCCACCTTCTACGGCTGGATGACCGAGAGCGGTGCGCCCTGGCCGCAGGTCTTCTTCGACTGGTTTGGCGGGGCGGCCAGCGAGGCCCGGGCCGCCGCCAGCCCCGCTGCCGGGCATTACAAATCCGACAGCTTCGCCCCCGTCCGCGATGGCCTCCTCGCCCGTGCGCCCGACCGGCCGGAGCGGCTCGCAAACCCTCCTTTCAGCGGCGACACGCCCGTCTCCCTCCTTTATGACGAGATCGAAGCGCTCTGGGCGCCGATCGCAGAAGCCGACGACTGGACGGCCCTTTTCGCCCATCTCGACCGGATCGAAAGTCTGCGGCTGGCCATGGACTGGCCACAGTCAGTTGAACACCCATGAGTTGACAAGCGCGCCGCAACGGCGTGCAAAGCGCCAACCCTGAAAAGAGCTCAACACAACATGCCTTCCGAAGCCGGTCCCCACGCCTTTCACACGCCCCAGCCCGCCTATTCCCACGAAGAGCTGATCAGCTCCAGCGAGGGCAAGCTGTTCGGACCGGGCAATGCCCAGCTGCCTGCCCCGCCCATGCTGATGATGGACCGCATCGTCGCGATCACCATGGATGGCGGCAGCCACGGCAAGGGCCACGTCGTCGGCGAGCTCGATATTCATCCGGAGCTGTGGTTCTTCCAGTGTCATTTCCCCGGCGATCCGGTGATGCCGGGCTGTCTCGGCCTCGATGCCATGTGGCAGGCGGTGGGCTATTGGCTTGGCTGGTCCGGTTCCCCGGGCAAGGGCCGCGCACTGGGTGTCGGTGAGGTGAAGTTCACCGGCCAGATCACCCCGGATGTGAAATGCGTGCGCTATGAGATCGACATGAAGCGCGTGAAGCGCGGCAAGCTTGTGCTCGGCATCGCCGACGGCCTCGTCTTCGCCGATGAAAAGAAGGTCTACACGGCGACGGACATGAAGGTCGGCCTGTTCAACCCGAGCGAGCTGTAGGCCGCGGCAACCGGCCCGGGTCCTCACCCCGAACGGCCAGACTTATCCGACCGGGTTCACACCGCGCGATACTCGGCGGTGATGACTCTCGAGCAGCTCTTCCAGCGCTATTGCATTCATGTGCACCCCCTCTTCTGGCCGGTGCTCTGGCTCTCGTTGCAGCTCTACCAGCGCCGCAAGGCCGAGCTTTATGCCCGCGGCTGCCAGGGCCTCCTCATCGAGATCCGGTGGTGGGGCGCGGTCACGATTACCGGCGGGCTGTTCCCGGACGCCGATCCCGGCTGGAAAGCGCATCTCTACGCTGCCAATGGCGCGTATGCGGCGCTCACTGCCCGCCCCCTCCGCCCCGTCGGTGCAATTCCCCCGCCGGCGGGGGAGGAGGGCGCGCAGCTTGGGTATCTCTACCGTTGCGCCATCCGCCTGTCCGGGCTGACGAAGGCAACGAGCGCCCCACGTCCTCCGCATATATTGGACGTGCCGGCAAGGCCGGGGAAGGGGGCTCTCCAGCACTCACGCGACGGCCCGGCTCCGCCCCACAGCCCCGAAAATCCGCGACCACCCCCGCCGACGGCGCCCCTCCGCGCCCGCCGGCCGCCCGTGCTGGCACAGCCCTGAGCCCGATCCATCGCGTAGCGAGGCGAAGCCGAGCCCAGCGGGCGATCAAACAGGGAATGAGCCCGCCTCATGTAAGCGGCACAGCCGCGATACGGAGGCAAACCAGAACAGCCCTGAGCCCGGCCTCATGTGAGGCGCAAAGCGCCGATACGGAGGCAAACAAAAATGGTGCCCCTGGCCCGACTCGAACGGGCACTCCCGCAAGGGAAACGGATTTTGAATCCGTCGCGTCTACCGGTTCCGCCACAGGGGCAGCGGTCAGTGCCCATGCCACGCACCCCGCGCGCCCGTCAATTGCCTCGACGACCCTGCCATTCCCCGCTAGAGCGACTGCCCATGACCGAGACAACCGCTGCACCGCAACATCACACCCTACTCGAGTCCATCGAGGCCATGGCCGACGCGGCCCCACCGGAGGGGTTCACGCTGTCGGAGATCATGGACCGGCTGGACGAGCGCGCCTTCGGGGCGATGCTGTTCGTGCTCGCCCTGCCGTGCTGCATCCCCTTCCTCTATGGCGTGCCGCAGGTCGTGGCCCTGCCGATGATGGCGATAGCCGCGCAGATGGCCTGGGGCCGTGAGGAGCCCTGGCTACCCGGCACCCTT
>CAZDMQ010000107.1:0-6420 GCA_964506685.1 uncultured Hyphomonadaceae bacterium | reverse complement strand
GTCGAAATCCCAGTCGTGAAAGCCCAGCTTCTCGAGCAGTTCGAACCCGTGGATGATGCCGCGTCCGCCACAGCCCCGGCCAACTTCCGGCCCGCCAAGTTCCATGGCAAACACACCGTCGCGCTTGAAGCAGACATCGCCGATCGTGACTTCCTCGCCCGCTTCCTTCTTGCGCGAGGAGGTCTCGATGATGGTCGGGCAGGCCTTGCCGCCGAACAGCAGCGAGGTGGTGTCGCTCTTGGGGTCGCAGCCGATCAGCAGCACCTTCTTGCCCTGCTGGGCCATCATGTAGCTGAGATTGGCCAGCGTGAACGACTTGCCGATCCCGCCCTTGCCGTAGATCGCGATGATCTGGGTTTCCTTGGTCACCTCGCCGGTCTGCGGCGGTGCGGGCTCGGCGGCGGCCTCATCGCGCAAGGCCGCGTCGGCATCTGCAATCGAGCGTGTCCGGGAGTCGAATAGTACGGTCATTTATGGCCCCTCCAATCGAGGACAAGTTTCAGGCAGGACGCGTCCTGGAACGCGGTGCGGTAAGCCGCGTCGGCATCCCGCGGGGTGGCGGTGTGGGTGATCAGACCGCCGAGGTCGAGCGCGCCGGCACGCAGCAGGGCCAGCACGGCGGCCATGCTCTCGGCTGTCCACTCGGCGGCAACGTGCAGGCTGATCTCCTTCATGAAGGCCGGCGGAAAGGCAAAGCCGGGCCGGTCCTTGTAGAAGCCGGCCAGCGTGATGGATGCGCCGCGTGCAGCATGGGCAATGGCGGCGTCAATCACCGAGGCATCGCCGCTGAGATCCATGATCGCGGCATAGTCCCTGCGGGTCTCGGCGGCCGGATCAATGACGCTGTAGGGCGCTTCGCCCATCCGGCGGGCCGGGTTGATCTCCCAGACGGTCGGTGCAGGATGGCCCATGGCAATCGCCAGGCGCGCGGCCAGCCGGCCAAGCACGCCATGGCCGATGATCAGGTCGGGCACGCCGCCGCGCAGGATGGCATGGTGTGCAGTCGCCGAGAGTGCCAGCAGCGTGTGCTGCGCATCGGCCTCGCGGCCCAGTCGCGTCACCCGTCCGGCCGGAACGATGAGCTGCGCCGCCGTCGCGCCGAACAGGCCCGATGCCGTGCTGTAGCAGCTTGCCCCCGGCACGAAGACGATCTCGCCTTCCATCTCCGGCGCAGCCGGCGCCAGGAGCACGCGGCCGACGCTTTCATAGCCCGGCACCAGCGGGTAGCCGAGTCCGGGGAAGGGGGGCATCTCGCCGGACCAGAACATGCGCTCGGTGCCGGTGCTGATCCCGCTCCACATCGTCTCGACGAGGATGTCGCCGGCCGCCATCGGCGTCAGGCAGACCGGCTCGAAGTCGGCCCGGCCGTCGCCGCGCAGGACCACGGCATCGGTCACCGCGGGGGCAGCGCCGGTCGGTGCCTGCATCGCCTGCGCCTTTGCAGACTGGATTGGGGCCGGCCCGCTTGGGGCGGGCTGAATTGGGGGGAGCGTGTCCGTTTCCATGAGTGTCACTATAAATTGACAGTTAAGAGTGTCAAATAGAAAAACCAAAACGCGTTGGGCCGGATACACGTCATGCGGGTGCCTGGCAGCGGCGCCGCATTTCCGCCAGTTCCGTGGCCAGGCTGGCTGCCCCCGTTGGGCTCAGGCCCGGCTCGGCAGCGGTCGCTGCCGGCCATCCTGCATCCGGAAGATCGCCCGCCGGTGATGGAGAATCAGTCCGAGCCCGACCGCCAGCGGGGCCGCCCAGAGTGCCGGCGTCAGCGCCGCTTCAGGCAACAGGCGTACCGCGCCAAAGGCGAAGAAGGCCGTATAGACGGAGATGCCCGCCCCCACGAGCGCCTTGACGTGCTCGGCCAGCCATTCCAGCCGGCCCCGGCCGGGCCTGTAGAGGTACCAGAGATTCGTCGCCACCGTTGCGAAGCCGACCAGCGAAATCCCCACCATCAGCCCCATGCCCACGGCCAGGCCCTGCGCCGCGCAATTGCCCGCGGCGACCAGCAGGATCGCCTGCAGCCCGAGGTTCAGCGGTGTCCGGCAGGCCGCCTGGTTGGTGCGGTGACGCACGCACAGCCGGCCATACCAGGCGAGGTTCACGGTCAGCAGGGCGAGATACAGCATCATCCAGCCGAACACTGCTGCGACCATGTCAGGCGTGCCCAGCTGCGGATGACCGGCAAGCTGCGGATGGGTCGCCATCGGGGCGAGCAGGGTGCAGGTGCTGATCCCGACCGCGAGGCTGCCGGTGGCCAGCATGCTCCAGACGAAAACCCGTCCCGCGCGCCGGTGCAGCCAGCCGCCCTTGCGTCCGGCTACCGGGATCCAGAACACAACCAAGCCGATAGCGCCGGTCAGGATATGGCCGGCGACAAGGACATGAAAGACGTCGGGAAGGGTCATGAGCCTTGCAACTCCGGATAATGTCAACAAAACTAGACGACCAGAAGGAATGACACAAGGATGCGCCCATGTACGTCCCGCCACGGCCGACATCGCTTCCGGCTGTTGCGGCCCTGCTGCGGTCGGCGCTGCAGCGGGACGGGAGCCTGCTCAGCCTGCTGCCCGACTTCGCCTATCGCGACCCGATCCGGTTCATCGGTGTCTCCCGCCGGCAGATCCTGATCGTCAATGACCCGGCCCTGGTCCGCCATGTCATGGTCGACGCGCCCGCCACCTTCCCGAAATCCGACCTCATGGTCGGCGCACTGAAGCCGCTGGTGGGGGATTCGCTGTTCGTCTCCTCCGGCACGGTCTGGGAGCGCCAGCGGCGCATGGTCGACCCCGCCTTCTCCCAGCTCCGGATCGAGCGGGCGTTCGGTGCCATGACCGAGGCCGTCGACGCTTTCGAGACCCGGTTCTCGCAGGCCGCCGCGAGCGGGGAGACCCTCTCGCTCGATCTCGCCATGAGCCATCTCACCGCCGACATCATCTGCCGTACGGTCTTCTCCACCTCCCTCGAAACCGGCGTGGCGCGCGAGGTGTTCGACGATTTCCTCCACTTCGAGCGCAGCGTTGCCCATGTAGAGATCCGCCGGCTGATCATGGACCGGGCCTGGACCGATATCCCGCAGCCTCCGGATGTGCTCGACGCCTGTGCCCGCATCCGTCGCCACATCGGCACGCTGCTCGATACCCACACCGGCGCCGATGCGGCCCGGTATGACGACATCGCTGCCATGATTGCCGGGGCCACCGACCCGGCCGATGGCAATCGTTTCACCCGCGAGGAGCTGATCGACCAGCTCGGCGTGTTCTTCCTCGCCGGCCATGAGACCACGGCCAGCGCCCTGACCTGGTGCGTCTTCATCCTGTCGCAGGTGCCCGGCACGCTCCGGCGCATGCGCGAGGAGATCGAGACCGTCACGGGCGGGGCGCCGCTTACCCTTACCCATGTCAAGCGGCTCGGTTTCACCCGTTCGGTCTTCCGCGAGGTGCTGCGGCTCTACCCGCCGATCACTTTCATTCCGCGGGTTGCGGCCGAGGCCACGCGGATCGGGCCCTGCCGCGTGCGCAAGGGGGCGATGATCATGATTGCGCCCTGGGCGATCCACCGCCATGCCGACCACTGGGACAATCCCGACGCCTTCGACCCCGACCGGTTCTCCGCCGAGGCCGACCGGACCCGGACTCCGGGAACCTACATGCCTTTCGGCTACGGCCCCCGCATCTGCGTCGGCGCCGGCTTTGCGGGCATTGAGAGCGCCCTCATCCTCGCCCGCTTCGCGCGCCGGTTCGATGTCACCGTCGAACATCCCGAGCGGGTGCGCCCGGTCGCACGGCTGACGACCCGGCCGAAGGAGCAGATCATGATCCGGCTCACCGACCTCGATGCCCGGACGGTGCCGCCGACCGGCCTGGCCGCTCAGTCCCCTTCGCCCGCATAGGCAATGTCCGCCGTGGCAGCGGCGCCGAAACTCTCGCCCCGGAAGATGGCCCGGCGGAGAATGGTCGCACTGTTTGGCACCAGCATGATCAGGGGCCAGGGATCGGTCCGGTCCCAGGTCACGTCGCGCGAGGTCGTGAGGTACCGCCAGTTCGACCGGAACCGGGCCGGGCGGAACACCGAGGCCTGGGTTTCGGTCAGGCAGGGAAAGAATTGCTGCATCAGGCGTTCGGGCCGGTAGCCGATGGCCGGGGCAGTGCCTGGCTCTGCGAGCGCGCGCCCGAGGCCAGCCCGGTCGAAGAAGTGCACCCCGCTATTGGCCCGGGGATTACACTCGATGGCGTGGGCGATGCCGTTCGCGTCGTCAATGAAGTCGAAGGCGATGAACCCGGTATGGCCCGTCGCGGCGATGAACCGGCTGGCCCAGGCGTCAAGGTCGGGCGCCTCGATCCGGCGGAAGGCGACGGCCACCGTATGGGAGAGCACGGTGGCTTCGTAGAAGACATGGCCGAGCACCCGTCCGGCATGGGCCACCGACACGCTCGAGCGGTGCCGGCCGGGCAGGCGCGCCTGGACCAGCCGCGCCGGTTCACCCGGATGGACCGTTGGCAACGGCTCGCCGGGCCCGGGGAGGACGAGGCCCGCGCCGGCGCTCGAAAAGACCGGCTTGATGACGATGTCGGTGCGGGCAGCCAGCATCGCGGCGTCCGCCGTGCCCAGCCGGTGGGTTTCCGGAACGGCAAGGCCGAACCTGGCGGCGGTTGCGATGAAGGCCGCCTTGTCATGCAGGGCCCGGATCGCCGGAAGGTCCGGGCCGAAAAAGCGAACGCCAGCGGGCAGCCGCTCGGCCAGCGCCGCGGCATACATGGCTTCCTCCGACACCGGGACGACCAGCGAGACGGCTTCCGCCGCGATGATCGCCTCCAGGTCGGCGATGAACCGGCCGGCATCGTCGCGGGGTGCGGTGACCTGCACCGACCTGTCGACGGCCCGCGATGACCGGCAGAGGTGGCGCCGGAAAGGGTCGGCCACCACCACCCGCCAGCCGGCCTGATGGAGGGCCCGGGCCATGTCGAGCCCCTTCGGCATCCGGCCAAGGGTCAGCAGTGCAGTCCGGACCATCAGACGCTCCAGTCACGTGCGCCCTGCGGGAGGCTAACGCGCCACCAGGCAGCGCACCAGCAGCGGATACCGGGTCCGCGCTTCACGGACGCGCGTAAAGCCGGCTTCGTGCAGCATTGCCGTCAGCGTCTCCCGGGTCCGCGGCCGACCGCTGCCCATGGCCCAGAGATACAGGCCGAAATAGCTGTCTCCCATCGGCCTGGCCCCGCGCGTGCCGGCCATCGGCTCGGCGATGAGCAGCGTGCCGCCGGCCACCAGCGACCGCCGGGCTTTTGCGAGGAGCGCGCGGACCGGCCCGTCATCATGGTCATGCAGGATGCGGATGAGGGTGATCAGGTCGGTATCATCGGGAAGCGGATCGGCCATGGCATCCAGTCCGAATACCCGCACCCGGCGATCGGGCGGCTCGGCGCTGAACCGCGCCCGCGCAAGATCGGCGACGGCTGGCAGGTCGCAAAGGG
The DNA here is from genome assembly GCA_964506685.1 of uncultured Hyphomonadaceae bacterium. Classification (GTDB taxonomy): domain Bacteria; phylum Pseudomonadota; class Alphaproteobacteria; order Caulobacterales; family Hyphomonadaceae; genus UBA5336. Next base: position 952 of record CAZDMQ010000107.1, on the reverse strand, counting down.
TCCGCTGAAGTCCGGGATGGCGCTGGCCGAGGGCGGCGAGAAAGGCGCCATCGCCCCCGCCCACATCCATGACGTGCCGGTGGCGCCCGAACCGGTAGGCCGCCAGCACGTCGTCGGCGATGAAGGCCTGGGTCTCGGCCATCAGCGCGCTGTAGCCCGACACCGCCTCCGGTGCGGCAGCGGCCGGATCGTCCACCCGGCCATAGCGCCAGTAGCGGGCCAGCCGCGTCTCCCCGGTCCGCTCCCGCAGCAGCGCCAGCGGATCGGCGAGGTCGCGATAGAGATCGCCATGGTGACGGATCATGGCAAACACCGATGGATTGCCAAGCAGGGCCGCACCGAGATCGCCGAGCGTGTATCGCCCGTCCTCCAGCCGGTGGACCAGGTCGAGGCTGGCTGCTGCGAGCAGCAGGCGTTCCGCGCCCGGCCGGCCAAGCCCTGACCGGTCAGAAAGCTCGGCTGCGGACAGGGGCTCGGCCTGCACGATCCGGAACAGGTCGAGCTCAACACAGGCGAGCAGGACCTGCGCGTGCACGAAGCCCGTGCACAGGGCGAACAGGTCCGCAGCCTTGCGGCGGGCAATCGGCCGGGTCAGGGGCAGGGCCGCGGCCCAGCGCTGGAAGCCCGAACTGGCCAGCAATCGCTGCCGCCAGCGCCGCCACAGGCCGGGCGAGGCTGCCGGTGTGTCCGGCCGCCGCACCGGCTCGGTCACGCTGATCGTCACGCGAGGGCAGCGGCCAGCCGGGCCGGGACCAGCCGGGCCGCCTGGGCATGAACCAGCGTCCTGAGATCGTCTGCGCCATGACAGGCCGGAACACTCTCGGCCGCAGCCTGCACGAGCCGCTCCAGCCGTTGCACCGCACCGGCCACGCCATAGGTGGCCAGCGCATTCGGCCGGGCGTGCCGGGCGTCCTGGCCCGCCGGCTTGCCGAGGGCCGCGCTGTCCATCACC
>CAZDMQ010000106.1:0-6441 GCA_964506685.1 uncultured Hyphomonadaceae bacterium | reverse complement strand
CACGATCGAGCTGGAGTTGGACGAGGCGGTCCTGGCGGCGCGGCGGCAGGCCTGGACCCCGCGCGAGACGCTCTATGCCACCGGCGCGCTCGCGAAGTTCGCGAGGCTGGTCGGCCCGGCGCACCTCGGTGCAGTGACCCATGAAGGCCAGAAAGCCGAGCGCCACGTCTATGCCGATCTCTGAGCGGGCGGTGCGGTAAAGGCTGGCAGCGGCCCGGTCAGTCCTCTTCGGCGCGTTCGATGAGGCGGAAGGTGCCGTAGTCATTCTCGATAGGGCGGCCGGATGCGGCCCAGCTCTCGAACCCTGGGTGCGCCGAGACGTTGCGGTAGCCCTGCGCATCGAGGGCTTTCTTGACCAGCGCGGCACGGTTGCCGGTGGCGCAGTAGACGATGATCTCGGCGTCGGCGTCGCGGACCTCCCGGGCGAGGCGGAACTCGGCGACGCCGCGCGGCATGGAGCGGGCGCCGGGGATGTGGCCGCGCGCAAACTCTGCCCCGGTCCGCACGTCGAGCAGGAGGAGGTCCGGATTGGCGTCCTGCCGGGTGGTGATGTGGTCATGATCGACGAATGCAATACCGGCCCTGGCGGCTTCGGCAACGGCCTCGGCGGTCATTGGCTCGTCGGCATGACTGGCGCAGCCGGCAAAGGCGAGCGCAGCGGCCGCGAGCATGAGGGTCCGGATCATGGGCATCTCCCTGCGACTGTGAGGTTCGGACATTCCCGCCGCGGGCCGGTGCAACGCCCATCCCGGGCAGGCGACGGATCAGGCTTCGGGGCGGAGGATGGTGCCGGAGAGGTTGGCGAGAACGTCCTCGGCGGAGAAGTAGGCCGGATCGCCTTTCGGCTTGTCGCCCCGGCCCATGATGATCTCGGCGCGCGCCTCATAGCGCACGATCTCGCGGAAATCACCCGCGCCGAAGCCATAGCCAAACGGGTCGTAATACCCCCGCCGGCTGGGAAACGCGCTGGCATGGGCGGGGTAGCCATAGGGGCTGTAGCCCCGATAGCGTCCATGCGGCCCGAAGAAGGCGTAATCGCAGTAGAAGCCGGAATAGTACGGCGAGCCGGAAAAGCCGGTCGGCACAAAGGTGCTGTCCTCATCGGTCTCGCGCTGGACCACGCGGAAATGGTCAAAGCCCTGCTGCGCGGTCAGTTCGGCGGCGCGATAGAGCAGGTAGGTCTCAACGGTGCGCCGGTCGGTGAGACTGTTGCCGGCGAAGCTGACCTGCCAGCGATCGGACTCGATCTGCTGGTCGGCGAAGCCGCGCTGGTTGTCGCCTGCCGGCTGGTAGGGGGTTGCGGTTGCGCAGGCCGTCAGCATCATCAGCCCTGCAATCATCGCGCTCAGTTGCCCGGTTGTCATGTCTGTCACCTGATCCTGATCTTCATGCATTGTTAAGATATGCAATCTGAACGCCAGTGGAACGGCCGTGACCGGGAAACCGTCCCCAAACCGGAAAAACTTCAGGCCGAAAGCAGGGCGGCGGCCCCCCGGAAGGGTCCGCCGCCTCCATTTCCCTGAGGGGTCCGCCCGTCTCAACGAACCCGTCTCAACGAACCCGTCTCAACGAACCCGTCTCAACGAACCCGTCTCACCGGATACGTCTGGCCGAACCGGTCTGGCCGGATCCGTCTGGCCGGGGTCAGGCGGCCGAGGTGCCGATCACGGCCTTGACTTCGAGGAACTCCTCGAGGCCATGGGCGCCCCACTCACGGCCATTGCCCGATTGCTTGTAGCCACCAAAGGGCGCCATCATGTCCGGACCGGCACCATTGACCTGGATCTGCCCGGCGCGGATCCGCGAGGCGACCTGGCGGGCATGTTCGAGGTTCTCCGACTGGACATAGCCGGCGAGCCCGTACTCGGTGTCGTTGGCCATGGTGATCGCTTCTTCCTCGTCATCATAGTCGATCATGACGAGCACGGGACCGAAGATCTCCTCCCGCGCGATGGTCATGTCATTGGTGACGTCGGCGAACACGGTCGGGCGGGCAAAATAGCCCTTGTTGAAGCCTTCCGGACGCCCAGGGCCACCGGCGACGAGGGTTGCGCCTTCGTCGATGCCCTTCTGGATGAGGTCCTGCACCTTCTGGTACTGGTTGGCATTCGAGATCGGGCCGATGGCGCCGCGCTCGGCCTCTCGCGGCATCTGCACCTTCACGCTTTCGGCGGCGGCCTTCGCGATGGCGACGGCCTCGTCATGCTTGTCGCGGGGGATGAACATGCGCGAGGGAGCATTGCAGCTCTGCCCGGTGTTCATCATCATCGACATCACGCCGGAGCCGACGGCCTTCTGAAGGTCCGCATCGGGAAGCACGATGTTCGGCGACTTTCCGCCAAGTTCCTGGGCGACGCGCTTGACCGTCGGCGCGGCGGCCTGGGCGACCAGCACGCCGGCGCGGGTCGAGCCGGTGAAGCTCATCATGTCGACATCGGGATGACCCGACATATACGCCCCGACGGTCGGCCCGTCGCCATTGACGAGGTTGAACACGCCCGCCGGCACGCCGGCTTCATGCAAGATCTCGGCGACGATCATGGCATCGAGCGGTGCGATCTCGGACGGCTTGAGGACCATGGTGCAGCCCGCTGCGATGGCCGGGGCGACCTTGCAGGCGATCTGGTTGGCCGGCCAGTTCCAGGGCGTGATGAAGCCGCACACGCCGATCGGTTCCTTGCGGAGATAGAAGCCGTTCTTTTCTTCCTCGAAGGGATAGCTGCGCAGGACCTGCGCCATGGTGGCATAGTGGCCGAGACCGACCGGCGCCTGGGCGGCGTTTGCGAGCCACATCGGGGCGCCCATCTGGTCGGAGATGTTCTCCGCGATCTCGCCCATCCGGGCCTGGTATCCGGCGGCGATCTTGTCCAGCAGCGCGGCGCGATAGTCGACGGAGGTCTGCGAGAAGGACGGGAAGGCGGCCTTTGCGGCGGCGACCGCCTTGTCGACATCGGCCTTCGAGCCGAGAGAGATGCGTGCGAAGGGCTCCTCGGTGGCCGGGTTCTCGACGTCGAGCGTGCGCGGCTCAACCGGGTCGACCCAGGCGCCATTGATGTAGAACTGAAGATACTCTTTCATCTGCAAAACCTCCCATTGCATTCGTGATCGGGCTGGCAGCGGCTGTACGCCCGCCTCTGCAACAGTATAGAGGGTGAGGCCGGCTTTGTCTCGCCTGCCGGAACGGAAACCCGACTCACATCCCGGCAAGCCGGGCGGCGATCTCGTCCTTGAGGCGCAGCCGGGTCTTGCGCAGCTCGGTCTCATAGGCCTCGCCGACGGCTTCGATCCCGGTTTCGATGCGGTGGATGTGCCGGTTCACCTCATGATACTCGTCCGCCAGCCGCGCGAAATGGGCATCTTCCAGCTTCAGCCGGTGGATTAGGTCTGTCTTGTCCGGAAACTCTTCGGCGAGTTCGTGCGGTGTATGGCTCATGTGCGCGGATCCTCTGCAGTTTCGGGGGGCCAATCTCCGGGTCCCATATCCGGAGCAGCGGCGCCGCGCGTCCTCACGCGGCGCGTGCCCGAGGTAAAGTCTAGACCCGGACACACGTCGCGCAAAGGGCGAGGCTTGCCCTCGCAGGAGGCGCGGCCTAAGAGCGCTCCCCATGACCCCGACAGACACCCTCACCCTGGATGATGTGAAGGCCGCCGCCGAAGTGCTGGCCGGCCAGGTCGAGCGCACGCCGATGCGGCACTCGAAAACCCTTTCCGAAATCACCGGCGCCGAGATCTGGGTGAAATTCGAGAACCAGCAATTCACCGCATCGTTCAAGGAGCGCGGCGCCCTCAACCGGCTGTCGCACCTGACCGACAACGAGAAGAAGGCCGGGGTCATCGCCATGTCGGCCGGCAACCATGCCCAGGGCGTGGCCTATCATGCGCGCCGGCTCGGTATCCCGGCCACCATCGTGATGCCGCTCAACACCCCGTTCAACAAGGTCAAGCACACCCGCGATCTCGGCGCGCGGGTGATCCTTGAAGGCCAGACCGTGGACGAGGCCGCCGCCCATGCCTTTGCGCTCGGCGAGAGCGAGGGGCTGGTCTTCATCCATCCCTTCGACGATCCGCTGGTGGCGGCCGGGCAGGGCACGATCGCGCTCGAGATGCTCGAGGACGAGCCGGGCCTGGAAGCCCTGGTCGTGCCGATTGGCGGGGGCGGGCTGATTTCCGGCATGGCGACGGTGGCCAAGGCGCATGCGACGCCGATCCGGGTGGTGGGGGTGCAGTCGGGCATGTTCGCCGGCATGGTGTCGGCGCTCGGAAAGGGCGAGCTGCCCGCTGGCGGGGCAACGATTGCCGAGGGGATCGCGGTCAAGCGGCCGGGGGACTTCACGCGCAAGGTGGTCGATGCGCTGGTCGACGAGATCCTGCTGGTCGAGGAGGCCCATCTCGAGCGGGCGATCACGCTCTATCTCGATGTCGAGAAGACGGTGGCGGAGGGCGCGGGTGCGGCTGGCCTGGCGGGGCTGTTGGCCAATCCGCGCAAGTTTGCCGGCCAGAAGGTGGGCCTGGTCCTGTGCGGCGGGAATATCGACCTGCGCCTGCTCAGCTCGGTGCTCAACCGCGCCCTGGTGCGCGAGCACCGGCTGTCCTCGATCCGGATCATCGGCGATGACCGGCCGGGCCTGCTGGCGCTCGTGACGAAGGTGATCGGCGACAATGGCGCCAACATCATCGACGTGGCGCACAACCGACTGGCGCTCGATGTGCCGGCCAAGGGGGCCGAGTTCGATATCCTGATCGAGACCCGCGACGCCCAGCATACCTCCGACGTGGTCGCTGCCCTTGCCGCCGCCGGCTACCCGCCGCGCAGCCTCTGACGCGCGCGGGCGCCGCTGCGGACGGAACGCTTGCGACCGGGACGGCGCGGCTGACCCGCGCGCAGGCCGGTGGCGGCGTTGCGGGGTCCGGGGTTGCAAAGGGGGCGGCCCTCGATGTTCAGAGAGCGTGGCGGGCGAGCCAGTCGGCGCAGGTTGTGGCCGCCTCGACGGCCTTGTCCGGCTGGCCGAAATAATAGTGATTGGCGCCCTCGATCCAGACCAGTTCCTTGTCATCGTGGGGGACCGCCCCGTAGAGCCGGTGGGTGTGCTCGGGGGTGATGCCGTCATCGGCGGTGTTGCCGACCACGAGAGCGGGCACGGAGATGCGGGCTGCGCATGTCACCCCGTCGGCGCGGGCATCGTCATGGCTCCATTGTGACAGCCAGCTGCGCAGCGAACAGAAGCGGGCGAGCCCGACGGGGCTGTCATTGACGATCTTCGGGTCGCCGAGGAAGCACCAGTTCGGCTGGCGGCCATTGGGGTCGATGGTGGGGTCGAGCCATTTCGGGTCGGCCATGGTGCGGTGGACGACGAAGCCGAACTCGCGATTGACGTCGCCGGCCGCCCTGAAGCCGGCGAGCTTGTCCTTCACCCAGGCGGTGATGCGCCGGTTGCGGGCGACCTGCGCGGCGCGGAAGCGGGCGAGGTAATCGGACGAATAGGGCGGCTGGTTGGGATTGCGCGGGTCGTAGAGGTCGAGTTCGACATCGCGGTCGTCGGGATTGGCCTCGTCGCGGACGGACGGGTCGATCCACTCGGTGAAGGTGATGTGCCGGGCATGGTGGGCGGCGACCATCATCACCGCATCTGCGGGGATGAAGCCGCGCGTGGTCAGGTCCGGCGGATCGCCGGCGGGCGTTGCAGTGACGGTCGGGTTCTCGGCCTCAGCCTGGTAGAACAGCGACATGGAACCGCCGCCGCTCCAGCCCCCGAGCACCACCTTGTCATAGCCGAGCCTTTCCTTCGCATCGCGCACGACCGCGCCGAGATCGCAGACCACCTTCTCCATGATCAGCGCGGAATCAACGCCGCGATAGCGCGTGTCGCAATAGATCGTGTGCACCCCGGCCTTGGCGAGGGCGGCCATCATCGGCAGGTAGGCGCCGCCGCCGATGGGGTGGGACCAGATCACCACGGTCTTCGATGGCCGGTCCTGCGGCCTGAGGAGCTGGCATGTGAGCGCGACCGTGTCGATCGCGCCGGCATAGGTGTCCTTGAAGGCGGACTTGTCCTCATAGACCACGAGATAGGGAATGCGGTCATACTTGTGGGTGGCAGCGGCCATGTGGTTCCTCCTTCATGCTCCCGGCCGCCCCGTTTGCCGGCGCCGCGCCAGGCCGTTTGTCGGCCGGGTCGGGTCGGTGCCAGGGCGGGGCGGGCACCTGCCGGGCGAGCCCCATGGCTGCCAGCATATCCGACACAGCGCGAGGCTCCAGAGCCGAAAGCGATACAAGCGGCGCCTCGCTGACATCCATGCCCGTTTCCCGCTCCACCCTGCCTGAAGGAGAGGGAACGGGTCTGCTTATCTTGTCGGAAGCCGCGTGTCGCTAGCCGGCGCGGCGATAGAGGCTGACGCGGGTCGAGGCGGGTTCGATGATGTCCGGATCGGCAGAACGACCGG
>CAZDMQ010000105.1:0-7267 GCA_964506685.1 uncultured Hyphomonadaceae bacterium | reverse complement strand
AGCTGGTCGAGGGCGTCGATGGAGATCGGCGAGCGCTGCGACGGGAACCCGTTGGCGTTGAGGCCGAACAGGTCGTTGAACTTGATGCCGTCAATGGTCAGCGAGTTGAACCGGTTGTTCGTCCCGGCGATGGAGATCGCCCCGTCATTGGTCGGGTCGACCGACACCAGCGGGTCGAGGCGGGCAATGTCGCGGATGTCGCGGGAGATGGTCGGAAGGCCGGCAATGGTGCCTTCGTCAAACGAGGATGCCGGGCCGAGCGCCAGCGCCGCATCCGCGGCCGTGCCGACAACCACGATCGCGTCCAGCGTGCGGGCATCGCCAAGGACGAGTTCCACGGGAAGCGTTTCGTTCACGGTCAGGAAGACGTTGGTCTGCTCTGCGGTCTCACCATTGGCGGACACGGTGATGTCGTAGGGGCCACCCACGCGGAGGCCGCGCTCGAGGAAGCTGCCGTCGGCATTGGTGACGGCGGACTTGGTGGACCCGGACGGCGTGTGCACGATCGTGACGGTGGCGCCGGGGACGGCATTGCCGGCCGCATCGACGACGGCGCCGCGGATCGAGGACGTCGTGATCTGGGCGTCGGCCGGCTGGACGACGGCGGCGGCCATGACAGCTGCGGATGCACCTGCGAGATACCTTGCGAAATTCATGAGTAACCCCTCTCAATAGCTGGTCAGAAGCCTCGCGGGGCGTGCACGCCTGCTGCGAACACACCGCTTCTCACGAAACGGCTCCTATTCGCGCAGCGTGACACTTCCTTGAAAGTCTGTTGAAGCTTTGGTGACACGCCGCACTCTGGCGAAAACCTGTTGCACTCCGGACACAAAACCCCGCCACGGGGGGGGCGGGGTCCAGTCTGTCCGATTTGTCCAGCCCAATCTTTTGGGCCAATTGTCCGGGCCGATTATCCCGGGGGACCGTCAGGCCTGCAGGCCGCGCTTGATTTCCTGCAGCCCGATTCGCTCCGGCCGGAAGGCGGTCTTCAGCATGCCGATCGTCTTCATGGGCTCGGCATCGCCGCACATGAACACGTCCACCGCGGCGAAGTCCCGCTCCGGCCAGGTGTGGATCGAGATATGGCTCTCGGCGAGCACGATGACGCCGGACACGCCATTGTTCGGCGTGAAGATGTGGAAGTCCGAGCTGAGCACCGTGGCCCCGGCGGCCTTTGCGGCGCGGATCAGGGACGTCTCGATATGCTCGGGATCGTCCAGCCGGGTCGCGTCCCACAGATCGATGATCAGATGGGTGCCGGCATAGGTCTGCCCGTCCCTGTGTATAAAGAAGTCGAGGCGGTCATCGGCGCCAGCGCCGTGATCCTCCGTCTGTTCTGCCGCGCCAGCCAGATGGGCCGACGCGGCCTCCACCTGGTACTCTTCGAACTCGCTTTCCGGATGATCGGTCCGGACCGAGGTGGAATAACGGTCCAATCTGTTCCCCATTGGGTCTGTCGGCCGCAAAGCAGCCTGGTTGCAAGGAAGCCGCGTGAAACAGCACTTTTGATTGGAATGCAAGGGTCGATTTCGCTAGCGATGGAAAAGATTCAGTGCGCGTGAACGGATGATGACATGGCCCAAGAAAACCCGGCGAAATTCAAGGCTATTACGCTAGGGACAGGGGCCGTCCTGCTGGCCCTTCTCGTGGTGCGGATCGGCGCGGTCATACTCGGCGATTACGAGCTCTATGCAGACGAGGCCCAGTACTGGCGCTGGAGCCGCGATCTCGACTGGGGCTACTATTCCAAGCCGCCCATGATAGCCTGGGTGATTGCGGCCAGCACATGGTTGTTCGGCCATGCCGAATGGGCGATCCGCCTGCCTGCACCGGTTCTGCACACCCTCGCTGCGGGCGCCCTGTTCCTGCTTGGCCGGTCAATGTACGGCGTCACCGCCGGCGCGCTGGGCGCGCTTGGCTATGCCCTGATGCCGGGAGTGATCGTCTCCTCGGCGGTGATCTCGACCGATGGCGTCCTGCTTCCGATCTGGAGCCTTGCACTCCTGCAGCTCTGGCGCCTCCGGGAAGGGGCCAATGGATGGCTCGACGCGGCCGCGCTCGGCGCCCTGATCGGACTGTGCTTTCTCGCCAAGTATGCCGCGCTCTACTTCGTCATCGGGATCGGACTGACCGTGCTGGTCGACCGCGAGACCCGGGCGGCCATTCTCTCGCCGGCAGGCGCGCTGGCCGGGGCGATCGCGACGCTGGTCTTTGCGCCGCATCTGGCCTGGAACCTCGCCCATGACTTCAGCACGGTGAGCCATACCGTGGACAATGCAAATCTTGGCGGCCCGCTGCTCAATCCGGGGCACCTGCCGAAATTCCTCGCCGACCAGATGGGGGTGTTCGGCCCGGTGGGCTTCATCGCCCTGGTCGCGGGCCTGTTCATCTTTCCGCGCACGGCCCCCCCGCACCTGCGCCGGCGCGACCGCTGGCTGCTCTGCTTCATCCTGCCGGTCCTCATCATCATCGCGTTCCAGTCCGTGCTGTCGCGCGCGCATGCCAACTGGGCGGCAACCGCCTATCCGGCCGCCAGCGTTCTGGTCGCCGCCTGGCTGCTCCGGGCCGAGCGGAACCGGACGATGTGGCTGGCAATTGCCGGCCTGACGCTGGCGGCGATCCAGCTTGCACCCGACATCAGCATGGCACTCAGGCTCGGCCTCGGCCTGGGGATCGCCGGGCTCCTGCTCGGGATCGGGGCTGCGGTGGCCTGGCGACCGGCCGGGCTGCTGGTTGCTGCGCTCGTGATACACGCCACAATAATGGTGGCGGCGGCGACCACCTTCGCCAGTCCGCCGCAGGTCACCGCGCAGCTCGGTCTCGATAACGCGCTGAAGCGGGTGCGGGGCTGGGAAGAACTGACGGACGAGGTCATCGCTGCGGCCCGGCAGATGGACGCCAGCGCCATCCTCGTCGACGAGCGGGAGCTCTGGCATGCGCTGGACTATTATGGCCGCGACAGCCTGCCGGCGCCGCTGATCGCCTGGCGGCGGAATGCGGGCGTCAAGAGCTTCTCCGAGAACCGGCCCATGCAGGATGCGATCGACGACCGGGTGCTGCTGGCGAGCTACCGGCCCGGCTTCCGGCCCCGTATCCGCGCCGATTTCGCGGCCATGGAGCGCACCGGCACGATCGACATCGCGCTGGGCACGCGCAGCAATGGCTGCCCCATCGTCCGGCAACTCGTGCTCTACCGGCTCTCCGGTTTCCGGCCCGAAGAGCGGACGGCGGAATGGGAAGCCCGGTACGACGGTCTCAAGGAAGCGCCCCCGCCGCCCTGTCCGCCGGCCGGCTGACGCATCTTCGAGCAACGTGGTCACCGTTTCGCGTCAGGAAATTGCGCAAAAGCGGGAAACGAGCGCATCCTCGTCGACATTGAATGCGATGAAGATGCGCTCGTCCCTCGCCTGGCGGGCCACTTGGGGGATGGTGGCCGAAGTCCGTGGCGCGCCCCGGCCGCGCTTGCCAGAGTTGCGCTTGCCAGCGATGCGCTTGCCAGAGATGCGCCGGCCAGCGCCCCCTTGCCAGACCCATCGGTCATGGGGCTTTGTGTCGGGACTGGAAAGGAGTGACCCATGGCCCTGCACGGCACCTATGATCCCGACAACATCTTCGCCAAGATCCTGCGGGAGGAGATCCCGGCCATCAGGGTGTTCGAGGACGAGGTGGCGCTCGCCTTCATGGACATCTTCCCGCAATCGGAGGGACATACGCTGGTCATTCCGAAGGGCGTCGAGGCGCGCAACCTGCTGGAGTTCCCCGCCGACCGCCTGGGGCCCTACATGCAGCGGGTCCAGTCCGTTGCCGCGGCCGTGGAAAAGGCGCTCTCACCGGACGGTCTCGTGATCATGCAGTTCAATGGTGCGCCGGCCGGACAGACCGTCTTCCACCTCCACTTCCACATCATTCCCCGCTACGAGGGGGAGGCGCTGAAGGGGCATGGCACCGCCCCGCAGGCCGACGCCGACGCCCTTAAGGCGATTGCGGCCCGGATCAGCGCGGCGCTCTGAGGCGACCGGGGGATCTGTCCGTGCGCCGATCAGAGCAGGCTGGCAGCGAGCGCCGCAGCAGCGCGGTCGTTCCGGTCGGCAAACACCGCCGCGAGCCGACCTGCGCGCGCGGCCATGACCTCCTCCACCCGCCCCTCTGTCGGGGCACGCTGCGCCGCATCGAGGGCGGCCTCTATGTCAGCGGCGAAGCGGCGCGGATCGATCGCAGCCAGGGCACGGGCATATTGCCAGTGGATCGCGGCATCGCCCGGCCGGAGCGCGGTGGCCCGGGCATAATGGGTCCGCGCCGCGTCGAGATCTGCGCCCATCAGAGCCGCCCCCAGCCCACCGCCGCGGCGGATCACTTCGAGGTGCCAGACCGCGAGGAAGCCGTGCGCGTAGGGATTGTCCGGCATGTCGGCGAGCACCGCCTCGGCCAGCGCCCGCGCTGCCCGGCCTTCAGCCGAGGCGCGCCGCATAGGCAGGGACCGCGCGGCAAGGGAGCGGGAAATGGCCAGTTGCAGCCGACCCTCGACATGGCGCGGGTCCAGCGCAAGCGCCGCCTCGGCCTGTTCGCGGGCCGCCGCCAGCAGCTCCTCTGGCGGCGGAGCGTCGCCGCAGACCGCCTTGGCCAGCAGCGCCCTGGCAGCGAAGGCCCGGGCATCGGCCGTCTTGAACCGCGTTGCCGTCCGGGCCGCTTCGTCATACCGGCCTTCATGGAACGCCAGGTGCATGGCATCGTCGCGATCATCGGCAAAGGCCGGCGCAGCCGGTGCAACCGTTGCCAGCAGGCTGGCGAGAAGCAGGGAGAGGACCATGGCATGCCGCATGTGAGGCAATCTAGCGCGCAACCTGGCCTTCGCCCATGCCCGCGGGCACAGTCATAGTGCCGGATATGGAAGCTGATTACCGGACTGACGCGATTGTCATCGGCGCGGGCGTCATCGGCCTCGCCTGCGCCCGCGCGGTCGCGCTTGGCGGCCATGAGGTCATCGTGCTCGAAGCCGAGGATCTGATTGCCGCGCATACTTCCTCGCGCAATTCGGAAGTGATCCATGCCGGGCATTACTATGCACCCGGCTCGCTGAAGGCACGGCTGTGCGTCGAGGGCCGGCGGCAACTCTATAGCTATCTCGAGACCCACGACATCGACCACAGGCGCTGCGAGAAACTGGTCGTGGCGACGTGCCCGGACGAGGCCGAGGCGCTGGTGGCGCTGAAGGCGCGGGCCGATGCCAATGGCGTCGAGGGCATGCAGCTGGTTGACGGCCCGGCGGCCCGCAGGATGGAGCCCGCCCTGTCGCCTGCCGTCTGTGGCGCGCTGCACTCGCCGGTGACCGGCATTTTCGACAGCCACGCCTATTTCCTCGCCCTTCAGGGGGAACTGGAGGATGCCGGTGGCCAGGTCGTCTTCCGCACCCCGGTCTGCGGCGGCGGTCCCGCGCCGGGCGGGTTCGTGCTGGAGACCGGCGGCGATAGTCCGGCGCGGATCGGGGCCCGGCTTGTCATCAATGCGGCCGGCCACCAGGCCATCGGGCTCGCCCGGCGGCTGGACGGGCCGCACCGGCAGGCCCTCCCTGTCCCCCGTTTCACCAAGGGCTCATATTTCTCCATCGCCGGCCGGGTCCCGTTCTCCCGCCTGATCTATCCCATGGCGACATCGGCGTCGCTCGGCATCCACCTGACCATCGACCTCGGGGGACAGGGCAAGGTGGGACCGGATGCCGAATGGCTGCCCGAGGGCGCCGCCCCGCCCTTCGATTACGCGGTCGACCCGACCCGCGCGGCGGTCTTCTACGATGCCGTGAGACAATACTGGCCGGGGCTCGCCGATAGTGCGCTCGCGCCAGGTTATGCCGGCGTGCGTCCGAAACTGGTCCCCCCCGGCGCGCCGTCGGGCGATTTCCGTATTGAGGGGCCCGGCGACCATGGCACGCCCGGCCTGATCAACCTGTTCGGCATCGAGAGCCCGGGCCTGACCTCCTCGCTCGCCATGGCCGGCCATGTCGCCGCGCTGGCTGCGCCGTACCTGTGAGCAGAACAGCGGGCGCGCACTGCCGACGGTGCGAGCCGCTGAGGGCGGGGCTTGCCCTTGGTTGGCTCGCTCAACGCGAGGTGCTTGCAGCCGCCGCGCCCGGCGTGTATTGACCCGCTTCCCCGTTCGGTTCGGTAGCTCAGCTGGTTAGAGCGCGCGACTCATAATCGCGAGGTCGGGAGTTCAAGTCTCCCCCGAACCACCAGCCTCCCTGTGTCCGGTCCGTGCGGTTTCGGGGCGCGCATGGGGCTGGGTCCTTCTGGGGCTGGGTCCTTCGAGGCAATGACCAGCAAATGGCCCGCCGAAATCGGATTGGCTGGCGGGGCGGTTCAGGCCTTGCCCTGGCCATATGCGTCGAGAAGGGCGTCATTGCCTTCCACCTTCACGAGAGCGTGCTCTCGGAATTTGCCGTATTTGCGATCAAATTCCTTGAACCACACGCAGCCGTAGCTTTTCTCATAGGCAGCGATCTCACCGGGCAGCTCTTCGATGGTCATTGTCGGGCCACCAGATTTCAAACGCACGATGTCACCATGTTCGAACTTGTTAGCCATCTCCGATCCTTTCATCGGTCGCGGAATCAACCACCGAAACTGCAGAGCGCGCATTGACTCGCCTCACAACTCAGGTGGGTCAATATACCGCTATTGTCAAAACAAGCGGACTGTGAATTCAAATTGGATTCTACTCTCAGTGATTCTATGCCCACCATCCTGGAGGATTTGTGGCCTTGCGGCCCGTCGGATAATAGTGGGAATCTGCGATCGGCTGGGTTCCGTTTGACGACTTCTCCCTAAATCTCCCCCATCTAAATATCTGTTTTTTCTCATAATTGTTGGCACCCCCCGAACCACCAGCCTCCGCCGGGGGGCCAGGCGGTTCATCCTGCCCTGTTTTTTGTCATCGACTCCTGCGTTTTGGGCAGGTCTGCCGATTTCGGGCAGGATTGGCGCCTTGTGGTGAGGCGCACGTCCGGTTCGGTGCAGTGTTGTGGAAGCGACTCAACGCCGAGACGCGTCCGGCTCGCACGTGCCGAACCGGTCCCCATGGAAACTCCGTTGCCGAAGCCTGCAAGCCTCGATGCCGTGCGGCCCCCCACCGTCTGTGAGCGCCCCTGCGGACTTCAGACCGGTAACCGCCGACAACGAGATGCCGGCAGGCCCGTGGTGCGGGGCAAGAATTGTCAGACGAACAGGAAACGAGCACCCGTGCCAGAGAGGGCTATCACATCCGGGGAAGGGAA
>CAZDMQ010000104.1:0-7277 GCA_964506685.1 uncultured Hyphomonadaceae bacterium | reverse complement strand
ATCGAACAGGAACCCGGCCAGCGCCTTGGTCAGCTCGGTCTTGCCGACGCCGGTCGGTCCGACGAACAGGAAGGACCCGATCGGCCGGTTGGGGTCCTGCAGGCCTGCCCGGGCGCGGCGCACCGCATTCGAGACGGCTGCCAGCGCCTCTTCCTGGCCTACCACGCGGCCGCGCAGCGCCTCTTCCATGCGCAGCAGCTTCTCGCGCTCGCCCTCCATCATCTTGTCGACGGGCACCCCGGTCCATTTCGAAACCACGGCGGCGACATGTTCGGGCCGGACCACTTCAGACACCAGTCCGCCTTCCCCGACGTCGCCTTCACCCCGGCCTTCGGCTTCGGCAATCTGTTTCTCCAGCGCCGGGATGGTCGCGTATTTCAGTTCCGAAGCGCGGGTGAGGTCGCCGGTCCGCTGGGCTTCGGCCAGTTCGCTCTCGGCGCGCGACAGGGCATCCTTGGCCGAGGCCGCGCCCTTCAGCTTCTGCTTCTCGGCCGCCCAGGTCGTGGTCAGTTCGTCGGATTTCGTCTGCAGGTCGGCAATCTCGCCTTCCAGCGTCTGCAGCCGGTCCTTCGACGCCGCGTCCTTCTCCTTCTTCAGCGCCTCGGCCTCGATCCTGAGCTGCAACAGGCGCCGGTCGATCTCGTCGAGCTCCTCGGGCTTGCTGTCGACCTGCATGCGCAGACGGGAGGCCGCCTCGTCCATCAGGTCGATGGCCTTGTCGGGCAGGAACCGGTCTGTGATATAGCGGTTCGACAGCGTTGCGGCGGCCACGATCGCACTGTCGGCCACGCGCACACCGTGATGGGCCTCATACCGCCCTTTCAGCCCGCGCAGGATGGAGATCGTGTCCTCGACGCTCGGCTCGTCGACGAACACCGCCATGAAGCGCCGCGCCAGCGCCGGGTCGCCCTCGACATATTTGCGGTACTCATCGAGGGTCGTTGCACCGACACAATGCAGCTCGCCGCGCGCGAGGGCTGGCTTGAGCAGGTTGGAGGCATCCATCGCCCCGTCGGTCTTGCCGGCGCCGACCAGCGTGTGCATCTCGTCGATGAAGAGGATGATCCCACCCTCGGCCTGCTGCACCTCGTTCAGCACCGCCTTCAGCCGCTCCTCGAACTCGCCGCGGAACTTCGCCCCGGCGATCAGCGCGCCCATGTCGAGCGCCATCAGCTTCTTGTCGCGGAGGCTTTCAGGCACGTCGCCATCAACGATGCGCAGGGCGAGGCCCTCCACGATGGCGGTCTTGCCGACACCGGGTTCGCCGATCAGCACCGGATTGTTCTTCGTCCGCCGCGACAGCACCTGAATCGCGCGCCGGATCTCCTCATCTCGGCCGATCACCGGGTCGAGCTTGCCGTCGCGGGCGTCCTGGGTCAGGTCACGGGCGTATTTCTTCAGCGCCTCATAGCCTTCCTCGGCCGACTGGCTATCAGCCGTGCGGCCCTGGCGCAGCTGCGCAATCGCGCCCTCCAGCGCCTTCACCGTCACCCCGGCATCCTTGAGTGCGCGCGCGGCGGGCGTGTCCGCCTGCCCGGCCAGGGCCAGCAGCATCCGTTCCACGGTGACGAAACTGTCGCCGGCCGTCTTCGCGCCGGTCTCGGCATCGGCGAAGAGTTTCGCACCGGGCTGGTCGAGCCGCAGCTGTCCGCCACCACCGCTGACCTGCGGCAGCTTTTGCAGCGCGGTATCCACGGCCTGGGCGACGAGTTCCGGCCGCCCGCCGCTGGCACGTATGAGGTTGACGGCGAGTTGGTCGCGGTCCTCGAGCATGGCCTTGAGCACATGTTCAGGTGTCAGGATCTGGTGGCTCCGTGCGAGCGCATCGGTCTGGGCCGATTGCAGAACGGCCTTGGCCCGGTCGGTATAGGCATCGATATTCATCTTGTATCCCCTTTCAAAGGCAGATTGGAGGCACCGCACATGCCGCGTGCGAAGCCCGGTTGTTCAGTGTTCCGGACAGCCCCGCTCAGCGGCAGCTCAACCGTCACGAGATTGATGTGGGCATCTCGACAGTCTTGCACAAGAGGGTGCGTCTGCCGTCGCCGGCGCAACGTTAACATCTTGTTTAGAATAAATTTCTTGCGCGAACGCTGGAGTCGGATGTATGTTCCGACAAGGAACGGAGAGGGAACATGCAGCGCCCATTTGCCATTCACGGAGCGTCCGGAAAACTCTACGGTTTTTCAGCCGTTCATGGCCAGAGCGACTGGCTCGCCAGTCCCGGCATCGTCCTTTTCGCCGCGCCCGAAGGCTATGGCTGGCGAATCATCCGGGTCTGTCAGGTGACCGGGCGCAACGATGATATCCAGCCGCTCTGGGCCCATCGCGATGCCGAACGCTATGGCGCCGACACGGTGATGCACCTCGCCGAGACCGACCCCGTCGCCCGCAGCGCAATCATCGCCGATCTCGAAGCCGGCATGGGCCCGGTTCTCACCAGCCGCACCCGCAAGGCCGCCTGACTGGGCTCAGCGCGTGCTGAACACCGCTTCGGTTGCCGTCCGGTTGCCGCTGCGGTCGATCTGGGTGAGCGTCAGCCGGTAGGTGCTGCGTCTGTCGAGCACGCCAGCAGGCAGCCAGAAATACGTCTCGTCCGTCGCCGCCGTCAGCACCCTCTCGGCGCCGCCATTGCGCAGGCGTTCAAGTTGCAACTCGAAGCCGGTGATATCGACATCCGCATCGGTGATGCCCGTGCCGGAATAGGCGTCAGGAAAGGTCGGGATCAGCGCCTCGACCCGGTTCCAGCGAACGAGACCGAAGAACCGGCTGATCCGCTGGCCTTCGCGCGGATACTCGATCCGTGCCGGCGCCGGGATCACGTGCGTAAGCGGCGAACTGGTCTCCGCCACATCGAAGAGGATCGAGGTGGCAAGGAACGGGTAGTCGCCTGCCGGGTAGTCGGCGAAGAAATCCGCAAGGGTACCGGTGGGAGATGCAAGTCCCTGCTCGCAGGCCGACGTGTTACCCGGCAGGCCGGCCACGATCTCGTCCATGACCTGCGTCGCCGTCGCATTGGCCTGGCTGGCGAGGCCCAGGTCGCGGAGGTTGCCTGCCACTGCCGTCGAGATCAGCGGCCGGTCCGTCGTCGAGCCCTGCTCGTTGATCGCCGCGACCCGGAACCGGTCGCTCATCCAGTTCACCCGGAGCCCGACCTCGCACGTTGCCGCATTGGTCTCGATGATCACCGACGCCTCTTCCAGCGCCGCGGCCGTTCCGGCCAGAATTCCACCCGCCAGCGCCAGCGCTGCCGTTTGCCGCATCAACTGCTTCACGAAATCTGTCATGTCCTGCCCCTTGGCCTCCACATCCGAACCTGTCGCGGCGGAGTAGGCGGGGAAAGGGGCGCAAGGTCCAACGGCTTCAGCCTTCGCGAGCACCGCGAATCTGGTGCTTCAAGGCGAAGGCGAACTTCACCACTTGTCGGGGGCGGCGCAGGGCGCTGACTCCCCGCCCGGCTGATCGCGGCTCAGCCCTCAGCGATCACCGCCTTGCGGCGCCGCAGCCGGACGCGCTGCCAGAAGCGCTTGCGGTCGGGTGGCGGAAGTGGCTGGAGATTGGTGACGAACTCCTCTGCACAGCGCCGCCAGCTATAGGTCTCGGCATATTCGCGGCAGCGCGCCCGGCTGAGCTCCAGGCAGGCCATCACCGCTTCGCGAAGGTCGCCACCCGCCTGCGGGACAATCGCGCCGGCGCCCGAGCCAGGGATCACGTCGCGTGGGCCCGTCGCATCATAGGCCGCAACGGGAATGCCCGCCGCCATGGCTTCCAGGACGACCAGTCCGAAGGTGTCGGTGAGGCTGGGGAACACGAACACGTCGGCGCTGGCATAATGGCGTGTCAGGTCCTCGCCGAACTTGGCGCCGACGAAACGTGCGTCGGGAAACCGCGTCTCCAGGTCGGCCCGTGCCGGCCCGTCGCCGATCACCACCTTCGAGCCGGGAAGGTCGAGCGACAGAAAGGCATCGAGGTTCTTCTCGACGGCGACCCGGCCGACATTTATTATAACCGGCCGCGGCAGGCCGGCATAGGGATCGTCCGGCGCCCCCGCCTCGACCCGATAACGCGGATGGAACACCTCGGTATCGACACCGCGACTCCAGGAAATCGTGTTGCGGAACCCCTTCTCTCGCAGTTCCACTTCCATGCTCGGGGTCGGCACCATAACCTTGCCGGAGAATTTGTGGCAGCCCCGGACATAGCGATAGCCCCAGCTCAGCGGGATCGGAAAACGGGCCGACACGTATTCGGGAAAGCGGGTGTGATAGGCTGTCGAGAAGGGATGCTTGAGCTTGATGCACATCGCTCGTGCCGCCCCGCCGAGCGGGCCTTCGGTGGCAATGTGTACGGCATCGGGCTCGAACGCGCTGAAGATCCGCTCGACCTTGCGGCGCGCAAACAGGGCCAGCTTGATCTCCGGATAGGTCGGCAGCGGCATCGTCCAGAATCCGAGGCCCGGATGGACCACCTCGACCTCATGGCCCATGGCCCGGGCTTCCTCCACCACACGGGTCATGGTGCGCACCACGCCATTCACCTGTGGCTTCCAGGCATCGGTCACGATCATGATCTTCATGAGGTTCCCCTAAGCAGATTTCCCGCGGCAGCCTATCCCGCAGGTGCCGCGCCCATGGCGAGCCTGCGACGCGCCTTACAGTCTTTCGGGGAGGTGTAAACGCAGAATACCTGTTAGGATATGCAATCTGCGAAGGATCGTTCACACATGGCAGACGCCGAGCGCATAATGGAGATCGACCTCGATCGACTGGATGAGGCGAAATTTGCCGACGAGGAAGCGATTGTCGAAGCGCTCCTGTCAGCGCCCGTCCTCGACGCAACCCAGCGCACCGGCATTGTCCGCCGTGCCAGCGCGCTCGTCGAGACCGCCCGCGCCCGGGGCCGGCGCAAGGGGCTGATGGAGAGCTTTCTCGAGGAGTTCGGCCTGTCCAACAGCGAAGGCCTGGCCCTGATGTGCCTCGCTGAAGCCCTGTTGCGCGTGCCGGACCAGGAGACACGCGACGACCTCATCGCCGAGAAGATCCGCTCGGGCAACTGGGACGCCCACCACGGCCAGTCCGACAGCTGGCTGGTCAATGCCTCGACGCTGGGCCTGATGCTGACGGGGCGGGTGATCGGCCCGCCGCGCACGGCGCTCAACGGCCCGGCGAGCTTCGTCCACGACCTCGTGCGCGAAAGCGGCGAGCCGGTGGTGCGCGCAGCCATGATGCAGGCCATGCGCATCATGGGCGAGCAGTTCGTGCTCGGCCGCACCGTCGCTGCGGCGCTGAAGCGGGCGCAGCGACTGGTCCGCGCCGGCGAGGCGGCCAGCATCAGCGTCGACATGCTCGGCGAGGGCGCGCGCACGGCGACCGATGCCGCCCGCTATCTCGAGGCCTATCATGCGGCGATCGCCGCTCTTGCCGCAGCGACGGACCGGGACGCCGCGCCGGAAGACAAGTCCGGCGTGTCGGTGAAGCTCTCGGCTCTGCATCCGCGCTATGATGCCCTGCATGAGGATCTCCTGTTCGAGGCGATGTATCCGGATCTCCTGGCCCTCTGCGAAGCGGCGGCGAAGGCCAATATCAATCTCTGCCTTGATGCCGAGGAAGCCGACCGGCTGCTGGTCTCCCTGAAGCTGCTGGCCCGGCTCTGCGCCGAACCGTCCCTCGTCGGCTGGACCGGGTTGGGGCTTGCCGTGCAGGCCTACCAGAAGCGTGCGCTGGACGTCATCGGCGCGGTGGATGAACTGGCCCGGACACATGACCGCCGGCTGATGGTTCGCCTGGTCAAGGGCGCCTACTGGGACAGCGAGATCAAGCATGCCCAGCAGGCCGGCATGCCGAACTTTCCGGTTTTCACCACCAAGCCCGGCACTGATGTGTCCTACATCACCTGCGCGCATGCCCTGTTCACGGCCAGCCCCCGCCTCTTTCCGCAATTTGCCACGCACAATGCGCACACCCTGGCTGCGATGGAGGAACTGGCTCGCGCCGCCGGTCACCCACCGCATGAATTTCAGCGCCTGCACGGCATGGGCGAGGCGCTCTATGCGGCTGCCGGTGCCGGCTCGCGCGTGCGCATTTACGCCCCGGTCGGCGCGCACCGGGACCTCCTGCCCTATCTCGTCCGCCGCCTCCTCGAGAACGGCGCAAACACCAGTTTCGTCCACTCCTTCCTCGATCCCGAGGTCCCGGTCGAGCAGGTCGTCGCCGACCCCTTCGCCCGCGCCGAGACCGGCCCGCGCCGGCACCCGCGCATCCCGACCCCGCCGCGCCTCTACGGCCCCGAACGCGTCAACAGCACTGGCCATGACCTTACCCAGGTCGCGACCCGCAAGGCTCTCGCCCGCGCCGTCGAAGCCGTCGTCCACGGCCCCCTTCCAGCGGCCGGCCCGATCCTGTCCGGCACCTCGCTGACCGCGAATGGCGGCGCAGTGCGCGCGCCGCATGATCTCAGCCTCGTCACCGGGACCGTGCGCGAAGCGAGCCCTGACGACCTCGACGCCGCCCTCGCCGCCGCGGCTGCTGCCCAGCCCGGCTGGGACGCGCGCGGCGGGCCGGCCCGCGCGGCCATCCTCCGCCGGATGGCCGAGGCGCTCGAAACCCGTTCCCGCCGGCTCATCGCCCTGATGGCACGCGAGACCGGAAAGACGCTTCAGGACGGGATCGACGAGGTGCGCGAGGCGGTCGATTTCTGCCGCTACTACGCCGCAGAGGCCGAGCGGCACTTCGCGGCCCCGGCGCGTCTGCCCGGCCCGGCCGGCGAGACCAATCATCTCGCCCTGCACGGGCGCGGCGTGTTTGCCTGCATTTCGCCCTGGAACTTCCCCCTTGCGATCTTCACCGGCCAGCTCGCGGCCGCCCTGGCTGCGGGCAATACCGTCATCGCCAAGCCCGCCGAGCAGAGCCCGCTCATCGCCCACGCTGCCGTGCACCTGTTCCATGAGGCGGGCCTGCCAGCGGACGTGCTTCACCTGGTGCCCGGCCCCGGTGAGACGATCGGTGCCACGCTGACCGCCGATCCGCGCATCGCCGGGGTCTGCTTCACCGGCGGCACTGCCACGGCCCGGGCCATCAACCGCACGCTGGCCGGCCGCGACGGCCCGATCATCCCGCTGATCGCAGAGACGGGCGGGCTAAACGCCATGTTCGTCGACACCACCGCCCTGCGCGAACAGGTGATCGACGATGTCATCCATTCCGCCTTCGGCTCGGCCGGCCAGCGCTGTTCGGCGCTGCGCCTGCTCTTACTTGGCCACGGTGTTTTTTCCAATTCGA
>CAZDMQ010000103.1:0-7418 GCA_964506685.1 uncultured Hyphomonadaceae bacterium | reverse complement strand
AGTGCTAACGGTGGCGCCAGCGGCAGCGCTGCGGAGGATCTCGAAGCGCTCTATCCGGGCCGGTTCGGCTACATGTATGCCTGCCCCAAGCCGATCATCGCCGCCATCAATGGCGCCTGCGCCGGCATCGGCCTCATCTTCGCGCTCTATTGCGACCTGCGCTTTGCCGCAGCGGAGGCGAAATTCACCACCGCCTTCGCCGCCCGCGGCCTCATCGCCGAGCATGGCATTGCGTGGCTCTTGCCGCGGCTGGTCGGCGAGGCGAATGCGCTGGACCTCCTCTTCACGGCGAGGAAGTTCACAGGCGCCGAGGCCGACGCGCTCGGGCTCGTCAACCGCGCCCTGCCGGTGAACGAACTGATGCCGCACGTGCTGGAAACCGCCGGCCATCTTGCCACGCAGGTGTCGCCCCGCTCGGTTGCGGTGATGAAACGCCAGGTGCGCGAGACCTACACCCAGAGCTTCGCCGAAAGCCTCGCCACCGCCGACACGGAAATGGCCGGCAGCTTCGCCAGCTTCGACTTCAGGGAAGGCGTGCAAAGCTTCGTCGAACGCCGCCCCCCGGCCTTTCAGGGAAGGTAGGGGGCGGCGGGGATTGGCCCGAAGGGCACGTTCGCCCGGGTTCAATTTTGCACGGTAGGGCGGGTTGAGGCGCAGCCGATACCCGCCACAAGTAATTGTTGCACGAATAAACCGGCGGGTGTCGGCTGCGTCTCAACCCGCCTTACGCTGCGGAGGACCGGGCGCCGCGCGTGCCATTCCTCCAAACCAGCAGCCCCCCACCTTCGCCATTCCCAGCGCCCACAAAAACGCGCTAGTCTTACGCCCATGACCCGTCCCATCACCCTCGTCGAAGTCGGCCCGCGCGACGGGTTGCAGAACGACCCGGCCCAGCTGACCACCGGGCAGAAGCTCGACTTCATCGCCCGGCTCACCGATTGCGGCGTCGTCCGCATGGAGAGCGGCAGTTTCGTCTCCCCCCGTGCCGTGCCGAAAATGGCCGACAGCGCCGCTGTCTTTGCCGGTCTCGACCGCACCGCGCGGACGAAACACATCGCCCTCGCCCTCAATGAGAAGGGCGTGCGGCGGGCGATCGATGCCGGCGCCGACGAGATCAATTTCGTCCTGGTCGCGGGCGAGGGCTTCGGCCGCCGCAACCAGGGCATGAGCCCGACCGAAAGCGCAGACATGCTGGCCGCCTGCGCGCCGCTGGTGCATGAGGCCGCTCTCCCGCTGTCGGCGACGATCTCGGTGGCCTTCGGCGACCCCTATGATGGCGAGGTCGACCCGGCCGTGGTCGCCAACCTCGCCGCCCGCACCCAGCTGGCCGGGGTGTGGGAACTGGCCCTCGGCGACACGATCGGCGTCGCCACGCCCTGGGAGGTCCGCGACCGGATCGAACGGGTGCGCATGGAAGCGCCCGATGTCTCCCTGCGCATGCATTTCCACGACACGCGCGGCGCCGCCCTTGCCAATGTCTTCGCCGCCGTCGAGGCCGGCGTGGATGTCATCGATGCCAGCTGCGGCGGCATTGGCGGCTGCCCCTTCGCCCCCGCCGCCACCGGCAATGTCGCCACCGAGGATGTCGTCTACATGCTCCATCGCGCCGGCTATGAGACCGGGCTCGACCTGGCCGGCCTGATCGATACCGCCCGCTGGCTGGAGGGCGTGCTCGGCCACCCGGTGGCCTCCAGCCTGTCGAAGGCCGGCGCGTTCCCGCCTGCAGGCTGACTTGCGTCGACGCGGCGTCAGGCGCCTATACTCATCGCGACACATCCAGGCACCCGGGAGGCCCCCCATGTCCGTGCTCTTGCGCGAAACCGACGGCCACGTCGAAATCCTCACCCTCAACCGCCCGCAGGCGATGAATTCGCTGAATTACGAGCTCTACATGGCGCTGGAGGATGCGGTCCGCGACAGCGAGGAGCGCGCCATCATCATCACCGGGGCCGGCGCGCGCGCCTTCTGTACCGGCGACGATGTGAAGGAAATCCTTTCCAAGGGCGCGGTCGGCGGGCCGGCCGAGATGAAGAGGCGGGCCCTGCGCACTGGCGGGCTCACCCCGGCGGCCGATGCGCTGCTCTACACGAACATTCCCGTCATCGCGGCGGTCAATGGCTATGCCCTCGGCTGGGGGATGGAGATCGCGCTGATGGCCGATTTCCGTGTCGCGTCCAGCACGGCCCGGTTCGGCGAGCTGTTCGTCCAGCGCGGTCTCTGCTGCGACGCGCCCGGGCTTGGCCGCCTCGCCCAGCTGGTCGGCCGGGAATGGGCGAGCGAGCTGCTGATGACCGGCGACCAGATCGATGCTGAGACGGCGAAGGCGATCGGCCTTGTCTCGCGAGTGGCCGAGCCGGACAAGCTGATCGACACCGCCCTCGCGCTCGCCCACCGCATCGCGACCAATCCGCCCCAGGCAGTGCAGTCGATCAAGGCCGGGCTCCGCCGTACCCTCGATCCGGACTGGCGCGACACCGGCGCCTGGGCCATCGGTGAGATTCGCCGCCTGATGGCGACCGAGGACGCGAAGGAGAGCGCCGCCGCCTTCCTCGAAAAGCGCCCGCCAGTGTTTACTGGGCGCTAGAGACAAGCCTCTTAGTCGGCTCTTGGTCAGATGAGGACGCGCTAGCATCCTGCGAGCATTGCGACGTGGCCAGAGCGCAAGAGACGACCCGGCGTTCTTTGGGGAAAACAATCGACTGAAGCAGCACGCACGCCTCGCCACTCGTCTTTGCTGCGCCGGTCAGGTCACCGCCGCCGCCTTCAGCCCGACGATGCCAAGGATCACGGCGAGATCGAGCAGGGCGAGCCAGAGCGCGGCCCGCAACAGCGCATATTTCCGCGCCAGCACCGCGGCAATGGCCGCATTCGACCGGGCAATCGATACCACGAGGTGCGAGGCCTGGCTGGTGCGCAGGAAGGCGGCATGGTCGTCTGCGCCATAGTCCGGCGCGATCAGGGCGGGCCAGGAGAACCGCTCGCGCCGGCAGAGCTCGCCTGCGCGCGCCCCGCTCCCGCGCCGCGGCATGACGGCCAGCAGGCAGAGGGCGATGACCGCACCGGTAAGCCCGAGAACTCCCGACAAAAGCACCGGTGGCAGGCGCAGGGCCTCTCCGGTGAACCCATAGGCAAGCACACCGGTCAGGGCGAGCAGGGTGGCCGCCTTGGCATCGGCGAACCGGGTCTGCTGGATGATCGACGCATTCTGGCCGAGGGCGAATTGCAGCCGCGAACGAGTGAGCTGGTCGGTGCTGAGCTGTTCCCGTGAACCGATGTCGATATCCAGCGCAAGCGCCTCTAGATCGTCGGCGACCTCTTCCCCCCGGCCCCTGGGATCGGAGGTGTCGCTCATCCGCATTGTCCACGATGGCGCAGCTTGGCATCGGCGAGGACGCAGGCCAGCATCGCCTCGGCCACCGGCACCGCCCGGATTCCGACGCAGGGATCATGGCGGCCTTTCGTGCGGACCTCGACCGCCTCGCCGTCGCGGGTCATGGAGGCGACCGGGTTGAGAATGGAGGAGGTGGGCTTGACCGCGATCCGGGCGACAACGGGCTGGCCGGTGGAAATGCCGCCGGCCACGCCGCCATTGTGATTGCCGAGAAAGCGCGGGCCGTCACCATTCCCGGGCCGCATCGCATCGGCATTGTCCTCCCCGCTCAGGGCGGCGGCTGCAAAGCCCGCTCCGATCTCGACGCCCTTGACCGCATTGATCGACATCAGCGCTCCGGCCAGTTCGCCATCGAGCTTGCCATAGACCGGTGCGCCCCAGCCAGCGGGGACCCCATGCGCCTCGACCTGGACCACTGCACCGACCGATGAGCCGGCCTTGCGCACCGTGTCCAGATAGGTCTCCCATCGTGCTGCCACGGCGGCATCGGGACACCAGAACGGGTTGTTCTGCGTCTCCGCCCAGTCCCAGCCAGCATCGCCGAGCCCGTGCGGGCCGATCTGCACCACGGCGCCGCGAATCTCGATGCCCTCGCCGAGCACCAGCCGCGCCACGGCGCCCGCTGCCACACGGGCGGCGGTCTCCCGTGCCGAACTGCGGCCCCCGCCGCGATAGTCGCGCACGCCATATTTCGCGTCATAGCTGTAATCGGCATGTCCCGGGCGATAGCGGTCGCGGATCTCCGAATAGTCCCGCGAGCGCTGGTCGACATTCTCGATGAGCATGGCGACCGGCGTTCCGGTGGTGCGCGGGCCGTCGGTGCGGTCATCCTCGAAGACGCCGGAGAGGATCCTCACCCGGTCCGGTTCGCGGCGCTGGGTGACGAAACGCGAGGTGCCCGGCCGGCGCTTGTCGAGAAAGCCCTGCACGTAGGTCTCGGTCAGCGGCAGCCCCGGCGGGCACCCGTCGATCACGCAGCCAAGGGCCGGCCCATGGCTTTCTCCCCATGTTGTAATGCGAAGCAGATGCCCGAACGTGTTGTGCGACATGGGCGGAGACCTTTACTAGAGGTTAAACGTTCTGCGCGGAACTCACCCCCCGAGGCAAGCCCCGACGGCTGCGACCGGGAGGCGGGACCGGCGCACCACGCGCCCGGTACCGGCGTCCGGATACCAGACGAGGAGTATGATCATGTCGAACCCTGCGGTCAGCGCGGCATCGAAGCCCATCCCGTCCACACCCAGCGAGCGGGACTACGCCGCAGGGGGAGATCGCCCGCTGATCGATGCGCGCGCTGACCCGCTGGAGCTCTTCCGCGACTGGCTTGCCGACGCCCGGGCGAGCGAAATCAGCGACGCCAATGCCATGGCGCTCGCCACCGTCGATGCGGCGGGGATGCCGGACGTGCGGATCGTGCTGCTCAAGGATTTTGGCCCGGACGGGTTCACCTTCTACACCAATTATGACAGCGCCAAGGGCCGCCAGCTCGATGGCCAGGGCAAGGCGGCGCTGAACTTCCACTGGAAATCGCTCGGCCGCCAGGTGCGCGTCCGGGGGACGGTACGGCGCGGCGAACCGGCCGACGCGGACTCCTATTTCGCCTCCCGTGCACGCGACAGCCAGATCGGCGCCTGGGCCAGCCACCAGTCCCGGCCCCTGCCCGAGCGCGAGGCGCTGATGGCGCGGCACGTCCTGCTTGCCGATCTCTACCGCGACGAGGACACCATCCCCCGGCCGCCGCACTGGGGCGGCTATGTCCTCGACCCGGCGGACATGGAATTCTGGCAGGACCAGGCGTTTCGCCTGCATGACCGCCTCGCCTATCGCCGGGACGCAAAGGGGGCATGGTCCCATGGCCGGCTCAATCCCTGAGCGCCGGCCGGTTCTGCGCTGGCGATAACGCCCTTGCTTGTGCCCGCGCTCACGTTTGCGCCATGCCGCATGGACAAATCCCGCGCAGCATGATTGCAGCAGAGCCATCCCACTGGGCCAGGTCCTTCCGGCCGGCCCCGAGCTGAGAAAGACATGCCATGAGCAAAGGCCTCGTCACACTTGTCGGCGGATCGGGTTTCATCGGCCGCTATGCCGCAAGGGCGCTCGTCAAGGCAGGCTACCGGGTCCGGGTCGCCTGCAGACGGCCGCACATTGCCGGCGATGTCCGCCTGGCCGGACCGCCCGGCTGGGTCGACCTGGTCCAGGCCAATGTCCGCAATCTGCCCTCGCTGAAGGCTGCCTGTGAGGGGGCCGATGCGGTGGTCAACCTCGTCGGGATCCTGTCCGAACACGGACGGCAGACCTTTCCCGATGCGCAGTCACGTGGCGCCAAGACCGTTGCCGAGGCGGCGAAGGCCTGTGGGGTCGGCCGCTTCGTCCAGGTATCGGCGATTGGCGCGGACGCCGGCAGCCGGTCGGAATACGCCCGGACCAAGGCGCAGGGAGAGGCCGCCGTCCGCGCCTTCTATCCCGACGCCGTGATCCTGCGCCCGTCCATCGTGTTCGGACCGGAGGACGGGTTCTTCAACCGCTTTGCCAGCCTCGCCAAATCCCCGGTCATGGCGATCCTGCCGCTGATGCCAGCCATTGGCGGCGGCCGGACCCGGGTCCAGCCGGTCTATGCCGGCGATGTCGCCGACGCCATCGTGGCGGCCGTCGCGCGCGAGGATGCAGCCGGCAAGACCTTCGAACTGGGCGGACCCAGGACCTACACGTTCAACGAGATCTATGATTTCATCTTCGCCACCATCGACAAGCGGCGGCTGAAGCTGCCCCTGCCGTTCTTCCTGGCCAAGCCGCTGGGGCTGACGTTCGGTGCCGCGTTCCGCTTCATCCCGCCGCTGCGCTGGGTCCTTGGCGAGCCGCCGCTCACGGGGGGACAGGTGGAACTGCTGAAATCGGACAATGTGGTTGCCGGCGACGCGCTGACCCTCGCCGATCTCGGGGTCACCGAGCTTGAAAGCATCGAAGCCATGGTGCCGACCTACCTGTGGCGCTTCCGCGAGTATGGCCAGTTCCACGAGAAGTCCGAGGCCTGAGGCGCCGCCTAGAGCACAGACCTTCAGACCGGATGTGCGGCCCTACCATGCATCCACGTTTGGACGCTTCTTTCCGGTCCGGACCGGCGCAGGGGGCAGGCTCCTGAGGCCCGCGATGATCCACTTTCGCGTGTCCGCCGGGTCGATGACGTCATCGACCTCGAAATGGCTGGCCATGTTGACGGCCTTGCCGCGCTCGTACATGCGCGCGACCCGCTTTTCGTATTCCGCCTGGCGTTCGGCGGGGTCCTCGATGGCCTCGAGCTCCTTGCGGTAGCCGAGCTTGACCGCGCCTTCGAGGCCCATGCCGCCGAACTCGCCCGTCGGCCACGTCACCAGGAAGAGCGGGGTCTTGAAACTGCCGCCCACCATGGCCTGCGCGCCAAGGCCGTAGCCCTTGCGGATGACGATGCCCATCAGCGGCGTCGTGATGTTCGCGCCGACCACCATCATGCGCGCGGCGTGGCGGACCAATGCGGTCTTCTCGATTTCCGGGCCGACCATGATGCCGGGACAATCGAGCAGGGAGACGACCGGAATGTCATGGGCGTCGCAGAGCTGCAGGAAGCGGGCGCCCTTGTCGGCGCCCGGCGCATCGATGGCGCCCGACAGGTGGCTCGGGTCATTGGCGATGATGCCGACGGGCCGGCCCTCGATGCGGGCCAGGCAGGTGAGGATGCCGATGCCCCAGCTCGGCCGCAACTCCAGCACCGAGCCCGTGTCCGCAATGCCGTGGATGACCTTGCGCATGTCATACCAGCGCAGCCGGTTCTCCGGAACGACATAGCGGAGGGCACGTGGGTCGGGCGCCTCCCAGTCCTCGATGGCGCCCTGGAAATATGACAGGTATTGTCTGGCGACCCGGGTCGCCTCGGCCTCGTCCTCGACGAGGATGTCGACCACGCCATTGGCCACCTGGACCTCGCTTGGGCCGACCTCCTCGGGCGTGTAGACGCCAAGCCGATGAATTTGCGTGCAGTCAGGTTTTTTGCGAC
>CAZDMQ010000102.1:0-7776 GCA_964506685.1 uncultured Hyphomonadaceae bacterium | reverse complement strand
GGACCGGCCAGCCCTTCTCCTACACCTTTGACTATTCCGGTGGCCGGGAGCGTTCGCTGTTCGGTATCCGCGAAGGACGCGCGGACGATGAGGGCGAACTGTTCTACGTACCCAGCGGTCCGAACGATCCGCTGTTCAATGCTGCCGCCTCCTTCGGTGGCGACGCAGCCGCACTGGATGCGTTCTTCGACTTCCTCGGCACCAGCGGTCTGAACGACTTCGCCGGTGGCATTGCCCGCCGGAACGAGTTCGAGAGCAACGACTATGCCGTGTTCGACCTGCGCCTGCAGCAGGAGTTCCCGGCCTTCTTCCCGCAAGGCGCCAAGGCCATCGCTTTCCTTGATGTCGAGAATGTCGGCAACCTCCTCAATGAGGACTGGGGGCAGCTCGAACAGGTTCGTTACGAGTACTTCCAGCCGGTTTCCCAGGTCGACATTGTCGACGGGCAGTACGTCTATGACGGGTTCCCGGCCCGCTCGGAACGGTCGATCACGAATTCTGCCTCGCTCTGGCAGATCCAGCTCGGCATCAAGTACGCTTTCTAAGCGGCAGCGATGGCTGTATAAACAACGCGGCAGCATGTGATTGTTGCCGCGTGGTAGCGGTAGAGTGTGCGGGCGGCCCGAGTGTTGGGCCGCCTGCCGTCATTCTGGCCCCCGCGAACATCAGCCGGCGATCGGGTTGATCTTCGGGGCAGGGGGGCGGCTTGCCAGAGGGTCGCGGTCGGGCTGCGGGCACGCGTTTCAGCCGGTTCAGAAGGTGTCCCCGATGTCGTTCTCTGCCACCACCTGGCCGGCCGAATGGGCCCCCCAGTCAATGCTCTGGATCGGCTGGCCGCGCCTCGCCCATGAATGGGACGACCTGTTCGACGCCGCCCGGCGTGAGATTGCCGCCTTTGCCGAAGCGGCGGCCGCGCATGTGCCGGTCAGGGTCGCAATCGGCGATGCCGCAGCCGATGCCGCTGCTGCGGCACTTTTGCCGGCAATGGTCAGGCGGGTTGCCGTGCCGACCGGTGACATCTGGCTGCGCGACACCGGACCGGTCGTGGTTCGCACGGGCGCCTGCCTCGCTGCCGCCTGTTTTCAATTCAATGGCTGGGGCGGCAAGTATGACATGCCCGGCGACCGGGAGACGGCGGCTGCCATTGCTGCGGCCGAGGGGCTGCCGGCGCAGCTGCATGATTTCATCCTCGAAGGCGGTGCGGTGGAGGGGGACGGCACGGGCCGCGTGCTGACGACGCGCCAGTGCCTGCTCAACGCCAATCGCAATGGATGGACAGAGAGCGAGGCCGAAGCCGCGCTGACCGCCGCGCTCGGGGCGCGCGAGGTCGTCTGGTTGTCCCGTGGCCTCGACGGCGACCACACCGACGGCCACATCGACAATATTGCCCGTTTTGTCGGCCCGGGCCATGTCGCCTGCCAGGCGCCCACAGGTCCGGATGATCCGCATGCCGCCCGCTTCCGCGAGATCGCCGGGGAGCTGCGCGGTGCGGGCCTCACCGTCACAGAAATCCCCTCGCCAGGTCGGATCTGCGACCGTGCCGGCCATGTCCTGCCGGCCAGCCACCTCAACTTCACCCTCACCAATGGCGCAGTGCTCGTGCCGGTCTATGGTGCGGGAGCCCGCTCAGGCCCCGGCGCCGAAGCGGTGGCCGCCCTTGCCGCGCTCTTCCCCGGCCGCGAGGTGTGCGGTCTGCCAGCCGAAGCCATCCTCGCCGGCGGCGGCGGGGCCTTTCACTGCATGACTTGCCATCTGCCGGCTGTCTCGGGCAGTGAAGCGCAATGACCCGACCGCTTTCCCTCGCCGTCGCCCAGTTCGCCCCCGGCGACCCGGCCACCGATCCGCTCGATACCGCCGAAGACCTCGTCCGCAAGGCCGCCGCTGCCGGAGCGCAGCTTGTCCTGCTGCCGGAACTCCTTGCCGGGCCGTACTTCTGCAAGACCCAGGACGAGGCGCATTTCGCCATGGCCGCGCCCTGGCAGAGCCATCCGGTTGTCGAGCGTTTCGCTCCGCTGGCCGCCGAACTGGGCATCGTCCTGCCGCTGTCGATCTTCGAGCGCGAGGGCCCGCATCTATACAACAGCCTCGTCATGGTGGACGCCGACGGCACCCCGCTCGGGGTCTATCGCAAGTCGCACATTCCCGACGGGCCGGGTTATCAGGAAAAATTCTACTTCCGGCCCGGCCGGACGGGGTTCCGCGTATGGGGCACCCGCGCCGGGCAGATCGGGGTCGGCATCTGCTGGGACCAGTGGTTCCCCGAAGCGGCCCGCGCGATGGCGCTCGCCGGCGCAGACGTCCTGCTCTATCCCACGGCCATTGGCGCCGAGCCGCAGGCACCGGAACTTGATACGTCCGCCCGCTGGCGCCGGGCCATGATCGGCCATGCCGTGTCGAACACCCTGCCAGTGGCGGCGGCCAACCGGGTCGGGACCGAGGACGGCCAGGCGTTCTACGGCACAAGCTTCATCGCCGGGCCGGATGGCGGCATTCTCGCGGAACTAGACCGGACCGAGACCGGCCTTGCGCTGGCCCAGCTCGATCTCGACGCCATCGCAACCGAGCGGGCGGCCTGGGGCTTCTTTCGCGACCGCCGGCCGGATCTCTACGGACCGCTGGTCGACGCCTGAGCAGGTCCCACCGGCCGGGGGTCAACAGCACAGCCCGGGCGAAACGATCGCGCGCCAGACCGTCCCGCAGGTGGGACGGCGTGGCGACGCACCGCCTCAGGCGGCCTTCTTTACCAGGGCCTTGGCCTGTTCGACCCATTTCTCGCGCGCAACACGGCCCTTGAAGGCCAGCTTCTTGTCGATCCATTCACCGTCCGCCTCGGTCCAGGCGGCCATCTGGTCGTAGTGATAGATGCCCAGCGTGTTCAGCAGCGAGGCAAGCTTTTCACCGATGCCCTTGATCGCCATGAGGTCATCGGCCTTGCCGCGCGGCTTGTCGAGGCGGAGCGGGCCATCGGGCCTGGGTGTGGCGGGTTTGGACGGGGCGCGGCGGGCCGGTTTCGCAGCCGGAGTGGCCGCTTCAGCCGAAGCCCTGCGCGCGGGCGCGGATTGCACCGGGTCCGCCGCTCCGGTTTCGGCCTTGCCAGCGGACCTGGCCTTTGCACTGGCGCCGGTCTTCGCGCTCGCCGGGGCAGCCGGGCGGCGGCCGGCAACGCTGCTCAGCGCCTCACCGGTGGCCCAGGCATCATTCGCCGGCATCATCGACACGCCGGCGCGGCGCATCTGGTCGAACCAGTCCGTCAGCACCGTGCCCGGCATCTTGCTCGACGCGCCAACCCAGTCCGGCATCACCTTCAGCATGTCGGCAGCCACTTCCCAGCCGCGCAGGTTCCGGTCGGCCATGCGGTGGAAGGCGGCGCGCATCACGTCCTCGCTGAAGAAGCTGCGCGGATCGAGCACCGGCATTTCAAAGCTCACCCACGAGATCGGCGAAGAACTGCGCTGGCCGGCCCGCTTGACCGTTTCGACCATCAGGTCCTGGCTCTCCCGCGACATCGTGATCGCGGCTTTCAGCATCACGGCCTGCGCCTCGAGGGGGTTCAACAGGAAACCTTTCATCATCGTCTCGCCTCTCCATGAATTTGTCGGAAAGGTAACATGGCATTGTGCAGCGCACAACGGCGCGAGGGTTAACCGAGACGGCCCGTCCGGGAACCTTCGCGACCCCATGGCGCAAAGGCACTCGCCCAGGGCGCGTCCGTCACTTCGCAGGTGCGGTAGGCGCCGAAGCCATTGAATCCGCTCGCCAGCGCCCGCCCATAGGCGCCGAGATTGCCGAACTCGATATAGCCGCCCTCGTCCAGCGCTTCGGGCAGGGGCAGCGGCGCGGGGAAGCGGTCGGCGCTGTCGCAAGTCGGCCCGTAGACCACGCGCGGCGCGCCGGCCCCGGTGAGCAGCTGGCCATCAGCATCGAAGCAGCGCCAGGGATAGGCCCAGCCCTCATGGGCCACGTCGAACAGCGCGCCAAAGCTGCCATCATTGAGATACACCGCGCCGGGCTTCACCCCGTCCACCCGGCAGAGCAGGCTCTCGGCCTCGGCCACCAGCGCGCGGCCCGGCTCGCACCAGAGATCGGCGTTCTCGAGCACCATCATCGCCTCGAAGGCGTCGGCGACGAGGCGGGCATAGGCGTCGAGCGGGGGCGGGGTGTCCATGGCATAGTGGGCGGGGAAGCCGCCGCCGACATCGACAATATCGACAATCACGCCGGCACTCATGATGAGCGCGGAGAGGTCGCCCATGGCGCGGCGCCAGGCATCGGGATTGAGCGCCTGGCTGCCGACATGGAAGGACACGCCCAGCGCGTCGGCATGGGTGCGCGCGGCGCGCAGCAGGGCCGGGGCCTCGCCGGCCGCAGCGCCAAACTTGCCGGCCAGCGGCTTGGCTGCGCCTTCATTGGAGACGTGGACGCGGACGAGCAGGGTGAGGTCCTTCGCCCCGCCCGTGGCGCGGGCGATCTTGGCGAGCTCGGCCGCGCTGTCGAGCACGAAGGCGCGCACGCCATGGTCGAAATAGGCCTCGGCGATGGCGGGTTCGGGCTTGACCGGGTGCAGGAAGGCGAGCTCGGCGGTGGGGAAGAGCGCGCGCACGGCGCGGACCTCACCGATCGAAGCGACATCGAACTGGCGGATGCCGGCCTCCCAGAGGCCGCTGAGGATATGCGGGGCGGGATTGGCCTTCACGGCATAGAAGGGCCGGGCGGGAAACACGCTCGTGAACCAGTGCGCCGCCGCGGCCAGCCGGTCGGGGCGATAGAGGAAGACGGGCTCCACCGGACGGGTGGACGCAATTACGTCAGAAGGGGTCTGCGCCAGGGGCATGGCGGTCGCTCCAGAAACAATGGCCGATCATGTTCACGTCGGGGAGGATCCCCTCGGTAAAGACCGACGCCGTTGGTCCGGGCGTTAGTGCTGGGCTTCCCGAAGGGGAAGCACGAGGTCCGCCGTTATTTCATCGCGCTATAAGCCCAAGGCGATGGGAAATGCAAGGGGAAATGTGGGGGCGGCGAGCCGCGTCAGGATTTGCCGAGGGTCTGGCGGATGATGGCGAGGCCGCGTTCGCTGGATTGCGTGTCCGGATGATCGGGGCCGAGGCTGGCGAGACGGATATCGAAGGCGCGCTGGATAAGGGCTTCGGCCTCTGCGAACCGGCCGGTTTCGAAGTAAAGGGCGGCGAGATTGTTGAGGTCCCGGGCGACCGCGGGATGGTCCGGGCCGTAGCTGGCCTCGTCAATGGCGAGGGCGCGGCTGAAGAGCGGCTCGGCCTCGGCGAGACGGTTTGTGTTCTGGAGCAGGCTGGCGAGATTGTTGAGGCCCGTGGCGACCTTGGGGTGGTCCGGGCCAAGGCTTTTCTCAAAAATTTCGACCACGCAGCGGAAGAACGGCTCGGCCTCGGCGAGGCGGTTGGTGGCCCGGAGCAAGCCGGCGAGATTGTTGAGCGCGATGGCGACATTGGGAGGGTCGGGGCCAAGGCTTTTCTCAAAAATTTCGACCACACGGCGGTAGAGCGGCTCGGCTTCGGCGAGGCGGTTGGTGTCCTGGAGCAGGCGGGCGAGATTGTTGAGGCTAATGGCGACCTCGGGATGGTCCGGGCCGTAGCTGGCCTCGTCAATGTCGAGCGCGCGGCGGCAGAGCGGCTCGGCCTCGGCGAGGCGGTTGGTGTCCTGGAGCAGGCTGGCGAGATTGTTGAGGTCCGTGGCGACCTCGGGATGGTCCGGGCCGTAGCTGGCCTCGGCAATGGCGAGGGCGCGGCGGTAGAGCGGCTCGGCCTCGCGATGGAGGGCGAGTTCCTTGAGGAAATAGCCGGCCTGGTTCGCGAGGCGGGCGAGGGCGGCGCAGGCGTCGGCGTCCCAGTCCGGCGCGGGCGCGGGCAGGGGCGTGCCGGGGGCGCGGGTGAATGTGTCGATGCCGGGCAGGGCATCGGCCGCGGCCAGCGCCGTGGCGGCCCCGGCATGATCGGCCAGCCGCCGGCAGCGGGGCCAGTTTTCGAACGCGACATAGGGAAACGCCGCATTGAGCAGGCGCACGGCGCTGATGAGGGCGAGCCAGTCGCCCGGGCCGCCGGCACTGCGGGCGGCGGCCTGGACGAGGCGGTGGACCGAGACCGTGTTCTCCTCCGGCCCCTCGGCATCGCTGGGCGCGACCTCGATCAGGGCGGCTTGGGCGAGGGCCCCGAGGGCGCCGAAGCGCCGGTCTCCGGCCTCATCGCCGGGGCCGAGCAGCGGGCGGAACGGGGCGGCCGCCAGCGCCGGGTCCTGCTCCAGCAGCTCCAGCGGGATCCGCGCCGGCGCCATCTGGGCCATCAGGCCCATCAGTTGGGCGGCACCCGGCGCCTTTGCGTCGGCGGTCTCCATGGCGATGCGATAGGTGGCATAGACCGTCTGTTCGGGATTGTAGCTCACGCCCTCGCGCGTCCTGTCGAGCAGGGCGTCCATGCGGGCGAGGAAGCGGTCGGGCGTCTGCAGGCTGTTGGTCGATAGCTCGGCAGCGGCATGGGAGAGGGCGAGCGGCAGGTGGCCGAGCCCTTCGGCAAGGCGGTCGAGGGCCGCGTCGTCAATGTCATCCCGGCCCGACTGGCGCCGCAGATAGGCGCGCGACTCGTCCGGCGTGAAGACGTCGATGGCGATGCGCTGGTCGATGGGCAGATTGGGCTGGCGCGTGGTGATGAGGGCGCGGGCCTTCTCGCGCGGGCCGAGCCGTTCGAGCAGGCCGCGGTCCTCGAGATTGTCATAGATCAGCAGGACCGGCCGCTGGCGGGCCGGGATGATCTGCGCGAGGGCGGCGAAGGCGGCCTCCCGCTCGTCGCCGCTAGCCTGGTCCGGGGCGAGGGTGCGGGTGAGGTCCGCAAGGCTGGCGATGAGGTTCGTCTCGGTGCTGGCGTCCAGCCACCAGACCGCACCGAACCGACCCCGGCGGGTGTAGCCATAGTGCCGCGCAAGCGTCGTCTTGCCGATGCCGCCAAGCCCCGAAAGGCCGGCGGTCTGCACCACTTCGGCGGCGTCGGATGCGGCGAGGGCGGCGTCGATCTTCTCAAGCGCATCTTCCCGGCCCGTGAAACCGGGGACGGGGCGGATTTCATC
Organism: uncultured Hyphomonadaceae bacterium; assembly: GCA_964506685.1. Taxonomy (GTDB): domain Bacteria; phylum Pseudomonadota; class Alphaproteobacteria; order Caulobacterales; family Hyphomonadaceae; genus UBA5336. The sequence goes on along the minus strand of CAZDMQ010000102.1, from coordinate 687 downwards.
GCTGTTGAAGGGGGCGGTTTGCTGGCGGGTGTAGCGGGCTAGCAGGGCCTCGGCATCGGCCACCCGCTCCGGCGCAAGCCGGGCGAGGACCAGGGTGCGCACGGTCTCAAGATCGCCTCTGGCAAGGGGTTCGGAGAGGTCGATATACGCATAAAGCGCGAGCAGGCCCTCAAGCTGGCACGGGCGGACAAGGAAGGGAACCAGCCGCTGGCGCAGGTTGGACGGGTCGTCCCGGACCACGGCCTGCCACTCGACGTCGCAATGGGGGCTGATGAGGTAGTCTGGCGACAGCAGCGCGATCACGCGGCCGCTGTCCTTCAGCCCGGTGTCCATCTTGCCGACGAAGTTCGACGGGCCGAAATCGAAATCCTGCAGGAAGGTGGACGCACCATCGGCTTCCAGCGCCTCCGCAATGAACGTCGCAGCGGTTCTGTCCGCCCCCGCGCGGGATATGAAGTAGTCGTATGGCCGGTCCATCTGTCCCCCGCGCGTCTCCCCTCGCGTGAGGGGAGTTTAAGCGCGGTGAGTGGCGGCTCGCAAGCCGCATGGTCCCGCCGCCAGCCCGGAGCCGCCGGCGAGCCCCTTTGCCATCAGGCGACCTTAACCATCAGCGCGCTTTCCGGCAGTTCCTGCGCGAAGCAGCGCTGGTACATCTCGGCGACGAGGGGGCGTTCGAGCTCGTCGCAC
>CAZDMQ010000101.1:0-8116 GCA_964506685.1 uncultured Hyphomonadaceae bacterium | reverse complement strand
CCCCGGCGGCAAATGTGGGGGCAGGTGCGATGGCCTACGTCAGCAACGAAAGCGGCGGGGCGATCCCGGCCTTTTCCGACGGCACGAACTGGCGGCGCATGAGCGACCGTGCAATTGTTAGCTAACAACGGTTGGAGAAGTCTCACGAAAGACAGAGCCAAAAGCAGCGCCGGGCGCATTCGCAGATGACCAAGACCGAGGCGCGTCGGTAGTGGCGTCTAGGACTTCGACGCGATTAAGTTGATGCGGTTTTCGGCGTAGCGGGCCGGCCGGGCCCGGAGCGGCGGTTGCCGCTACGGGCGTTCCTAGTCAGTCGCCGGAATCTACAAAGGCAGCTTGCTTTTCCCGAGGTACAGCGATCGTATTCCAGGCTGCTGTCTCAATGGCGCTGCCACTCACGAGCGGACGTGGGGCATCAAAAACAACGTAATTGAGGTCGCCCAAGATTTTGCCCACAGCGTCCGAATTCTGAGGTGCGACCTCACACGCGAGAGCCGGTCGGTGCTCGGCAAGCATGCGTTTGATTCCCGCCAGGACTTCGATCTCAGCCCCTTCAACGTCGATCTTTATAACATTCGGCGGTGGCGGCGGTGGCAGCGACGTCAGACAATCGTCACCAGCAAAGCACGCTACGAATTGGCTTTCGCGGATACCTCCGGCCTGAGAGTTGCCGTAATCCGCCAGACTGTTCGAAGCGCGGGCGCGTTTGGCGATCTCGAAGGCGCGCAAAGCCGTCGCTCCAGCGAGGCCAGCCGGAATCACCGTCAGTGGCGCGCAGTGAGTCGGAAATCCTTGTGCAGACTTGCGCAGTAGCGATATCAGCGTCGTGTCGGGCTCGAAGGCAAAGACCTTGCCTGTGGCGCCTGCGAGCGCCGCAGCTGCCGTAGCGAACAGGCCGACGTTCGCACCGACATCCCAGACGACATCACCCTGGCGAACCAGCGATTTCGCGGTTGCGAAAAGATCCGGATCGACCTCGGACATCGGCTTGAGCAATAGTTTGAGGCCACCGGCTGAAGACACTATCATGGGCACCCCGCCGAAATCCTTCGGCAGCCTTCGCCGAAACGTACGATCTCGCAGGAGCCGCTCGGCGATTTGCCTGAGTCTACTCATGTGCTTCTCCTGAGGACTTGGCCTCTGGCGTCGTCCACCGCGCTCCTTGGACCACCGTTTGAGTGCGCCCCTGCTCCGCGATCAGCAGCCGGATCGAATAGAAATACCAGAGCTTGTAGAAGGCATACGCGAAGCCGGCACGACCGTCGAGAAACCCGAGTTTTGCGACGTACGTGTAGACAAAGTAGAACCACGGGTACCACCATTTCGCCAGGTGGCGGTATTTGAACTTCTGCCGCCCCGTGAGTTTCGCCCGCGCCTCAGCGCCGCCGGCCTCGAGCAGCTGGACGCGGCGCGCCTCCCACAGCGCGTAGTCGCGGTGACGGTCGATGAACTTCGCGATGCCGCGATCGTCGTTGTGATCGATGCGGGCTGCGATTTCGCCGATCGGTCCCTCGATGATCGGGTGCTCATGGATCTCCATGTCGAGCCGGCTCCAGCTGTCCTCCTCAATGCGCTCGTAGAGCCCGGCCCCGACCCTGAACAGCGCGAGTTTGCGCTGCGGCAGGCCGTGTTTCAGCGGCCGTCCGAGAAAATAATTCGTGTAGTTGAGCCAATAGCCGGCGTGCTGGCCGCTCCGCACGGCTCGGTCCACCGCATCGCAGAAGGCATCATCGACGATCTCGTCGGCATCGAGGAACAGCACCCAGTCGTTCGCCAGCGTGTGGTTGAGCAACAGCCAGTTGCGCTTCTTCGGATACTTTCCGTCCCAATCGAAGTTGACGTATGTGGCGCCGAAGTCGCGCGCGATCTCCGGCGTCCGGTCGGTCGACGACGAGTCGACTATGATCACTTCCGCGAAGCGCCTGAGCCGCTCAAGGCACCGCGGCAGGTTCACCTCCTCGTTCTTGACGGGAACGGCGACGGTGATTGGGATGGGTTGTTCATTTCGCTGGAAACCGCTCACGGTCGCATCCTGCTCGGGGTGTCCGGCTTTCTGACGACATGGCGGCCGACAACGAGCACATCCATGTCGGTGCGCATGAAGCAGGCGACGGCCTGTTCCGGTGTGTCGACCACGGGCTCGTTCTCATTGAAGCTGGTATTGAGGACCATGCCGATGCCGGTCCGCTGCTTGAAGGCCGAAATCAGCCGGTGGTAGAGCGCGTTGCTCTCAGGATCGACGCTTTGCAGGCGTCCCGTGCCGTCAACGTGCGTGACAGCGGGTAGTCTCTCACGCCACTCGGGCCTGATCTTGACGACGTGCATCATGAAGGGCGAGTTCACGTCCTGCTCGAAGTAGGTCGCAACGTCCTCCTTCAGCACGCTCGGCGCGAACGGGCGGAAGCTTTCGCGGCGCTTGATCTTGGCGTTGATCGTGTCCTTCATTGTCGGGATGGACGGATTGGCGAGAATCGAACGGTTGCCGAGCGCCCGCGGGCCCCACTCGCTGCGCCCCTGATACCAGCCGGTCACGTTGCCGGCCGCGATGAGATCGGCGACCACCTCCACAAGTTCGGCCTCGTTCGTGCACGTCTGGATCTCGAAGCCGGTTGTCTCGACGGCGGCGCGGTGCTGCGCATCGGAGTATTGCGGCCCCCAGAAGGCATGCTTCATGTGAAAGCGCTCGCTCTGCCCGAGCGTGTTGTGCCAGACCCACATGGCCGCGCCGAGGCAGGTACCGTCGTCGGAGGCCGCCGCCTGGAGATAGGGAGTGGTGAAAGGGGTGTCGCGCAGGATGCGTGCGTTCGCCACGCCATTCAGCGCGCAGCCGCCGGCCATAACGAGCTGCTCCGTCGGCACAAGGCTGTGCAGCCGGTTGAGACAATGGACGGCGGCTTCCTCGAAACGCACCTGGGTCGAGCGGGCGATGTCCATCTCGCGTTGAGTGGTCTCGCCGCGCGTTGCGGGCGCGCCGAACATCTGCGCCACCTTGTCGGAATAGAGCCGCCCCATGATCAGCTTGCCGTCAGCATCTACGGCGCCGCTCTTGCCGCCCTCATGCATGCCGAAGCAGCCCGCGGCGAGCCGGAACCAGTCGTGGTCGGGCAACTCTACCAAGCGCCGCATCTCATCCGCGTAGGAGTCCTCGCCATAGGGCGCGAGACCCATGACCTTGTATTCCTCACCGAATTCATCGAACCCGATGAACTGGCACATGGCGGTGTAGTAGAAGCCGAGACTGTTCGGCAGGGTCACCTTGTCGAGGACCTCGATCCTCGGCCCCTCGCACCGCGCGGCCATGGCGGACACGAAATCGCCCGAAGCATCGTAGGAGTAGCCGGCCGTCAGGCTCTCGAAAGGCGAGGCATAATAGGAGCTGGCAATGTGGGAGAGGTGGTGCTCGACCGGCACGGTCTCGAAGCTGACGGTTGCCGGATCGACACCGCAGATCCCGGCCAACTGGTCCACCATGCTCGTGGTCTCTTTCGATCGCGAGAAATGCTCTATCGCGGCCGAAACCCCGCCGATCGGATTCCTTGCGACATAGGCGGCCTTCGCCAAGCGGTTGGCGCCCGTATCGCGCGGGATCGCAACGTGGGTGACATCGCTGAGCGTCATGGCGTTGTCGGCGAGCAGCCAGCGGATCGCATTCGCAGGAAAGGCCGACGTGTGCTTTTCACGCGTGCCCAGCCGCTCCTCCGCCACCGCGCCGACGAGCTTGCCGTCGATGACGAGGCAGGCGGCCGAGTCGGCATGGAAGGCATTAAAGCCCAGGATGGCAGTCATTGTGTGATTTCCCTCGTGGCTGTTGTCAGATCGGCAGGGAGCGTCGCGGGGTGCTGCCGTGCCCGGTAATAGAGATCATGAAGCAATGTGCCAATCGCCGTCTGGTCGAACCGCTTTGCAACAAAGTTTCTTCCGGCGAGCGCAAAGTTCTCGCGTCCCTGTCTGACGTCCCGCACCTCACCGAGGCCCTGCGCGACGCCCTCGCCCGTCGGCTCCACAGCCACCGCGAAGCCGGCTTCGACGAGGTCCTCGGCGATGGCGACGGTCTCGCCAAGCACGCAGGGCAGGCCCGCCGAGACCGCCTCGACGGCGGCCATGCCGAAGCTCTCGGACAGCGAGGGCTGCACGTAGACGTCGCCTGCCGCAAGCACGTCGGCCTTGTCCTGGCCGGACACGAAGCCCAGCCAGCTGATGCGGGCGGCCACGCCGCGGCGCTCAGCGCGCGCCTTCAGGCTGGCCTCGTAGTCGGCCGGGCCGTCACCGCAGACCACGAGATGGAACCCGGCCCCGCCGCCGAGGGCCAGCGCGTCGATTGCGGCCTCGAGGTTCTTGATCGGGTTGAGACGGCCCATGAACACCGCGGTCCGGCGGTCGCCGATCTCCCGGTGGCGCGCACGGAACGCTACGCCATCACCCGGCGGCACGGGCGCAACGGCGAGCGGAATGCGCACCACGGGGGTCCTGATCCTGAGGTCGGCCAAGTCGCGCTCCTCGCCCCGGCTCGTCATGTGGATCAGGGCCGCGCCCTCCAGCAGCGGCCGCTCGACGAGCGCAAGCGAGACAGCCTTCCGCACCGGCTTGTGGCGCATGCCGTAGCGATTGGCCATGCCGTGCGGGGTCACGATGTAGGGCACGCCGCGGCGACGGCAGATGCGGCCGGCGAGGCCGTTGACGTGGCTGAACAGGCCGTGGATGTGGACGAGGTCATAGTTGCGGACATGCGCGTCGAGCCACGGACCCATGGCGGGTGTGTGGACGTAGAAGTCGCGTCGCTTCGGAAAATAGTGGCGGCCCGGCAGATCGCGTTCCGGGGTGTCGGCGGGGAGCCGTCGGCCTGGCCCGTCATCGTCAGAGGCTGCGATTTCGCAAGCTATGCCCTGGGCCTCGAGCCCGGCGATCATCTGGATGACCGACGACGTCGTGCCGCCATGCACCGGCGAGAGGGAGGCTATGACGTGGAGGACGCGCATCGTTGCACCCATCACGCGGCCTTTCCGGCGAGCAATTGCTCGACCAACGCCGTCACGCTGGCCGCGAACGGACCGGGACCGAAACCGGCGGCAAGGCGGCGAGATGTCGATTCTGCCTGGACGCACCGCGCTGCGTCCCACGCTGCGATCTCGGCCAGCGCCCGGGACATCGCCGCATTGTCGCCCGGCCGGAACAGCACGGCGTTCTCGGCCCGCGCCAGATCGTCTGCCGCACCGACCGTGTCCGAAAGCGCCAGGGCGCACCCCGACAACGCCGCCTCGTGTACGACGAGGCCCCAGTGCTCCTTACGCGATGGCAGGACCAGGCAACGGACATTGCGCAGCATCTCCGCCAGCTGCGGGGGCTGCACGAAGCCGTGCACCGAGAGGCGTGGATGCTTCGGGATCTGGTCTGCCTGCGGGCCGCTGCCGCAAAGGCTGAGCGTCCACCCGGGGATCTGGTCGGCGATGTCTACGAACGCCTCGGCCAGTCCCACAACATTCTTGCGGTCGATGAATTGTCCAACGAACAGGAACGTTTTCGGCCGCTCGGAGAGGGCAAGCCCGCCATTGAAGAGCGCCGGATCAGCACCGTAGAGGCCCATCGCCGTTTCCGATGGTGCATAGCCCCAGCGGCGGGCCAGTCTTGCTCCCGAGGCCCCGGGGACGAAGATGCTGTCGAACTGTCTGCGGTGCATGAGCTGATGGCGGACGGGGTCGACGACGTTATGCCGCCAGCCGCCCTGCCAATTGTTATCGGACATCAGAACGACGCGACCGCCTGCGCTCCTCACCTGTGAGGCGAGCGCATTGAAGGGCGCGGTCGCGTAGCCGCCGCAGAACAACACATCTGGCACGGGCGCGCCGATGCACTCCCAGCTGGCTGACTGATCCGCCGCGTCGATCCAGTGCACCGGCTGGCCAAGCGAACGCTCCATGCCCTCGATCGGAACGCTGGGGCGCGTCGCGATAACGTCCACGGGAAAGGCGCCGTGATTGATCACCGTACGGATACATCGCGCGGCGTAATCCGGCAGGCCCGGCCATGCAAAGGCAATCCTGACCATCTCTCAGCCCTGCCTGGGCCCAATAACGTTCTGATCTCGATCGAAACGGCTGCGCATGCGGGCCGGAAAGAGGCGGTCCCCGACCTGCAAAGCGACTGTCGTGGGGCGGGTCACTATGCGGCGCGCGCGGCAGAGTGCGGCCGCGGCGGGGCCCAGGATTGGACGAGGGTGCCCCGTCAGCTTTTGGTGGATGCGGTCAAGATCGGCTCTGTAGCGCCGCGTATGCTCAGCGCCGCCAACACCTCCCGAGAGGCTTTCCCCATAGATGCGGAACGCACCGAGGCGCTCGGCCGTTGCCTCCGCCTTTCCGCCATCGTGTAGCAGCGCCAGAAGTAGTTCGTAGTCCCAACACGTGCGGTTCTCAGTCTCGAAGCCACCAATTCTGCGAAACCGATCGAGACGAAACGACATCCCCTGCTGCACGAGCGTTGCATCACCCGAGAGCATCGAGTCGCAGTCAACCGCCGTGGGTTCAAGCTCCCGCACCGGCTCCCCCTCCCCGTCCACCATCCAGGCGCCGCCGAGCAACACGTCGATGCCGGGGTTTTCGCGCCACAGCCGCCGCATCCGGTCCACCGCGCCGGGCAGCATGAAATCGTCGGAATTGATGAAATAGCCGACCTCGCCGGTCGCCCGCGCGAAGCCCTTGTTGAGGCCGTCGGCTGGGCCGTTGTCGGGCTCCAGCACCAGGTGGTCGATGGCATCGCCGTAGCTTTCAAGGATTTCGCGGCTGCCGTCGGTCGAGCCCGGATCGACGACGATATACTCGACGTCGTCCCCCTTCTGGGAGACGACGCTGTCGACGCACTGGCGCAGGTATTGCGCCTGGTTGAACGAGATGGTGACGACGGACAGGAATGGCTGGGTCATGCGCTGGCCCCCTCCCGCGGCTTCATGAACACCGCGTCGTAGTACAGCACGCTGCCGTCGGGCTTGGCGAACTGGTCGAGCACGCCGATGAAGCCGAAGCCGAGCGCGTCGAGTTCCATGAAGATGTCGCGGAAGGTCGGCTGGCCCTCATAGAGAATGGCGCTCTGCACCTCGACGACGACGGCGCGCGCCCGCCCGATCGTCGCCCGGCCGCCGCGGATCACGCGGTCCTCGAAGCCCTGCACGTCGATCTTGACCAGGAGATCGTCCTCGATCGGTGGGCTGAGCGTCGGCGCCACCTCGTCCAGTACCCGGATCTCGACCGTGAGATCCTTCGTCTCTGCCGTCTGGGGAAACGCTGTTGTGTTCTCGACGGTCGAAGGCAGCAGCGAGGAGGCCGGCAGGGCGTTGACGGCTGAATGCAATGTCAGCGTCTCGGCGGTCTCGCCGAGGCCGAAATTGTGCGCGACGTGGCGGCCGCCCGAGGCTTCGGTCTTCGCCTTCAGGTGTGGGAAGGCATCGGGCGAGGGCTCGAAGCTGTGGATCACCGCTTGCGGGAAGCGGGGTGCGAGGATCTCCCTGGCGAAACCGCCGCGGCAGGCACCGATGTCGAGGATGGTGCGGATCGGCAGGTTCGGCAGGCCGAGCCAGCCGACTTTCGGCACCTGATCGCCGGGCACGATGCGCATGCCCATCATGCCGGCCGTGCGCTCGGCCATCGGCTTGACGAGCGGCATCAGGCCGGCTGAGCGGACGGCATTGGCTAGTCGCGTCATTTCGGATCTCCCCTGCGTCCCGTCAATTTGCCTAGCGCACCCTGGCGGCGGTCTGCAACAGGCCGCGAATGTCACCAAAGACGAGACAGGCGAACGTGGTTGCGGCGATCGCTGCGCCATAGCCGGTGAAGCGGTGGACGGGGTCGCCATACAGCAGGCCCGTGGCCCCCAGCGCCGTCACGGCCATCGCTGCTGCGAAGACTGGCATGAGCCGCATGGGCTCGGCCCGCAGACAGCGGACATAGGCGGAAAGACCGGCGCCGTCCTCGTCTCTGACCACTGCGATCAGATAGAGCGACGACACACTCAGCGCCAGCGCGGCGCCGGCCATCGCGCCGTTGACGCCGGCAAGGACTCCGCCAGCAAGTCCCAAGGCGGCGGCCCCCACCGTCATGATGAGATGCGACCAGAATAACGGTCTCAAGCG
>CAZDMQ010000100.1:0-8304 GCA_964506685.1 uncultured Hyphomonadaceae bacterium | reverse complement strand
ATAGCCCTGGATCATCACCCGCCGGTTGAAGGCAAAGCCGGCCAGGATCGCCATGGTGGTGTCGGGATCAAACACATAGGTGGGATCGAGATCAGGCACCCGCTCGTCCGCCACGCTGAAGGCAGGCACGTCGAGTTCCATGTCCACACCGAAGGTTTCCCGGGCGTCAACGCTGGTGTCGGGTCCGTCGAGGCGGGTGGGGGCGTGGCGATCGGTATCGGCCGAAAGATTGAGCGCGGTCATTTGATGTGCCTAGTGCTGCGTGGGCAGCCACGCAAGCATGTGCGACTGCGTGCCAGCCCATGCTTTCGAACAGGGCCAGGCTTGATCACTGGGCCGGGGTTAGAACAGTCCGTCGATCCGGCCATCTGTGTCGAGGCGGATGGACTCGGCTGCTGGCGTGCGCGGCAGGCCCGGCATGGTCATGACCTCGCCGCAGATCGCCACCAGGAATCCGGCGCCGGCTGCCAGCCGGACTTCGCGAACGGGCAGCACATGGCCGGTGGGCGCGCCGATGCGTGCCGGATCGGCGGAAAAGCTGTATTGCGTCTTGGCCATGCAGATCGGCAGGTTGGCAAAACCCATCGCCTCGATCCGGGCGATGTCGGCCAGCACGCTATGGTCGGCGACGGCTTCGCGGGCGCGGTAGATGCGCGTTGCGATGGCATTGATCTTGGCCATCAGTGGCTGATCGAGGTCATAGGTCGGGGCAAAGCGCGGCGGCGGGCCATCGGCCATGCGGCAGGAGCGGGCGCAGGCCATCCTGCCGGCAACGCGGCGGGCAGGCACATGCGCGCCGGCGGCCCGCGGCATGGGCGACCGGTGGTGGGACTATCTCCCGCCAGCGCCGCTGGAGACCGCCCGGCCCCTCTGACAGGCCGGGCCCATCAGCACCCCATTGCCGGACGCGCGGAAGCGCGGGCCGGGCAAAGCCGCTGGCGCCAACGCCCCGGCCGCCTGCCTGCCCTCCTGCCTGCTCCCTTGCCTGCGCACATGCCCTGCCCGGCCCCGCCCTGGCCCCGGCCCGGCCGGCCCGCTCTCAGCTTTCTGAATACCGGTAGCCCACGCCATACAGCGTCTCGATGGCGTCGAACTCGCCGTCCACTTCGCGGAACTTCTTCCTGAGCCGCTTGATATGGCTGTCGATGGTCCGGTCATCGACATAAATCTGGTCGTCATAGGCTGCGTCCATCAGCTGGTCGCGCGACTTCACATAGCCCGGCCGCTGGGCGAGGCTCTGCAGGATCAGGAATTCGGTCACCGTCAGGCGCACCGGATGGCCGTCCCAGGACACGGCATGGCGATTGGGGTCCAGCGTCAGCCGCCCACGCACGATCGGCTTGGTGTCGCCCTCCTCGGTCCCCGGCGCCCCGCGCGAACGGCGCAGCACCGCCTTCACCCGTGTGGCCAGCAGGCGGTTCGAGCACGGCTTGCGGACGAAATCATCGGCGCCGATATTGAAGCCGATCACCTCGTCGATCTCCTCATCCTTGGAAGTGAGGAAGATCACCGGCAGCTCCGTGGTCTGGCGCAGCCGCCGCAGCAGCTCCATCCCGTCCATCTTCGGCATCTTCACGTCGAGAATGGCAATGTCGGGCTGGTTCTCGGTCAGCCCCTGGAGCGCCGCCTCGCCATCATAATAGGTCCGGACCTGATAGCCCTCGGCCTCGAAGAAGATCTTCATCGAGGCGACGATGTTCTCGTCATCATCCACAAGTGCAATGGTCGCCATGTGTTCCTCCCATGCTGGAGCCCTGACCCGGTCCGCCCGGCGCAACGTGATCTGGAATTCAATCACGCTTCGCCCGCCCGGCATAGTCCCCGGGCTGGAGACCGTGCAGCCGGCCGCCGATCAGCCGCCGCGATCTATCGCTCCCCTGCCGGGGGCCGCGCCGCCTTCGCCTTCGCCTTCGTCGCTTTCGCCTTCGTCGCTTTCGCCGCCTGCGCCTTCAGCGCCACGTCCAGCGCCCGCCGGCCCCACCCGCTCGCCTCCACCGGGTCATCGGCCGCCATGTCCGGCAACCGGTAATAGGCCATCACCGCCGTCTCGCCGTTCTTCTTCTCATAGGTAAATGGACCCGACCCCTCCGCCTCGAGATCGGCCCTGAGCGCCGCGTCGACCTTGAGATAGGTCTCGCCATCGGCGATCAGCGCGAACATCACGCCATGGAGATAGACCCCCGCCCCGCCGAACATGCGCCGGATCGTGACCACCCCCAGCGGCGCGAACAACTCCCCGACATGCTCATGAAAAGGGTCGCGCGGCGCTGCCATGGCCTAGCCCTCCGGGTCCGCGTCGCCCCCCCGCCGGGCGAGGGTGACGAGATTGTTGACCAGTCCGTCGAGCCCCTGGCCCGTCGCCGAGGTGGTCACGTCCAGCCGCCCGATCTTCTCGGTCAGCCGTTCCAGCGTCTCCAGCTCCTTGAGCCGCAGCAGCAGCGGATTGTTCTCCATCAGCCGCGCCGTGTTCAGCAGCGAGCGCGTCGCCGCCGTCTCCTCATGTCGGCGGATGAGATTGGCCTGGGCCTGCTTCTCGGCCTCCACGACCCGGTTCAGGATCTCCCGCATCTCGCCCGGCAGGATGACATCCTTCATCCCCACCGACAGCACCTCGATCCCCAGCGCCGAGACCGCCTCCAGCGACTGGACGGCGCGGGTGAGTTCAGCATCGAGACTTCCCCGGGCGTTGAGCAGGGCATCCAGCGTCCGGCTGGCAACAGCATCACGGATCGCAAACTGGACGTAGCGATAGAGCTGGTCCTCGAGGTCGCGGGCCTCGCTCGCTGTCTCGGCATTGTCGATCCGCCAGAAGGCTGACAACGTTATCCGAACCGAGACCCTGTCCTCGGTCAGGATCTCCTGCGCCGTCACCTCAAGGCTTCGCACCCGCATGTCGAGCAGGGTGAAGCCCGCGTCCCGCACGCCCGTCCAGACACCGTGATGGCCCGGCCCGCAACTCTCCCGCAACGCCCCATCAACGTGCAGCAGCGCAACGTGGCCGGCCGGCACATGCACCGAGGCGACATGACCGGGCGCCGCCATGGAGAGAGGCCGGATGTTCCGGCCCGCAATCGCCGGCGAATCGCCAATATCAATCACCTCTTCCGAAACCGGCATGAACGACGTCCAGAATGCCTGTTTCTCGCGCGGCGGCACCACAGCAAGAATCCGGGCCCCAGTTCGAATGATCGCCACCGCCGTCTCGCCGGGTTCGCTGACAAGGAGATGCTTGGCCACAATGTCCGGACGGTCGCGCTCCAGCGCCTCGAGCCGGGTGCCGGTAAAGCGTCCAAGCCGCACATCCTGGATCTCCAGTCGCGTGCGGGGCTCGCGCCCGATCAGGTGTCGGCCCGGTTCGAGCACCTCGCGCACCCGGCCGTCCCGGATCAGAAGGGCTCGCTGGTGATCCTCTATAGTCACATGGCGCCGGAACATCTCAGCTCTCTCCGCTTGGTGTGTCCACCAATGGCTAGCCCAGCCATTCCGCGGCGCCAAGCGGCAAGAGAAGGGAGAACCGGGTCCACCTCGATCAAACGGCGGCGGGCCATCCGACGATCACGGGCGGGCGGCGGGGCCTGTCACCGGCGCGTCGCCGCCGAAGCAGGCGCGGCCCCGGGCCGGTTCCCCGCCGGCCATCCCGTTTCGGCCGGCGGCACGGGGCCGGCGTCCAACCTGCCGCCCGGACCGCCCCGCCCCCGCAGGAGAAGGACGTGCCGTCGGCTGAGGGGACCCGGCCTCCCCGGTCTTGGTCGAGGTCTCTTGCGAAGCCCCGTGGAGTTGCTGAAGGAGTCGAACCTTCTACCGTCAGATTATGAGTCTGATGCTCTACCCGATGAGCTAAGCAACATGCGCTTGGAAGGCACATGATCTGGTCCGCCGAACTGGAATACGACAATGGCAAAGCCACCCGCACCGGCCGGGTCCGGAGCCCGCACCAAAGTTCGGTAAACCGAATACAGCATAGCGGCGACCCGTCCCCGGCACCAGAGCCATTGTCGGTATGCGGCAGGCGGATTTAGAAAGCCCCTTCGCTTCCGCAGGATTCGGAACGCTCCGTATCATATTGAATCCGAAGGTGATTTCGTGCGGCGAACACCGCGCAGCGTGCTAACCCCATCGAAATCCTTCGATTTCGCACAAAAGCCGCCCCCCGGACAAAGGTCCGAAACCGCCTGCCAGACGGTGCCGGACAATTGTCCGATGCCTGCCTGGCACGTTCCGTTCCATCATTTTTGCCGATTTTCACCCCAGCCTTTCGTCCCCGACAGGCGGCGGCAGGCCGAGCCGGTAAACGCCCCGGAAGTCATCGGGATCGACCGGACGGCCCTTGCGATAGATCGCGATCGACCCGTCCTGCGCCAGCCGCACCGCTTCGGCGCGGACATGCGGCAACAGGCTGCGCCACTTGTGCTCACTCACTACCTTCGCGGCCTCGGTCGGGCAGATCGTCTTGCCCACCCCCCGCGACATGACAAGCGCGAGAATAGCATCACGGACACGATTCGCCTGCCCCGGCGCCGGCCCGTCATCACCCGCCGCCTCAGGCATCAATTGCGGCATAGACGAGCTGCTGGTACTGCGGCCGGATCGGATAGCAGCCAGAAGGAATCATCTGGGTCATCTGGATGGCGACGAGATCTTCCTCAGGATCGATCCAGAAGAAGGTATTGGCCAGCCCGCCCCAGCTGTAGGTCCCGAGCGAGCCCGGCGACAGGGACTCGGCGACATCGACAATGACACTGCCAAGCAGGCCGAAGCCGTTCCCCTCCATCCGCGCCTCGGAAAAGGTGCGGTCGCCCATCGCCTTGATCGTCGCCCCGCCGGGCAGGTGGTTCAGCGTCATGAACTCGACGGTCTTGGGTGAGAGGATCCGCGCCTCGCCGAGCTTGCCACCATTCAGCAGGCACTGGCAGAATCGGAAATAGTCGCGCGGGGTGGAAACAAGCCCGCCTCCGGCATTCAGCATCGGCGGCTGGGTGCGATACGCGCGGCTTTCGCCGCCTGCACCGTCGCTCCGGGTCACCGCGCCCGTGTTCGGATCGCGCGAATAGCACGCCATCAGGCGCGGCCACTTCTCTTCCGGCACATGGAAGTCGGTGTCAGCCATGCCCAGCGGGCCGAAGATCCGCTCGCGAAAGAACGCGTCCAGCGTCATGCCCGACGCCACTTCCACGACCCGGCCCAGAACATCGGTGGAATGGCTGTAGTTCCAGCGCTCCCCCGGCGAGGCCACCAGCGGCAACGTCGCCAGGCGGTTGCACATCTCCTCCAGCGTCTCATCGGGCCGGGCGATCTTGTGTTCGCGATATAGCGCATCGACCTCGGTCTGCATGAGAAACCCATAGGTCAGCCCCGAGGTGTGGGTGAAGAGATCGCGCAGCAGGATCGGCCGGGCCGGTGGCCGGGTCCGGATCCCGTCCGCACCGGCCCCGTCGAAGACCTGGACCCCGGCAAAGGCCGGAACATAGCGCGAGAGCTCATGGTCCAGCCGGATTGCGCCGTCCTCGAACAGCATCATCGCCGCCACCGAGGTGATCGGCTTGGTCATGGAGTAGATCCGGAAAATGGTGTCAGGCCCGATCGGCGCCCCGCCACCGAGTTCGGTGGTGCCGCGATAGGCTTCGTGCACGATCACCCCTTCGCGCGCCACCAGCGTCGCCATGGCCGGCAGCTTGCCGGTTTCGAGGTAGTTCCTCTCGAAATAATCAGGAATTCCCGCCAGGCGACCGGAATTCATGTCCACCGATTCCGGCTCAGCCGTCTTGATCTCGTACACAGGCGCCTCTCCCTCAGCTCCAGAGTGTTTCCAGTTTGAATGTGACCGCCTCGAAGGGCGCCCGGGAGACCCGGCTTTCGGCATTGATCGCGCCATAGCGCCGCCAGTCCGTCCCTTCACGTTCGAAAGCCTCCAGCAGGCCCGCATCCAGGTCGAGCAGCCACACAAGCCGGAAGCCCTCGCGGGCGTATCTGTCCGTCTTCAGCGTCCGGTCCTTCTTCTGCGTCGGGGGCGACAGCGTCTCGCACAGCCAGTCCGGCGCCAGGCTGAGCCAGGCGACATCGGGCACCTCCGGCAGCCGCTCACGGCGCCAGGCCGCAATATCAGGCACCACGACGTCCTCACCGAAATGCAGTTCCGGCGCGTCGAGAAAGATCCAGCCGCCCGGACCATCATCATGCAGGTCATGGGGACCGCCACGCAGGATACCCAGCCGGCTGGTCGCCGAGGCGTGGCGGATCCGCGGCCGCGGCCGGGTAAATAGCCGGCCGGCGATGAGTTCCCCCACCAGGTTTTCCGGAAGGGCAATGATATCGTCATGGGTGGCGGGGCGATGGGGGTCGGCCATGCCCATGACTGTCCTAGAGTGCGCCGTCCTTGGCAAGCCTTGCGAGCTCACGACCGATGATGATCTGCTGGATCTGGGTGGTCCCCTCATAGAGCCGGAAGATGCGGACATCACGGTAGAAACGCTCGATGCCGTAATCGGCGACATAGCCGGCCCCGCCGAACACCTGCACGGCCCGGTCGGCCACGCGGCCCACCATCTCCGAGGCGAACAGCTTGCAGGACGAGGCCAGCATCGTGATCGCCTCGCCGGCGTCGCGCCGACGTGCCGCATCCATCACCATGCAGCTTGCGGCATAGGTCTCCGCCTGGCTATCGGCCATCATCGCCGCGATGAGCTGGTGCTCGGCCAGCGGCTTGCCGAACTGGCGACGCTCAACGGCATAGGTCGCCATCTCCTTCACCAGCCGCTCGGCCACACCGACACAGACCGCCGAGATATGCAGCCGACCCTTGTCCAGCACGCTCATCGCCACCTTGAAGCCCTCGCCCTCCCCGCCGATCCGGTTGTCCACTGGCACGCGGGCATCCTCGAAGATCACGTCGCAGATATGCGCGCCCTGCTGGCCCATCTTCCGTTCGGGCTGGCCAACGCTGATTCCCGGCGTGTCGCGATCCACGATGAAGGCCGACACACCCTTCGCCCCGGGCGTGTCGGGATCGGTGCGCGCCATCACGGTAAAGACGTCGGCGACATTGGCATTGGTGATATAGCGCTTGGTACCGTTGAGCACATAATGATCGCCATCGCGGATCGCACGGGTCCGCAGGCTGCCCGCATCGGAGCCGGCCTCAGGTTCGGTGAGCGCGAAGCTGGCGACCAGGTCACCCGATGCAATGCCGGGGAGGTATTTCTGCTTCTGCGCCTCGGTTCCGAACAGCACCAGCGCCTGGCTGCCAATACCGACATTCGTGCCGACCACGGACCGGAACGCCGGAGAGGTGCGGCCGAGTTCCCTGGCCACCAGGCATTCGGTCTCCATGTCGAGGCCAAGCCCGCCATATTCCTCGGGAACGGCCAGGCCGAACAGGCCGAGCGATTTCATCTTTTCCACCACCGCCGGTGGTACCCGGTCCTCCTCGGCGACCTGCGCCTCGACCGGCATGCAGGTCTCGGTCACGAACCGGCGCACCGTCTCGATCAACGCATCACGGACTTCACTGTCATAGGCCATGGCCGGCTCCCTCGGTCTTGTCTGTTCCACGCTTACAGCTTAGGCCAGCCCGGCGCCCTTGTGGAAGCCCGGGCCGGCGAAAACTTGGGCTGCGCCGACCCCACCGGCCGGTTCTACCGCGGATGGCCTTACCGCCCGGCGGGGGCGCAAGCGGGGCGCCGGCTGGCCGCATGACGGGCGGTCCCGCGGGGGGACGGCTGGAGAATGGGAGCGAGGAACGAATCATGGCGAAACAAGTTATGGAGACCGGCGAATTCGCGGGCTGGACCTGGTGGGACGACGAGCCGTTCGAGACCGACACCGTCGGCCCCTTCTATTTCCGGACCGATGACCGGGGCCCGGTGGCCGCGTTCCGCTCCGAACGGCGGCACATGAACGCCGGCGGCGTCGTCCATGGCGGCTGCCTCATGGCGTTCGCCGACTTCTCGCTGTTCGCCATCGCCCATACCGGTGAGGACGGCTATGGCGTGACCGTGGCCTTCACTGCGGAGTTCCTGGCCGG
Source organism: uncultured Hyphomonadaceae bacterium (assembly GCA_964506685.1). Taxonomy (GTDB): domain Bacteria; phylum Pseudomonadota; class Alphaproteobacteria; order Caulobacterales; family Hyphomonadaceae; genus UBA5336. The sequence continues at coordinate 284 of CAZDMQ010000100.1, read as the reverse complement.
TGCGCCGGAAGGGGCATGGATCGAGGCGCGCGGCGAGGTGCTGGGCGGCGGACGCTCCATCACCTTCGTGCGCGGCCTGGTCACGGCCGATGGCGTGCCGTGCCTGAACTTTTCCGGCACCCTCAAGCGCCGGCCTGCAGCACCGTCGCCCGGTTAAGCGTGTCTGTTTCCGCCGGCGCTCACCTTACTCATGCGAAACGCAAGGGGAGCCCGCTGGCTATGGCGAGTCTCCTGCGCGCCGCTATATGTCGCGCCTTCAGCCGGTCGGCGCGTTGAGCAGGGAG
>CAZDMQ010000099.1:0-8327 GCA_964506685.1 uncultured Hyphomonadaceae bacterium | reverse complement strand
CTCGCTGGCGGCGGGCGGATCATAGGCGGGCTGGAACAGTTTCGGGTCCTGGCGGTCAAAGGGCTCCCAGCGCCGCGTCCGCCTCGCGCAGATAGGCCGCCTGCGTGACCGAGGCATCATATTTCGCCAGCGCCACCTCGCGCGCCGCATCGAGGCTCTGCACTGCCACGGGTGCAGGCGTCTGGGCATGGGCGGGCATACTCAGAATGGGAGCCACGGGCAAAGCCAGCGCGCACGCCAGAACGATCACCGAAAAACCAGATCCCCAAAGCCTCATCGCGCGTCCCTCCACACAACCCCGCGACACTAAGGGACAGGCACAGCCCAAGTCCAGATGCGCGGTTCAGCAGGGCACGAGGCGCGGGCGAAGCGGACTGCCGCCTTGTCAGCGGGCCGGTTTTGCGATGATGATCAAGCCAAGGCAGGAGGACAGAGCGGATGGGCGCGATCGTCATCAGCCATTCGAACCGGAGCAATCAGCCAGGGCTGGAGCCCACCCATGGCTGACCCCGCTACACCCCCTCCCGCACCTGCCGCTGACACGACCCGCGTATTCCTGTCCTATTCCCGAAAGGACAGCGCCATCATGCAGCGCCTTGCCGATGGCCTGCTGGCGCACCCCGAATACGAACCGGACTATGACAGGGCCGAGCACGACCCCCACAATGTGAATTCCGGCATCGCGGCCGATGAGCCGTGGTGGCAGCGCCTTGAGGAAATGATCGCCGGCGCCGACATCATGGTGTTCCTCGTCTCGCCGCATTCGGCATCGAGCCGGGTGTGCGATGAGGAGATCGCCTATGCCGAGCGGCTCGGCAAGCGGATCGTCCCGGTGCTGGTCGCGCCGGTGGGCTATGCCAGACTGCCGCCGAAACTCGCCGCGCTCAATATCAATATCGACCTTACCGATGCGGGGCCCGGCTTCACGGCGGGCTTTGACGACCTGCTGACGGCCCTGTCGGTCAATGCCACCTGGTTGCGTCAGGGTCGGCGCTATGCAGAACGCGCGGCCGAATGGCAGAGAAAGGGCCAGCCCGAGGGCGGCCTCCTGCCATCCGGCGCGTTCGAAGAGGCCGAATCCTGGGCCTCGCGCCGGCCGAGAAATGAGCCCGAACCCGGCGAGGTCTTCACCGACTGGATGAATGCCAGCCGCAAAAACATCCAGGACCAGATCGCCAGGGAACAGCGCCAGATCCGCCGCGCACGGCGCTGGCAGGCGGCGGCAAGCCTTGTTCTGGTCATTGCGCTTATAGGTGTCGCGCTCGGCGGATGGCAGGTGACGCAGGGTCTGCGGCGCGTCGCCCTTGGCAACTCCACCGTGCTGACGTTCTTCTCGGAGGAGGCGGATGCGCGTGGCCCATCAGAGGAGGCGGAAGCGCGTGACCCAGACCGGCTTCGGCGAACACGGGATGGCGGCGCGCGCGCGGCCCGGCTGGCGCTCGCGGCCTATTCAGACAGCGCGCTCGCCCCGGTCGCGCAGGGTGCCGATTTCCGGCTGGGCGAGGCTATGGGCCGGGCGCAGCTTCCGGTCGCGCTGGAGGGACACACCGATTATCTGTCGGTCGCTGCCTTCTTGCCGGATGGGCGGCATGTGGTCACCGCCTCCAATGATGGCACTGCGCGCGTGTGGACCGAAGGAGAAGATGGTGTCTGGACGACGAGGGTGCTAAAAGGGCATGGGAGCACAGTCCACTTCGCAGCCTTTTCGCCGGACGGGCGGCGCGTGGTCACCGCCTCTGGGGATGACACCGCGCGCGTGTGGACCAAGGGGGACGGCGAAGTCTGGACCGCAGCGCCGCTCAAGGGGCATCAACGCGGTTCCATCTCCCGCAACCCCTGGGCCGCTCGCGTGGGGGGCGTAGTCACCGCCGCCTTTTCCCCTGACGGGCGCGCCATTGTCACCGCCTCTGATGATGGCACCGCGCGCGTGCGGCGCGAGGGAGAGAACGGCGTCTGGACGGACATGGTGCTGGAAGGACATGAGGGACCTGTTACTTCCGCCGCCTTCTTCCCGGACGGGCAGCGTGTGGTCACGGCCTCGGAAGATAATGATGCGCGCGTGTGGCGCGAGGGGCAGGACGGCGTCTGGACGGCCGCGGTGCTCGAAGGGCATAAGGGCCCTGTACTCTCAGCGTTCTCCCCGGACGGGCGCGCCATTATAACAGCCTCCGAGGATGAGACCGCGCGCGTGTGGCGTGAAGGGGGCGACGGCGTCTGGACCGCCACGAAGCTCGAAGGGCATAAGGGACCTGTTACTTCCGCCGCCTTCTTTCCGGACGGGCAGCGTGTGGTCACGGCCTCGGAAGATAATGATGCGCGCGTATGGCGCGAGGAACAGGGCGGCGTCTGGACGGCGACGTTGCTCGAAGGGCATGAGGACGATGTCAACTCCGCAGCCCTCTCCCCCGACGGGCGGCGCCTCGTCACCGCCTCGCGCGAGGGCACTGCACGTGTGTGGCGTGAAAGGAAAGAAGACGTATGGATGGCCACGGCGCTCGAAGGGCATGAGAGACCTGTAACTTCGGCCGCCTTCTCGCCCGACGGACAGCGTATCGTCACCGCCTCCTATGATGACACTGCGCGCGTGTGGCGCGAGGGGGAAGATGGTGTCTGGACAACTACGGTACTCGAAGAGCCTGAGAGCCATATGCATGCCGCTGCTTTCTCCACTGACGGTCAGCGCTTGGTCACCGCCTCTTTTGATCGCACGGCGCGCGTGTGGCGCGAAGGGGATAATGGTGTCTGGACGGCCACTGTGCTTGGAGGGCACAGGGACGAAGTCCGCTCCGCCGCCTTCTCTCCGGACGGGAAACGCCTCGTCACCGCCTCCTTTGATAGCAAAGCGCGCGTGTGGCGCGAGGGGGAAGACGGCGTCTGGACAGACACGCCGCTTGAAGGGCATGGGGGCGATGTCAACTCTGCCTCCTTTTCGCCGGATGGGCAGCGCGTGGTCACCGCCTCTGGCGATGGCACCGCGCGCGTTTGGCGCGAGAGGGAAAACGGTGTCTGGACGGCCACGCCGCTTGAAGGGCATGGGGGCGATGTCAACTCTGCCTCCTTCTCGCCGGATGGGCAGCATGTGGTCACCGCCTCCGATGATAACACCGCACGCGTGTGGAGCGAGTTTGACGGTGGAGTATGGGTTAGCACGGAGCTCAATGGCTATGGAGGAGTTGTCTACTCCGCCCCGTTCTCGCTGGATGGACGGCGAGTTGTCACCGCATCTCAAGACAACACCGCGCGCGTGTGGCGCCAGGAGGAGGCCGGCGTCTGGACTGGCACACGACTTGAGGGACATGAGCGCGAGGCTGGCGCTGCTAACCCCTGGGCCGTTCGCGAGAGGGGCGTGGACACCGCAGCCTTCTCTCCCGATGGGCGGAGCGTGCTCACTGTCTCCGAGGATGGCACCGCGCGGGTGTGGCGCGAGGAGGACGACGGCGTGTGGTCTGCCACGGTGCTCGAAATGCAATATACCGAGGTTGTCTCCGCCGCCTTCACTCCGGACGGGCGGCGCGTGGTCACCGTCTTAAAGATTGGCATCGCGCTCGTGTGGCGCGAGAGAGAAGACAGCGTCTGGTCTGCCACACGGCTCGAAGGGCATGAGGAGGACATGCTCACCTCAGCTATCTTCTCCCCGGACGGGCGGCGGGTAGTCATGGCCTATCATGATGGCACCGCGCGTGTGTCGGAGATCGACTCGCTGATGGGTGATCCCTGGCGAGAAGCGCTGAACCAACGCGCAGGCGAAGTGATCTGGCCAGCGTTAAAACCTGCCGTCTGCAAACGGTTGCGCGCGGCCTCGGCGGTCGAGGTGACCGATCCCGGCACCGGCGTCACACGCGTGAAACATGTGTACACCGAACTCACCGATGAGGACCTGCGCGCTGCGCCGCTCCTGCGCACAATGGGCTATCGCGCCGGCGACGATATCTGTGAGGCCTCCGCACCCACAGGCCTAAACGCCCTCCTCACCCAGACCCTCCCCCGCCACTGGTGGTCCGGCCTCGATTGGGGCGAGTGAGCGCCAGGAGCTCAGTGAAAGTGGGACTGTTTCGCAAAATGTTCACCGTGCACAAAAGGTGAAGTGCGTGGTCCTACCTTCCTCTACTGCATTGTTTTATATGTATTCATGAGGTCCTGCCCGACCCGGATGACGCCCACGTCCTTGCCGCAGCAATCCAATGCAAGGCCTCGATCATTGTCACTGACAATCTCAGGGACTTTCCGGCAAAGCTGCTCGAGCCTTACGAGCTGGAAGCTAAGTCGGCCGATGACTTCATCGCAGACGCGATCGACCTCGACAGCATCCGTGCTGTGGAAGCGGTCAAGAAGATGCGCAAGCGCCTGAAGAATCCTGCGCTCACAGCCGACGAACTCCTCATTCGCTTCGAGGGCCGCGGCTTGAAAGCCACTGCGGACGCATTGCGCGGTTATGCGCGGCTGCTCTGATCAATCAGTATACTGATTTATGCGATTGTACTGACCAATTAAGCTCCGGGTTCACCTCGTTGCGTTACACTGACCAGATGGATGTTCCCACGATAGCGCCGACACACTCCCAGACGCTGACCGACTATGATCGAGCTAACATGCCAGTCTACCTGTTCGTCTTCGATGCCAGAAATGCCGGTTGTGGCTGGCGCTATATCGCCGACCAGCTCTGGGGCGAGACCCAGCCGAGGAATGCGAAGAAGCTCATCACGGAAATCGCCAGGCGCGCCGCCTTCCGTTCCGGTGAGTAAGCCAATTCGTCGTCCTGTTCCGCCCGCCTCAGAATACACTTTCTGCATCAGAGCGGGCGACAACTTCCCTGACAGAGGGGGGGGAGACCGGAGCTCTTTCAGAATATGTCTATTGCCAGAAAGGATTTTGACGTTCTCCTCAAAGGCGAAAGGGATAGAAGTGCCATACCCGGAAGTGGCAAGTTGTTGACAAAAGCATGATTGACCTGAATATCTGATGAGTTGGTTGTGTAGGATTAGAGGTTATGGGGTCGGCTTCAATAGAAGTTCTTGGGATAAACGCACAATATTCGGGAGAGGGCACCCGAAACATGCCGCCTGAGGTGTCAGGTACTCAGGTTGAGCTTTCGATTGTCGTTCCGACGTTCAATGAGCGGGACAATGTCTTTCCGCTCATCGATCGATTGACCGGGTCGCTCGGTGATATTCGCTGGGAGATCGTGTTCGTGGATGACAGTTCTCCGGACGGCACCGCGGACCGTATCCGTTCACTGGCGCGTCATGACCGTCGGGTCCGACTGATTTCGCGGCACAATCGACGCGGTCTCGCCTCCGCCGTGATCGAAGGCGCTCTCGCTGCGTCTTCCAATATTGTTGCGGTCATGGATGGTGACCTGCAACATGATGAGGCGGTCCTGCCCGACATGTTCCGGCGCGTTGCGAGCGACGAGGCCGAGGTCGTTTCAGCGAGCCGTTTCCTGAGTGAAAATGGTGCCGACGGCCTTGCCTCGGAACAGCGAAAGCAGATCAGCCACTGGGGAATCCGGCTAGCGAACTGGCTTTGCGGCCTGAAAATGAGTGATCCCCTTACAGGCTTCTTCGTTTTCAAGCGTGAACTGTTGATCAGGACACTGCCGGATCTCTCTGAACTGGGTTTCAAGATCCTTCTCGACCTTGTGGCATCAGCCGACCCCAAGCCCCGCATCGCCGAAGTACCTTTCAACTTCCGGGCTCGTCAACATGGCGACTCGAAACTCGATAACCGGGTCATGTATGAGTTTGCCTTGTTCTTTATCGAGAAGCGGCTCACGAAGTTTCTCCCGGTCCCGGCACGCTTTATATCCTTCGCGCTGATCAACTCGTTCGGGATACTGGTGCACTTGGCGGTTCTCATTCCCCTCGTGAGTCTGTTCCATTTTGGTTTCGAGGTGTCCCAGTTCTCTGCAACGCTCGTGGCGATGGGCTTCAATTACACGGCAAACAATTCGATCACCTATCATGATCGCAAACTGAAGGGGTCTGCATTCTACAAGGGCTTCTTGATCTTTGCTCTCCTGTGCTCTGTCGGGATCATTGGAAATGTTGGCGTCGCATCATTATTCCATCAGCAATTCAATGATCTGACATATATCATTGCGGCGATTGCCGGAGCGTTGATCACGGTGGTCTGGAATTATGCTGCGACCCGCGCATTTGTCTGGGGTCGGATGAAAATCAGGTCACGTGAAACGATCCGGAAAGCCTATTTCGTCGCATCCTAGTGGCGGCGGATCGTGCTGGCATGTGCTTTGCTTAGAAGTTGGTGGAGCCCGATCCGCGGGCGGGTCAAGGGAAAAGGCAAATGAGTACGCAAACAGATCCCGGCGCGCTGCGTCGGCCCCGGCTTGACGCAAGTGCCCTGCTACAACGTCATCCGCACCTGATCCGGTATGTCCTGATCGGGGCAACCGCCAGTGCGATCGACGTGATGCTCTTCCTGCTGCTGTTCAACATCATCGGAACCGGCGCATTGACGGCCCACTCGATTTCGGTGCCAGTCTCCATCCTATTCAGCTTCACTCTGAACGCTTGGAAAAACTTCAAGACCCATGACCATCTCGCTCTGAGACTGTGCTCGTTCGTGGTCGTCTGCCTGATCGGTTATGCGGCAGGCTATGGCATCATTGAAGCCACGGTTGCCGTCGGCTCCAATGCTAATATTGGCAAGATCTTCTCCCTGCCGGCGGTATTTTTCATACAATACATACTTAATACTTATATGACATTCAGAATTTCTAAACATTAGCAGTATTCGGGTGAATAAGGGCATGAAAATGGCGAAAAAGCACTTTGGCATAGTCGGGGGCGGTCTGACCGGGCTCGTCGCGGCCTACCGCCTTGTACAGGCTGGCCACAAGGTGACCCTCTACGAGGCGTCCGGGACCGTCGGCGGACTTGCAGCCGGCTTCCAACTGGCCGGACACCGTGTCGAACAAGCCTACCATTTTCTCTACAAAACCGATGAATATATACTTGAGATGGTCGATGAACTCGGCCTGAATGACAAGCTGACCTATCACAAGTCATCGGTTTCGACATATTATGACGGGGTACTTTACCCGATGATGTCGCCGATTGACCTGCTGCGCTTCAAACCGCTCGGCTTCATTAACAGGATCAGGGCCGGGGTCACGGTGCTGTGGCTGCAGCGGCAGAAGAACTGGCGCTCGCTCAGCGAGATCACGGCGCTGGAATGGTTGCGCAAATATGCCGGTCGGCAGGTCAGCGACGTGATCTGGGAGCCGCTGCTGAAGGGCAAGTTCGACCGATACTATGACAAGGTCACGATGTCCTGGCTCTGGGGCCGCGTCCTCCAGCGGGTGGACAGTCGCGATGCCAAACTCGGCGGGGAAGCGCTTGGATACTTTGATGGCGGTTTCGGCATCCTCATTGAACGCCTTGTCCGCGACATCCGAGCGGGCGGCGGAGAAATCTTGTTGAACACGCCGATCACCCGGCTGGCCCACGATCCCGAGACAAACCACGCAATCGTGTGCACCAAGACGACATCCGAGTCCTATCACCAAGTACTCGCAACCGTGCCCAGCCACGTATTGGCGGGGATGATCGCAGACTACAGGGATCGCGATCCGGCCTATTTCGCGAAGTTGGAGAGCATCGATTATCTTGATGCTGCGGTTCTCGCCTTTGCGACCCCGCAAAAGATCACCGACTACTACTGGCACAATATCAACACGCCGGACTCGCCGTTCGTCGTGTTCCTCAGCCTGACCGAACTGGTCGGTACCGAGCGCTTTGGCGGCAAGCACATCTACTACATTGGCGACTACATCCCGCACGAGCATCCCTACATGTCGATGAACGCCGATGAGCTCCGGCAGCAATGGTTCGGCGAATTGAAAGCAATCTTTCCGGACTTTGACCCCGGCCAGGTTGTTGATGACGGCCTGTTCCGGATGCGCAACGCCCAGCACATTGTTGATATCGGTTTCGAGGACAACAAGCTGGTGCCCCATCAGACCCCGTGTCCAGGCGTGCTGATGGCGAATTTCTCGCAGATCTATCCCATGGATCGCGGCACGAATTATGCTGTGCGGGATGGCAATCGGATGGCGGCGGCCATGATTGACCTGACCCGGACGCCTTCGGCGCAATCGGGACATGCGGCGGCTGGAGGGGCCCCCGATCTCTCAGCGCGCCTGACCACCGGCGGGCAAGGCGGTGAGGCTGGCAGCGACAAGGTGGGCAGCTACGGGGCGGCCAGCCGGGGCGCGACCCGCTTCGCCATGGGACGCGCCACGGTGGCCTTTCTCGCGCTCGGCACGCTGGTGGCGGCCTCGGCAGGCGCCTTGTTTGTCGGTTTCG
>CAZDMQ010000098.1:0-8446 GCA_964506685.1 uncultured Hyphomonadaceae bacterium | reverse complement strand
ATGTTCACGTGCGGCTTGTTCCGCTCAAACTTTGCCTTGCCCATGGGGCCCTCCTTCTGACTGGTTGGGGGAGCGGCGCGCTACTGCGCCAGCTCCTGGATGATTTTCTGGGCCTCGGCCTTGGGGACCTCGGCATAATGGTCGAAGTACATGGTGAACTGTGCCCGGCCTTGGGACATGCCGCGCAGGTTCCCGACATAGCCGAACATGTTCACCAGCGGCACGAAGGCGTTGATCGCCGTCACATTGCCGCGCGGCTCCGACCCCTGGATCTGCCCGCGCCGGGAATTCAGGTCGCCGATGATATCGCCCATGTAGTCTTCCGGCGTCACCACCTCGACCTTCATGATCGGCTCCAGCAGGCGCGGGTCCCCCTTGCCCTTGAGCTCGCGGAAGGCCGCGCGGGCGGCGATCTCGAAGGCCAGCACGCTCGAATCGACATCGTGGTAGGCGCCATCGACCAGCACCGCCTTGAAGTCGGTCACGGGATAACCTGCGAGCAGGCCATTGTCCTTGGCGCTGTTGAGCCCCTTCTCGACACCCGGAATGTACTCCTTCGGCACCGAACCGCCGACAATCTGGCTCTCGAACTGGAAGCCCGAGCCAGCTTCCAGCGGCTCGAACTGGACCTTGATCCGCGCGAACTGCCCCGAGCCGCCCGACTGCTTCTTGTGGGTATAGTCGATCTCGGTCGCCCGGCCGATCGCCTCGCGATAGGCGACCTGCGGCTGGCCGATATTGGCCTCGACCTTGAATTCGCGCTTCAGCCTGTCGATCAGGATGTCGAGGTGCAGCTCGCCCATGCCCTTCATGATGGTCTGGCCGGACTCAAGATCGGTCTCGACCCGGAAGGAGGGATCCTCGGCAGCGAGACGCGCAAGCCCCTGGGACATCTTCTCCTGGTCCGCCTTGGATTTCGGCTCGACGGCAATCTCGATCACTGGATCGGGGAAGTTCATCGTCTCCAGCACCACCGGGTCGGTTTTCGCACACAGCGTGTCACCGGTCGTTGTCTCCTTGAGACCCGCCAGCGCGATGATATCGCCGGCGAAGGCCTCCTCGATCTCCTCGCGATTGTTCGAGTGCATCATCATCATCCGGCCGACGCGCTCGTTCTTGCCCTTGGTGGAATTGAGCATCGCGTCGCCCTTGGACAGCTTGCCGGAGTAGATCCGGACAAAGGTCAGCGAGCCCACAAAGGGGTCGTTCATGATCTTGAAGGCGAGGCCGGCAAAGGGCTGCCCGTCATCGGCCGAGCGCGCAATGTTGCGCTCCTCATTCTCGTCGCCCGGACGGAAGCCCATGTAGGCCGGCACATCGAGCGGGCCGGGAAGATAGTCGACCACCGCGTTCAGCATGGGCTGCACGCCCTTGTTCTTGAACGCCGAACCACACAGCACCGGCACGAAGGACATGCTGAGCGTGCCCTTGCGGATCAGCTGGCGCAGCGTTTCATTGTCCGGCTCGTTGCCCTCGAGATAGGCCTCCATGGCCGCCTCGTCCTGCTCGACTGCCAGCTCCACGAGTTCAGCGCGCATCTCGGCCGCCTTGTCGGCGAGGTCGGCACGGATATCCTGCACAACCCAGGTCGCGCCAAGGTCCTCGCCCTGCCAGACCCATTCCTTCATGCTGATGAGGTCGATCAGACCTTCCAGCTCGGTCTCCGCACCAATGGGCAATTGCACCGGCGCCGGAATCGCGCCCGTCCGATCCTTGATCATGTGCACGCAGTTGAAGAAGTCGGCGCCGATCTTGTCCATCTTGTTCACGAACACGATGCGCGGCACCTTGTAGCGGTCAGCCTGGCGCCAGACGGTCTCGGTCTGCGGCTCCACACCGGCATTCGCGTCGAGCACGCACACCGCACCGTCGAGGACGGCCAGCGAGCGTTCAACCTCGATGGTGAAGTCCACGTGACCGGGCGTGTCGATGATGTTGAAGCGGAATTTCGGGGACTGCGCCGTTTTTCCATCCTCGGTGCGTTCCCAGAAAGTGGTGGTCGCGGCCGAGGTGATGGTGATGCCGCGTTCCTGTTCCTGCTCCATCCAGTCCATGGTGGCTGCGCCGTCATGGACCTCACCGATCTTGTGCGACTTGCCCGTATAGAACAGGATCCGCTCGGTGGTCGTGGTCTTGCCGGCATCAATGTGCGCCATGATGCCGAAATTGCGGTAGCGGTCGAGCGGGTAGTCGCGGGCCATGGGTGGCGTGTCCTTCGGTTAGGGGTCCGGCAGGAAGGGCCGGATCGCGGCATATATAGAGCGGTCGGCGGCGCTTAACACCACATTGGCTGAAGTGGAAGGGGCCCCGGGCCAGACCGCCGGGCTGCCCTGCCCGCTTGCGGCGCCGCCCGTGCTGTCTGTCCTTACCAGCGATAATGCGAGAAGGCGCGGTTGGCTTCCGCCATCTTGTGCGTATCCTCACGTTTCTTGACAGCCGTGCCGCGCCCCTGGGACGCATCCATCAGCTCGCCGGCAAGCCTTTCGCGCATGGTGTTCTCGCTGCGCGCGCGTGCGGCCGTGGCCAGCCAGCGGATCGCCAGCGCCTGGCGCCGCTCGGGACGGACCTCGACCGGAACCTGATAGGTCGCACCACCGACCCGGCGCGAACGCACCTCGACGGCGGGAGAGATCGCATCAAGGGCCTCGCGGAACACATCCAGCGGATCCTTCTTGGCGCGCTGCTCGACAAGATCGAGCGCGCCGTAAACGATCCGCTCGGCGGTGGATTTCTTCCCGTCCATCATGATCTGGTTCATGAATTTCGACAGGACAACGTCCTTGAATTTCGGATCGGGAAGGACTTCGCGTTTCTCAGCGGCGCGGCGACGGGACATGGCGGTTCGGCTCTCTTACTTCGGTTTCTTCACGCCGTAATGCGAACGACGTTGCTTGCGGTCCTTGACGCCCTGGGTGTCCAGGACGCCGCGCAGGATGTGGTAACGCACACCGGGAAGGTCCTTCACCCGGCCACCGCGGATCAGCACCACGGAGTGTTCCTGCAGGTTGTGGCCCTCGCCCGGAATGTAGCCGATAACCTCGAAGCCGGAAGTAAGGCGAACCTTCGCAACCTTGCGCAGTGCCGAGTTCGGCTTCTTCGGCGTCGTCGTGTACACCCGCGTGCAGACGCCACGTCGCTGCGGACAGGCCTTCAGGGCGGGGGTCTTGGAGCGTTCCGGCTTGGGACTGCGCGGATTGCGGACAAGCTGCTGGATCGTGGGCATGGGCGCCTTTTTCGTCTCGTGTCTGTCAGAGGCCCCGTGCGGACCTGTGCTTCCTTGTGATGCAGGGCGAAGGCCTCCGGGAAGGACGGGCCGTCCGCCATGCTGCGAACTCCTGGGATCCGGCGCTCGGGGGCACGACGTTCAGCCGCAGCACCCCGCATCGGAAAGCGCGGCTAATACGCGAGCGGCCCAAGGTCGTCAAGCGCCATGGTCACGGCGATGGCATCCGGCCTCCGCCGAGAAGGGCGATCCCGCGCCACATGCAGCGTGCGGGCCGCCGCGGAGCCCCGTTGCCCGGCACTCAGCCCCGCGAGCAGATGTCTATCGCCAGGCGGATACGGCCGTCCAGGCCCAGCGCAAGCGTGTCGATTTCCCCGACCGCCTGCACCCGCTGGCGCAATCCCTGACCATTCGCGATCTGAATGGCCAGGCCCGGCCGCGCATTCAGTTCGAGCAGCAAGGGTCCCTTGCGCCGGTCGAGCACGATATCCACGCCGAGATAACCCAGCCCCGTGACCTCATAGGATTTCGCGGCGATCTCGAGCATTTCCCGCCAATGCGGGATGGACACGCCGTTCAGCGGCGCGCCGGTGTCGGGATGGCCCTGGATCCGCCGGTCATGCTGCATGGCGCTGTGGGTGATGCCGGTGGGGATGTGAATGCCGACGCCGACACCGCCCTGGTGCAGGTTCGCCTTGCCATCGGACTCTGCGGTGGGCAGGCGCAGCATGGCCGCAATGGGGACGCCCTTGAGGGCGACGATGCGGATATCGGGCAAGCCCCCCGCTGCGATATCGCCGAACACGTCGTCGAACTCGATGCGTTCCTCGACCATGGCCGTGTCGGGCTCGCCGCCGAGGCTGTACATGCCCGACATCACGTTCTGCACGTGGAAGTGGATGTCGTGCTCGGCCACCGGCTGGCCGCCATTGCGCTGCCATTCGGGACGGCGCGGGCAGGTCCGGTTGAGCAGGATCAGGATGCCCTTGCCCTGCGAGCCGTGTACCGGCTTGATCACTGCGCCATTCTCGGGACAGATCATGGCGGTCACCTTGCGGCAGTCCGACAGGTTCGTCGCCGTGCCGAAGAGCTTCGGCGTCGGGATCCCCGCATCCGCCGCCAGCGTCTTGGTCAGCCGCTTGTCATCGACCAGCCGGATCGACCGGCGGTGATTATAGCGCCCGACCAGGCTTTCATTGCGCTCGTTGATGCCGATGACACCCGCATCCCACAACCGTTTCGCTGAAGAAATCATCATGACTTCGCGATCTCCCTGAACCGCACAAGCTCCGAAAGACGGTACCCTGTATACTTACCCATCAGTAACATCACGGCCAATACCACAAAGAGGAGCTCGGGGAAGGTGTAAAACACATGTTCCAAGGCAGAATTGGTCATCAAAAAGTGGCAGATTATGGCAATAAAAAGACTGCCTATACCCTTCAGGATAGCATCGCGCGGCGAAAGCTCTTCCCAGGCGATTGCCATGCGCTCGATCGTCATTGCCAGAATCACCAGCGGAAACAGCGAGGCAGAGGACCCGATGTCGATATCGAACTGGTTGAATGCGACCGCAAGGAGGATGATGGCCATCACCACGACGACCACCACCGCCGCCAGCCGGGGCACCAGCAGCAGCCTTAAATGTTCGAAATACATCCGCACCACCAGCCCGATTGCGACCAGCAGCGTGAACACCAGGGCCCCCACAAGCGGACCGGTTTCGCGGAACGACACCCCGATCAGGACCGGCATGAAGGTGCCGATTGTCGCGATGCCGACAAACTGGCGCAGGAAGACGAGCAGGGAAATACCCAGTGGCACCAGAACCAGGATCCGGAAGGTGTCCTGCACATCAAGCGGCAGAAGTGTCAGCGGATTGAGCACCGTCGGCTCCGACAGCAGGCCCGGTTCCGGCGCCACCAGAGGCATGCCATGGCCGAGCAGCTTCACCAGGAAGATGCCAAGGCCGAGTGCCACGAGGAAGGCCGCCAGCAGGCGGGTCTGCAGGCCGTCACTCACTGGACACCCCACCTTCGCCGCCGGCTTCGCCACTGGCGGCATCGCCGGTACCGTCCCCGGTCGTGGCCGTGACGGTCGGTTCGATCCGCTGCTTCTGCGCTTCGATATAGGCCCCGCACGCCCCCTCGGCCGTGTATCGCCGGCCAGGGTCGACCAGAATGCGGGACGCGAGGAATTCGCGTCCGATCAGCACGTCGTAATCGAACTGGTCGCGGTCGGCCAGGTTGAACTCGGCCACGCCATGGGTCCCCCCGACACAGACATCCAGCAGCACGACTGGTCGGCGGATGGTCCCGCCGCGCTTGGTCTTGATCTGCGCATAGCGCACGATGTTCTTCTCGAACCGGATCGTCCGCCCGTCATCACCGATCAGCCGGTAGCGCACCCAGTCATCGCCGCGGGATTTCTCGAAGATGCGAATATCCCGGGCATAAACCGAACTGCTGTCGGCGCCGGTGTCGAGTTTCGCGCTCATTTCCAGGGTAAGTTCGCCGATGAAGGCTGTCTCGATAAAACCGAGCACCCGCGGCTCCGCCTCTTCCGTCTCGCGCGCCTCGGCCACCGGGCTCACCAGCGCCGCGGCGGCGAGGATCGCAGCCGTCCCTGCCAGGACATGCATCAGAAGCAACAAGCTATGCACGGGCTGTCTCAACCTCGTCCTTCCGCGAAACCATAGTTCAGAGTGTGACAGAATATCGACCCCGGCGCCCCATGCCGTGTCAGGCCCTCATTTCCGGCAGCGCGTTTGACGCCTGTTCAAGGCAAAAAAGTGGCAAATCAAGCCACAATCCGAGACAAATGGCATAAAAACCCGTCCGTACGGACGCAAACCCTGTGAACAGATGACTGAAAGGTAATAGAGGCACTCGGCGGTTGCCCCACCCCGGGTGGCGCAAGACCGGCCGGCCAGCGAGCGGTCCGGCGACGGCGCCGGCCGGGTCCAGCGCCCCGGGGGCCAGGTCGGGTTTGCGCATCCCAGACGCTCAGACCGGCCCGCGAACCGCCCGCACCCGCAATGACGCGCCGGTCTGACATTTCATTCCAGACCGGCGCTTCACATTCCTGTTCCTGCGCAACGCGCCGTTCGAGAACGGACCCCGTTCGCTCCGAGGCGTGCGTCAGGCTTCGTCGGGCGCCGGCAACCGGGCCAGCTCGGCGCGGGCTTCGGCCTCCTTTGCACGGGCGACGGCTGCTGCCTCGCGCTTGGCCTTGAGCGTCTGGTCGCGGTCTGCCGCCACGCGCCGGTACTGGCGCAGGCGGCCACCGGTCCCGGCCGGGATCAGCCGTCCGACGATGACGTTCTCCTTGAGGCCTTCCAGCGTGTCCATCTTGCCCTGGATCGCTGCTTCGGTCAGCACCCGGGTCGTCTCCTGGAAGGAGGCGGCGGAGATGAAGGAACGGGTCTGCAGCGACGCTTTCGTGATGCCTAGCAGCACCGGGCTGGCCTGGGCTGGCCGGAGGTCCTTCTTGCGCGACTTGGCGAGGGCAGCATTGGCTTCCTCGAACTCGGCAATGTCGACATGCTCGCCCTTCAGAAGTGTCGTGTCACCGGAATCGGTGATCTCCACCTTCTGCAACATCTGCCTCACGATGACTTCAATATGCTTGTCATTGATCGGCACGCCCTGCAGGCGGTAGACCTTCTGCACCTCATCGATGAGATAGTTGGCCAGCGCCTCGATTCCCATGGTCGCGAGAATGTCCTGCGGGGCCGGGTTGCCATCGATGATGTACTCGCCGCGCTTGATGAAATCGCCATCCTGCACCGCCATGTGCTTGCCCTTGGGCACCAGCAGGTCGATGGGCTCGGCGCCCTCCCCCTCCGGCACGATGGAGATCTTGCGCTTGTTCTTGTAGTCGCGGCCATAGACGATCTTGCCGGACACCTCGGCGATGATCGCATGCTCCTTCGGCCGGCGGGCCTCGAACAGTTCCGCCACCCGCGGCAGACCGCCCGTGATGTCCCGCGTCTTCGCGCCGCCGGTGGCGACCCGGGCCAGCGTGTCGCCGGGCTGGACCACGTCTCCGTCAACGACCGACAGGATCGCGCCGACGCCCAGCAGGTAGCGTGCCTCGCTGCCATTCGGCAGCTTCACCGGCTCGCCGGCGTCGTCCACCAGCACCACCGCCGGCTTCAGCTCGTTTGACGCCTTCGCCGCCCGCCAGTCGATGATCACGCGCGAGGAGATGCCCGTCGCCTCATCGGTTTCCTCACGCGCCGTGGTGCCGTCAATGACATCCACCAGCCGCGCAATACCGCCGACTTCCGAGACCACCGGCTGGGCGAAGGGATCCCAGTCTGCCAGCCGGTCGCCCGGCCTGACCTTCTGGCCCGCTCCGGAATGCAGGCGCGTGCCGTAGCTCGGGCGGAACGACTGACGGACCCGCCCGTCGCCGTCGACCACGGCCACTTCAAGGCTGCGCCCGATGACCACGAAGATGCCATCCTCGCGCTTGACCACCGCCGCGTCGTCATACGTCAGGGTGCCTTCGAAGGTGGCATCGATCGAGGACTGGTCGGCCACCGTCGCGGCCCCGCCGATGTGGAAGGTCCGCATGGTGAGCTGCGTGCCCGGCTCGCCGATCGACTGTGCGGCAATCACGCCGACGGCCTCGCCCTTGTTCACGATCGTGCCGCGCGCAAGGTCACGGCCATAGCAGGCCACGCAGACCCCGATCTTGGCCTCGCATGTCAGCGGCGAACGCGACTTCACCTGGTCCACACCGGCCGCCTCGATCGCGGCTGCCAGCGTCTCGTCGACATAGGTACCCGCCGGCGCGACCAGGTCGCCAGTCGTCGGGTTCTTGACATCCTCGCCGAGCGTCCGGCCGAGCAGGCGGTCCGACAGCGGCACGACCACGTCGGCGCCATCCATGACGGCGAAGATCTGGATGCCCTGGTCGGTGCCGCAGTCCTCCTCGGTGATGATGCAGTCCTGTGCCACATCCACGAGGCGGCGGGTCAGGTAGCCCGAATTCGCCGTCTTCAGGGCGGTGTCGGCCAGGCCCTTGCGGGCGCCGTGGGTCGAGTTGAAGTATTCGAGGACCGACAGCCCTTCCTTGAAGTTCGAGGTGATCGGGGTCTCGATGATCTCGCCCGACGGCTTGGCCATGAGGCCGCGCATGCCGGCGAGCTGCTGCATCTGGCTGATGTTGCCTCGGGCCCCGGAGGTCGACATGAGGTAGACCGGATTTAGATAC
>CAZDMQ010000097.1:0-8538 GCA_964506685.1 uncultured Hyphomonadaceae bacterium | reverse complement strand
AGGGCATTATCCTCACAAGCCTATCGAGTCTGGCACCACGACCGCCCCGGCAACTCGACCAGCGCTTCATCGCCATCTCGACCGCGCAATATGTCAGCCAAGTGCGCTATCCCAATGCCGCACTCAGCCGGCAGCTTGAGGGAACGGGCCGGCTACAGGTGATGGTCGACCGAAATGGGACCATTCTCGAATGGACCCTGATCGAATCGTCGGGGCATGTCCTGCTCGACCGGGAGATCGAACGGGTCGCCAGGCAGGTCAGGCAGATCGACCGGCTGCCTGACGATTATGACCGCCCGACAGCGCGGCTGATCATACCCTTCACCTTCATGATCGGCCCGCAACCCTAGCATACCCCGGATGCGAGGCCGATCCCGACCTACTCGGCGGCGCGTTTCAGGCTTTCCTTGCGCGGCCCCATGAAGCCGAACAGGTGGCCGGCAACCTTGCGCATCTGGATCTCCTCGGATCCTTCGGTGATCCGGTAGCGGCGGTGGTGGCGATAGATATGCTCGAACGGCGTATGCCGTGAATAGCCCATGGCGCCATGGATCTGCATCGCCCGGTCGGCCGCCTCGCAGCACAGCCGGTTCGCCCGGTAATTGCACATCGACACCTTGTCGGAGAGGTGGATGGCGACTTCCGGCTTGGTCATCTGGTCCATTTCCCAGGCCGTCTTGAAGATCAGCAGGCGCAGGGCCTCGGCCTCCGACACGATCTCGACCACCGGGAACTGGATCGCCTGGTTGACCGCCAGCGGCTTGCCGAAGGGCGCCCGGTGGCGGGCATACTCGATGCTCTCATCCATGCAGAACAGCGCTGCGCCGACCGAGCTTGCCGCCTGGCGGATACGGTTCTCGTGGACGAAGTGCTGGGCCAGCGCGAGGCCGCCCTCCGGCGGGCCGAAGATCGCCTCGTCCGGCACCCACACATTGGTGATCGACACCCGGGGGTGATCGGTCGGCATGTTGAACGTCCACATGTACTCCTCGATCACCACGCCCGGGTCATCGGCCGGCACCAGCAGGCAGGTAATCCCGTTGGCATCGCCATCCTTGCCCGAGGTCCGGGCAAAGCACATCATGTGGCTGGCCACGTGCATGCCCGTGGTCCACATCTTCTCGCCATTGATCAGCCAGCCATCGACGCCGTCGCGCTGCTCGCGCACAGCCCGTGTCTCCATGTGCGTCGCATCGGAGCCGTGGTGCGGCTCGGTGAGGCCGAAGGTCGCCCGGAACCGCCCCTCCAGCGCGTCGTTGATGAGGTGCTTCTGGTCCGGCCGGCCAAAGTCGCGCAGCATCAGGATCTGCGGCATGTTGCCGACAATCGAATGCTCGTTCTGCAGGTCATTGTGCAGGCCGAGCCCCTTGCGGGCGAGGTGCTCGCGGATCACGGCCATGCCGAGATTGGTCCCGTCCTGTCCGCCAAACTCATTCGGCAGCGCATAGCGCAGGTGACCGGCCTTGTCGGCCCGGCGCTTGGCTTCCCGCAGCAATTCCTCCCACTCTGGACGCGGCAGGCCGCCATTGTCGAAATCGGTCCGCGCCCATTCGCGGCGATGGTCGAAGAACCGGATATTGTCGTCCTGCTCCTGCAGGGGCCGGATCTCGGCCTCGATGAAATCATCGAGCTCGCCAAGATAGTCCTTGAGGTCCTGCGGAATATTGAAGTCCATGGCGTGTCTCCCTTGCCGTGCGTGTCTGCTGTCCCGGAGCCTCTGCGGGGCCCGTCGCGGACCAGCCTAGCACCATGGCCGGTGCAGGCAACGCGGCATTGGTTTCACGAGCCGGTTGCAGGTCCTTCCGCCGCCGAACGCAAAAGACGGTGCGCCACGCGCGGGCCCGAGGCATGAAGACCACCCCCGGCCCCCCGCTCGAAGACAAGCCTGTGCCGGCAAACCGCACAAATTCCGCGTCTGAACTCTGGACGAAACGTTCAACGATCCCCATCTCGATATCCAGGCCGGCCTGGCACTCGGCCTGCCTGAAGCCTCACCTGCTGCCGCTCCTCCGGGGGCGGCATTTTTTTGCTCGGGCCGGGCGCGGTGGGAACGTCAGGCCGCGGCCCAGGCAAGGACGCCATCGGGATCGTCAAAGCTGAAGTTGATCATGTGGGTGCCGGTCGACGGGGCAGGGTCTTCGCCCTCCGCGGGAAACGGCGCCCAGACTGCCATCGCACCGTCAGCAAATGCGTCGATCCCGTCGCGATAGCCGAACATCCTCCCGCCATCCTCGCAGATACCGAGCCCGATCACGTCCGCGCACCTTTCCGGGTCGCCCCGACATCGCTGACATGAAAAAAAGAAGCCCCGATTCCGGGACTGCGTGCCATCCTGTCTCTCCCGTCCTGGAGACACGCCAGGACGACAGCACGATCGCTCCGGCAAGAAAGAAGGACCGCCCCCATGACCATCGAAGCCCTGCGCACACCCGACGAGCGGTTCGCATCGCTCCCAGGATTCGATTTCGCACCGCATTATGTCGACGACCTGCCAGGCTATTCAGGCCTCCGGGTGCACTTTCTCGACGAAGGCCCCCGCAACGCGACCCACACCTTCCTCTGCCTGCATGGCCAGCCGACCTGGAGCTATCTTTACCGGAAGGTGATCCCGGTCCTTACGGCGGCGGGTGGGCGCGTGATCGCGCCGGACTGGCTGGGCTTCGGCCGGTCGGACAAGCCCGTGGAGGATGCGGTCTACACGTACACGTTCCATCGTCAGATGATGATCGAACTGATCGAGCGGCTCAATCTCGGGAATGTGACACTTGTCTGCCAGGATTGGGGCGGGATTCTCGGCCTGACCCTTCCAATGGAGATGCCGAAGCGGTTCTCGCGGCTGATCGTGATGAATACGGCCCTGCCAGCCGGCGCCTCGCCGGGGCCGGGTTTCGACGCCTGGAAGGCCTATAGCCGCAGCCAGCCAGATCTCGACATAGCCGCACTGATGCAGCGGGGCACGCCCGGGCTCAGCGATGCCGAGGCGGCCGCCTATGCTGCCCCCTTCCCGGACCAGCGCCACAAGGCCGGCGTGCGGCGATTTCCCGAACTGGTCATGGTCGCCCCCGACATGGAGGGCGTCGCGCTCGCAAGACGGGCGCAGGACTGGTGGTCGAATGACTGGCGCGGGCAGAGCTTCATGGCCGTCGGGATGCAGGACCCGGTGCTCGGACCGGCCGTCATGGCCGAGTTGCGCGGCCGGATCCGTGGCTGCCCCGAGCCGATGGAAATCGCCGAGGCCGGCCACTTCGTCCAGGAATGGGGACATCCGGTCGCCGAGGCCGCCCTGCGGTCGTTCGCTCAGGCCGGCGCCTGAGGGGCGGGGAGCCGCAGACGGGCACCCTCGTCCTTCAAGGCCTCAGTCGTAAAGAGCGATGCTGGACACCGACGCGCTGGCAGCCTCGAATGCGTCGGTCAGCGAGGCGAGATCGGTCGCAGCCGAGTAGTGCTCGAATGTCGACGCACAGGTCTGCAGCATGGTGATCGTGTCCGGATCGGTCAGGTTGAAGGCGATCACGAAGAGGTCGATTCCGGCATTCTTGACCTCGGTACAGGCTGCGAGTGTCCGGGCGTTCGCGGCATCGACATCCTCGTCGGTGTGAAAGCCGTCGTCCGTGTCGAGCGATTTCGTATTGGCGCCGTCGGACATCAGGATCATCAGGCGCTTGCCCTTCTTCGAAGCAAAGGTCGCCGCGTCCATGGCCTCGTCGAACGGGGCCTCAGGGCTGAGAACCCGTCGCCCCCAGGCGAGCCCGGCCGGGATGTAGGTCCATCCCCGCGCCACCAGCGCATTGATCTCGGAGGTCAATGTCCCCTGAACGTTGGTCAGCGGCGTGATGGCGCTCGGGCAATCATTCGAATTCGTCCCGAGAAAGCCTTCGGCATCGATATCCCAGCGGGTATCCTGAATATCGTAGGGCATCGCCCGCGAACGCACGCAGCCATACCAGGTGAAATCCTTTGCTCCGCTCGCGCATTCCTCTTCAGGCTCGCCGGACGGGCAGGACCAGCTTGCACAGCTTGTCCAGGTCGAGGTCTCGCCGGTCTCAGGATCGGTCCAGGAATGGGTGGCCTGCGAGACACAGCTGCAGCCCGCATCCTCGTAATCGTCTTCGTCAACACTACAATGCGAATAGGGTTTCGAATAATCAGCGGGCACATTGATCCAGTCGGCGGACCGGTAGCCCGTGCCAACATTGACGTATTGCGCGAAGGGAACGATGCCGACCCTGATATCGGGGCGTTCCGGATCGATCAGGTCCTGCACGAACGTCTGTGCCGCCGTTTTCAGATCGGCAAGGGGCGTACCTTCCATCGAGCCCGTTGTGTCGAGGACGAGGACGGTTTCAAGCGTGGAGGGGGACGTCCAACGCGCGGCGGCCGATCCGTTAATATCGAGGTCGGACACGCCCATGAGGCTTGTGGCGGTGGTCGGGATACTGCCGCTCACCGCGATCCGGATGGCATTGGTTTCGGGAAACGTGACCACCGGCACATTCAGCGTGACATCTTCATGTCCGCTGAAATTCGAGTTCACGAGATCCTTGGCCAGCTGGATGCGCTGCTCTTCGGTCAGGCTGGTGTCCGTGAAGGATTGCGCAGCCGACAGCACGGCGGCGTCGACAGCTTTCTGCAGGGCAGTCGCAGCCGAATATTGCCGGCTGCTATCGATGCTGAAACCGATCACCATGACAATCGGCACCAGTGCCAGTGCAAAGATCATTGCCATGTTGCCGTTCGTGCGACGCCACAAACCCATTTTCCAAGCCTTCCCAATGCTGGAGTCGACGATTGTCCTCGCACGAAGCGGTGAAGATTGAATTTATGTAACCATCTGTATTTTCTTGAAATTCTTACATCTCGAATGCGGCCCACTCCTTGCTTGCCTTGTCCGGCGAAGCAAATGCATGCGGGCTGGCGCATTTTGTGATTGACACTAATTCTCATTAGCGCTTGTCTGGGTCTCATGATCATTTGCGTCTGCCGCCGTTTGAATGACCAGGCCGTCCGCGAGGCAATACGTGCGGGCGCGCGCTGTCCCGACACGATCCAGGCGCACCATGGCTGCCGCTTCAATTGCGGCAAGTGCCGCCCGTCCATGGCGCAACTACTTGAAGAGGAACAGGCGCAGGCGCTGGCCGGGCCTTCCCTTGTCCCGCCCGCCCTCGTGCCGGCCGAGTAGATCCGCGTCACCACCGTGCCGCCGGCTCGCCCGCGCCACCGACCGGATTTGCCGGCTGGCACCGATCTGGCGGTTGCCGATGCGCGCCAATCGGCCTAGCTCGCCAGACAGCAACAGGCAGGAGGCTTTCACGTGAAGGGTGACCCGACAATCATCGACTTCCTGAACAAGGCACTCAGGAACGAACTCACGGCCATCAACCAGTATTTCCTGCATTCGCGCATGCTGCAGGACTGGGGCGTGACCGTGCTCGGCGACTATGAATACAAGGAATCGATCGAGGAAATGGAGCATGCCGACTGGCTGATCCAGCGCATTCTCTTTCTTGAAGGACTGCCGAACCTGCAGGACCTGGGCAAACTGCGTATCGGGGAATCGGTCCGCGAAATCCTCGAATGCGACCTCGCCCTGGAACACGAGGCCATTCCGCTCCTGCGCGACGCCATGGAACATGCCGAGAAGTTGCGCGACTATGTGAGCCGAGACCTGTTCGGCAAGATCCTCCACAATGAGGAGGAACACGTCGATTATCTCGAGACCCAGTTCGACCTGATCGAGCGGATCGGCATCGAGAACTACACCCAGCTCCAGTCGAGACCCAACGGGACCCCTGCCCAATAGTCCGCAGGGGCCCGCCCGACAGCCGCGCCCGACAGCCGCGCCCGACAGCCAGCCTGCCAATGCCCGCAGGTCCTCTCTCTCCCTGACGTAAACGTCACCCTAGCGCTGGCGGCCGCGTCCCTGTAGGGTCTGCACCGAACGCAGACAGGACACACAGGGAGGAGCTCCAATGCGCGAAGCCGTAATCGTATCCACTGCCCGGACCGGGCTGACCAAGACCCATCGTGGGGGTCTCAATGACACCCACCCGATCGTGATGGGCGCCCATGTCATGAAATCCGCACTGGAGCGCGCCGGTGTCGAGGCTGCGGCGGTGGAAGACGTGTTCTTCGGCTCGGCCCAGCCCGAAGGCGCCACCGGCATGAATGTCGCGCGCAACATTGCACTGGCGGCCGGCTGCCCCTCCTCGACTGCCGGAGCGACCATCAACCGGTTCTGCTCCTCGGGGCTGCAGGCGATCGCCAATGCCGCACACACGGTCGTGAACGAAGGCGCCCCGGTGGCCGTCGGCGGCGGTGTCGAGAGCCTGTCGCTGGTCGCCCATTCGGGCCAGACCAACCGCCATCGCATCGTCGAGGAAGGGCTCTACGAGAAATGGCCGGCCATCTGGATGTCGATGATCGAGACCGCCGAGATCGTGGCCGAGCGCTACGGCGTCTCGCGTGAGTACCAGGATGAGTATTCCGCCGAGAGCCAGCGCCGCACCGCCGCCTTCCAGGAATCTGGCAAGATGGCCGAGGAACTCGTCCCGCTGAAGACAACCATGGTGCTGAGGAACAAGGAAACCGGCGAGGAAACCCGCGAGGAGGTGATCGTCGATCGCGATGACTGCAACCGCCCGGGCACAACAGCAGAGTCGCTGGCCGGTCTCAAGCCGGTGCTTTCCGGTGGCCAGCAGGTCAAGGAAGGCAAGTACATCACCGCCGGCAATGCCTCGCAGCTTTCGGACGGTGCCGCCGCCGTGGTCGTGATGGAAGCCGCCGAGGCCAAGCGCCGGGGCATCGAACCGCTCGGCCGGTTTGTCGGCTTCAACGTGGCCGGTTGCGACCCGGACGAGATGGGCATTGGTCCGGTCTTCGCCGTGCCGCGCCTGCTCGAGCGCCACGGCCTCAAGGTCGATGACATCGACCTGTGGGAGCTCAACGAAGCCTTTGCCAGCCAGTGCCTCTATTCCCGCGACCGTCTCGGCATCGATCCCGCCAAGTACAATGTGAACGGCGGGTCGATTTCCATCGGCCACCCCTTCGGCATGACCGGCGCCCGCTGCACCGGCTCGATCCTGCTTGAAGGCCGTCGCCGCGGCGCGAAATGGGGCGTTGTCACCATGTGCATCGGCGGTGGCCAGGGCGCAGCCGGCCTGTTCGAGATCTACAGCTGAAGCACGTCCGGAGCAGACGGCGTACGTTTGTGACCGGATAGTTGCTCAAGACAAGGCCCCGAGGCACCGGTCTGGAGTGGAACGAAAGACCGGTGCCTTGGGGCGCGTTCAATCCCCGATCCGAAGGCCACGTCCCAGCGCTTCGGGATGGTCGCGCTGGTCTCGCCCGGTGATCGCTGCATCGGCAGCTTGCTGGTAACCGTGACAAACGCGGGGATACACGATGTAGCCGTCGTCAAGCGGGGCGGGAACGGGATGCTCCGGCGCGTGGTGATCGTCGACCGAGCGAATGACGACCCCCAATTCGCTTGCCAGATGCGCATCCCGCCGATCCGGCATTTTCGGGGCACCCGGAATTGAGCCGCGCCAGCCTGTTGCAGCGCAGGTGCGATTGCGGGACCGACCGGAGGCAATCCGGGGTCGCCAATCCCGGACGGCGCCTCCGAAGAGGCGAAGATATGAACCCCGATGGAATTCGGCGTCTGGCTAATTCATGTCGGCGTACAGGCGTGAAAATTGGTCTGGTCGAGCTCGCCCTCCCGAAAGCGTCAAGGCTTGCTGCATGACCGCGCCAAGCCCCATCGCAAGCGAGCCCGCCATCTGCGCAGTGATCACATCAGGATTGACCGCCACGCCGCGCCTGAGTCCTTTGCCTGTCGGGGCAGTTCCCGATGGAGCAGAGGTCCGATTGGGGCACCCTGAAGCAAGTTCGGAGTAAACGGAGTGAACCTCCCCGGTAACCCCGGAGGCCATTTGGTTGGGGTCATGCAGCCATAGCGGTTTGCGATCTGGCTACATAGAAGCTGCTCTCTGCCTCTGCGGGCGGGATGTGGCCGATGGGCTCGAGCAGCCTCCTGTTGTTGAACCAGTCGACCCATTTGAGCGTGGCGTATTCGACGGCATCGAATGACTTCCACGGCCCGCGCCGGTGAATGACCTCGGTGTTGAACAGGCCGATGGTCGTCTCGGCCAATGCGCTGTCGTAACTGTCGCCAACACTGCCCACCGAGGGCTCCAGGCCCGTCTCGGCAAGGCGCTCGGTATACTTGATCGGGACATACTGGCTGCCGCGATCTGAGTGGTGCACCAGGCCGTCACCGGCAGCAGGCCTTCGGGCATGAAGCGCCTGCTCCAGGGCATCCAGGACGAAGCTTGCATGCGCCGGGTGAAGCGGCTCCCGATCTGGCCGCGCGCCTGACCACCGGCGGACAGGACAAGAAGGTCGGCGGTGCGGGTCTGGACAGCGACGGTGTCGGCCCCCGGGGGCTTGCCAGCTCGGCAATGGGACGCGCCGTGGTGGCGTGCCTCGCGCTCGGCACGCTGGTGGCGGCCTCGGCAGGCGCCTTGTTTGTCGGTTTCG
>CAZDMQ010000096.1:0-8895 GCA_964506685.1 uncultured Hyphomonadaceae bacterium | reverse complement strand
TGTCCTCGGCTACCTCCAGCTCCACTGCCGCGGCGACCCCGACGCAGCGTGAGCGTATCCAGGCGAAACGGACACCGGTTCGCCGCCCCTGAACAGAAGGAAAACAAGACACAGAACGGCGCGGCGGGCCATTGGCCCCCGCCCCCACGCCCCGCGTCGCTCAGGCCATATCCAGGATCGCCGCTGCCGCCCGTTCGGCTGCGGGCACGCCGCCGCGTCCCATGCGCGCGAGCGCGTCGTCCTGCGCGCGGACCTGCGCCTGCCGCGCCGCCGGGTCCTTGAGCAGGGCAAGCGCCGCATCGGCCACCCGCTCCGGCGTGAAACCGGTCTGGACAAATTCCGGCACGATGCCGGTATCGTCGGCGGCAATATTCAGCATGGTGATGTGCTGCGGCCGGTAAAGCCAGAAGCGGACCAGCGCCCAGGTGATCCAGCCGAGCCGGTAGCCCACCAGCATCGGCGTGCCCTGCAGGGCCAGCTCGGTTGTCACCGTGCCGGAACAGGCCAGCGCCAGGTCTGCCGCCGCCATGGCGTCATAGCGGACCGCGCCCGGCTCGGTGATCACGAGGTCTGGCACCGCGGCGAACCGGTCGCCGAAGGCGGGGGCGACATGGGCCGCCGGCGCGGCGACGAGGCGGAGCCCCGGCAGGGCCGCCCGGCAGCGCTCGGCGGCAGCCATCAGGACCGGCGCCACCCGGTCGATCTCGCTCTGCCGGCTGCCAGGCAGCACCAGCAGCAGCGGCGTGTCCGGTGCAAGGCCGTGGCGGGCCCGGAAGCCCGGCCCGTCACCCGGTGCGCTGCGGGACAGGGCGGGCGCTCCGATCACCGTCACCGGCAACCCGGTGCCGGCATAGAGCGGCGGTTCCATGTCGGTCATGGCCAGGAGATGGTCGTAATGGCGGGCCACAGACTTCACCCGGCCGGGCCGCATCGCCCAGACCTGGGGGCCGATCAGCTTGACCAGGCGGATGTGCGGGGCGCGCGCCCTTATCGACTGGGCAAGACGGATGGTGAAGCCCCAGCTGTCGACGAGGACGGCGATGTCGGGGTCGAAGGCGAGGATGGCGTCGGTCGCCTCGGCGACCAGCCGGCGCGCATCGCCATAGGCCCGGAGCGCCTCGACCAGGCCGACCACCGAGAGGGGGGACATGTCGATCGGGCTCTCGATGCCGGCCGCGGCCATCTCGGTTCCGCCGATCCCGTCAATGACGAGGGCCGGCGCGCGCGCCCGCAAGGCCTCGGCGAGCTCGCGTCCGAGGAGGTCGCCCGAGGCCTCGGCTGCGGTGATGTGGATTTTCATGGCCCTTTGGGTCCGGGCGGTTCGATGAGGATGAACAGGCCGAGCGCCCCGGCCCGCGCCACCACCTCGTCCCGCGACAGGATAAGGGCGCCGCCCGCCTCCAGCACGATCCCGGCGAGCCCGGCAGCGGCCGCCGCCTCCACCGTCGGCGGCCCGATGGTCGGCAGGTCGATCCGGCGTTCCTGGATCGGCTTCGGCGCCTTGGCCAGCACGCCGCGCCGGGCCCCGGCCGTCCCGCGCAGGGTGGCGGGCAGCCCGGCGACCCGGGCCAGCATCGCATCGGTGCCCTCCTGGGCCTCGACCGCGAGCACCAGCCCGTCGCACACCACACACCCCTGGCCGATATCCAGCCGGCCGATCTCCCGCGCCACCTCCAGCGCGCGCAGCGCATCGGCGCGCGTCGCGGCGTCCGGCTCCGGCCCGGCCAGCCGACCCGTTTCCGGGGCGAGGTCGCGGTTCACCGTCTCCGCCCCAACCACCTTGAAGCCCTCCTGCTCGAACAGATCCAGCATCACCCGCAGCAGCGCATCATCGCCCCGCCGCGCGGCCATCAGCACCTTCGGCAGCAGTCGCGCGCCCCTGAAGTCGAGCTTCAGCGCCGAGAAGTCGGGCCGCTTGACGATCCCTGCGAACACGATTTCCTCGCAGCCAGCCGCTTTCAACAGGGCGAGCTGCCGGCCGACTTCGCCGAAACCGACCACCGCGCCCGGATATGCGGCCAGCCGTGGCTCCTCGAAGCCGGCCACCCGCAGCACGAAGACCGGACGTCCGGCACCGGTGCGTTGCTCGGCAATCGCGACCGGCAGCTCGCCCAGCCCGGCAATGATCCCCAGAGGCGCAGTACTCATGACCGGTCCGGAAGGCACAACGGACGCGGCCGGTCCTGCTCGATGAACGCGATGATCGCCTCCACGTCGGCCTGCCCGGCGAAGTCGGACTTCGCAGCCGCCACGGCCTCCGCGAAGGGGCCTGGACTGTCGAAGATGGCCTTGTATCCGCGACGCATTGCGCGCAGCCGTGGGCGGTCGAAGCCGCGGCGCGAGAGCCCCTTCACGTTCAGGCCGGCCAGCACCGCCCGATTGCCGACCACCGTGCCGAAGGGGATCACGTCCCCGACGAGGATGGCTCCGCCGGCAATGAATGCGTGCTGGCCGACCTGTGTGAACTGGTGGACCGCTACCAGCCCGCCGATCCAGACATGATCGCCAAGCGTGACATGGCCGCCGACCGCGACCGCCGTCGCAATCACGCAGTGATCGCCGATCTGGCAGTCGTGACCGATATGCGAATTGCTCATGATGAAGCAATCCGAACCGATCCGGGTGACGCCGCCATGGCGGGGAGTGCCGGTATGGGCGCTAGAGAACTCCCGGAACACGGTACGCGCACCGATCTCCAGCTGCGAAGCGGCATCGGGCTCGTATCCGACCACCTGCGGCGGACCGCCGAGCACGGCATGGGCATGAACCACGCACCCCTCTCCCAGCCGGGTATGGCCCAGCACGCTGGCATGGGGATGAAGCGTTGCATTCGCACCGATCACCGCATGCCGGCCGACGTGACCGAAGGGGCCGACAGTTGTCCCCTCGCCAAGTTCAGCGCCCGGCTCGACATGGGCAAGGGGATGGATGGTCACGCTCATGTCGTCTTCTTTTTCGGCGCCACCTGTTTCTGCAGCCACGCGATCTCGCGCATCCACTGGCGGATCGGCCGTCCCGGCGTTCCGCCCCAGATCTCACCGGCGGGAATATCGCGAAAGATTCCGGCAGATGCGGCCAGCTGCGCACCTGGTCCCACGTTGACGTGGTCGGCAATGCCGACCCGGCCGCCGAGCATCACGCCATCGCCAAGGGTCACGCTCCCGGAAATCCCGGCGAAGGCGGCAATCAGCACATTCCGTCCGATCTGGCAGTTGTGGGCAATCTGGCAGAAATTGTCGATCTTGGTGGACTCGCCGATCACTGTGTCATCGAAGGCGCCGCGATCAACGCAGGTATTGGCGCCGAGGCTGACATGATCCTGCAGGATGACCCGGCCGAAATGCGGGATATCCTCGGCACCCGTTTCGCCGGGCATCACACCGAAGCCCGCCTCGCCGATCCGCACCCCCGCCGAGAGGGTGACATGATTGCCGATCAGCGCGCATTGGATCGAGGCGTGCGGACCGATCCGGCCGTCCATGCCGACCTGTACGCCGGGCCCGATCACCGCATGGGCGCCGATCTCGGTCCGCGCCCCGACCGCCGCACCGGGGCCAATGACCACGCCCGGCCCGATCCGCGCATCCGGATGAACTGCGGCATCGGGATGGATCATGGCGACCTGCGCGCCGAGCGTCTTCAGCGCGAAGTGACGACTGGCCACCCCGAAGAAGGCCCGGCGCGGCGCCGGGTGGATAAGCGCCGCCACGCTTTCGGGCAGCCGACCGGCCTGGTCTTCCCGGACAAAGCAGGCCGCCGCCTGCGGCGAGACTGGCTCGCCCCCCTTGTCCTCGCCTTCAAGGAAGCAGGCTTCGCCGGCGAGCGCACTGGCGGCTGCACCGATCCCGGTGATGACCCCCTCGCCGCTGCCGCGAAGCTCCGCTCCGGCCGCGCTTGCCCAGGCAGCCACCGTCTCAGCCCCCGCCGAGGTGTAGAACCTGCTATCCACGGCCATGACAGCTGCCCCTTTCCTGCCTGCAGGCGATTACTGCGCGGGCGTACCGGCCTGGTTCTGCGGCATCCGTTCGCGCGTCACCGAGATGGTTGGCGCCGCAGCATCAAGCTTGGCAATCACCTTGTCTGTGACATCCACGCCATCGCCGGCCAGCACGATCTGGCTGGCATCGACCATGATATCGGCCTGCTCCTCGGCCATCACCTGGTCCAGCACCGGTTTCAGTGCATCACGATAGGCGGCGCTCGCCTTGCGTGTCGTCATCCGCAGTTCCGCGGCCCGCACGTCGCGTTCGCGGGAAATCCTGGCCGCTTCGGCCTGCAACGACTTGGCTTCCTCCTGCAGGGCCGTGTCGGCCTGGATGTCCTCGGCTGTCTTGTTGGCCGCCTTTGCCTGCAGGGCGGACTGCGCCGACTGGAAGGCCGTGGCCAAGGGCGCCATCTCGTTCTGCATCTGGCTCTCGATCGTGGTCAGCGCCGTTCGCAGGCTCTGACCGGCCTTGCTCTCGGCCTCGATGCGCGCCTGGTCGATCACGATCACCTTGGTCTGGGCGAGTGCGAGGGGCGCCAGCACTGTCAACGCGACAAGCATCGCCAGTGCAGCGCGAAGCTGCTTGATATGGAACATGGTCTTCTCCTGGGGGCTAGAAACTGGTGGAGGTCGAGAAACGGAAGCTCTGGGTTTCGTCGTAGCGTTCCTTCCGCAATATCTGCGAGAAGTCGAAACGAATAGGGCCAAATGGTGACCGCCATGCGACACTGAGACCCGCTGCCGCCCGAAGACCCAGCCCGTCATCGATGAATTCGATCCGCGTCGAGCCGTCTTCCAGCTCGATGAACCGGTTCAGCTCGCCTGCACCGTTGCGCTTGGCGACATCGTCGAGTTCGCCGAGCGAGCCGGCTTCGAGGAACAGGGAGGTCCGGACGCCGTATTCCTCGGGCAGGAAATTGGGGACTTCGAGTTCGCTGGTCGACTGGTAATAGATCTTGCCGCCCTGCGACTGGCCGCGGAAGTAGTCAATCTCCTCGCCATTCTCATCCACGATCTGGATGATGAACCGCGGGCCGAGTCCGGCAACGTCGAAGCCCCGGAACGAGGTGCCGCCCCGGAAGAAGCGATTGTTGATCCGGACACTTTCATCATCGCCCCAGGGGAAGATATAGCCGCCCGAGAGGCGCTGGCTGAAGCGCAGACCGCCCCACAGGCCCTTGTACCATGCACCGGTCGCCTCGGTTTCGAGATACTGCACGTCCCCGCCGAGACCGGCGACATCCTGGCTGAAACTGAAATCGAAGCCGCCCGTCGGGATCAGGGGATCGTTCCGCCGGTCCCAGTTGAAGGTATAGCCAAGAATGGATGACAGCCCGCGCTCCTCGCAATTGGGGTCACGGCCGAGCCGGACAGCGTCATCACACGCTCCGACGACAGTGAACTGCTCGGGATCGGGATTGGTCTCCTCGGTGATATTCGAGCCGAAGGCGGTCGGAAACACCGTGCCCTCATCATCGATCAACACGTTGCCGGCGAGTGTCAGCTCGTCACTCTGCAGCCGGTAGCGCAGCCCGAGATTGGTCCGCTCGGTGAGAGGAAAGCCGACGCGGAGACCCGCCCCGATGGTCTGGCTTTCGAAGTCGGCGAATTCGAGAAAGTCGGTCCGTGTGGCAAAGACGTCGATCCCTGCAGCGAGGTTGCGGTCGAGGAAGCGCGGCTCGGTGAAGCGCAGGTCCACGGTCTGGCGGGTATCGGACAGCGACACCCGGCCGACTGCCGACTGGCCGGCACCACGCAGGTTCCGCTGCACCACGGAGAAGTCGAGCAGGAAGTTCTCGACCGAGGAGAACCCCGCCGCAAAGGACAGCTCCCCTGTCGGCTGTTCCTCGACCTTGACCTCGACCACTGTCCGGTCGGCGGTCGAGCCGGGTGTCTCGGTGATCTCCACCTGCCCGAAGAAGCCGAGCGACCGTACCCGGTTACGCGACCGGTCGAGCAGGACACGGTTGAACGCGTCGCCTTCGACGAAGCGCAGCTCGCGCCGGATCACCCGGTCGAGCGTGCGGGTGTTTCCGACAATGTCGATCCTCTCGACATAGACCCTTGGCCCCTCGTCTATGGCGAAGACGACATCGACCGTATTGGTCTCGGGATTGGCCGAGATCTGCGGGCGGATATCAACGAAGGCATAGCCCGAGACGCCGGCGGCGAAGGTCAGCGCGTCGATCGTGTCCTCGATCCGGTTGCCGCGATAGAGTTCGCCGGCCTCGATCGGGACTGCGCGGGTCAGCGCGTCCTCGTCCAGCTTGTCCAGGGCGGTTTCGACGCGGACCTCGCCAAAGCTGTATTGTTCACCCTCTTCAATCGTGAAGGTGATATAGAAGTCTTCCCGGTCGGGGGTCAGATCAGCGACGGCGGAGACGACGCGGAAATCGTAATAGCCATTGTTCTGGTAGAACTGGCGGAGTTGCTCACGGTCGAACTCCAGCCGGCCGGGATCGTAATTGTCGTTCGAGCTGAAGAAGCGCCACAGACGGCTCTGCTTGGTCACGATCTCTCGCCGCAACCGGCTGTCCGAATAGGCCCCGTTGCCGATGAAGTTGATCGCCCGGACGCCGGTCACCGGGCCTTCGGTGATCTTGAAGATGAGATCGACCCGGTTCTGGTCCAGCGGCTTGTACTCAGGCTCGACGGTCGCCGAGAAGCGGCCGGCCTGGCGATAGAGTTCAAGCACACGCTGGACATCGGCCTGCACGCGGGCGGCCGTGAAGATGCCGCGCGGCGCCGCCTGGATCTCCTCGCGTAGCTTTTCGTCGTCGAGCGCGCGGTTGCCCTCGAACAGGACGCGGTTGATGATCGGGTTCTCGACGACCCGGACGATGAGATCCGAACCCTGCCGGTCGATCGCCACGTCAGTGAACAGGCCCGTGGCGAACAGTGTTTTCAGTGAGAGGTCGATGCGCTGGGGATCGAACGGGTCGCCCGGTTCGAGCAGCAGGTAGGACTCCACCGTTCGCGCCTCGATGCGGCGGTTGCCCTCGACCTCGATGGAGCGGATCGTGCCGGCGAGAGGGTCCTGCTGGGCCACAGCGATACCGGTGGTGCCCAGTTGGGGGACCAGCACGAACGCCGTGGCAAGTGCCGTCGCTGACAGGATAGACCGCATACTCAACCCTCCGGTTTGTGACGAGACGCTGGCAGTGCGCCGGGAGCCTAGCTGCCGCTTGATGCGAAGACCCCGGTCTCGACAATATCGCCCCAGGTCACAATGGCCGCGATTCCCATGAGCAGGACCAGACCAACCGTAAGGCTCGCCTCCTGTACTTTCTCCGGCACGGCTTTTCCAGCGATAGCCTCATATGCATTGAAGACGAGATGGCCGCCATCGAGCACCGGCAGCGGCAGGAGGTTGAACAGGCCGATCCCGACCGAGACCAGCGCGCAGAGCTGGAGGATGAACAGCGCTCCGCTGAGCAGCCGCTCGCCAACCGTAAGATGGTCGGCGCCAATGGTCTGGGTCACGACACGGCGGGTGACGTCGCCGATGCCAACAGGTCCGGACAACTGGTTCAGCGGCTCCTGACCCGTGACGATCCGACCCAGCAGGTGGACCGACAGTGAGATCGTCTCGCCGGTCTCGGTCACGCCCGCGACGAGTGCCGTGGCCGGATTGAATTGCCTGGGCGGCAGGGGCCTGGGGTCGAGCCGGACGCCGATGGTACCCAGCGCCTGTTTCTGGCCGATGCCATTGTCGCGCACGACCCGTTCCGGCACCAGGGTCAGGCTGACCGGCACCCCGCCGCGGTCGACGTCTACCGGGATCTGTCGCCCCGAGCCGAGCTGGATCGGCACCAGCACGCTGCGGATATTCTCCACCGCGCTGCCATCGACCTCGACGAACCGGTCCCCCGCCATTAGGCCGGCCTGTTCGGCCGGGCTGCCCGGACTGACCGATGCGATCGAGACTGCCTGGCGCGCTTCGCCATTGACGAGAAAGATCAGTGTGAAGATCAGGATGGCGAGCAGGAAATTCGCCGCCGGACCGGCCAGCATGATCAGCGACCGGCCCCCGAGGGGCACCTCGCTGATCGCCTTGCCGCTCGGCGGGTCTGCCATCTCGCGGAAATGTTCCGGATTGGCAACGAAGGCCACGAAGCCGCCGAAGGGGATGCGGTTGATCCGCCAGCGGGTGCCGTTGCGGTCCCGGCGTTCGACGATTGGCTTGCCGAAACCGACCGAGAAACTCTCTGCCGCCGCGCCGAACCAGCGACCGACCAGATAATGGCCCAGCTCATGGATCACGACAACGATGCCCAGCATGAAGATCAGGCTGAATACGAATAGGGGGCCCTGTGCGAGCAAGCTGTCCAATGTCTTCCCTCCTCAGCGTGTGACCGCTCCCCCAAGCAAGTCTGCCGCCAATCGTCTGCCGGCCTGGTCGAGATACATCACCTCGTCCAGTGTGTCGCACGCCATACCGCTGAATTCCGTATCGGCATAACGCTCAAGCACCTCGCCGACGACCCAGCTTATGTCGAGAAATCCGCATTCGCCTGCGATAAATGCAGCCACGGCTGCTTCATTAGCGCTATTTAACAATGTCGCGGCCGCGTTGCCAGAGCGGCTGGCATGGCGGGCATAGCCCACAGCGGGAAAGCGGGCATCGTCGACCGGTTCGAAAGTCAGTGCACCGATACGGGCCAGGTCGAGCCGTTCGACGCCGGTCCCGACACGGCCTGGCCAGGCCAGCGCATAGGCAATCGGCGTGCGCATGTCCGGCATGCTGAGCTGGGCCAGCACCGAGCCGTCGATGTAGTGCGCCATACCGTGGATGATCGACTGCGGATGCACGACGACATCAATCTGTTGCTCGTCAATGCCGAAGAGATAGCTGGCCTCGATGAATTCCAGCGCCTTGTTCATCAGGGTGGCGCTGTCGATGGAATTCT
>CAZDMQ010000095.1:0-9084 GCA_964506685.1 uncultured Hyphomonadaceae bacterium | reverse complement strand
AGCCCAGACTCCCATGATTTGCCCCTTACAACGCAGGTTTTTCAAACCGTCCGATAGCCCCGTCCGGCCCCTCCGCCCGCAGGGCTCATCGGTTCTGATCAATGAGAGGCGGTATAAGAGGGTCAGCTCTGCTGACGGGGCCGGCCGGGTTTCAGCTTCTTGATCTGGCCGAAGCCGTCGGTCAGCGCGCGCGTTTCCAACTGCTCGAGCGTGCGCAGGCCGAGGCGCAGGACCTCGCTCTTGGTCGCGACCACCCCGGCGCCGATCAAGCGGTCCTGGATCGCCTTGATCAGCTGATAGTCGTCTTGGGGGAAGCTGAAGGTGTCGCGCACGACCTTGGCGCGGGCCGGCACCGCCGGCGGACCATCTGCGGCGGCGGGCGCATTGGGCGCGATCGGGGGTGCTGCCGTCTCCTCGAGATAGGCATCGGCCTTGGCAAATCTGTCGGCGGCGAACCGGTCATCAGCGGCACGGCTCGCCACCAGTGCCACCGACCGGCTGAGTGCCCGCCCGAGATCGCCGGTCCGCGCCTCGCCCTTGCGGGCCGGGGACTTCCGGGTGTCGGGCTTACGCGACATCGCTCGCCTCCATGCCGGCCGGTTGTGCGAGGACGGCATCGACCGCATCGGCCAGGGCTTCCGCCTCCTCGGCCGCCGCCTTCGCCGCCGAGCCCAGGTCCTGGATCGCGAGGCCCAGCGCCATCGCCTGGCGGAACGCCGTGCGGCTGGCGAGCGTCGCCGGCAGGCGCTCGATCCCGAAATCGTCGAGCTCGTCGATCACCGCGCGGGTCAGGCGTATCTGCGGCTGGGAGGCATTGATCACGAGGCGGCTCGCCAGCGTCTGGTTGATGACGCCGATACGCTCGATCAACTGGCGTGTGCCGACCGCGGCCCACAGGTCCGCCGGCGACGGGACGACCGGGATCAGGGCGAGATCGGCAACGAGCAAGGCCGACTGCGGTGTCACCGCATCGACCGACGGCGGGCAGTCGACGACGATGACGTCGTAGTCCTCCACATGCTTTCGGATCTCGCGGTGGATCTTGTCACCGGCGGCCGAGAGGCCGGAGACCGAGGCCGGGAACGGACGGTCGTCGGGGGCCGAGGCGGCGTACTGGGTCGCCGTGCCTTGCGCGTCGGCGTCGATCACCATCACGCGCCGGCCGCGCCGGCCCCAGGTGCCGGCGAGAACCATGGCGACCGTGGTCTTGCCGCTGCCGCCCTTCTGATTGGTGACTGCTACGATCCGCGCCGTCATCACCGGTGCTCCCGGAACCTCGCCCGGAAACGTTCCTAGCACAGGAAAACGGTACGCACCAAGGTTATGATATCAACCGTTATACCGTATGAACCAGGACGGTCTATTCGCCCGCGCCGGCCTCGATCGCGCCGATCAGGCCCGCTATGTCGTCGGGCAGACCCAACACCACCTGAACCGTCTTCTCCGCGTCCTCGTAAGCCGCGAGCGGCAGTTCGGGCAGCTCCCAGCGGGCCACCAGGCTCGTGTTGGCGGCAACGGCCGTCCGCCCGGCCTCCGGCACCGCCGCGTCCGGATCACCGAAGCCCCCGGCGAAGCCGATCCAGGCGGCGACCGGTGCCGGATCGCCGAGCAGGCGGGCTGCCGCCGCCGTGCTCTCCTCGCCCAGGAGGCCGACCAGGATGAGCCGCACGGTGAACTTCCCGTCGAGCACATGGGGGTCGTGGAGGTCGCGCCAGTAGTCGACGCAGGGCTCGCACAACGGATCGATGACCAGATAAACGAGCGGCCCGCCGCCAAGGCCGAGCTCGACCCAGGAGCTTGCCTCTAGCTCTTCCCAGAGCTGCCGGCCGACCGGATCCTCGCCGTCTTCCAGGCCGGGGATCCGGTCACGGACCGCTTGCGCCTGATCGCGCGTCACAAGTTCGCCGGTCGGGCCGTAGAGCAGACCGACCACAACGCCTTCGCCGCCGGGCGTGGAATAGAAGAACTGGCGCTGATCGCCGTTGACCCCGACCCAACCGTAAAGGCCGTGGCGGAAGCCGAGCGGCACGAACGACCAGCCGGTCTCCTGGAGGAGTTCGAGGCCGGGGACGTCCTCGATCCGCTGTTGGGCGGCTGCATCCGGCGTGACGCCCTGCGCCAGCGCAGGCCCGACGGTCAGACCAAAGGCGGTGAGAGCTCCCAGTCCCAGCCGTGTCAGCATCCCTCGTTCTCCTGATCGGTATGCCGGGTTCTCGACACCAGCCCAGCCAGGTTGAGCCCAGCCAGGTTGAACCCAGCCAGGTTGAACCCGGCCACTTGAACTCAGAGGACCTTCGGCCGGGTCGGATCAGGGCTGTTCAGACGTCAATGATCGGGCCCTTGTCCGCCCCCGGTGTTAACGCCGCGGGCCTTTCCAAAAGCTTGAACCGGTGGCGCCCGCCGAATGCGATCCGGTTGCCCGGAACCGCCGGCTTCGACGGCTTGAGGATGAGGCCGTGGCGGCTGGTTTCCACCTTCGCGTCGGGATAGACGGCGAGCACGTCGGGCAGGGTGTCCCGGATTTTGGAGGCGAGGTTGTAGAGCTGGGCGACGTCGGAGCCGAACTGCATCTGAAGCTGACGCCAGGACACCGTGACAGGGCTGTCGAGGCGGGGCAGGCGATGGGCGAACCAGACATAGAGATCGAGGGCGAGGGACGAGCCCTTGAGATAGGCGATCGCCTGATCGGCGAGGGGGACCGCGTGTTCGCGCAGGTGCTCATGGAACTCGTTGGAGAGATAGACCGCCTCCGGCCAGTGCCGTTCGCTCGGGTCGCTCGCCCACAGATGCAGGCCCTCGACCAGGCGCTGGTCGCGGATGATCGCGCCGTCGTCGGCCTCGCCGTCCCACTGCATGGTGATTTCCGCCCGCGACAGGCGGAGGGCCTGTTCGCGCATGGGGCGGATCGTTCCCTTCTCGCCGCCGGTGACCTGGAGGCCGAGCGAGCGCATCCAGGCCGACATCGACTGCCCCATCGGCACCACGCGCCCCTTCATCCCCTCGGTCTGCAGCCAGACCATGATCAGCCGGGCCTTGGCGCCGAACGGGATGCCGACGGTTTCCCACTTACCGTCGCGGATGTAGCCGCCGGGCTTGATGGCGAGATGGAAGCGGCCGTTCGACCGCACCCAGATCTGGTGGTCGTCCTTCGGCTTCCGGTGGGGGAGGGCGGCCATGCAGAAGCCGGAATGGAGGAAGGAGATCGAATCCTCGTCGCGGCAGAGCGCCGTGTAGGCCGCCTCGATCCGGGCGATCTCCCGCGCCCCGACACCGTCGGCGCGGGCTTCAGAGAGGGTCTTCTCGAGCCCGAACAGTTCGAGCTGGCTGTGGATGCTGGCCATGGCGGGCTTCCGGTGGGGTCAGCGGTTGACGTGGCCGAACCTTGCCAGGAGCCGAGGACGCCGAGCCAGCGCGGCAACCGCCGCTGCGATCGGGCCAGTCACCGATTTCACGCAGGAAAGGTAAGCTTCGCGCCGCCTGTTCCGCGGCCCTGCGCAGGAAAGGTAAGGTCGATGCCGGAGTGCTTCGGAAATCACCCTTCTTATTCAATGCCTTGGTCGGCCTGCGTGGCGTCCGGAACGCCGTTGCGCAGAAAAGGTAAGGATCTGTTGCTTCATCGCATCGGTTGGCCGGCGACGTTGACAAAACGGCTGACGGATCGCGCCTAAGCCGTTGCCAGCGTTGATAAGCTTACCTTTTCTGCGCAGATCCTGCACCCGATCGGGGAGACTCGGGCAGCGCCCCGGTGCACGCATCGGTGCACGCATCGGTGCACGCATCGGGGCGCTCACCGGCCGCGATCACCGGCGGCGGTCGCCGCCCTGCCCAGCATCGCTTACCAGCATCGCCTTTGACGCGATACTCATAGCGCTTCTGCAACCCGGCCCTATAGAGGAAGATATAGGATATATATCTATATCGGATGGCCTACCTTTTCTGCGTGGATAAGTCCGGCCGACCAAACCTTTCCTGCGCGGCCGTTCTTACCTTTTCGGCGTGGCCGGCCTTACCTTTTCTGCGCGGGGCCGGAGCGGCCGTTCCCGACATAACCTTTTCTTTGTGGATTGCTGGGGATAATTGGCGCCGGCTCGGGCTGGGCGGGGGCCTTGCCGTCCGACCAACCTTACCTTTCCTGCGCAGCCATTCGGCCGCCGGTTCTCTTGACGGTTCATGTTCTCTTGACGGTTCATGGGGTCCATATGGCGCAAACCGTGTGCTTCATATGTACCTGTCGTATCGTATTAACCATAACGAGACGCCATCGAGGGCTGTCATGACGGGAGTTACGCGATGATCGGCCGCCGCCTCGCCCCGCGCCCGGGGGCGATCCTTGCCGCCCTTGCCGTCCTGTTCCTCGCCGGCTGCTACCAGCCGCCGCCCAGGATCACCATCGACGAGATCGAGCCGGACACCTATCTGGCGACCGTCCCGATCCAGAGCTATCGCGGCAACTGGCACGCCTTCTACCGGCCCTACACGACCCAAGAGGCCCGCATCGTCGCCGAACGCCAGGCGGAGACCTTCTGTTCGACGGCCGATCTCGAACATGTCGTCCTGGCCGCCGACTACATCGACCGCCATGTCGACTACATCTTCCGCTGCCGGCGTATCCACCAGACCGCACCGACCCTGCGCACCCGCATCTTCCAGGCCCCGGAACCGGGCTGAGGCCGGCCGCTGCCGCAACCCGCCGGCATCCGGTCGACGACCGTCCGCGAGGACCTCGTCCTCGCCCCGGAAATCGGCTAAACAGCGGTCCGCTGGGCCAGCCGACGGAGATCGTCCTCATCGCTGCCCGTCGATGACAGGACCTTGAAAGCGACCCGGCAGCGACCACCAGGGCCGACCATGACCGACCGACCGCTCGATCACACCTTGAAGGCCCGGCTCGCCGCGTTCCAGTGGATCGCGGGGCCGCTGATCGCCGCCCTCACCGACCTCCGCGACGAGGCCGCCGACGGCGCCGACACGGCGGCCGATGCCGATCGCCTGAAGGACCTGGTCGCCTCCACCCTGACCGTCGCCCGCACCGTCGCGGAGAAGATCGGGGCGGCCGATCGCGGCGACAACGACTGGGTCCGCTGGTCGGCGGCGGTGACCGCGACCCACATCGTCGCCGCCCAGTACCGGGCGACCGGCGAGACCTTGTCGGAGGGCGACGTCGCCTGGATCGGCGCGGCCGCCGCCGACATCGCCGAGCTTGCCAGCCCCGCCGCGGATGCCCCGGACGACGCCGCCGACGCGGATGCCGCGACCGCCGCACGCCTGAAGCTGATCGATGCGATGACCCCGGTGGTGGGGGCGGTCGGCCGCTTCGCCTTCGGCCATGAGGAAGAAGCACTGATCGTCGACATCGCGCGCCGCCTGGTCGAGACGGTGGCCTCCCTGGTCGCCGATCTCGCCGGCGACCAGGCGACCGCCGACGCCCGCGGCCAGCTGCGCCAGGGCCTCCTGCAGGCGGCGGCCGAGCTCTACGCCGAATGCCACTACGCCGAGATGGACCGGCTGCTGGCGATGGACCCGGACGCGCTCGCCGCCTATGGCCGCGCCCATGACAACCGCATGCCGATGGAGCCGGTGTGGCAGGCCTTCGATCTGCGCCTGCGCATGCTCGGTGCCGTCGCCCGCCATCTCGACATACCCGACGATGCGGTGATCGCGGATCCGAAAGCTTGACCGGACCGGGCTTCCGCCCGATCCCACACCCGCGCGAACGCACACTTCAGGAAAGGGAGACGAAACGCCATGACTGGATCGGTCTTCGCCGCCTGCCTGATGATGGCGGCCCAGGCCTACCAGGTGCCGCCCGCGGTCCTGGTCGGCATCCTCAAGGTCGAGGGCGGCAAGGTCGGCCAGGAGGTCGGCCCGAACGGCAACGGCACCTACGACCTCGGGCCGATGCAGATCAACACGGTCTGGCTCGAGGAGCTGGCCGGCCACTGGAACACCGACAAGGCGACGGCCCGGCGCATGGTGCGCGACGACGGCTGCCTCAACATCACCGTCGGGGCGTGGATCCTGCGTCGCCAGATGGACCGCACCGACCACCTCTACCGTGCCATCGCCCGCTACCATTCGGCGACTCCGGGCATCGGGACGCGCTATGCCGACAAGGTCGTGCGCGAGATGCGCCGGCTCGGCCTGGTTCGGCCCTGACCCGGCTGCGAGATCCGGGGTGACGGGCCCGAGCGTGGCAACTTCGCAACGGCGGGGCCGGGTTCGCGACACGAGGCCGATTGCCTTCGCTTTCCCGGGCGTACTATAGAAACCCCGCCGCATGGGACCGGACGACGGCCCCCAGGCAGCGGCAGCCCCAGGCATCAAGCCCGAGTGCCATGACCCGTCCGACAACGCTCAAGTTTCAGACGATCATGCTCCCCATGCTGGCGGGCGCGCTCATGGCCGCCTGTGGCGAGCCGCGCGGCGGCGACTGGCTGCCATGGCTGCCGGCCACCCCCTCGCCGCGGGTGATCGCCACCCCCGACCCGATATCGCTGCGTCTCGCCGAAGCGGCCGAACGGGCGTCGACCGCCCTCGACCAGCTCGCCTCGATCGAACAGGTGCGCACGCCGGGGGCCGATCTCGCCCCGATCGTCAACGCCTCCCCCGACATGCGCCAGCCGATCACGCTCAGCTGGGTCGGCCCGGTCGAGCCGATCGCCCAGCGTCTGGCCGAGCGCGCGCGCTATTCCTTCGGGGCGATCGGCAACAGCCCGCCGACCCCGGTCATCGTCAATCTGAATGTCGAGCAGGTGCCGATCATCGAGGTCCTGCGCGATGTCGGCCTCCAGGTCGGCACCCGGGCAACGGTCCTGGTCGACAGTCGACGCCAGCGGGTGGAGCTGCGCTATGAGGATGCCAAGCTGGTCGAATAACAGGTCGAATGGGCGGTCTTCGCCGACCGCCGCCCTCTGTTTCAGCGCCCTGGCTGCGGTTCTGGCGCCGTCCCTGGCCGGCGCCCAGGAACCGCCGCCGCCGCTCGAGACCCTTCAGGAGATCGTCGCGGAGGACGACTTCTCGACCACCGGCCTCGAGATCCGCGTCGAAGCCTTGCGGGAGGCGGCCCTCTCCTACGGCGCGCGCGGCGGGCTCGCCAACCGGACCTTCCAGATCCGCGCCCGGCTCGATGCCCAGTCCGACTATCTGAGCCGCATCTTCGACTTCCGCCGGCTCCTCATCCCGGGGCCGTCCGGCCTCCTGCTGGAACCGCCGGTGATCTCCGAAAGCTTCGATGCGATCCTGGTCGAGGAAGCCGGCCAGAGCGCCGCCGTCGCCGACCAGATCCTGCAGATCACCGAGCCGGCGCGCATCGTCGCCGCCCCGCGTGACTGGCGCAGCTATCTCGAACGCGACTACGGCGACATCACCCCGCCGCCGGCCCTGCTCCTGCCGGAGAATGCGCAAGAGCGGGAACGCTGGCGTGAATGGGTGGCCCAGGGCTGGGATGCCGGCATCGCCCAGGCCGACGAGATCTTCCAGGCCGATGTCGACCGCATGGTGCGCGACTTCACCGGCATGGTCCGCTATCGCCGCCTGGTCGCCCAGGCGATGGTCTCGCCGCCCTTCGTCCTGGAAGAGGACCGCGGCATCACCGGCGGCGGGTCGGAGATGCGGGTCGGCGACCGGGGCCTGCGCATCACCGGGCCGTCCTCGCTGCAGCCCCAGGGCGGCATCTGGGCGCCGGCCGAGCGGCCGAACATCCCCCATCTGCGGGTGCCCGGCGAGCGCTAAGACCGGCGAGCGCTGAGCCCGGCGGGCAGGCGCGGCCCCCTTTCCCATTCTTCCAAGGCGGGTTTACCGCTCCTTCAGCGCTCGGCCGCCATGCTCGGCGCCGCCCTCCTTCCGCCGCCCTCCTTCCGCCGTCGGGGGGGCCCTGTCCGGGAGACTGCCGAGATGAGTGCCGCCGAAGATCTGATCCCCCCCGGTGTCGAGACCTGGCCGGACGAGCCGCCCCGACTCAACGAGGAGACCATCGACCCGCTCCTGTCGTGGTGCGTCGCCAAGGGCACGTCGGACGTCACCATCCAGACCGACCGGCCCGTCTATTGCGAAATCGACGGTGGGATCAAGCCGGTCACCAAGCGTCCGGTCGACAGCGCCGACATGGTGGTCTTCCTCACCAAGATTTACGGGGCCGAAGCCGCCGCCAAGCTCGCGTCGGGCACCGATCTCGACCTTTCCTACGAGATCCGCCCGGACCGCTACACCCGCATCCGCTTTCGCGTGAACATCACGGCGATCCTCTCGCGCGGGCGCGACGCCGTGCAGATCACCATGCGCTCGCTGCCGACCACGCCGCCGACCCTGGATCAACTCGGCATCGAGGCCGACCTGGTCGAGCATTGGGCGCCGCGCCAGGGCCTGGTCCTGATCACCGGGCCGACCGGGTCGGGCAAGTCGACCCTGCTCGCCGCCGGCAACCGGCTGTTGATCGAGCGCGAGGAGGGCTGCGGCAAGCTGCTCACCTACGAG
The DNA here is from genome assembly GCA_964506685.1 of uncultured Hyphomonadaceae bacterium. GTDB lineage: Bacteria > Pseudomonadota > Alphaproteobacteria > Caulobacterales > Hyphomonadaceae > UBA5336. Next base: position 612 of record CAZDMQ010000095.1, on the reverse strand, counting down.
GCGCCGATCGAATATGTCTACGACACCATCACCAGCCCGAAGAGCCTGGTCTCCCAGACCGAGATCCCGCGCCACCTGCCGAGCTTCGCCGCCGGGGTGCGCAACGCGCTCCGCCGCAAGCCCGAGGTGATCCTGGTCGGCGAGGCCCGCGACCGCGAGACCGTGGCGGCGGCGATCGAGGCGGGTCAGACCGGTCACGCGGTCTATGCCACCGTCCACACCACCGGTGTCGCGGCCACCATCCGCCGCATGATGTCGGTGTTCGAGCCGGCCGAACGCACCGAACGGTCCTATGCGCTGATGGAAACCCTGCGCGTGATCGTAACCCAGGCCCTGGTGCCCAAGGTCGGCGGCGGGCGAAAGGGCCTGCGCGAGTGGCTGGTGTTCGACGAGGACATCCGCGAACACCTCCTCGGCATGTCCAACGACCGCTGGACCAACGAGGTCCAGAGGCTGGTCGAGGCGAAAGGGCAGCCGATGGAGCGGTCGGCGAGGATCGCCTTCAATGCCGGCGAGATCGATCGCCGCCACTATCTCCTCCTCGCGAAGTCGACCGGCAGCAAGGCGCCCGAGGGCTCGGTCATGAACGATCCGGTGCCGCCCGACGCCGTG
>CAZDMQ010000094.1:0-9509 GCA_964506685.1 uncultured Hyphomonadaceae bacterium | reverse complement strand
CGGCGGCCGCGACACGGCCTCCTATGATGACGCCGGCGGCGGGGTCGTTGTCGATCTTGCAGCCGGGACCGCGAGCGATGGCTGGGGCGGCACCGACCGCCTCACCGGTATCGAGCGCATCATCGGGTCCGGCAAGGCCGACACCCTGTCCGGCAGCGGCGGCGACGACGCACTTCTGGGCGGATCCGGAAACGACCTCCTCCTCGGCAGCGCCGGAAATGACACGCTGGTGGCGGACGGGGGCACCACGGGTCCGGGCGCGCCGGATGATGACGAGCTGCGCGGCGGGAGCGGCGACGACACGCTGTTCCTTTCCGGCGGCACCGATATCGGCCAGGGCGGCGCCGGCAATGACTGGCTGTCGGCCGATGCGGTAAGCGGAGCCGACCGGTTCAGCCTGCTCGGCGGGGACGGCGATGACAAGATCTTCGGCAGCGCGAATGCCGACCTCCTGAATGGCGGCAGCGGTGCTGACGACATCACCGGCGGCCGGGGGAATGATACGGTGAATGCCGGTGCCGGTGACGATGTCGGCCGGGGCGAACAGGGCGCCGACAGCCTGCTCGGCTCGGGCGGCGACGACCAGCTCTCCGGCGGCCCGGGCCACGACACGCTCAAGGGCGGCAGCGGGGTCGACCAGCTCGAGGGCGACAATGGCCATGACAGCCTGATGGGTGGCGCCGACGACGACACGCTGGTCGGCGGCGAGGGCGATGACGCGCTTCGCGGGGCCTCGGGCGATGACATGATCGAGGGTGGCACCGGGGCTGACGCGCTCTACGGCGCGCTGGGCGAGGATGACCTCCGCGGTGGGGATGGGGCGGATGTCCTCCTGGCAGGCGCCGGCGACGATTTCGCCTCGGGCGATGGCGGTGATGATGACCTGGCCGGCGCGGATGGTGATGACGATCTCAGAGGCGGCGACGGGGCGGATGTGCTGACCGGCGCTGCGGGCCTCGACACGCTCGCTGGCGGCGGGGGCCGGGATGTCCTGTCCGGCGGCGGCGATGCCGATTTGCTTCGCGGGGGCGCCGATGACGACCAACTGTCAGGCCAGGCTGGCGACGACCTGCTCGAAGGCCAGCAGGGGAACGACCTGATCAATGGCGCCATGGGCATCGACCGGCTCGACGGGGGCGCAGGCCATGACACGCTGAATGGCGGCGGCGACGATGATACGCTCACGGGCGGGCCCGGCAATGACACGCTGTCGGGGCAGGCCGGGCTCGACACCTTCGTGTTCGATGCGGCGCACGCCGGCGCCGACCGCGTGACCGGTTTCGCAGACGGCGAGACCGTGCGGCTGGAGGGCTTCGGCTATGCGACGGTGGCCGCTGCAGTGGCCGATTTCACGCAGCAGGGCGAGGACACGGTGTTCGTGAGGGGCGATGTCGAGATCCGCTTCGAAAGCGCCAGCCGGGAGGTGGTCGTGGCCGGATTGCAGCTCGGCCCGCTGCCCGAAGGCGCCGCCGGGGCGTCTCCGGTGCGGGTCGGGGCGCATGTGGACGCCTTGCATGGCGTCGACTTGGGCCTCCCGGAAACCGGCGTCCATGACCTGGGCGCAGATGACTGGGACATTCTTGCGTAGCAGGCCTGGCCTGACCCGATCCCATTATGCGTGGGGGGCCGGACAGGCCCGGGGCTGTCCGGGCGATGTCTCCGTGGGGAGCGGTCTACTCGCGGAAGGTCCTGTTCATGGCGTCCTGGAACGGCTTGATCAGGTAGGACAGCACGTTCCGGCTCTCGGTCTTGACCATGGCATCGACGGGCATGCCCGGTAGCAGTTCGAACCGCGCCGCCTCGGACGTATCGCGCGGCCATTCGACAATCGCCTCATAGAACTGCATGCCGGTCGCCTCGTCGGTGATCGCATCTGCGGACACGGTGATGACGGCTCCATTCACTTCCGGCGACTCCCTCTGGTTGAAGGCCGAGAAGATCAGGCGCGCATCCTGGCCAACATTGACCTTGTCGATATCGGTCGGACTGATCCGGATCTTGGCAACCAGCCGGTCATCGCCCGGCACGACGAACAGCACCGGATCGGAGGGCGAGATCACGCCGCCAACCGTATGCGCGCGCACACCAATGGCATAGCCATCGGTCGGGGCAATGATGTCGAGCCGCTTCAGCCGGTCGATCGCGGCCACCCGCTGTTCGGCGAGCTCGGCAATCTCCGCCTTCACATCCCGCAGCTCGGTGACCACTTCCTCAAGGAACCCCGCTTCGAGGCGCCGCAGTTCCAGCTCCGTCTCGCCGATCTGCACGCGCGTCGTCGCAATCTGCGAATTCAGCGCCTCGAGCTCCCCGCGCAGGCGGAATTGCGCCCGTTCCAGCTCGAGCATGCGGGTCTCGGTCACGAGCCCGTCATCGCGCAGGCCCTGCAGGCTTTGCGCCTCCCGTTCGACGAGGGAGAGTTCAGAGCGTTTGGCATCGATCTCGTTCATCGAGCCTTCGATCCGGGTCTGCAGTTGCGACATCCGCTGGCGCATGATCCGCGCCTGCGATGCCCGGCTTTCTGCACGCGCCCGGAGCAGCGAAGCCTGGCCGGCAAGGCTCGACTGCACCGAAGGTCGCTCGGCAAGATCGGCCAGTTCGGGCCGGATCTGCAGGTCCCGGCTGCCCTCCTGCTCGGCCATCAGCCGCGCCTCCCGGGCGGCGAGTTCGCCAAGTCGCGACTCCAGCGCGGCGAGCTGGGCCCGGGTCGCTGTTCCGTCAAGCCGCAGGATCACCTGGCCGGCCTCGACATAATCACCCTCACGGACATTGATCTCGGCGACAATCCCGCCTTCAAGGTGCTGCACGGCCTTGCGGTTGCCCTCGACGGCGATGGTGCCGGAGGCGAGGACAGCCCCCTCGAACGGGGCAAGGACCGACCAGGCAATGAGCCCGCCGAACACCAGCCCGATAATGAAGAAACCGCCGAGAAACAGCGGTCTGACAGAGATATTTCGGCGGCTCATCTGCGCGGTCCCACCTGTTGTCGATACTCGCCATTGCCTCTGGTCACGACTTGGCGTCATTGGCCGTCGCCGCCCGCAGGGGCTGGGTCGGACGGACACCCGGCACAGCGCCCTTGGGCAGAACCTTGGGCAGGATCTCGTCGCGTGAGCCGAAGGCCTTGAGCTCGCCGCTCTCGATCACGGCCAGTTTCGTGCAGTGCACGATGGCGTTCGGCCGGTGGGCAATGATCACCGTGGTCGCGCCCCGCTGCTTCAGCGCGTGCAGGGCATTGGCAAGTGCCTGGTCGCCGGCATTGTCGAGATTGGAGTTCGGCTCGTCGAGGATGATGAAGTTCGGCTCGCCATAGAGCGCGCGGGCGAGCCCGATGCGCTGGCGCTGACCGGCGGAGAGATAGCTCCCGCCATTGCCCACCGGAGTGTTGTAGCCATCCGGCAAGGCGAGGATGAGGTGGTGGCAGCCGGCGGCCTGCGCAGCGGCGACGATGGCCTGCGGTGTGGCTTCGGGATCGAAGCGGCAGATATTCTCCATGACGCTGCCTGCGAAGAGATCGACCTGCTGGGGCATGTAGCCGACCTGCGGGCCGAGCTTGATGCGGGAATAGTTCCGCACGTCGGCACCATCGATGCGCACGACGCCATGGCGGACCGGCCACAGGCCGAGCATCACGCGGCCGAGGCTCGACTTGCCCGACGCACTCGGCCCGAGCACGCCGAGCATGTCGCCGGGCTCCAGTTCCATGGTGATTCCGCGCAGCGTGTTCTCGCGCACGGTGGGCGGGCCGCTATAGACATTCTCGAGCTTGAGGTGCCCCGTGATGGGCGGCAGGTCCATGGAATCGGGTTCGTCCTGCGCCGCTTCCATCTGCTGCCGGAGCGCCTGCCAGGCCGTTGCGGCCATGACGATGGTCCGCCACTGGCTGACCACGGACTGGATCGGGGTGATAGCGCGGCCCATGATGATCGAGGCGGCGATCATGGCCCCCGGCGTCGATGCACCGATGATGGACAGATAGGCACCGAGCCCGAGGATCGCCGATTGCAGGAACAGGCGGAAGACCTTCGTCGATGCCGCAAAGGCGCCCATGGAGTGGCTGGACTTGCGGATCGCCTCGTCGCTTTCGTCGGTCAGCCCGCGCCAACGCCTGGCCATGCGGTCGCGCATGCCGAGTGCTTCCATGACCTCGACATTGCGCAGGACTTCCAGCGTCGTCTGCTGCGCACTCCGCTCGAGTTCCTCGGCCCGGGATACGGTCTTGGACGAGACCTGCTTGTTCACGATGGCAAGGACCACGAGGACCACGGTGCCGAACAGCGCCCACAGGCCATAGGCCCAGTGCAGCATGAACAGCACGGCATAGAACATCGGGCTGAAGGGAATGTCGAAGATCGCGCCGAGGGAGGGTCCGGAATAGAACTTCCTCAGGACGCGCAGGTTCGAGAGGGTGCGGTCATTGATTCGCCCGGAATCCCGCATGCTGTCATTGATCACCGAATGGAAGGCCGGATCGGACAGCTTGTCCTCGAAACGGGACCCCGCATCGGTGAAGATCGACTGGCGGATCCAGTCGAGGAAGCCGAGTGTGGTGTAGAGGCCAGCCACCAGCGCGGTCAGTGCGACCAGGGTGGGGACCGACTGGCTCGACAGCACCCGGTCATAGACCTGCAGCATGTAGAGCGGGCCGGTCAGCATCAGGATGTTGATGGCCAGTCCGAAAATCCCGGCGACGAGAAAGATGCTGCGCGAATCGCGGATGGCGTCCCTGAACGCCGCCACCGCCTGCGTCTCCTGTCCGGGTTGCTGCCTGCTCATTGCCATATCGCCCACTCAACCGCTTTCCGGTGCAGCTCCTGTTCACCCGCGCGGATCGCCGGCGGACCATTCCCGTCGCGCAGACCGCTCCAGGCGCGCCGCAGAGAGGTCTGCGGCACATGCCTGACCGTGTAGCCCCTAGCGTGCGCGAGGTGCACGCGCAACATAACGCTCTGACATTCCACGGCCATCAGCAGGGCAAGGCGGTTTCTCCGACAGGCTTACACGCGCAGGGCGTGCAAGCGCCGTGCCGGCTCGTATCAGCCAGGCGGGCGCCCTCCGGGGCTGTAATCCTCGATCAGCGAGAACAGGTAGGCGATGAAGAAGAAGACCACGGCCAGGACCCCGGTTGCGGCAGCGGCTACCAGACTGCCAGGCAGCGATGGCGCCCCGTTCAGCAGGGCATGCAACAGGAAAGCCAGCCCCGGCAGCGCCGTGGCCGCCGCCGCCAGTGCGCCCCGCCAGCCGGTGTAGAACCAGGCCATGCGGGCGAGGCGGGTCCGGCCTGCAGGACCGCTCGCGGGGCCGGGCCGGCTGTCGGCCGCCAGTCTCGCAGCCCTCTCGTCAGCGTTCAGGCGCTTCACCGTTTCCTGCTCCCCGGGCGGGGTGCGAAACCCGGCCGCACCGGCCAGCACGCCGCGCAGCCTTTCCTGTTCGTCCACCAGCAATCTCTCCCTGAACACGAAGCTCCGCGCGGCTTCGCCCATCGCGCGCACGCCGGGCCGGTCGGCCACAACCCGGCCAAGCGCCTCGACGAGACCGGCAACGCCCGGCTCGGTCACGTGCAGGCCGAGATCATGTCCGGCCAGATAGTCCACGGTGTGGATGGACCTCGGCCCATAAACCAGCGGCGGTGCGCCGCTGGCGAGGCACTCCACGGTCTTGTTGGCCATGGAGTGGCGGACATAATCGATCGATGCAGCGTCGAAATTGTAGAGGATTGCCGTCATGTCACCGCCCTGCAGCCACCGGCGATAAGCATCCGGCGCCATCGTCTCGCTGGACAGGCGCGTCCGCCGGAAACCGGCAAAGCGATTCGCATACTGGCGCGCCCAGTGCGCGCGCGTGTTGATCTCGAGCACGATATCACCCCCGGCCGGCACCTGCTCGACGGCCTCGGCAAGCTCCAGCGCGCTCTGCAGCGACATTCTCGGGGACAGCCCGCCGCTGTAGCGGATGCGGAAGGGCCCGGCATCCGGTCGCGCGGCGGGGAGGGCTGGCCAGTCATCGGGATCGACAGCGTTGGAGAAGGTCTCGAAGGGCTGGCCGTAGCGCGCCTCGAATGCGCGGGACATGCTGTCACTGATGGCGAGCCGCACCGCCGCCCGCTGGACCAGGGCGAGAAAGGCGGGGCCAAGCCGGGCCCATTGCGCCGGGTCGTGGCGGGCAAGGTGGGCCGGCCAGTCATCCACGATCCAGAGCGCAATCGGTGCATCCAGCCGTTCGACCAGGCCAAGGGCAAGCCGGGTATGGGCGTCCCTGTCCTCGACCGGCCGGAACACGATGAGCTCCGGCGCAAACTCGTCGACCAGCGACGCAATCCGCTCATCGGTAAAGGCGGCGTGTGCGCTGGCGCCCGTTGTCAGCCCGCCCCCAAGGACGACCGTGCGGTGGCCATCCATCGCCACCTGCATCAGCCTGTCCTCGGGCCAGGTGGCAAACAGGGTGGATTTGAGCTCGCCGGTGGCCGTCATCTGTCCCGGCGGGACCACGTCGAGCAGCAGGATGCGGGGATAGCGCGCCCGTGCGTCGGCCTCGGCGGCGGCCGCGGCTTCGGCCTGCATCGCCCGCCGCGCTTCCGCGGTGTCGGCGGCATTCACGCTCGCCACGATGTCCGGGGGGATGGCAGCCGGGAACAGCCGTGAATAGGCTCGCCGCTCGAACACTTCGAGGGCCCCGCCAATCGTGGCATTGTAGATCGGCCGGCCCAGCGCATCGGTCACGCGGCGCGCCTCGGCATAGGCCTCCAGCATCTTGTCGACCTGCGGGTCGTGCCAGCGCATACCCTTGCCGAAATAGTCCGGATGGAAATGATTGGGATCGTTGGACGCCATGTCGAGAACGGCGGTACTGCCCTGGCGCGCATCCACCTCGACATCCTTCGGGATGTCATAGCTCGCATCGACGCCGATCAGGTAGAGTTCCTGGAAGCCCATGTAGTGCGCGAGCTGCATGCAGGTGAAGGTGACCGTGCAGCCGGTATAGGTGACGTCGGCAGCGTCGGTCGAGAAGTCGAAACCATGCGGAAAGCGTTCCCGCGCCCGATGATTGAAGAAGATCGTGTCGGGGCCGGGATCGAGACAATAGCCGAGATAGCTGGGAAACAGCCGGGTCGGGCCCCGGAGCGCGTTGATTGCGGCCGCCCGGTCCTCGGCCACGAGGTGGTCCTCCACGACATAGTAGGTCGGCACCCAGTCGAGCTCGGGCATCTTCAGGAAGAAGCCGTTGACGCAGAAGGTCACCTCGTTCCGAAGCTGCGACAGGTCCGTCCGGTTGAGGCTCGGCCCGTTGCCGATGATGAAGGCGCGCCGAGTGCCCAGGTGCTTATGGCGCAGCGCGCGGAGCTGTTCGGCATGCACCGTCCGCAGCGGGCCATTGTGCAGCTCGGCCACGCGCTCCATGCCGGCCGCCTTGCGCGCCAGTGGCACCCGATCGGTAGGCAGGTAGATGCCTGCGCGGAATGGCACCCGCGCCAGCGCCGCGGCGTAGCGCGCTTCAAGGGCCGCAGCGTCTTCACCGCCCGGATCGATCAGGCCCGCGCCTTCAGCCATTCACCACTGTTCCTTCCATCATTCAGGCTGCCAGCCATCACTGCGCGGGCGTGCCAATTGACTTCTCACGGCAGCATCGCGGCCAGTCGGTCTTCTCGAAGATGTCGAGGGCGCCACCAATCGTCCCGTCGAGGATACGCCGGCCATCCGCCTCGAAGACGGACCGGGCATGCGCATAGGCTCGTTCGGAGGTTTCAAGATCGGGCAGCTGCCAGCTCTGGCCAGCGGGAAAATAGCCCGGCAGGAAATGGTTCGGGTCGGGCGCCCGGCGGACCGATGTTGCGTGCGGGCCCAGCGCCTCCTCGTGCTGTTCCAGCCGGTAGGCATGATCGATACCGAGCAGGGTGACCTCCCGCCAGCCGAGCCAATGGGCCAGTTGCAGCGCCACATACGTGACTGTCGATCCGGTCTGCACGTGGTCGGCCAGGGACCTTGAAAAGGCGGTGCCATCCATGGTGCGGAGAAAACAGACCCGGCCGGCAGCCGTGTCGCCGGGCGGAAAATGTTGCCGGGCTGCCCAGCTTGCCAGCACCGGAACCCCGGTCGCGACGATCTCCCGCGCCGATTGCTGCAGCATCATCAGGTTCACGCACACCAGGCGGTCCGGCCGGAAGCCGAGCGCATCAAACCCGAGATACAGCCGGTTCATGCCGATGGTGGGCCGGTCGCCAATCGCTGACAGGTCGGTGACCTGCAGGCTGGGGCCGGTTCCGACAATCACCCCTGACGCGCCGGCCTCGCTGTTGCGCAGCGCGATCAGCTGCTCGCGGCTGCGCACGGCGCGCGGATCGAGCAACCATAGGGGGTCGCGGGCGACCTGGTAGGTCCTTGACGTCACCACCCCCTCCAGACCCACCGGCCGGAGGAATTTCGCTGCCCGGCTGCCGGTCATGCCTGACCTCCAATCCAACGCCACGCGCCCACCCATGGGTGAGCTTACCGCCGGGACGCTGCGCGAAAAAGCGCAAATACCATGTCGATACTGTCAGTCGCCGCACCCCGTCTCGCGCTCACCGTTCAGGCCCGGCCCCGTTCCAGTGCGAAGCGAGAAACCAGTCATAGGTGCTCGCAATGCCCTCACGCAGCCCGATCTTCGGGGTCCAGCCGAGCGCCCGCAGCTTGTCGGCGGCCATCAGCTTGCGCGGCGTGCCATCTGGCTTGGTCAGGTCGTGGCGCAGGGTGCCGTCGAGCCCGACCACCGCCATCACCGTCTCGGCGAGTTCGGTAATCGTGACATCCTCGCCGGAACCGACATTGATGTGCTCGGCCTCGGAATAATGGGTGAGGACATGCACCAGCGCATCGGCAAGATCGTCGACATGCAGGAATTCCCGCCGCGGCGTGCCGGTGCCCCAGATCTCCATGCCCGCCTCGCCCGCCAGCTTCGCCGCATGCGCCTTGCGGATCAGCGCCGGCAGGACATGGCTCGACTGGAGGTCGAAATTGTCGTTGGGGCCATAGAGATTGGTCGGCATGGCCGAAATGAAGTCGAGCCCGTGCTGCTTGCGATAGGCCTGGCAGAGCTTGATGCCGGCGATCTTGGCGATCGCGTACCACTCATTGGTCGGCTCGAGAGGTCCGGTCAGCAGGGCCTCCTCGCGGATCGGCTGTTCGGCGAATTTCGGGTAGATGCAGGACGAGCCGAGGAAAAGCAGCTTTTCTGTCCCGAGCCGTGCGGCCTCGTGGATGATGTTCGCCTCGATCATCAGGTTGTCATAGAGAAAATCGGCCGGATAGGTGTCATTCGCAAGGATGCCGCCGACCTTTGCCGCCGCCACGATCACCACGTCGGGCCGGGCCTCGGCCATGAAGCCCCTGACCTGGCCGGGATCCATGAGGTCCACGACATCGCGCCCGGCGGTGATGACTTCGGCCACCGGCTCTGCGGCGAGCCGGCGCACGCAGGCCGAGCCCACCATGCCGCGATGGCCCGCGACCCAGACGCGTTTGCCTGCAAGCCCGAAC
>CAZDMQ010000093.1:0-9734 GCA_964506685.1 uncultured Hyphomonadaceae bacterium | reverse complement strand
TGCCGACCTCGCCGATCCCGATTTTGCTGACGAGGCGCTTGCCGCCTATGAGGCGATCGTCGCCGAGCTCGGGCTGGACTCGCTGGCCTGATGCCGGCGGACTGGAACGGGCAGGCCGCGAGGGGCAGGCCGCGACGGGCAGGCGGTGCGGGCCAGTGGTGCGGGCCAGTGGTGGGGGGCAGGCGCGGGAAGCGAATGACGGAAAGCGGGCGATGAAACTCTATACCTACTGGCGATCTTCGGCAGCCTATCGCGTGCGCATCGCCCTGGCGCTGAAGGGCGTGGCCTTTGACAGCGTCCCTGTCAGCCTGCATCCGGACCGGCTGGAGCAGTATGACCCGGCCTATCGGGCGCTGAACCCGGAAATGCGCCTGCCGAGCCTCGAACTGGACGATGGCCGGGTGGTCGGCCAGTCCATGGCGATGCTCGAATGGATCGAGGAGACCTGGCCCGAGCCTGCCCTGTTGCCGGCCGATGCCTGGGGCCGGGCCGAGGTGCGGGCGGTCTGCCAGGCGATCGTCAGCGACACCCATCCGTTGCAGAACAGTTCTGTCCTGGCGGCGCTGCGCGAGCGGTTCGGGGCTGACGATGCGGCCGTCCGCGACTGGGCCCGGCACTGGATCGGGCGGGGGCTGCTGGCCTGCGAGGCGCGGGCGGCCGGCCGGCAGACCACCTTCCTGTTCGGCGAGACGCCGGGCCTTGCCGATGTGTGTCTGGTGCCGCAGATGTACAATGCCCGCCGGTTCGGGGTGGACCTTGCGGCGCTGCCGCGGCTGGCGGCGGTGGAGGCGCGCTGCACCGAGCTGGCCGCCTTCCGGTCGGCCGCCCCCGAGGTCCAGCCGGACGCGCCGGCCGCGGATTGAACCGGGCACGGCAGACGTGCCGGGGCGGCGCAGGTGTCAGGGCGGTGCCGGTGCCGGCTCAGTTCGCGATGTTCGGTTTCAGGCGGTAGTGGCCCTGGTCGGTCTCGTCGAAGACCTCGAGAATGTCGGGATGATTGACCGGCTCGTCACTGTCATCGGGCAGCAGGTTCTGCTCCGACACATAGGCAACGTAGTGGGTCCGTTCATTCTCGGCGAACAGGTGGTAATAGGGCTGGGACTTGTGCGGGCGGACTTCCTCGGGGATGGATTCGTACCATTCCTCGGTGTTGCTGAATTCCGGATCGACATCGAAGATCACGCCGCGGAACGGGAACATGCGGTGGCGGACGACCTGTCCAATCTGGAACTTCGCCACGCGTGCAGTCTCGTTGCGCGGTTGCGGGTCACGGATCTCTCCGGCCGGAGCGGGACCCGGCACGGGTTCGGGTGGGGCCTGTTCGACCAGGCCGAACGCCGCTCCAATTCTGCTGATCATTCTGGACAGACTACTCATGGTCCCTGCTTGTGCTACAGCTTTGTCCAAGGAACAAGATTTAGGCCAACCCATGGCGACGGAAAAAAGCAGGCGGCAGGGCAGTCCAGCCGGTCGCCGCGTCCGGACCCGGGGCGATGCGCCGCTGTATGCGGCTGTCGACCTCGGGACGAACAATTGCCGGCTGCTGATCGCGCAGCCGCATGGCCGCACGTTTCGTGTGGTCGACAGCCACGCCCAGATCGCGCGTCTGGGCGAGGGGCTGAACGCGACCGGCCGGCTGTCGGACGCTGCGATCGAGCGGGCCATGCTGGCGCTGACGCGGATCCGGGAGAAGCTCCGCGCCCGGGGCGTGGCGAATGTGCGCTGCATCGCAACCGAAGCCTGCCGGCGGGCGGAGAACGGGCGCGCCTTCATCGACCGGGTGAAATCGGAGCTGGGGCTGAGCTTCAAGATCATCGGCCCGAAGGAGGAGGCGCGGCTCGCCCTGATCGCCTGCCACAACCTCGTCAGCCAGTCCGCCCGGCACGTTCTTGTCCTGGATGTGGGCGGTGGCTCGACCGAACTGTCCCTGGTTGACACATCGAAGGTCCCTGAGACGCAGCGGATCGAGGCACTGGTCCGCGAGGCGCCGATGCTGGCCTGGGGATCGCTGCCGCTGGGCGTGGTCACGCTGTATGAAGCCTTCCCCGCGACCAGCGAGGCCGAAGCCTTCCGGGCCATGAAGACGCATGCCAGCGCGGTCTTCCGCAGCTGGAAGAGCTATGAGCGGGCCGCCGCGGCGCTGGATGACCCGTCTGCGCACATCATTGGCACCTCCGGCACGGTCACCTGCCTCGCCGGTGTGCACCTCAAGCTTGACCGGTATCGCCGCGACGCGGTGGACGGGACATGGATGGACCGGGGGGAGACGGCCGAGGCTGTCGACCTGCTGTGCAGGCTGGGTCCCGAGGGCCGGGCTGCGCTGCCGACAATCGGCGAGGAGCGGGCAAGCCTGATGCTGTCGGGCTGCGCCATCCTGGATGCAGCGATGGAGGTGTTTCCGGTACCACGGCTGCGGGTTGCCGACCGGGGGCTGCGCGAGGGTCTGCTGCTGTCGATGATGTACGGGCCGAAGAAGAAGCGGCGCCGGGGCGGGGGCAAGCGGAAGCGCAGCGGGAAGTCCGGGTCGGCAGGTGCTGAACCGGCGGTGGACCGGGCGACAGGGAGCGCGGGCGATGAGCGATGACGGCAAGCGGCGCTGGACCGGGCCGGGATCGGGCAAGGGCAAGGGCGAAAGCGGCAAGGGGGCTGGCAGGGGCGCAGGAAAGGGCGCGGGCAAGGGCGCGGGCGGGAACACGTCCGGCCGGCGCCTGGGCGAGCGCAAGGTGACGGCCCACCATGCAAAGTCGGAAAGCTCCAAGCGCTGGATCGAACGGCAATTGTCCGATCCCTATGTGCAGAAGGCAAAGGAGGCAGGCTACCGGGCCCGCGCGGCGTTCAAGCTGCTGGAACTCGACGAGAAGACCGCGCTTCTGCGGCGGGGCCAGCGGGTCGTCGATCTCGGCTGCGCGCCGGGCGGCTGGCTGCAGGTGCTGGTGGAGCGGCAGGCGGCGGAAGTGGCGGGGATCGACCTGTTGCCAGTCGAGCCGCTGGCCGGGGTGCATATCGTCGAGGGGGATGTCAGCGTGCCGGCCGATGTCGATGCGCTGCTGGCCGGGCTGAGCGGGCCGCCGGACCTGGTCCTGTCGGACATGGCGGCGAATACGACGGGGCACCGGTCGACCGACCATCTGCGGACCATTGCGCTGGTCGAGATCGCGCTGGACTTTGCGCTGCAGCACCTGGCGCCGGGCGGTCATTTCGCGGCGAAGGTGTTCCAGGGCGGGGCGACAAAGCCGGTGCTGGACCGTCTCAAGGCGAGCTTTGCCGAGGTCCGCCACGTCAAGCCGCCGGCAAGCCGGACCGGTAGTCCGGAGATCTTCGTGGTGGCCAAGGGGTTCAGGGGCCGGGAGGCCGGTGGGCAATAAAACCGGCGGGCCATGAAACCGGCGCGCCATGAAAAAGGGGGCGCAGGGTCTCCCCCACGCCCCCCGATATCTGTTGCCGGGGCCGGCCTATTCGGCGGCGGTCTCGGTAAAGAACTCCTGCAGCTGGTCCGGAGCGAAGTTCAGGCGCAGGCGCGGCTTCTCATCGCTGCGCTCGATGACCTGGAACCGCGCGACCGGGACGACCAGCGACTGGCTGTCGGCGATGTCCAGCACCACGGCCGTCTCGGTGGAATTTCGCATGACGATGATGTCGCTGACCGTGCCAAGTTCGTCACCGGCGAGATTGGTCACGGACTGACCCATCCAGCCGCTGCCGAGGGCGGCGGGCGTGTAGCTGCCGGCATCGAACACGGCGATGGCCGGCAGGGCAGGCTGGACGACGGCTAGCGCCGGCTCGGGCGCGGCCAGGCTGGCCGATTCGGGCGCCGGTTCGGTGGTCTCGGTCACGGCCGGCTCGGTGGTTTCGGTCGCAGCCGGCTCGGCGGTTGGCTCGGTCGCAGCGTCGGCGGCCGGTTCGGCCGGCGTTTCGGGCGCAGTGCTGGCGGGCTCGACCATGGGCTCGGTCATGGCCTCCGCAGCGGGCTCGGCCTCGGGTGCAGTATCAGCCTCGGGCGCCGCCTCGGCTTCGGGCGCGGCGTCCATGTCGGGCGCTGTCCCGGCTGCCGGCATCTCCATGCTTTCGGCAGCCGGTGCAGCCGCCGCAGCAGCGTCTTCAACCGCGTCCGTCGCGGCGTCTGCAGTTGCCTCGGCGGCGTCTCCGGCCGTGTCCATTGCGGTCTCGGCAGCGTCTTCCATGGCCTCAGCACCGTCGGCCGCCGCATCTTCCATGGATGTTTCTTCCATGGGCGTGTCTTCCATGGGCGAGTCTTCCACGGGCGAGTCTGGCGTTTCAGCTTCGGTCGCGGTTTCGGCGGCCATGTCGGCGGCTGCGTCAGCCGCCCCGGTCATGCCGGTTGCTTCGGCTGCGGCATCCATGGCCTCGGTCGCAGCCTCACCTGCCGCATCGGCTGCAGTGTCGACAGCGTCGCCGGCAGCGTCTGCAGCCTCGTCCATGGCGGTGGCGGCGGTCTCTGCGGCGGCGTCCCCGGCGGCGGGCATGGCCATGGTTTCGGGTTGCGCTTCTGCTGCAGCCTCTGCAGCGGCTTCGGCTGCCGGCGCGTCCATGGCGTCGGCGGCATCCATGGTCTCGGTCGCCGTCGCTTCAGCGGTCGCATCGGCGCCGGTGTCGCCTGCAGTTTCGGCAGCCGCCGTCCCGGCATCTTCCGCCGTGTCTGCCGCGGCCTCGGCCGTGTCGCCGTCCGCCTCCGGTGTCACGGCGTCAAGCGCATCGCCGGCAGCTGTTTCAGCAGTTGCCATGGCGTCGGCAGCCGCTTCACTGGCGGCCTCTTCGACCTGGGCGGTGGCGTCCCCGACGGCCTCGGCGACGGCGCCGGAGGCTGGCTCGGCGACCTCGCCGGTCGCAGCTTCAACCGCGCCTTCAGCGGCGGCCCCGGCATCCGTGGTCGCTGCTGCCGCCGCGTCTTCCGCGGCTTCGGGCGCAGTCTGGGGAGCGGCGACGGCAAGACCGGCGAGCGATGCGCCAAGGGCTGTTGCGGCCAGGAGGGAACGGAGAAACTTCATAACGTTTTCACACCATTTCATTGCAAATCCTCCAATTCTTCTAAAGCATTGGTAAGCTCGGTTCAACCGTCGCCCTGCCATTGCCGCCGTGGCCCCTTGCGATCTGCCGGTGGCTCTGACGCAGGCGGGTGGCCCTCTGCGGACGCCGTTTCCACCAACGAAAGCCCTTCACAGCGGCCCGCGAGTCCCTTAGGAGGCCGAAAAGGGAGCAGGCCTCATGAAGATCCGCCAGGCGATCACCTTCGACGATGTGTTGTTGCAGCCCGGTGCCAGCGAAGTCATGCCAGCCGAAGTGGATGTGACGACGAAGCTGACCCGCGACATCCAGCTGAACATTCCGCTCCTGTCGGCCGCGATGGACACGGTGACCGAGGCGCGGCTGGCCATCGCCATGGCGCAGGCCGGCGGGATCGGGGTGATCCACCGCAATCTCACCGTCGAGGCGCAGGCCCGGGAGGTCACACAGGTCAAGAAGTTCGAGAGCGGCGTGGTGATGAACCCGGTGACGATCAGGCCCGACGCCACGCTGGGCGAGCTCAAGGCGCTGAAGGAACGCACCGGATTTTCGGGTATTCCGGTGGTGCAGGACGACGGCACGCTGGTCGGCATCATCACCAATCGCGACACGCGCTTCGCCGAGGATCTCAACCAGCCCGTGGCCAGCCTGATGACGCAGGCGCTGGTGACCGTGAAGATGGACACCGGCATGGCCGAGGCGCGGGGGCTGTTGCACAAGCACCGGATCGAGCGGCTGATCATTGTCGATGACGACAAGAAGTGCATCGGCCTGCTGACGGTCAAGGACATGGACAAGGCAGCCGTCCACCCCAATGCGGCCAAGGACGGCGCAGCGCGGCTGCGGGTTGCGGCGGCCTCGAGCGTGGGGGATGCCGGTTTCGAGCGCACCGAAGCGCTGATTGCCGCCGGCGCGGACGTCGTGGTGATCGACACCGCACACGGCCACTCGCGGGCCGTCCTCGAGGCGGTGACCCGGGCGAAGAAGGTGTCCAATTCGGTGCAGATCATTGCCGGCAATGTCGCCACCGGTGAGGCGACCCGGGCGCTGATCGATGCTGGCGCCGATGCGGTCAAGGTCGGCATCGGGCCGGGTTCGATCTGCACGACGCGGATCGTGGCGGGTGTCGGGGTGCCGCAGCTCACGGCGATCTCGGACTGCGCCGCCGCGGCCGCACCTTCGGGCACGCCGCTGATCGCCGATGGCGGGATCAAGTTCTCCGGTGACTTCGCCAAGGCCATGGCCGCCGGCGCCTCGACCGCGATGATGGGGTCGATCTTCGCCGGTACCGAGGAGGCGCCGGGCGAGGTGTTCCTGTTCCAGGGGCGCAGTTACAAGGCCTATCGCGGCATGGGCAGCCTCGCCGCCATGGGCCGGGGCTCGTCCGACCGCTATTTCCAGAAGGATGTGGCGTCCGAGAAGCTGGTGCCGGAGGGGATCGAGGGCCAGGTGCCGTTCAAGGGCCCGATCGCGGCGATCCTGCACCAGATGGTGGGGGGGCTGCGCGCGGCGATGGGGTATGTCGGTGCGAAGACCGTGGCGGAGCTGCACGAGAAGGCCGAGTTCGTGCAGATCACCGGCGCCGGGCTGAACGAAAGCCACGTCCACGACGTGATGATGACGCGGGAAGCGCCGAACTATTCGCTGTCGCGGGGGTAAGGCGGCGAAAGGGCTCCGGGCATGCCGCAAGCGGAGGCTGTCGCGGTCACCGGGGTCATTTCGCGGGCCACGCGGGCTGGACGGCGCGCCGCCATACGTGCTGTCGGGATCGGGCTTGCTGTCGGGATCTGGGCAGAGACTATCGGGTCCCCGCACACAAGCCGGCCTCCAGGGTGATCCCGGCCGTCGGCATCTTCCCCGCGCTTCACACGGCGTTTGACCGGTTCCTGATCAGCCAGCCCGCCGCAGCACGGCGAAGAAGAAGCCATCGGTACCGGCGCGAAGGGGGGTGAGGCGGACTGCGCCATCGGGCGTGGCATGGGCGCGGAGGGTGGCGGCGCCCGGGTCGGTGAGCAGGCCGCTGGCAATGGCGGCCTCGGCAGCGCTTTCGGGGGTGAAGTCGGGATGGGCGGCGAGGAAGGCGGCGACCTGGTCCTCGTCCTCCTCCATGAGGAACGAGCAGGTGGCGTAGAGGAGGCGCCCGCCGGGTTTCACGAAGCCCGCAGCGTTTGCCAGGATCTCTGCCTGTTCGGCCTGGCGGGCAGCCAGCGCCTTCTCGCTCACCCGCCACTTGGTGTCGGGCTTGCGCCGCCAGGTCCCGGTCCCGGTGCAGGGGGCGTCGACGAACACGCAGTCCATCTCCCCGCGCAGGGGGGGGAGCCCGTTCTCGGTGTCGGGGTGGACAAGCTGGACATTGTGCGCGCCCGAGCGCTTCAGACGCGGGATCAGGGCCGACAGGCGCCGGCCGTCAATGTCATAGGCGAAGACCTGGCCCTTGCCCGCCATGGCGGCGGCAAGGGCGAGCGTCTTGCCGCCGCCGCCGGCGCAGAGGTCGAGCACCTGCTCGCCGGGCCGGACATTGGCGGCGGCTGCGGCGATCTGCGAGCCGGCATCCTGGACCTCGACCCAGCCCTTCGAATAGGCGGGGATCGCCTCGAGGCTGGCCTCGCGCTGGCTCGGATCGGGGGCGGGGATGTGGAAGCCATTCCGGAGCAGGGGAGAGGGCACCGCACCGGCGGTCCGGAGCGCGCGCCCGGCGCGTTCGGGGTCGGCCTTCAGCGTGTTCACGCGGAGGTCGACCGGCGCGCGCACGGCCATCGCCTGCGCCTCGATCACGGCGGCCTCGCCAAGGGCGCGCTGCATGTGCGGGGTCAGCCATGCGGGAAAATCGCCCTGGACATGCAGCGGCGCGGTGGGGTCGGGGGCGAGGATCAGCGCATCGCGTTCGGTCTCGCTGAGCGGGGTCGGGCCGTGCTCGTCATAGCAGGCCTGCTCGATCTCGCGCAGGGGAATATCCCAGGCGTAGCGCAGCGCGGCGAGGATGATGGCGCGGGCATCGGTGCGCGTGCCCTCCGGGTCCATGGCATGGGCGAGCGACTGCTTGCGGCGCAATGCGTCGAGCACGAGGCCGGAGATCCAGGCGCGGTCCCTAGCGCCGGCATAGCGCGCCCGCTTGCCCCAGTCGCGCATGGCCACGCTGGCGGGCGTGCGCCGGGCCAGGATGTCGTCGAGGATCGAGATCGCCGCGCTGATGCGGCCGCCGGTACGCATGGGCATGGCGTATCGCGCCGGACCGGACTTGACCAGAGCTGCCCTTGAAGGCCGGGTTTGTCTGTGCGCGGGAACAGGGTCAAGGTAGCAGAAGGGCTCGCGAGACGGGTCGGTTGCGCGCAGGGAGGAGCCCCACCATGCAGATCGACCTTCCTGCCGGGATCCGGCGTGCGGGCCAGGAGGACTGGAAACGGCTGGCCGATATCACCGCGGACGGGTTTGCCGGGGATCCGGTGATGGGCTGGGTGATGGGTTCGCCCCGGGCCATCACCTCTGGCCAGCGCGTGTTCGCCCGCGACATCTACCTGCCGCACGGCATCTGCCACCTGCATGGTGATGCCGGCGCGACCATGTGGATGCCATCTTCCGCCGAGCCGGCCACCGGCCGCCTCACCATGCTGCAATTCGCGATCGGGCAGATGCTGCATGGCCGGCCCGGCGCGCTTGGGCGGGCCGAACAGGCGAGGGCAGCCATGGACCGCCACCATCCGCGCGCGCCGCACCTCTACCTGTTCACGATCGCATCGCGGCAGGCGGCGCGCGGCACAGGGGTCGGCAAGGGGCTGCTGGCGCCGGTCCTCAGGGCGTGCGACCGCGACGGCGTGGCGGTCTATCTTGAGAATTCCAATCCGGTGAATGACGGCTTCTATGTCGCCCACGGGTTCGAGCGGATGGGCGAATTCGCGGTCGGCGAGGGCGGGCCGGTGATGGTGCCGATGTGGCGGGCGCCGCGGTCGGGCTGAGCGGTTGGGGCCAGGCCCGATCCTCGGGGCCATTGCCGGCAGTGCGGGGAATCCGCTATGCCGCGCCATGACCACACCTTTCCAGCACGAACGCGCCCTCATCGTCGATTTCGGCAGCCAGGTGACCCAGCTGATCGCCCGCCGCCTGCGCGAGAGCGGGGTGTATTGCGAGATCCATCCGTTCAGCCGCGTCGATGCGGGCTTTCTCGACGCCTTTTCCCCGCGCGCGATCATCCTGTCCGGCGGTCCCGCCTCGGTCACTGAGGCTGGCAGCCCGCGGGCCGATCCGGCGGTGTTTGCCGCCGGCGTCCCGGTGCTCGGCATCTGCTATGGCCAGCAGGTGATGATGGCCCAGCTCGGCGGCCGGGTCGAGAGCGGGGCCAGCCGCGAGTTCGGCCGCGCCTTCATCGAGCCGGCCGGCGAGGATGCGCTGTTTGCAGGCTTGTTCGCCGGGGGGGACCGGGAAGAGGTCTGGATGAGCCATGGCGACCATGTTGCCGAGCTGGCGCCGGGCTTCGGTGTCATTGCCCGCTCACCGGGCGCGCCGTTTGCGGTGATCGCCGATCCGGAGCGGCGATTCTACGGCACCCAGTTCCACCCAGAAGTGGTGCACACCCCGCATGGCGCGCGGATGCTCAGGAATTTCACCCATGGCGTGGCCGGCATGGCCGGAGACTGGACCATGGCGGCCTACCGGGCCGAAGCGGTGGCGAAGATCCGCGCCCAGGTCGGGGCGGCCCGGGTGATCTGCGGGCTGTC
>CAZDMQ010000092.1:0-10101 GCA_964506685.1 uncultured Hyphomonadaceae bacterium | reverse complement strand
GGGGCGGATGGGTCTGGTGTTTTCCCACAGGGAACGGGCGGTCCCGCGCGCAGGACGGCGGGCAAATGCGCGCTCTGCGGTCGCTCAGGGGGTCTTGCGGCGGAGGAGGCGGAAGACGGCGTCGGCGCGGGCGACGGGGTGGCGGCCATCGGCCCGGAGCAGGGCGTGGGCGTGCACCATTTCTCCGTGCACGGCATCGACCTGGGGGTCGGCCTCAACCCAGCTGCCGAGCCGGACAATGTCGAGGAAGGACAGGGTGAGCTTGAGTGTCACCGACATGCGCCGGGCCCGGTGCCAGACGCCCCAGGCGAGTGCACCATCGGAAAAGGCCGAGATCATGCCGCCGTGGAGAAAGCCCATGCCGTTGCAATGGCGGTCGAGCACGTAGAAGCCCGAGCGCAGGTCACCTTCGGCGGTCGCCCGGTAGATCGGACCATTGTGCAGGGTGAACCGGCCCCGCGAATTCGTCGGCGCGAAGCCGTCCGGCGGGAGGCGGGGACCGGGGTCCCCGGCTGGCCCGTCATCGGGGCGCCCGTCCTGCGCGTCGGGTCCGGCCATGGCCTATTCGCTCACCGGCGCGTTGCCGAACAGGGCGTGGCGCACCGTGTCGCCCGGGGCCAGTCCCAGCTCACGGCTGAGCCCGCCGCGCAGTTCGAGCACGCCCCGGACCAGCACGCCGGGATTGATCTGGCGCCGCGACCCCGGAACGGCATTCTCCGCAATCGCGACGACGGTTCCGGTTGCATCGATGAACAGCAGGTCGAGCGGGATCAGCACGTCCTTCATCCAGAAGTTTGCTTCCCGGTTCCGGCCGAGATCGAACAGCATGCCGGCATCATCGGCCAGGGCCTCGCGCCCCATCATTCCGGTCGCGACCTCGGCATCGTCATCGGCAAGCTCGACGGTGAACCGGTGCACCGTGTCGCCGGAGACGACCTCGAGCGCCTGCTGCTCGAGCACGGGCTGTGGCGGGGTCTGCGCCTGGCTGGCGGGAGACAGGGCCGGCGGCGCGGCCAGCGGCGCGGCAAGGAGGACAAGCATGACCAGCAGGTAACGCAGCGGGGCTGTCATCAACGATCCCTTCATTCTGGCTGACCGGGGGGCGCCTGTCGTCTTCTAGGCTGCGGGAGGGGGGCAGGCCAAGCCCCTTTGTCCGTTCATCGTGGCTGCCGTTGTGACCGGGGGGCCTGTGCCCGCGCCTGCGCTGCGGCACCCGGGCGCCGGCTGCGCGGGGTCAGTCGGTCTGCTCTTCCGGTTTGACATAGGCAATGTGCTGCCCCTTGGCGCCGGAATCGATCGAGACCATGAGGATCTGGCCCGGACTGATCTCCTCGAAGCCCGACCGCCGCAGCACGACGGCATGCACGAAGATGTCCTCGGTCTCGCCGACCCGGTTGACGAAGCCGTAGCCCTTGAGCCTGTTGAACCATTTGACGGTCACCCGTTCGAGCTTCGGCGGCGCCCCGGCCTCGCGTCCGGGCAGTTGGCGTGGCCGGTCCATCTCGATGATGTTCACCACCTGCCAGCCGCGCTCGCGGCGGACGACGTCGCAGACGATCCGCGCCTGCTCGTCGGCATGGCTCTCGCCGATCTCGCGCAGGCAGGACACATGCATCATGATGTCCTCGGTGATTTCCGCATCCTGGGCCGACTCCGAGATCACGAAGCCGTAGCCCTTCGCGGCATCGAACCATTTCACGTGTCCGATCACACGGACGGGCTGTGGCTCATCCATCAGATGCAACGTCTCCGCAAATTCGGTCATGATCCGGCTACCCCAAGGGAGCGAACCGTAACGATCCGATTCGCGTTTGTCACGGCACTAGCTCCAGGGGGCCCCGAAAAAATGGCAGGCCTGAGGCATTCCCGCATTACTTTCCCGCAACTTCCGTGGGCGGAGTGTCCAGCGGTCGAACGGTTTGCCCCGGCTGCCGCGCCGCTTCCCGGCAGCCTGCCCCAGCGGGCCTGCCTGCATGCAGCCGCGCCCGCGCACCGTGGGTCGTACTGGCCCAGATGCCGGGGCCGATCAAGCCAGGCTTTGCCTCCCTTCAAACACCTCAGGCGGTCTCGCGCACGCTTGCGGCGATCACGTCGGCCCGGTCCTGCCTGAAGCGCAGCCCGGCGAGCAGGAAGAGCGGGATGGAACTGGCCGAGGCCAGGGTGAAGGCAAGCAGGGTCCAGCTGTAGGGCGTCTCCCAGCCGGCCGCCTTCATCCAGTCGACGGTGAAGCCGGCTGCGGTCACCCCGATGCCAAGGCCGACAAGGTTGAGCAGCAGGATGTAGAAGGCGACCACGCTGGCGCGCGCCCGGGCCGGGGCAAGCTCCTGCACGGTCGAGAAGGTCGGCCCGTAGAAGCAGCCGAGTTGGAAGAAGCCCGCGGCAATGCCGATCCAGAACCATGGGCTGTCGCCCGGGGACAGGCGGTAGACAATCCCCAGCGGCAGCATCAGAAGCATGATCCAGAACAGGAACATCGGCCGGCCCTGCCCCGTCACGCGCTGGAAGGTGTCCGAGAGAATGCCGCCGAAGAGGTTGCCGGCGATCCCGAAGACAACCGCGATATAGCCGCTCATCTGGGCGATGTAGGCCCGTTCGAAGCCCAGTTCCTGGACATACCAGAGCTGGTCGAAGGCGGCCGCGCCGAGGATGAAATGGGTCGCCACGCCGCCGGCCATGGTCAGTCCCAGCGAGGGATAGCGCCTGAGCGCGCCGAACAACAGCCCGATGGCATGACCGTCGGCCGCGCCTGAGCCGGGCTTGAGCGCGGCATGGCCCTTGCGCGGGGTCTCCCGCACGAAGAGCAGCGCGACGGCGAAGACAAGGCCGAGCGCGCCGAGCAGGTAGAAGCACATCCGCCAGCCAATGGCCGGGCCGAGATAGCCGGCGACCAGCAGGCTGGCGCCAACACCGATGGGCACGCCCATATAGTAGAAGCCGGCCGCGAAGCCGAGCTTCGACAGCGGGAACCGGTCGGCCAGCATGGACATCGAGGCCGGGGTCAGCACGCTCTCGCCAACCCCGATGAACATGCGGGGAATGGCGAGCGAGACGAAGCCGCGCGCCGCCCCGGATGCGGCCGTCAGCAGGCTCCACAGCGCCACACCCGCCGCGACGAGGCGCGGGCGGTGGACCGTGTCGGCGAGGTAGCCCGTGAAAAGACCCATGATGGCGTAGAAGAAGATGAAGACGAGCCCGGTCAGCAGGCCGAACTGGCCATCGGTGAGGCCAAGGTCGGGGACGATGAAGTTCGCGAAGCTCGCCAGCAATTGCCGGTCGACGAAGTTCATCACATTCAGCAAGGTCAGGAAGACGAGGAAGGCGTGCGCGCCGGGCAGCGTCTGTTCCATGGCCGGCGGGGGCACGGCGCCGGTCCTCGCCCCGGCAGCCGCTCCAGGTTCGGGAGGGGTGATGTCATCCATGGCTCAGGCCGCACTTTGCGCAGCAGGCCGGCGCAGGTCCTCGGCCAGCCCCGCGCCCATCAGGTCGATGAAATTGTTGGCGTAGAAGCCATCCTTCGCCGATTGCGGCAGGCCTTCGAGGGCGGCGTCGAAGCGCTTGAGCGGGTTCCGTCCGCCCTCGATATGGGGAAAGTCGGAGGAAAAGAGACAGACGCTCTCGCCGGCATTCCGAATGATCCAGCCGGCATCCTCATGGGGATAGGGCGCCACGCGCAATTGCCGCTGCACGAATTCCGACGGCTTGAGGGAGAGCTTCTGCAGCCGGTCCTCATTGCGGATGAAGGCGTGGGCCGCCGAATCCATGGCCCGCATCCAACCCGGCAACCAGGACGCGCCAAGCTCGATCGCGCCCCATTTCAGCGCGGGGAACCGGTCGAACACGCCGTCGAAGATCAGCGTGGCGAGGGTCTGCATCACCGCGTTCGGAATCGGCATGTAGCTGACCGAGGTGAAATTGTCGTCCCCGCCGTGGAAGTCCGGCACGGGCGGCAGCCCGTTCAGCGTATAGGTGGGATTGAGCTTCTCCTCACCGCCGACATGGAACAGCACCGGCAGGCCGGCCTCCTCGGCCATCGCCCAGACCGGGAACAGGCCGGTATGGCTCGGGCCGTGGCGCTGCGGGCAGAGCGAGGGCACCATCAGCGCCTTCGCGCCGAGCCTGATCGCCTCCCTCGCACAGGCCTCGGCGCGGGCGAAATCCTCAAGCGGGACATAGGCGGTGGCGAGCAGCCGCCGGTCGACGGCGCAGAAGTCGGTCATCATCCGGTTGTGCGCAGAGGCGGCGGCATAGCAGAGATCCATGTCGCCGGACTGGTCGAGGCCGAAATTCCCGAGGCAGAAGGTTGTGAAGACAAGCTGGCTGGCAAAGCCCATGAGGTCGAGCGCGTGCGGGCGGTCCTCGCGCAAGAAGGCGCCGTGGGCGTCATAGTTCTTGCGCAGCATGATGGCGCCATCGGCCTCGGCCCGGAACGCGGCATCGGCCTGCTTGCGCCGGGCCTCCTCGGCCCAGCGATGATTGCCGATCTTCGCCCGGTAGGCAGGCAGCTCGCGATAGGCCTGCAGCATTTTCGCATCGAAGTAGGGATCGAGACAGTCGCCCATCTCCATCAGGTGGCTGTCGGCATCGTGGATCAGCCGCCCCCCGGCATATGCCATGGCGTTGCACCTCCTGTCGCGTTTCCTCGGGCCTGCGGGGCGCCGGCTCTTGCGGCCAGCCCTTCCGACGGTCTCGCGGCCAGTACACACCCGCATGCCCCCGTGCGTCAAACGCCAATCCGGCGGGCCGCGCGATCACCCAGCGTCAACCAAGGAAGCGCTGGACCCCGCCTGCAAGGCGCGCAAATATGGATGTAAAGGCCAATCAGGGAGGTTCTCCATGGCGCAAGCTGCATATGCCGCACCGCAAAGCGTGGATGAGGCCGTCACGGCCCTGGCGGCGGCCGGCGGGGCGGCCCGCATCCTCGCCGGCGGCACCGATCTCATTGTCCAGATGCGCGGCGGCCACGTCCCGCCGGGGCCGGTCGTCGACATCAAGCGCATTGCCGAGACACGACGCATCGAGGAAACGGCCGACGCCTTCCTGATCGGCGCGGCCGTGACCGGCGCGGAGATCAATGCGCATGCCGGCCTCAGGGCGGCATGGCCCGGCGTCTGCGAAGCGATGGACCTGATCGGTTCGCAGCAGATCCAGGGCCGCGCCTCGCCCGGCGGCAATCTCTGCAATGCCTCGCCAGCCGCCGACAGCGTGCCGGCCTTCATCGCTGCCGGCGCAAGCTGCGAGATTGCCGGCCCCGGCGGGCGGCGCACACTGGCCGTGGAGGATGTCGTCACCGGCCCGGGCAGGACCGCGCTGGAACCGGGCGAGTTCGTCGTCTCCTTCACCCTGCCGAAGCCGGCGCCGCGGACAGGCGACGCCTATCTCAGGCTCACCCCGCGCTCGGAAATGGATATTGCGGTGGTCGGTGCGGCGGTGGGCCTCACATTGTCGGAGAATGGCACCTGCACGGGGGCACGGGTCGCGCTCGGCGCGGTCGCCCCGCGCCAGCTTCTCGTGACCGCGGCGGCCGATGCGATGATCGGGACCCGGCTGGAGCCGGCCGCGCTGGAGGCAATGGCGGCGGCGGCGAGTGCGGCCTGCCAGCCGGTCACCGACAAGCGCGGCACGATTGACTATCGTCGCCGGGTTGCCGGCGTGCTGGCGACGCGCGCGGCGCTGAAGGCGAAGGAACGGGCAGAAGGGAAAGCGGTCTGATGGCAAAGCTTCATGTAACGGCACGGGTGAACGGCGAGGACACAGAATTCCTCTGCGAACCGCGCGACACCCTCCTCAACGTGCTGCGCGACGGGCTCGGCCTCACCGGCACGAAGGAAGGCTGCTCGACGGGCGATTGCGGCGCCTGCAGCGTGATTGTCGATGGCCGGGTCGTCTGCGCCTGCCTGATGCTCGGGGCCGAGGCCGAGGGCACCGAGGTCGAGACCATCGAGGGCCTGGCGACGGGCGACCGGCTGCATCCGCTGCAGCAGACCTTCATCAATGATGCGGCGCTGCAATGCGGTTTCTGCACGCCGGGTTTCCTGGTCGCGGCCAAGGCCCTGCTCGACCGCAATCCCGATCCGACCGAAACCGAAATCCGCTACTGGCTGGCCGGCAATCTCTGCCGCTGCACCGGTTATGACAAGATCGTGCGCGCCGTCCAGGATGCGGCTGCCGAGATGAGAGGAGCCTGAGCCATGGCCTATGACCTCCCCGCGACCCGCTGGATCGGCAAGCGCATCCCCCGGCCCGATGGCGTCGACAAGGTGACCGGCCGGGCCGGTTTCGGCGCCGACCTGATCCTGCCGGGCATGCTCGAGGCCGGGATCCTGCGCAGCCCGCACGCCCATGCCCGGATCCGCTCGATCGACACCTCGAAAGCCGCAGCCCTGCCCGGGGTGAAGGCGGTCATCACCGCCGCCGACATGCCCGATGTGGCCGCCGGCCGGGTTGAGGCGGGCGAGTCCGAGGTCGAGTTCCGGGACCTCGCCTGGAACATCCTCGCCCGCGACAAGGTGCTCTATGACGGCCACGCGGTCGCTGCGGTCGCCGCCACCAGTGCCGCCATTGCCGAGGCTGCACTCGCCCTGATCGAGGTGGACTATGAGGTCCTGCCGCACGTGATCGATGTCGAGGACGCCATGGCGCCGGATGCGCCGCTGCTGCACGAGACCATGATCACCGAGGGTGTCAGCCCGAAACCGGACACGCCCTCCAACATCGCCAAGACGATCGTGCAGGCCAAGGGCGATATCGCGACCGGCTTTGCCGAGGCCGATCTCGTGATTGAGCGGACGTTCCGCACCGGCGCGACCCACCAGGGCTATATCGAGCCGCATGCGGCTGTCGCGGAATGGACCGAGGACGGCCAGTCGCGCATCTGGTGCTCCAGCCAGGGCCATTTCATGATCCGCGCGCTGACGGCGAAGCTGCTCGGGCTGGACCTGTCGGAGCTGCGCGTGACCCCGGCCGAGATCGGCGGCGGCTTCGGCGGCAAGACCACGGTCTATCTCGAACCGGTCGCGCTGCTGCTGTCGCGGAAGACCGGGCGGCCGGTGCGCGCGGTGATGTCGCGCGCCGAGGTGTTTCGCGGCACCGGGCCCACATCCGGCTCGGTGGTGCGCGCGAAGATCGGTGTCCGCCGCGATGGCACCATCACCGCCGGCGAGGTCGAGCTCGCCTATCAGGCCGGCGCCTTTCCCGGCTCGCCGGCCATGCCGGGCTGCATGTCCGCCTTTGCCTGCTATGACCTCGAACATGCGCGGGCGACCGGCCATGACGTGGTCTCCAACCGGCCGAAATGCGCCGCCTACCGCGCCCCCGGCGCGCCGATGTCGACCTACGCCGTGGAAAGCGTCCTCGACGAGATCGCCCTCGAACTCGGCATGGACCCGATCGACCTGCGCCTGAAGAACGCCGCAAAGGAAGGCACCCGCGCCGTCTATGGCGCCACCTTCCGCCAGATCGGCTATGTCGAGACGCTGGAAGCGGCGAAGGCCCACCCCCACTGGACCGCCCCGCTCGGCCCGAACCAGGCCCGCGGCATCGCCTCGGGCTTCTGGTTCAATATCGGTGGGGAGAGCACCGCTGCGGTGCATGTGAACCCCGATGGCACCGTCACCGTCGTCTCGCCCAATCCCGACATTGGCGGCTCGCGCGCGTCAATGGCGCTGATGGCCGCCGAAGTGCTCGGCATCGATGTCGCCCGGGTCCGCCCGGTCATCGGCGACACCGCCTCCATCGGGTATTCGGACCTCACCGGCGGCTCGCGCGTGACCTTCGCCGTGGGCATGGCGGTGATCGAGGCGAGCACGCATGTGGTCAATGACATGCGGGCCCGGGCGGCGAAGCTCTGGGACGTGGATGTGGAAGGGGTCGAATGGCGCGATGGCGCCGCCCATCCCGCGGGTCACAATGTCGGCGAGTTCGACCCGCTGACGCTGGCAGACCTGGCGAAGCAGACCGCGAAGCTCGGCGGACCGATTGTCGGCCATGCCGCGATCAATGCCAGGGGCGCGGGACCGGGCTTCGGCACCCATATCTGCGATGTCGAGGTCGACATGGAGACCGGCCGGGTCGAGGTCGTCCGCTATACTGCCGTGCAGGATGCCGGCCGGGCGATCCATCCCGATTATGTCGAGGGCCAGATGCAGGGCGGGGTCGCCCAGGGCGTCGGCTGGGCCCTCAATGAGGAATATATCTACGGCGCCGATGGCCGGCTGCAGAATGCCGGCTTCCTCGATTACCGCATGCCGGTCGCCTCGGACCTGCCGATGATCGACACGGTGGTGGTGGAAGTGCCGAACCCGTCCCACCCGTATGGCGTGCGTGGGGTCGGCGAGGTGCCGATCGTGCCGCCGCTGGCAGCTGTGGCCAATGCCGTCTCCCGCGCCATCGGCACGCGCATGACGGTGCTGCCCATGTCGCC
Organism: uncultured Hyphomonadaceae bacterium; assembly: GCA_964506685.1. Taxonomy (GTDB): domain Bacteria; phylum Pseudomonadota; class Alphaproteobacteria; order Caulobacterales; family Hyphomonadaceae; genus UBA5336. The sequence goes on along the minus strand of CAZDMQ010000092.1, from coordinate 1,682 downwards.
GCCGCGCGTGCTGGAGGCGATCGACGAGGCGACTGCCGGGGCTGAAGCCGGCGCTGGTGCGGGCTGAGCGGGCCATGGCGCGCGTCGTCCTGCCCGGCGAGATGGCCGGCCGGTTCGGCCTCGCCGCCACCGAGTTCGACCTCGACGCCGCCAGCATGCGCGAGCTCTACCGGGCGCTGGAGGCCCGGTATCCGGGGCTCGGCACGGAACTGTCGGACCGCATGTTCGCCATCCTCGACGGCGAGATCGTGCAGGACGCCCTGTTCGAGCCGCTGGAGCCGGGGACCGAAGTCGCTTTCATGCCGAAGATCAGGGGCGGCTAGTCCGTCCCCCCACGCCAGACACGACCATAACCCCAGGGAGGAACAGACATGCAGACCCAGATTGCCGACCTCTTCGACCTTGCCATGTCCGAGAAGGCGCGTCCGCTGATGGACGCGGTCAAGGATCACATCGCCCGCCATGTCGAGCCGATCACGGAGGAATTCTTCGCCCTCGATGCGGAGAAGGACGACCGCTGGAGCTGGCATCCGCGGCAGCTTGAACTGCTCGACGGCGCCAAGGCGAAGGCCAAGGAATCCGGGCTGTGGAACTTCTTCCTGCCCGACAGCGAATATGGCGATGGCCTCAGCAATCTTGATTATGCCTATATCGCCGCCGAACTCGGCAAGTATCCCCTCGCCTCGGAATCGCTGAACTGCTCGGCGCCCGACACCGGCAACATGGAGGTGCTCGAACGCGTCGGCACCCCGGCGCAGAAGGAGCAATGGCTGAAGCCGCTGCTCAATGGCGAGATCCGGTCGGCCTATGCCATGACCGAGCCGGCCCTGCCCTCCTCGGACGCCCGCAACATCTCCACCTCCGCCGTGCTGGAAAACGGCGAATGGGTCATCAATGGCGAGAAGTTCTACATTTCCGGCGCCGGCGACCCGCGCTGCAAGATCATGATCGTGATGGTGAAGACGAGCCCCGACGCGCCGTCCCACAGGCAGCAGAGCCAGATCCTCGTGCCGACGGACACGCCCGGGGTGAAGATTCTCGAAGGCATGGAAGTGTTCGGCCACGACCACGCCCCGCGCGGGCACATGCATATCGTGTTCGACAATGTCCGCGTGCCCGAGGAGAATATCCTGCTGGGCGAGGGGCGCGGCTTCGAGATTTCGCAGCTGCGCCTCGGCCCGGGCCGCATCCATCACTGCATGCGGTCGATCGGCAAGGCCGAGCGCGCGCTGGAACTGATGATCCGGCGCGGCGCCACCCGCGAGGCCTTTGGCCGGCCGCTGATCAAGCTCGGCGGCAATCTCGAGAAGGTCTCCCGCGCGCGGATCGAGATCAATGCCATGCGGCTTGCGGTGCTGCAGGCGGCCAGGGCGATGGACGTGCTCGGCAACAAGGAAGCACGGGTCTATGTCAGCGCGGTGAAGGCGATGGTGCCGGAAAAGGTGTGCAGGATCATCGATGACGCCATCCAGATCCACGGCGCGGCCGGGGTCTCGCAATGGACGCCGCTGGCCGATCTCTATACCGACATGCGGCATCTGCGCTTTGCCGACGGGCCGGACGAGGTGCACCACATGGTGGTCGGCCGCGCCGAAGTGCAGAGCTACGGCCTCTGGTAGGTGCGGCGAACCGGACTGGCACTCCCTAGGGGAATCGAACCCCTCTTTCCAGGTTGAAAACCT
>CAZDMQ010000091.1:0-10270 GCA_964506685.1 uncultured Hyphomonadaceae bacterium | reverse complement strand
CGCGGTGATCGGCGGAATCGTGGGCAGCGTCTTCCCCGGGCCCGGCACGGTCGCCGGCGCTGTGCTGGGAGCCAAGGTCGGGGCCATGGTTAGCGGCCTCGTGCCGGGTTTGAGTAAGGTCGGCGACGTGGCAGGCCGTGGTATGGATCGGCTGGCAGGAGGCACCGATCAGGCGTCGGCGGAGTCGAACATCGGTACAAAAACTAAGAACGCTTTTAAGAGACTATTTGGCGGTTGACGGAGGTTCGCATGCGCACACTGACTTTTAACGACTTTTCCATCGGTTGCCCGCAGGGATGGCTGGACACGTCGACCATCGTGATGGTCGGACCGCCGGACGGCGAGTTCTGCCCCAGTGTCACGGTGACCCGCGAGTATCTGGCCAAAGCTGTCAACGCGGCCAACTACGGCGAGCAGCAGGGACAAGCGCTTGACCAGGAGCTGAGTAGCGAGGGCTACAAGGTTCAAACCCAAGGCCTGACCAGTGTCAATGGCGTCGAGGCGTTCGAACGCTTCCATACCTTTAAGGCACCGGATTCCAGCTTACCAATCAAGCAACGGCAAGTGTATTTCACAAGGGGTAAGATCGGGCTGACCATCACGTTAACGGACAAGATCGAGACGTTCGATGCCAATCGAGAACTGTTTGACGCCGCCGTACAACGCTTTGCCTGGCAAGTGGTCGAGTGAATCGAACCAGTATTCTGGGGACGTCATGGGAACCGATAGCGTGGGATTCATATCGCAGGGCGCACACAAGACGGCCGGCCCGCTCAAGCCCATCGCGCCGGAGCGGGCACGAGCGGTTCGCGACGCTTTGGCCGATGCGGGGTTCATGGTCGAGCCGATCGTGGCGATGATGCGTCGGTGCTCGCTTGGTGGCTCGGTGCATCCAACACTGGCCGGCCGGTGGACCGATGAGCCGACTGTGTTCAATCAATTGTTTCGACTTTTCGCGCTGGGCCGTTCGGCGTCGGCCTCGGTCTTGCGGGAGGGCTTGGGCGAACCTGTCGTCGAGTCTCTGCAGGATTGCGGGCTACTGGCGGCAGACGGTGACGATTGCGAGCGGCTTCGTTCGGTCGCCAAGTTGCTTCCGTTCAAGGGCGTGTGGGTGCTCAGCGACTTCACGTCACAGATCACAGGCCGGCCGCTGGGTGACGATCACGTGCTTGGGGCCGGCGGGGCGAGCGAGACACTGGCGGCACTCACCCCGCGCCGGCGCGTGCGCCGGGTGCTCGATCTGGGTGCCGGCTCGGGCGTGCAGAGCTTCCTTGCCGCCGCCCACGCGGACCATGTGGTGGGCACCGATGTGAACCGCCGTGCGATGAACTTTGCGGGTCTGGGCGCGGCGATGAACGGCTTGGCCCACTTCGAGCAGCGCTACGGTAGTTTATTCGAGCCGGTTGCTGGCGAGCGGTTCGACCTCATCGTGGCCAACCCGCCTTTTGTGATCTCGCCTGATCGCCAGTTCATGTACCGTGACGGCGGCCTCGGCGGGGATGAGTTGAGCCGACGTGTGATAAGCGTCGCGGCCGACCATCTGACCGAGGGCGGCAAGGCGGTGGTGTTGTGCAACTGGTATCACCGTGACGACGACGACTGGCCCGACCGACCGTTGGGTTGGGCGCCGGCTCATAATTGCGACGTCTGGCTGATCAAGCACAAGACCGTGGACCCATTGACCTACGCCGCCGAATGGTTGGCTCCGACCGACAGCGAGGATCGGGCTCACTTCGCCCAGTCCCTTGAACGCTGGACCGGCTACTTTGGCGCGGTCGGTGCCAACCGGATCAGCGGCGGGGCGGTGGTTCTGCAGCGCCGAACCGGCGTGACGAACTGGCGACGCTGTGATGACCTCGATCAGGTCGCCCGCAGCGGCGATTGCGGGGATCAGATAGAGCGAATCTGCCACAATATGACCTGGCTGACACAGCATCCGACCGATGAAGCGCTGTTTGCCGAACGGCTCAAACTCATGCCGGGACACGTCATCAGCCAGACGATGACCGCGGACCAGGGCGAGTGGCAGTCGGCCGGATTAAAGCTATGCGCCACCGCCGGCATCGTCTTCGAGGGCGAAATCGACACCCATGCCGCGACAATGATCGCGCGTTGCGACGGAACAACCCCATTGCGCGATCTGTTCAAAGATGTGACCGACCGCGTTGACGAGTCGGCAGAACGAGTCGCCCAGGTCTGTGCTCAGGTGGCGAGGCAATTGCTGCGAAGCGGCGTGCTGAGCGTGGTCCAGATGCAGCCGCCGAATTAGTTTGGCTTCCAAATGCCGCTGCCTTAAGCTACGATACGCTAAGCGTTGGGAACCATACCGATGAGCCGGGATGTGCGGCCGGGTGGAGCGGTATATTGACTGTTGGGGAAATGCCTTGTTGCTTAGCAGCGTAGATTCTGGTGCAGCGCCCATGCCCGAAGGTTTGGTAAGCGTGCCGCTGACGCCCGACGCCGGGTTCGCGGGTATTCTGCGCCTAGCTGTTGCGGTCCGTTGCGGCGACGACGAAAACCCCGCCCAAACAATTACCCTCCGTGACACCGGCGACGCCACTGTCGTTTTAGCCTGCCTGCTTGATGCAGACGAGGTCGTGCAACGTTGGCTGGAGCTTTGGATCCAAACCCCCGATGGCGACCAGCAACAGGTTGAGGGCTGTCTGCAGCAGATGACCAACCCGCTGTTCGACCAGCGCTGGGCTCAACTCGGCGAGGCGCTGCGCGAGATGGACCCAACGCTGAGGATCGCGACCGGCTGGGAGACCCAACCGCCGCCGCCGCTGATGCTTGACATCCAAAACCGCCGCGCCAAACCGCTGACCGACCGTCACACCGATCAACCGTGGCGGCTTTGCTGCGACGACGACTTGCTGGGGAGCCATGGCTTGGCCCGCTACAGCGAATCGGTGCATCGCTACCTGCACTTGACCGACGCCGAACAGCCGCGATTTGTTGCGCTTACGCCCGATGCGCCGATGAGCGAGAAGACTGTGGCGATCAGCGATGTGTTGGCCGAGCACGCTGAACTAACGCCGCTAAATCCGTGGTGCGGCTTAATGCTGGCTCGTCCCCTGTACCCGCTGACGTACGAGCACATACTAGAGGTGCTCAACGGCGTGGAATGGCGCGGACTGGTGGCTGGCCGGATGCCGCTGGACCTTGATCGGGCCGTGCAGGCCTTGGCCGGTGACGGCGCTAGCTACACCCTTGGCGATGGCAAGCTGATCCTCGAAGCCCGCGGCGCAGCCGGTCGGATGATCGAGACGCTGCACCTCAAACTCCGCCTGGTCAACGACGCGATCAGCCAAGTCCATCGCTTCACCCGCCACACTCAGCGGCCGCTGCTCAACCTTCGGCCCACGCACTTCTCGGTGCGGCTGGGCGCGGTGGCGTCGGGCCTACCCAGTTTGTGGACCATGGCCGCCCACCTGAGCGAGCCTGGCCAGGCCGCACGCCTCAAGGTTCCTCATTGTGACACCGAGTACTTCATCCCCCTGCGCGAGCGGCGCACCTCGATCTATCAGCCAGACGCCAACATCCAGCGTCTGGCTGGCGAGGGCTCGGTGCGCCTGCGTGACCTGTTGGCCGACGACCCCGGCGGCATGGTGATTGACGGGACCTTGCAGACGGCCGAACGCGTCGCCACAGCCAGTTACGACCTAGTCTGGCTCAACTTGCCGATGCCCGACGGTGGACTGCGACTGTTCGGACGGATCGACCGGGCTACGGCGATGGCGACCGGCGAGTTCCGCTTCCGCTCCCTGCCCCAGCAGATGACCGACGCCCAGGCCAAGTGGGTGTGCGAAGTTCAGGGGGTGCCACTTCGTCGCGTCCGCTTCGATGTGCTACCTCAACTCAGTTCGCCCTGCGACCTGTATGCGCTAGGGGTAATCGCCGTGCAGACGTTGTGTACCAACGAAGACGTCTCCCTGCCTGTGGCGTTGGACACGGTGCTCAGTCTGGCACAGCAGGTGGCGGTTTCGCACGATGCCTCGGCCAGCTTGAGCTTGAGGATCCAAGCCCTGTTCGACGAGGACGAGCGATGGCTCGCCTCGCTGGGCCCTCAGTTTTTACTGAACGAGACAATCACGCCCGGCGCGGCGTTCGACCTTGTCCCGCCCTCGTTGTGGTGGGACGTGCTGGCTTGGCTGGTGCGGTTCTTCCCTGGCGTCGGGCCCGACAGCGTATGCAAGGATTTGGCTGACGCCCGCGCCGGCGGGCTGCACCGCATCTACGAGCCGGTGCTCGAGCAGGCCAACGACCTGCTCCGCCAGTCCCGGAGTTTGATAGTGGTCGATTGGCAGGAGAACCGCGAGATGGCTTCGGTCATCCGCCAGATGCGCTATGGGGCAACGGTTTAGCTGGGCCGATTCCCGCATGAATCAGGAGTTGGATCGATCATTCATCAAAGTGTAGAACCAAAGGAAGCGTATCACACCTAGGCCGCGGCTTTAGGTCGCTGGGCGCCGAGCGTCGGCGTGCGCGGCCCATCGCGGACGAGAAAAGGAGACTCGCCATGACCTGTTCGACCTCGCGCTGGATCGTCTTTCTGTTGCTCGCCGCTGCTTCTGCGGCAGCATCCGGATGTGGTAACCCGAAGGCCAAGGCCTACACCATCGCGGTCACATGCTCGGAGGAACTGCGTGACGCGTCGGTCGAGGTGGATCTGGTCGGCGTGGGCGGTTTAGATCGGGACCGCTGGAACGGCTACTCCATGACCAACTACTTCCGTGAGTCAAATTCGTTCCGGGCTGACGCGGAGAAGGTCATGGTCAAATTCCCGCCCGGTGAGGCCGGCACCAAGCAACTCACGGCGACGGACGAGATGTGGAATCGTTGGCTGAAGCAGATACAGGCCGACGAGCTTTACGTCCTCGCGATGATCCCGCCGCTGGATCGTTTCAGCGATAAGTCCGGGGCGATGGACGCCCGCCGGGCGATTATCCCGCTGCGTTCGGACCGCTGGGACGTAGGCACAATTCCGGTTGAGGTGCAACTGAGCGGCGTGAAGGTCATGCGCAACCCGCTACCGGTCAAGGACTGATCGGCGCCGGCGAGGCGACCGAGCTATTGCTGGGGCCGGTGGTCGTCCTGCGCGGCGGGGAGCGGCTAGTTGCGTTTACGAAGTGAGCGGCCCGTATGAGCCGGTGCGGACAATATGTGCTGGTGGCCCCGCACGGTGATGCGGGCGACGTCAGCGTTGACACCGCCACTCGGGAGGATGCCTCCCGGCGGCGTTTGCTGTGCCGTCGGCTGCGGCCACGCATCGTCTTGGCCGACCCCAGCGAGCAACCGCTTCGGCTCCAAACCTACGCGCGTAGCATCGACCTGCAGGAGCGACTGGCCGGTCTGAACGACAGCCGCTGGGCCCGGGTGCTCGATCGTGGCCAGTCCACTGAGCAGGGCACGTGGTGGATCACCGATTACTATCCGCGGAGCGCACAGGATCTGATCGATCACGGCGAGCCACTAGATGCCGCGGGCCTGTACCGTGTGGTCTATACCGTGGTCGTCGGTCTCAAGCAGTTGTACGAAGTCGCCGAGGTCGGCCAGGGCAACCTGCGCCCGCACAACGTTCTGGTCGGTAAGGGCCCGCCCGACGAGGCGAAGGTGGCCTTGGCCGATCCAATCCCCATGCGCCCACCCCATGGCGACCCCATGGTCGCCGACCTGCTCGAGTTGGGCCGCATGATCTACGCGATGGCGACCGGCCGACCACCGGCCGACCGGTTTCCCGCCTGGCGGACCGAGCAGTGGGAACACTTGGGCGAGCACGCGTCCGTTTGGATGTCGCTATGCCGCGAACTGCTCGATCCCGCGCCTGACACTCAGGTACTCTCACCCCATCGCCTCGAACAGCGTATTGCTCAGCTCAAACCCAAGCGACCGATTCGCTTGAAACGCCACGCGGTGCTTGGCGTCGTGGTCGGGGCGATGTTCACGGTTGTGAGCATCTTGCTCGTCGGGTGCCAGACCGACCCCACATCGGTGCAGTATGTTCGTATTGTACAAGCATGGGACATGTGGTTTGGCTTGGACGAGGGCGTGTCCTTGATTTGGGCCGATGGTCCCAAGCCAGCCGCGCTGTCCGCGTTGCGCGGCATGCATCCGCGAACCCTCAGTCCCGAGGCATTCAACAGAGTTAATTATTATATGGAAGGTCGTCGCGACATTGCTCAGAACGCCCTGTCCACTGAAGGCCGGAGACTGGCCGTGGCGATCGATGCGATCGAGCAGGCGTTCTCAAATCCCGACAAGTTCCAGGATCTGGTTGAAGCACTCGACGACGAAGACACGCGGAGAAGGGTGAACAATGCGCACGGCCTCGTCGAGGAGTTGGCCAAGCACGCGCTGGGCCGCGCTGACGAGGCACGCCTCCTGGCCGAGCAATGTGAGGCCATTGGCTGGGGTCCGTTCCAACAGGCGTTCGCGGATCAAGCCCGAATGCTCACCGCCCTCGCCCAGGCGGCGCCGGCCGAGGTGGGCCACGGATCGCGCCTGGCCGATGAATACCAGGCACTCAAGTCCTATCTCCGCCAGTACACTGAATGTCGTGCCGTCTACGACCGCCAACTCGATGTGGCGCGCAACCTCGCCGAAATCCATGGCCCCCGCGACGAGTTGATTGCGAAGGCGACCGACTTAGTCCGGCGTTACCTCGTACCGGACGCGCGGCAGCAGATCCCGACGTACGAACAGATCATGAGTCGTGCCGACGAGTTGGCCCAAATACTTAACGAGGTCCGCGATGAACTGGAGGGGCGTCGTCACGATCACGCGACCCTGTTGGCTGAGCTCAGTACGCTCGAACCCGCGCCTCCGATATATCGTGAGTGGCTGGCCGTCGCCGCTCGGCACCGGGTCATCAGCGACGCCACGCACCCGTTCGATCGGACTGAAGTCCGCGATCGACTGACCGAGGTTCGGGAAGTGATGGATCGACTCAAGGGCATGGGGGGCGACGTGGCCGATCTCGCCGCCCGTTACCGGGAGTTGGCCAAGACACGCGGCGATAAGGCTCAAGAGCCGCTAACCACAGACAACCGCAGTCAACTCGGCGACGAACTCCAAGCATTTCTCAGCGAGATCGCATCGCTGAAGAATGACGTGGAGAGACAAGTCGGTGAACTGAAAGCTTCGCCGGATGGCGTAGATCCTCGGGTCGCGGCTATGGAGAAGCGCGACGAGCTGTACTATCTGGTGAAACAGATCCCCGACGAGGATCGGCCGGCGGGAGATTCGCTCAATCATCGCATCAAGAGGGCGGCCCAGCCACTGGAAGAAGTGGCCGGCCTGCCTTGGGCCAACGTCCACGCCGAGGCGATTCGCAATGTCACCGAACAGGCCCAAATAAGCTTCCGCCCGATCGAGCCCGATATACTCGCTCATTTAGATCTCCGCTCCGATGAGCCGTGGTCCGAACCGGTGAAGACCATCGAACAAGCGCTCAACTCCCCTGGCTCGGACCCGGCAGTCCAGCAGCAACTACTCGCTCTGCGCAAGCGCGTGGACGCAATACGGGACGAGAATTACACAAGCGACACACGGCAGCGGGTGGACGACGAGGTTCTTAGCATCGTGCAGGATGCCGAAGCTTTAGCCCGCCAGGTGCTACCCGACCCGCGTCAAGGAGCCCGTTGGCTCGCTTTACATTCCGAGTTGGGCACCCGTCTCGATCAGGTTCGAGCGCTGTCTGATCACGCCGAGAAGCTTGAGCGCTTGGGCGAGAGGTCGGATGAGCCGTTACTGCGGGAACTCTCCGTACGCGTGAAGGAGCTCCAAGCCGAGTATGAGTCGATCAAAGCGATGGACTGGCAGCCCGAAAAACGCACGCAGTTCAGCGATCGCATCGATGCTGTGCTGGCCTCCGCCGAGAAAACTCAAGAGGAGATGGAGCGGGCTTACGCCAACCGACAGCCCGACTTTGCGCAGCTTAAGGCGGATTTAGAGGAATTGCGCCGCGAACTGACCGTGCAGCTCGAACCCAACCAGCCGATCTACCGCCGACAAATCGATGAGTTGGGTGAGCGGATTGACGATCTGCCGGCGTGGCGCCCCGGTGCCAACGTGAGTAAAATACTGGTTGATTTTGAGACAGTCCGCAGCGACCAGAGAGAGCTGCTCGAAGAGATGCGTGGGGGTTACAAAAAGTACGTCGAACAACTGCGGAACAGACCGCCTCCTAAGACGCTCGCCGCGTCTCTGCACGATGCCTGGCGAGAGCGTGTCGACGACCTCATCGACCAGACCCGTGTCCAGCGAGAATTGGCGACGCTTAAGGGCAGCGTCCAGAAGCTGGAGAGCGACTTGGTCAGCATCGCGAACGAGTACGCCCCGTCGCTGATCAGCGAGTTTCCCGTCTCGGTCGATCAAGCGGAGGTCAGCGCGCGACGAGATGCTTTGCAGGGTCAAGCGATCGCGGATCGGTTAGCGATCACGCAGTGGTCCGACGACGGCGAGCCGACGGTGCCGCAGGACCGGCGCGACGAACTGGCGGATATTCAGCAGGCGTTCGAACGGGCCGAGCGTCAACTCGCCGAGCTGTTGGCGTTGGCCAAAGGTGTCGAGAGTCGTCTTAACGCCGGCTATGGGCTTCGCACGCCTTGGCCGGATGGATCGAACGAACCACGCACCATCGCTGGTCAGTGGCAGGCGGTGACCAAGCACCCGCGGTATGGAGCGTGGTCAAAGCACCTGAGGCCCATGGGTGAGCGGGTGGGGGTACTTGAGGGTATTGCCACGCTCAATCCGACCGACCCGGACGATCGTGATCAGCTCGCTTCGCAAATCAAGCGGTCCGACGTGGATGGGGCCTTTGTGGATGCTTGGCGTCGGCTGGGTATTGACGTTGCCGGTTGGCCGGCGGACGAACGGCAATTCGAAATCGAACTGGCGGCACGTAAGCGGCTTCATGCTTTTGCGGACACGTTGAAGGATCAGGCCTTTCAGAAGTGGATGCACAACGAACTTGCCGAAGAAGCGGCCAAGCGGTGGTGGCGTTTCTTCGAGCAGACTGAAGATCAGCGTGCGCTGGACGGAGCCGTTAGTCGTCTGGCTGATCTGGACATCGAGGACAGCCCGGACATGCTCGACAGGGAACTGAGCACCGCGCAGTTGATGGCCTTTGCTGGGGCGACCGGCACGCGGCCCAAGACCTCGCTGGCCGCGTGGCGGCGGCTTGATGCTGACGCGGATGCCAAGCCGTGGCCGCTTACCGTCGAGCAGGCCAAGCGTGATCTGGCATTGGCCGACCGGCTGATCGAAGCCCACCCCAGTCAGGCAGGGGCGATCCGCCGAACTGCGCAGCGGCGTTGGGCCCGCGGGGCTAGGAACGCCGATCGACCGGACGACTTGGTGGCGCTAGTCGGGGCCGCGCAGGAAGTGTTGGGCTTGTCTATTGATCTCGACGCCCCTGCCGAAAAATTGGCGCAGCAGCTGCAGCACGTACCAGTGGTAGCCGGCGATGCGCTGTTGCGGTGGAACTTCCTGTGGGCGGGTTTCGAGCGAGCGATCGCGGATCCTCGGTCGAGCGATGCGCAGCTGCACAACCGAGCCCAGGCCTACCTTAAGCAGTTCAAAGCCGAGCGGGGCCACGCCACCGAAGAAGAAAAGGCTCAGCGTATCAAAGCGATCGAGCAGGCGATTGCCGGCGGTGGGGGGGTGGATGTTCCCATGTCACTGGGGCGGGGCTGGTCGATCGCTGGCGGCGATCTGTCGGACGATACGGTTGTGTTCGACGCGCCAGGTAATGTGCAACTGCGGTTTGTGCGTGTTAAGCCAGAGGGTGGGGTATCGGCGTTTATTGCAGTGGTTGAGGTCTCGTTGGGACTGACCAACTCCATCATTCAGGAGAACGAGGCGTGGGCGGAACTCTGGAATCGCACTGATGCCGATCCTTCTTGGAAGGAGCCGTGCGCCTGGGCTAGGAATGCGGCGACCAACCGCTTGGAATCGCGTGGCCACTGGGTTCAGTTCAACGCCCAGATGGGTGCACCGGCCCGAGGACTGGTCCGGGACAGCGGCGAGGTTGACGATGATTCACCGATGAACCAACTCTCGGCCCGGGCCGCGGTTTACGTCGCACAGTTGGCCGGATTTCGCTTGCCCACTGCTGAGGAGTGGCGCTCCGCCACAAAGTTGGCTGCCGCGGAAAATCAGCCGAACCTGCGTGATGCGCGTAGTTGGCGAAACTATCACCGGCTGGCGGGCCGCGCCAGGGACGGGTTCGCGCCCTGGCCCGACACGGGTATCGCTCTGCCGCGGGGCT
>CAZDMQ010000090.1:0-10320 GCA_964506685.1 uncultured Hyphomonadaceae bacterium | reverse complement strand
TGCGCCTGCGGAACGACGGTCGAGATCACGCAGCCATCAATGTCGCCAAAGGGGATACCCTCCATCCGGCACATCTGCGAGAGCCAGACCGCATAATCATCCGCCGTCCGGGTCGGATCGGTATGCGACCGCCATTGCGCCACCCAGTCGGTGCCGTCATGAATGGCGAACACCGTATTGGTGTTGCCGACATCAATGGCCATCAGCATGGTCGCTGCCCTTCCTGCTCAGGCTTGCCGGACAAGTTCGACATCCCCTGCCCTTATGGTTTGCACCGAACCATCGGGCAATCGAAGGATCAGGCTGCCATCGCCTGCCATATCCTCGAAGCGCCCGGTCTGGTAGGTGTCCCCCTGCCCGGACCGCACGCGGATCGTCTCGCCAAGACCTTCGGCCCGCGCCAGCCAGGCCGTGCGCACCGATGCAAAACCGCCACCGATCGCCGCCATCCGCACGGCAAAGCGCCGGGCGAGTACGGCCATCGCGTGGCCGGCATCGACCGCCGCATCGCCGCGAAGCTCGGCAATCGAAATGGCGGCCTGCCCGGCTGTGGCAGGTGTGCCGGCCACGTTGAGCCCGATCCCGGCCGCGACCCACACCGCCTCGCCCTGCGCACCGGTCTCAACCAGTATGCCCGACAGCTTCCGGCCTTCGACGCGGACATCATTGGGCCACTTCAGCAGGGCCCGGCAGCCGGGGGCCAGCGCGTCCGCCGTCTCGGCCACCGCCAGCGCGGCGATGAACGGGACCATGAGCGCGTTGTCATACCCTCCCGCCAGGGGGAACAGCGCCGTGGCGTGGAGATTGCCGGGGGGCGAGGCCCATTCGCGTCCCTGCCGTCCGCGGCCCGCGGTCTGCTCCCGCGCCCGGATCCAGCACGGGCCGAACGTGCCGGCGCGCACCATGCGCCGGGCTTCCTCATTGGTGCTATCGATGCGGTCCAGAAGCCTGACGGGCCAGGCAGTGCCGGGATGGGTCAAGGCAGCAGGCCCTGCGCCGCCATGTTGGCCCAACCATCCAGCACGCCGATCCCGACGACGAGTCCGATCGCAAGAATGAGCCCCGTGCCGACCACGGTCAGCGCCACGGTCGGACCGGTCGCCTCGAACCGCTCGCGCGGCTCGTTGACCCACATGATCACCACCAGCCGGAGATAATAGCCCAGCGAGATCACCGAGGAGATCACGAGAATGACCACGAGCGGGACAAGTCCGGCCGCCATGCCGGCCTCGACCACGGCGAGCTTGCCGAAAAATCCGGCCAGCGGCGGAATACCGGCCACCGAGAAGATGATCGCCGTCAGGGCAAGCGCAATCGAGGGCTGGATGCGCACCAGGCCCGACAATTCCTGGATATCCTCGACCATGCCCCCACGCCGCCGCATGGTCAGCACACCGGCGAACAGGCCCACCGCCCCGATCGTGTAGATGGTCATGAAGACAAGGATGGCCGGCGCGCCAAGATCGGCACCGGCGGCAACCGGGACCAGCGCGTAGCCCATGTTCGCGATCGAGGAATAGCCCAGCAGGCGCTTGATATTCGTCTGCGCCAGCGCGCCGATTGCGCCCACGAGCATGGAGGCGCCGGCAATGATCGACACGATCAGGCGCCAGTCCCCGATGACCTCGCCGAACAGCGTGAACATGACATTCGCGAAGACGACCAGCATGGCGAATTTCGGCGCGGCCGCGAAGAAGGCCACCACCGGCGTCGGGCTGCCCTCGTAGACATCGGGTGTCCAGACGTGCATCGGCGCCGCCGAGACCTTGAAGGCGAGACCGGTGATCATCAGCACCATGCCGAAGAGATAGCCGAGGCTCGCCTCCGCGCCCGCGATATCAGCAAACAGGGTCGAGCCGGAGAAGCCATAGACCAGCGAGGCGCCATAGAGCAGCAGCCCCGACGCAAGCGCCCCGAGGATGAAGTATTTCAGCCCGGCCTCGGACGAGCGCGGCGCATCCCGGTGGAAGGCCGCAAGAACATAGGAGCACAGGGCCAGCGTCTCGATCCCGAGATACAGCGTCATCAGGTCGGCCGCCGACAGGGTAATGCCCATGCCAAGCGCGGCAAAGATCATCAGGAGCGAATATTCGCAGCGGATTGTCTCGTGACGGCTGAGAAAGCCTTCGGCATTCCAGAGGGCGATCGCCGCCAGCAGGAAGCTGGCGATCTTGGCGAACCCGACGAAGCTGTTCGTGGCGTAGAGGCCATTGAACGCTGTCCCGCCCTCGAGTCCGCGCCAGGCGAGAGCTGCGGCGACCAGGAGCACCACCGCGCCGTACTTGAATGACAGGACGTTGAACCCGTCCCTGAGAACCGCCCCGAGCAGCACGCCGGCAAGGCCGGCTGCGGCCAGCCACGCTTCCGGCGCGGCGATGTCGAGAAGACCTGACCAGTCGAACATGGCGCTAGCCTCCCGTCATCAGGGCAAGGATCCGGAGCGTCGCCCCCTCGGTCAGGTCGAAGACCAGCCCGGGCCGGACGCCAAGGAGCAGCACGCCGAGAGCCAGCGGCACCAGGCAGACAAGCTCCTTCATGTTGACGTCGGCGATGGTGGCCACGGCCGGATTGTCGGTGTTGAGCTCGCCGAACACCGTGCGCCGGTAGAGGGTCAGCATGTAGACGGCCGAGAAGATCATGCCCAGCGCTGCGCCGGCAGCCGCCCAGGTGCTGGCACTGAAGGCGCCGACAAGGGTCAGGATCTCGCCGACAAAGCCGGACGTCCCCGGCAGCCCGACATTCGCCATGGTGAACAGCATGAACAGCACGGCATAGACCGGCATCCGGCTGACCAGCCCGCCATAGGCCGCGATATCCCGCGTGTGCACCCGGTCATAGACCACGCCGACGATCAGGAACAGCGCGCCGGAGACAAGGCCGTGCGACAGCATCTGGAAGATCGCGCCCTGCACGCCGACCTCGGTCAGCGAGAACAGGCCAAGGGTAACAAAGCCCATGTGCGCCACCGAGGAATAGGCGACCAGCTTCTTCATGTCCGTTTGCCGCCAGGCGACCAGCGAGGCATAGACGATGGCGATCACCGAAAGGGCGAACATCATCGGCTGGAACATCAGGCTGGCATCGGGAAACATCGGCAGCGAGAACCGCAGGAAGCCGTAGCCGCCCATCTTCAGAAGGACCCCGGCGAGGATCACCGAACCGGCGGTCGGAGCCTGCACGTGCGCATCGGGAAGCCAGGTATGGACCGGCCACATCGGCAGTTTCACGGCGAAAGAGGCGAAGAAGGCCAGCCACAGCCAGGTCTGCGCAGCGGGACTGAACGCGGCCTTTTCCAGCACCTCGATATCGGAACTGCCCGCAGTGAGATACATGTAGACCACAGCGGCCAGCATGAAGAGCGAGCCGATCAGCGTGTAGAGGAAAAACTTGAAGGAGGCATAGATCCGCTGCGCGCCGCCCCAGACGCCGATGATGATGAACATCGGGATCAGGCCGGCCTCGAAGAAGATGTAGAACAGGACGATGTCGAGGGCACCGAAGACACCGATCATGAAGGTTTCGAGGATCAGGAAGGCGATGACGTATTCGGTCACGCGGTGGTTGACCGAGCCATAGCTCGCCACGAAACAGAACGGCATCAGCAGGGTCGTCAGCACGATAAGCGATATCGACAGACCGTCCACGCCGAGCTTGTACTTGATCCCGCCGTACCAGAACAGTTCCTCGCCGAGCTGGTAGCCCTGCACGCCCGGATCAAACGTCCAGAGTGCGACCAGCGCGGCGACGAAGGTCGCAACGGTAATGACGAGACCCGCGGTAATCGCCTTGTAGCCATCATCTGCATTGCCCGAAGCCGGCGCGGCGGCGCGCACCAGCAGGATGAGCAGCGCGCCAGCCAGTGGCAGCAGCATGGTCACGGTCAGGATGGGAAAACCTTCCATCAGCCCAGCCCCCCCGAACGCCAGTAAAGGACACCGCCGAACACCAGGGCAGCGCCGATGATCACGAAGGCGTAGTGGTAGAGATAGCCGGTATGCATGGCCGACAGCCTCCGGGCGCTCCAGCGGGTCACCGAGGCCACGCCATCGGGTCCCACGCCATCGATGATCCGCTTGTCGCCGGTCTTCCAGAACAGCTCGCCCAGGAAGGCCGACCCGCGCACCAGCGTCGCCTGGTAGATCTCGTCGAAGAACCACTTGTTGTAGAACAGCGTGTGCAGCGGTCCGCCACTGTCGGCGATGCGTTGGCCGACGCCGCGATTGAACAGGTAGGTGAAGGTCGCCACGAGGAAGCCGGCCAGGGTCACCACCAGCGGCGCCCAGAACACCCAGCCATACCGGGCATCTGCCTTCACCACCTCCTCGATATCATGGATCACATGATTGTCCGCCGCGCGGTAGAGCGCCTCGCCCCAGAACGCCTCGCCATGGTGAAACATGGGCTCGTAGAAGGCCCAGCCGGCGAACACTGCGCCGAGCGACAGCAGGGCCAGGGGCACCAGCATGGTCTGCGGAGACTCGTGCGGGTCGCTGGCCGCATGGGTGTCCCCTGCATCACCGGCATCGTGATCGGCATGCAGGTTGTGCGCACCGGTGTAGGGCCCGTGGAACGTCATGTAGATGAGGCGCCAGGAATAGAAGCTCGTCAGCAGCGCGGCCGCGATGCCGGCCCAGAACGCCATCTGCGCCAGGGGCACTCCTGCAAGGCCGGCCGAGAAGGCACTCTCGAGGATCGCATCCTTCGAGTAGAAGCCCGAAAGGCCCCAGACATGCGGGATGCCGAACCCGATGATCGCCACCGTACCGACCAGCATGGCGCCATACGTCCACGGCATGAAGCGGGCGATACCGCCCATGTGACGCATGTCCTGCTCATGGTGCATGCCATGGATCACCGACCCGGCCCCGAGGAACAGAAGCGCCTTGAAGAAGGCGTGGGTGAAGAGGTGGAACATCGCCGCTTCATAGGCCCCGACGCCGGCGGCAAAGAACATGTAGCCGAGTTGCGAACAGGTCGAATAGGCAATGACCCGCTTGATGTCGTTCTGCGCGAGGCCCACCGTCGCCGCGTAGAGCGCCGTCACAGCCCCGACCAGCGTGACCATGCCGGCGGCAAACACGGTATGCTCGTAGAGCGGCGAGAGCAGGCAGACGAGGTAGACCCCGGCCGTCACCATGGTTGCCGCATGGATCAGCGCCGAGACCGGGGTCGGCCCCTCCATCGCATCGGGCAGCCAGACATGCAGGAAGAACTGCGCCGACTTGCCCATGGCGCCGATGAACAGCAGCACCCCGATCACTTCCAGCGCGCCAAGCTCCCAGTTGAGGAATTCCATCACCAGGTCCCGGACGGGGCCCGGCTCGGCCAGCGCCAGCGGGGTCACCACGGCATTCGTGCGCAGCGCCTCCATGACCGGGGCAAACTCCACCGTCCCGAAGATCGTGAACACCGCCATGATGCCAAGGGCGAGGCCGACATCGCCGACCCGGTTGGTCACGAAGGCCTTGATCGAGGCATTGTTCGGCGCCGCCTTCGTGTACCAAAAGCCGATCAGCAGGTAGGAGGCGAGCCCGACCCCTTCCCAGCCGAAGAAGAGCTGGATGAAATTGTCCGCCACCACCAGCATGAGCATCGCGAAGGTGAACAGCGACAGGTAGGCGAAGAACCGCGACCGGTGCGGGTCTTCCGCCATGTAGCCCCAGGAGTAGAGATGGACGAGGCCCGACACACTCGTGATCACCGCCATCATGACGATGGACAGCGCATCGACCCGGATCGCCCAGTCCGCGCGGAAGCCGCCGACGTCGATCCAGTTCATCAGCGTGATGACATGCCCACCGGCCTGGTGGGCGGCCTCGCCGTGCTCGGCCGCCCCGCCATCATGGCCGGCAAAGGCGTGCATGAACAGCTGGTACAGCGACAGGGCGCCGGCCGTCAGCACGGTCGCGGTGGTCACGATCATCGCGCCGCGGTCGCCGATCTGCTTCTGCAGCAGGCCCGCAACCAGCGCGGCCAGGCCCGGCGCCAGCACGATGAAGAGGAGGAGGTGGTCGGGCAGCATGGCGGGGGTCATCAGCCTTTCATCAGGTCGATGCTTTCCACGGCAATGTCACCGCGGTTCCGGAAATAGACAACGAGAATGGCCAGGCCGACCGCCGCCTCGGCAGCCGCAACCGTCAGCACCAGCATGGCAAAGACCTGCCCCGCTATGGTGCCGGAAAAGACCGAGAAGGCGATCAGGTTGAGATTGACCGACAAGAGGATCAGTTCGATCGCCATCAGGATGACGATGATGTTCTTCCGGTTCACGAAGATGCCAAGCACGCCGATGGTGAACAGGAAGGCCGACAGGCCGAGATAGTGGGACAGTGACAAGTCCATCGCGTCAGATCCCCTGCCCTGGCTTGACGTCGACCATATCCACCGCCTCGCTGCGTCGCCGCGCGGTCTGGCGGGCAATGTCCTGCTTCTGCACGCCCGGGCGCTGGCGCAGGGTCAGCACGATCGCCCCGATCATGGCGATCAGCAGGATGATCCCGCTCATCTGGAAGAGCAGGAGGTACTCGGTATACATCACCGCGCCAATCGCCTCGGCGTTCGTCGCTGCGCCGGGTGAGGCGTCAGGCTGGTCCGCAGCACCGGACCGGGCGAAGGTCACCAGGGCGATCTCCGCGAAGAAGGCCAGCGCGATGACCAGCGCGAAGGGCCAGTACTGCAGCGTGCCCTGCCGCAGCTCGACGAAATCCACGTCCAGCATCATCACCACGAACAGGAAAAGGACCGCGACCGCGCCGACATAGACCACCACCAGCAGCATTGCGAGGAACTCCGCCCCGATCAGGAGCAGCAGCGCGGCGGAGGTGAAGAAGGACAGAATCAGCCAGAGCACCGAATGCACCGGGTTCTTCGCGGTGATCACGAAGATGGCGGCCGCGCCGACGATGACGGCCAGAATCCAGAACGCGATGACTTCCAACGCTCAGCCTTTCTGATGGACGGCAATCCGGACAGGACGTCCGGCGCCGCACCGGTTTCGAGCCTGACTAGTCCAGTCCGGCCCCCCGTGTAGTGTGTCGGTTTGTCGCCCACCCCCAGCGGCAGGCAGCGTGCTCCCCCTGCAGGCCCTATCGGTAGGGCGCATCGAGCTCGAGATTGCGCGCGATCAGGCGTTCCCACCTGTCTCCATTTTCCAGCAGGCGATCCTTGTCATAGAAAAGTTCCTCACGGGTCTCGGTCGCGAACTCGAAATTCGGACCTTCGACGATCGCGTCCACGGGGCAGGCTTCCTGGCAGAAGCCGCAATAGATGCACTTGACCATGTCGATATCGTAGCGGGTCGTCCGCCGGGATCCGTCAGCACGTGGCTCAGCCTCAATCGTGATCGCCTGGGCCGGGCAGATCGCCTCGCACAGCTTGCAGGCAATGCAGCGCTCCTCGCCATTGGCATAGCGGCGCAGGGCGTGTTCGCCGCGGAAGCGCGGGCTGAGCGGGTTCTTCTCGAACGGATAGTTCACGGTCGCCTTGCGCCGTCCCATCTCGCGCACGGCGAGCACGAAGGCGCTGAGGAAATCGGTCAGCAAGGCGCCGCGAATGGTCTGGACAAGGCTCATGCGGCAGCTCCCGTATAGACGACATAGGCAGACACGATCAGCACGGCGGCCAGGGATGTCGGCAGGAAGATCTTCCAGCCGAGCCGCATCAGCTGGTCATAGCGGTAGCGCGGCACCATCGCCTTGACGATGGCGAAGAGGAAGAAGCAGAAGAGCAGCTTGCCGCCAAACCAGGCGAAATGGCCGAGATTTGCCATCCAGACCGGCCAGCTGTCGACGAAGGCTGCCCCGAACGGGACCGGTCCGTGCCAGCCGCCAAGGAAGAGCAGCGTCATCATCGCGCACATCAGGACGATGTTGAGATACTCCCCCAGCATGAAGAGCAGGTAGGGCGTCGAGCCGTATTCCACCTGATAGCCCGCCACAAGTTCCGATTCCGCCTCGGGAAGGTCGAAAGGCGGACGGTTGGTCTCGGCGAGGGCGGAGATGAAGAACATCACGAACATGGCCAGCATCACCGGGAACAGGAGGATGTTGTTGAAACTGAACACGTGCCAGGTGTGAATGCCGCCCGCCTGGTTGGCGACAATATCGGAAAGGTTCATCGATCCGACCAGCAGGATCACCGTGACGATGATGAAGCCGATGGAGACCTCGTAGGACACCATCTGCGCGGCCGATCGCAGGCTGCCGAGGAAGGGGTATTTCGAGTTCGACGCCCAGCCGCCCATGATGATGCCGTAGACGCCCAGCGAACTGACAGCGAAGAGATAGAGGATGCCGACATTGATATCCGCGATCACCCAGCCCGGCGCCACGGGGATCACGGCCCAAGCCACGAAGGCGAGCGTGGTCGTCAGCACCGGCGCCAGCAGGAAGACCGTCTTGTTCGCGCCCGACGGGATCACGATTTCCTTGAGCAGGAACTTCCCGAAATCGGCAAACGACTGAAACAGACCGAACGGGCCGACCACGTTGGGCCCCTTGCGCATCATCACCGCCGCCCAGACCTTGCGGTCCATCAGCAGCAGGAACGCAAGCGCGATCAGCAGGACAACCATGTAGAGGCCGATCTGCGCCAGCCCGATGCCGAGCCCGCCCCAGACGCCATACTGTTCGATGAACCCGCTCATGCCGCTCGCCTACTCCGCTGCGAGGGGGGTGGCAAGGCCCCGCCTGAGCCGGGCACATTCGGCCATGGTCGCCGAGGCCCGCGCGATCGGATTGGTCAGGTGGAAGTCGCCGATCGCGGTGGTGAAAGGTGCTTCAGCCAGCACGCCGCCGGATGCCGGGACCTCGCGCAGGACGACGGCTCCGCCGGCACCAGGCGCGTAGCCCATGCCCTTGAAAATACTGCCTTCTCCGGCGCGCAGACTGTCCCTGAGCGCATCCGCCGTATCATATGGCAGCGTCTGTCCGAGCCGTTCGGACAGGGCCCGGAAGATCGCCCAGCCCTCGCGCGCCTTGCCCTTGGGCTGGACGGCCTGGCCCGTCATCTGCACCCGGCCCTCGGTATTCACATAGGTGGCAGCCATTTCCGTATACGCCGTGCAGGGCAGGATCACATCTGCGCGAGTTGCCCCCGCATCGCCATGGTGGCCGATATAGACCACACGGGTCGAGGCCGGCAGTGCGGAGAGGTCGACCTCGTCGGCTCCCAGGAGGACGAGCGTGTCCACTCCGCCGGCCAGCATCGCCGCCGTGTCCTGCCCGCCTTCGCCCGGCACGAAGCCGGCATCGAGCGCCCCGACCCGGCCGGCCGCATGATGCAGCACGCCGAAGCCAGCCCAGTCCTCACCGATGGCGCCCGCCTCGTTGGCGAGCGCCAGCGCGCGGGCCAGCACCGCCTCACCGCCCTCGCCGCAGAGCGCAGCCTCGCCAACCACGATCATCGGCCGCTCGGCCGCTTTCAGGATGTCGCCGAATGGGCTGCCCGCCAGCCGGTCGAGATCGGCCGGCGAGGTGCCGGCATGGGTGTAGTCATAGGTGAGGTCCACACCCTCGCCGATCAGCCCGACCCTGAGATCGTTCCACAGCCAGGCCTTGCGGATGCGCGCATTCCAGACCGCCGCCTCGAGCCGCGGATTGGTGCCGACCAGCAGCAAGGCGTCGGCGTCCTCGACGCCCATGAAGGTCGGATTGAGGATGTATCTTTCCCGTATGCCATCGGTGCCATACTGCGCGCTGGCCGGGCGACAATCCGTATTCCGGATGCCCAGTGCGCGCGCAAGATCGAGCGCAGCCTTGACCTGCTCGACCTCGACCAGGTCGCCGGCGATCATCCCGATCCGTTCTGCCGGTTCCGACAGTGCCGCCTGCGTCTTCTCGAAAGCCTCGGTCCAACTGGCAGGACGCAGCTTTCCGTTCTCGCGCACATAGGGCCGGTCGAGCCGCTGGCGCTGCAGGCCATCCCAGACGAAGCGCGACTTGTCGCTGAGCCACTCTTCATTCACTTCTTCATTGACCTGCGGCAGGATCCGCAGCACCGCGTCGCCCTTGGCATCGACCCGGATCGCAGCCCCCATGGCATCCATCACGTCGATCGAAGGTGTCTTGCGAAGTTCCCAGGGCCGGGCGTTGAAGGCGTAGGGCTTGGAGGTCAGCGCGCCCACGGGGCAGAGGTCGATGACATTGCCGCTGAGTTCCGACGTGAGGCTCTTCTCGAGATAGGTCGTGATCTCGGCATCCTCGCCGCGCGCGATCATGCCGATTTCCTCGACGCCCGCAACCTCGGCGGCAAATCGCACGCAGCGTGTGCACTGGATGCAGCGGGTCATGATCGTCTTGACCAGCGGGCCCATCTCCTTGT
>CAZDMQ010000089.1:0-11381 GCA_964506685.1 uncultured Hyphomonadaceae bacterium | reverse complement strand
ATCGTCGATGCCGATGGCTGCTACACCGCCGATGTCCCCGCCCCGCTTGCCGGGCTCGACATCATCCGCACCTCCGGCAAGAAGCGCGGCGAGCCCGGCAAGGCCAATGCCGAGGTGATCCGTCTGCTCGCCGAGAGCGGCAACCTGCTCGCGCGCGGCATGACCACGATCCGCGATGCCCATTCCTGGCGCTCCAAGGCGCCGGTCATCCGCCGCGCCACCCCGCAATGGTTCATCGCCATGGACCAGCCCGGCAGGGACGGCACCGCGCTGCGCGACACCGTGATGAAGGCGCTCGAAGGCGTCGAATTTTTCCCGCCGCAGGGCCGCAACCGGCTGACCGCCATGGTCGAGGGACGGCCCGACTGGCTCGTCTCACGCCAACGCAACTGGGGTGTGCCGCTGACCATACTCGTCAATGACAAGGGCGAACCGCACACCGCCGCCCTGCCGGAAGCGACCGCCGCGAAGATCAATGCCAATATCATCGCCTCGGTCGCTCTGGATGGCGTCGAGGCCTGGTTCTCAAGCCCGCTCGCCCAATTCCTCGAAGGCACAGGCGTGTCGCCCGAAGGCTGGGAAAAGGTCACCGACGTGCTTGATGTCTGGTTCGACAGCGGCACCACCCATGCCTTCTGCCTCAGGAAGCGCGGCGTCATCGACGAGGCCACCGGCCAGGCCGACCTCTATCTCGAAGGCTCCGACCAGCATCGCGGCTGGTTCCAGTCCTCCCTGCTCGAAAGCTGCGCCACGCGCGGCATCGCGCCCTACAGGCAGGTCCTGACCCATGGCTTCATCGTCGATGCCGAGGGCAAGAAGATGTCGAAATCCATCGGCAACACGATCGAGCCGGAGGAAATCCAGAAGAAGTACGGCATCGAGATCCTCCGCATCTGGACCGCATCGGGCGATTTCACCGAGGACCTGCGCATCTCCGATGAGATCCTCAAGGGCACGGTGGAAAGCTATCGCCGGCTGCGCAATACGCTGCGCTACCTGCTCGGCGCGCTGGAGGGGTTCTCCGCCGAAGCGGAAACCGTGGCAGCCGGTGACATGCCCTCGCTCGACCGCTGGGTGCTGCACCGGCTCGCCGAGCTCGATACGCTCGTCCGCGCGGCCTACCGCACCTACGACTTCAAGAAGGTCATGGCCGCGCTGATCAATTTCACCACCATCGACCTCTCGGCGGTCTATTTCGACATCCGCAAGGACAGTCTCTACTGCGACCCGGTCGCCGCCACCGCCGAGCACTGGGACGCCGACACCGCCCGGTACGGCAATCGCCGCCGCGCCGCCCGCACCGTCATGGCCGCCACCCTCGAACGCCTGCTCTGCTGGCTCGCCCCGGTCATGCCCTTCACCACCGAAGAGGCCTTCCTCGAAAGCCCCTTCGCGGGCCGGGCCGACAGCGTACACCTCCTGCTCTTCCCCGAAACCCCGGCAGGCTGGCACGATCCCGCCCTGGCCGAACGCTGGGCGAAGATCTTCGCCGTCCGCCGCGTTGTCACCGGCGCGCTGGAGACCGAACGGCGGGAGAAACGCATCGGCGCCTCGCTGGAGGCCGCCCCCGTGGTGCACATCACCGACAAGGCCCTGCGGGCTGCCTTCGATGGCGAGGACGCCGCCGAGATCTTCATCACGTCCGGGGTGGACTTCAAGGCCACGAAACCGCCGGCAAGGGCCTTCACGCTGGAGGAGGTGCCAGGGGTCGGCGTGGTCCCGAAGAAGGCGGGCGGCACCAAGTGCGCCCGGAGCTGGAAGTATTTCGACCCGGCAACAGCGCACCCGGACCATCCCGACATCACCCCGCGCGACGCCCTCGCCGTCGCAGCCCTGGAAGCGGCCGGGCTCAGGTGACGCAGCTGTCCGGCTTGACCCGGTCAGGGCGCACCGGCAAGGGAACCGCATGAGCCCGACCGCGCGAAATATCCTGACCTTCCTCGTCATGCCGCTCGTGGTCATCGTCGACCAGTGGACGAAATGGCTGGTGTTGAATGCGCCGCGCCTCAATGCGCTCGACTGCCTCGACCGGACCGAATCCTGCGGCCGCATCACCGTGCCGGGCATGATGGACCTGTCCATGGTCTGGAACCGCGGGATGAGCTGGGGGATGCTGCAGTCCGAAGGCATCATGCGCTGGGTGCTTGTTGCGATCTCGCTCGCGATTGCCTGCGGCTTCGCGGTCTGGCTGTGGCGGGCGGGCCGGCTGATGACCGGCGCCGCGCTGGCCCTCGTGGTCGGCGGGGCGATCGGCAACGTCATCGACCGGGTGCGTTTCGGCGCGGTCGTGGACTTCTTCGACTTCCAGGAAATCTGGCCCCCCTACTTCTTCAACTACGTCTTCAACGTCGCCGATGCGGCGATAACTGTCGGCGCGCTCTTGCTGTTTCTCGACCAGTTTATACTGTCGCGGGAGAACAAGACGGCGTCGGCCTCGCCGCGTCCCTGAAGCTTCAGGAAAGAAAAAGCATGCGTTTTTCCATCGCCTTGCCTGCAATCGTCTTCGTGGTGTCCGCCGTTGTCGGCTGCGCCAACGGCCGGGATGCCGGCATCAATGAAGGCCTTCAGGACGAGTTCCTCGTCATCACCAAGCCGCCGCTGACCGTGCCCCCCGAATACGGCCTCAGGCCACCTGGCGCCGGCCAGTCGCTGCCGCTGGAGGTCGATCCTGCCCGTTCCGGTTCGGTGACCGCCTTCGGCCAGTCGGTCGGCCAGAACGCGTCGGCATCGGAGCGCGCGCTGGTCGCTGCGGCCGGGGCCAATGCAGTCGATCCGCTGATCCGCGCCCAGGTCGACTGGGAAGAGGCGTCCACGATCCGCAAGTCCCGCTCGCTCGGTGACCGGATCCTGTTCTGGCGCGACAATGAGGAGACGCGCACGACCATTGCCAATGACAGCGCAACCGGTGGCGCGGAGGTGATTATCGCCGATCCGCAGCGCGGCCGGACCAAGCTGCCAGGAACCTGATCACGGGACCTGACGGGCGACGACGCGACAAGGCAGAGGACGGGGGGTGCCGGCCGAATGCCCAGGACAGAAGCTGCAGTCACGGGCACCATCCCCGAACGACACACGCAAGGAGGCTGACGCCATGGTTCGAACCCTTAACGCCATGCTGGGCGGGACCGCCACGCTGGGCCGGGCCGCGATGCTCGGCGGGGCGGCGCTGCTGGCCCTCGCCGCAAGCGCCGAGCCGGCCCGCACGGCCGAGACCGAACCCGGGGCTGCGGTCTCCCCGCCATCGGCCGCTTCGGCCTGGTCGCCGGAGACCTTCATGCTGGACAATGGCATGGACGTCCTGGTCCTGCCCGACCACCGCGCCCCGGTTGTTACCCACATGGTCTGGTACAAGGTCGGCGCCGCCGATGAGGCCCCGGGAAAGTCCGGCATCGCCCACCTCTTCGAACACGTGATGTTCAAGGAGACCGACGATATCGGCCCGGAGGAATTCACCACCATCGTCCAGCGCAATGGCGGCCAGCTCAACGCCTTCACCTCCTGGGACTACACCGCCTATTACGAGCGCGTCGCTAAGGACCAGCTCGGCCTGATGATGAGCCTCGAAGCCGAACGCATGACCGATCTGGTCATCAATGACGATCCCCAGGGCCCGTTCATTTCCGAGCGCGACGTCGTGAAGGAAGAGCGCCGCCAGCGGATCGAGAACAATCCCGGCGCCGTGCTGCAGGAACAGGTCCTCAGCACGCTCTGGGACGGCCATCCCTATGAGATCACCGTGATCGGCGAGATGGACGAGGTCAGCGCGCTGACCCCGCAGGACGGGCTGGACTTCTATCGCAAGTACTACTCGCCCGAGAACGCCATCCTCGTTGTCGCCGGCGATGTCACCGCCGGTGAGGTGCGCACACTCGCCCAGCAGCACTATGGCACGAAGGCGCCGACCGGCCTCGTCGATGGCAGCCGCGCCTGGCAGCCGGTCGAACCGCTGGAGGAAACGCAGCTCATCGTCCACCGCGACCCGAAGGTGCGCCAGCCGCAATGGTCGCGCTACTATCTCGGCACCTCGCGCATCCGCGACAAGGACTTTGCCCTGGCACTGGAAGTCGGCCTTGACGTGCTCGGCGGCGGGCAGACCAGCCGGCTCTACCAGGCGCTTGTCGAGGAGCAGAAGCTCGCCATCGCCGTCGGCACCACGGCCTGGACCTTCCTGCACGATGAAGGCCCGGCCGTGATCTACGCCACCCCGGTCGATGGCGTCGATCTCGAGACGCTGGAAGATGCTGTCATGGCCGAGGTGCGCGCCGCCCTCGAGGAGGGCTTTGCCGAGGAAGACGTGATCCGCGCACGCAATTCCATGGCCGCCAGCGCCATCTATGAGCGCGACAGCCAGGCCGGCATGGCCAACACCTTCGGCAGCTGGGTCGCCATCGGCGGCGATGTCGGCGACCTCCTGTCCTATCCCGACGACGTCCGCGCCGTGACGCCCGAGGCGGCGCTGGAAGCGGTCCGCACGGTCTTCGGCGAGGACCGCCACCACATCGAGGCCCACCTGCTGGCCCCTGAAGGAGATGCAGAATGATCCGCCCTATGCTGGCCGCCGCGGCCGCATCCTTCGCCCTTCTCTCTGCTTGCCAGACGGCTGTTCCGGCCGACACCGCCACACCACCTGCAACAGCTGCAGCACCCGCCGCTGACACCGTCGCCCCGGCCGACCCCTATGCGGCCATGGATGTCACCGTCCACAGCGGCGATTTCGCCGAGATCCAGCAATTCGTGACCCCCGGCGGGGTGTCGGTCTGGCTGGTGAGCGAGCCCTCGATCCCGATCCTGTCGCTCGAAATGGCGTGGAATGCCGGCGCGGTGAACGACCCCGAGGGCCTGGAGGGTCTGTCCGATGCCGTCGCCTACCAGATGAACGAAGGCGCCGGTACGCTCACCGCGCTCGACTTCCAGCGCCGCATGGAAGAGCTCAACATGAGTTTCGGCTGCAGCGCCGGCAGCGACTGGACCCAGTGCTCGGCCACGATGCTCACCGACAATGCTGCCGCGGCGATGGATCTCGTCGCCCTCGCCTTTGCCGAACCGCGCTTCGATGAGGGCCCGTTCGAGCGCCATCGCCGCGAGGACCTCATCGCGATAAAGCAGCGCGAAACCCAGGCCAGCTACCTCGCCAGCGAAGCGCTGGAAGCCGCTCTTTATCCCGATCATGTCTACGCCCGCGACCTCACCGAGGCGAGCGTCACCGCCCGCACCCGTGAGGCGGCCCTTGCCCACAAGGACCGGCTGATGACGGCCGACGGGCTGCTCGTTACCGCCGTTGGTGCCGTCTCCCCCGCCGAGCTGGCGCCGCTTGTCGACCAGATCGCTGCCGCACTGCCCGAAACTGGCGACACCGCGCGGTTCGAGCCGATCACCCTGCCGCCCCCGCCGCCCGCACCGATCATTACCAGGCTGCCCCAGCCGCAGAGCCTCGTACGCTTCGTCGCACCGGGCCCGGGCCGTGACCATCCCGACTTCTTCCCCGCCACTGTGCTGAATTACACTGTCGGCGGCGGCGGTTTCGAGAGCCGGCTGATGAAGACGCTGCGCGTCGAACAGGGCCTCACCTATGGCGTGCTCACCGGTCTCAACTGGACCAGCGACTACCTCAAGACCTGGTCCGGCAGTGGCCAAACGAAGAACGAGAGCGCCGGAGCCTTCGTCGCCGGGGTCGAGGAGGAGCTGCGCAAGGTCGCCGAAGAGGGCATCACCGCCGGTGAACTCGCCGACGCCAAGGCCTACATGATCGGCTCCTATCCGCTCGGCTTCGACAGCAATGCCAAGATCGCCGGCAACATGATGAGCGTGCGCCAGCAGGCCCTGGGCGTCGATTACTTCGACCGGCGCAATGCCGAGATCGCCAGTGTGAGCCTCGAGGACGTGAACCGCGTGGCCGCCGAATGGCTGGCCCCGGACCGGTTCACCTTCGTCGTCGTCGGCGAGCCCCAGGGGCTTGCCGAGGGTCTTGCCGGGAGCCCTCCTGCCGATCCTGAGCCGATCGGTGATACCGGCCCGCAGACGGGTCCCTGAATGGCCTCGCAAGCCGGGCGCGGATCATGCCACCATCTGGCCTGATTCCGGGTTTAACGCGCGTGGATCATCCATCTCCGAGTGTGCACAATGCCCTTGTATCACCTCGTCAGGACCTCGTGGTCGCGGCGTTCCGTCCTCCTCGCGCTTGGGAGCACCGGCTTCATGATCGCCGGCTGCCAGCCCGGTGAGGCCGTCGATGAGGAGGTGCCCGAAGCCGCCCTCACCGACCCCATCGTCGATATCGAGGACGCCACTGGCGGACGCGTCGGCGTCGCCGCCATCAATCTCGGCACCGGCGAGGGGTTCAGCCATCGCGCCGATGAACGCCATGCCATGTGCTCCACCTTCAAGTGGATTCTTGCCGCCCTGGTCCTGCGCCGCGTTGATGCCGGCGAGGACCAGCTCGACCGCATCCTCACATACACCGAAGCCGACCTGCTCGATTATGCCCCCGTCACGGAAGGCCAGGTGTCAACGGGGATGAGCCTCGCTGCGCTATGCGAAGCCGCCGTCACGGTAAGCGACAACACCGCGGCGAATCTCCTGCTGCGCACCCTTGACGGGCCGTCGGGCTTCACCGCGCGCCTGCGTGAACTCGGCGATCTCACCACCCGGCTCGACCGCTGGGAACCCGAGCTCAACCGGAATGTCGAGGGCGAGGCGTGGGACACCACCACGCCCGCCGCGATGCTGGTGCTCATGACCCGCTTCCTGTTCGAGGACCTGCTGACGCCGGCTTCGCGCGACAGGCTGCGCGGCTGGATGATCGATACCCGCACCGGCCTGCAACGCCTGCGCGCCGGCTTGCCGCGCGACTGGATCTCCGGGGACAAGACCGGCACCTCCGCGAACGACCAGTCCAATGACTTGGCCTTTGCCATTGATCCTACGGGCAGGTCGGGCCCCCTGCTCATCGTCAGCTTCCTGAATGTGCCCCAGCCCGCCGCGCAGGAGCGTGATTTCGCCCACGCAGCCATTGCCCGCGAGCTCGTCGAACGCCTAGTCTGACCCCGGACGATAAAACTGGGAGGACCGATATGATAAAGCTCGTCTACTGCATTACCCGGAAGGCCGGCATGAGCCGCGAGGATTTCTGCCGCACCTGGCTCGAGGATCATGGCCCGCTGGTCAGGCACTATGCCGAGGCCATCCGCGCGGTGCGATACGTCCAGAGCCATACCGGGATGGACGATCTCAATGCCGGCTTCATCGAAAGCCGGGGACTGGCGCCGGCCTATGACGGCATCACCGAGGTCTGGTGGCGGTCGCGCACCGATCTCGAGGCCGGCATGGCGACGCCGGAGGGCATCGCCGCCGGCAAGGCCCTTGCCAAGGACGAGGCCCGCTTCATCGATTTCGCGAATTCGCGCGTCTTCATGACCGAGGAACACGAGATCTTCTGATCCTCACCGAATGACACCCGGGTCAGGGCGGAGCCCGACCCTGCAAGAAGAAAGGGGCTGCAGACCATGCCGCAGCCCCTCTTGCCTGTGTCGATACCGGCACCTTGAATCTATGCGTCTTCCAGCATCTTCTCGGCCTTCTTCACCGCTTCGTCGATGGTGCCGACCATGTAGAAGGACTGTTCCGGAAGGTGGTCATAATCGCCTTCGATCAGGCCCTTGAAGCCCTTGATCGTGTCTTCGAGCTTGACCTGCACACCGGGGCTGCCGGTGAACACCTCGGCCACGTCGAAGGGCTGGCTGAGGAAGCGTTCCACTTTTCGGGCGCGGGCCACGGCGAGCTTGTCGTCCTCGCTGAGCTCGTCCATGCCGAGAATGGCGATGATGTCCTGGAGTTCCTTGTAGCGCTGCAGGATCTCCTGGACGCCCCGCGCCACCTGGTAATGCTCATCGCCGATCACGAAGGGATCGAGGATCCGGGACGTCGAATCCAGCGGGTCCACGGCCGGATAGATGCCCTTTTCGGCGATCGCCCGGTTCAGCACCGTGGTCGCGTCGAGGTGGGCAAACGAGGTGGCCGGTGCCGGGTCGGTCAGGTCGTCGGCCGGCACGTAGACGGCCTGCACCGAGGTGATCGAACCCTTGTTGGTCGAGGTGATCCGTTCCTGCAGTTGGCCCATGTCGGTCGCCAGGGTGGGCTGGTAACCCACCGCCGAGGGGATCCGGCCGAGCAGGGCCGACACTTCGGCGCCGGCCTGGGTGAAGCGGAAGATGTTGTCGACGAAGAACAGCACGTCCTTGCCTTCCTCGTCGCGGAAGTACTCGGCCTGGGCGAGGCCGGCCAGCGCGACCCGGGCGCGCGCGCCGGGCGGCTCGTTCATCTGACCATAGACCAGCGTCGCGCGGCTTTCGCCGGACAGGTTGATCACCTTGGCGTCTTGCATCTCGTGGTAGAGGTCATTGCCTTCGCGCGTGCGCTCGCCAACCCCGGCGAACACCGAATAGCCGCCGAACAGTTTCGCGATATTGTTGATCAGCTCCTGGATCAGCACGGTCTTGCCGACCCCGGCGCCGCCGAACAGGCCGATCTTGCCGCCCTTGGTGTAGGGGCAGAGCAGGTCGATCACCTTGATCCCCGTAACGAGGATTTCCTGCTCGGTGGACTGGTCGACGAAGTCGGGCGCCGGCTGGTGAATGGCGCGGCGAATCTCCGAGTTGACCGGACCGCGCTCGTCGATCGGCTCGCCGATCACATTGAGAATCCGGCCGAGCGTACCCGGTCCGACCGGCACCTCGATGGGGCCGCCGAGATCGACCACATCCTGGCCACGGACCAGGCCTTCGGTGGAGTCCATGGCGATGGTCCGCACGGCATTCTCGCCGAGATGCTGGGCCACTTCGAGCACCAGGCGGCTACCATTATTGTCGGTTTCCAGAGCATTCAGGATGTCCGGCAGATGACCGTCGAATTCAACATCGACAACGGCGCCGATCACCTGGGAAATCTGGCCCTTCACATTTGCAGCAGTACTCATGCGGCTCGTCTCCTTGGGAGCGGTTTTCTTCTGGGGTCGGTTCGGGGCGGCTGGCGGGGCAGCGGCCGCAGCTTTGGGCGAGGCGGATGCCGCCGAAACGGGCGCCGACTTGGCTGGCGTATCGGCATGCGCGCGGCGGTCGGTCAGGTGCGGTGCGGCACCCGCACCTGCGCTGGCCCCGGTCGCGCCTGACTTCAGCGGTTCGGCGGCGTGCAGCGCATCCTTCTCCACCATCTGCGGCTTGCACACCCCGCACGGGCGCACGTCCTTGTAGTCGAGCCCGCGGGCACAGTCCTCGGCCGCTTCGAACGTGTCGAAGGGGCCATGCCAGGTGTCGTCGTCATTGTCCGGGTCGCCGCCCACGCCCTGGCCGTCATTGCAGTACCGGCAGCTGCCGATATGGATCCGCCCGCGCTTCGAAATCCTGTTCTCGTAAACCCAGAAAGCCATGCCCGTCCCCTATAGCGCCTCGGCCCCGGAGATGATTTCGATCAGCTCCTTCGTGATGGAGGCCTGGCGCGCGCGGTTGTACTGCAGCGACAGGCTGTCGATCATCTCGCCCGCATTCCGGGTCGCATTGTCCATGGCCGACATCCGTGCGGCTTGCTCGCCGGCGGCACTTTCCAGCATCGCGGAGATGATCTGCGTGTTGATGTAGCGCGGCAGCAGCACGTCGAGAATTTCCGGCTCGGACGGCTCGTAGATATAGCACGCGCCGCCGAGATCGATGGTGTCGGCATCCTCGGGCGGTTTCACCGGGATCAGCTGTTGCGCCGTCGGCACCTGGCTCAGCACCGAGCGGAACTGCGAGTAGACAAGCGTCGCCACATCGAACTCGCCGGCCTCGAAGCCCCGGGTCAGACGGTGACCCAGCGCGATCCCGCTGTCGGTGTAATCGCTCTTCACCGTGGACAGGTCGACATGGTCGATGAACAGGTCGCCATATTCCCGGGCGAGCTGTTCCCGCCCCTTCTTGCCGACCGTGATGATCTTCACGGTCCGGCCTTCGGCGCGCAGCTCGCCGATCCGCGTCCTCGCCTGCTTGACGACGTAGGAGTTGAACCCGCCGCACAGCCCGCGTTCGGCGGTCAGGACGACCAGCACGTGCGTGGTCTCCTGTCCCGATCCCGACAGCAGGCGCGGCGCGCTGGCGCCCTCGCCCACCGATGCGGCCAGGTTGGCCACCACCGCCGCCATGCGCTCGGCATAGGGCCGGGCCGCCTCGGCGGCCTGCTGGGCGCGCTTCAGCTTCGCCGCCGCCACAAGCTGCATGGCCTTGGTGATCTTCCGCGTGGATTTCACGCTCGAGATACGGTTCTTGAGATCCTTGAGGCTGGGCATGGCGTGGTCTCCGGGCTCCTTCCGGCCTTGGCCTCTAGGCGAAGCTCTTGGTGAAAGCGTCCAGCGTGTCCTTGATACCCGCTTCGATCTCGTCGGTCAGGGCCTTCTCCTCGCGGATCTGCTTGAGCAGGTCCTTCTTCTGGCCACGAAGGTGCACCAGCAGGTCCTGCTCGTAGCGCACGACGTCGCTGATCGGCACGCCATCGATATAGCCGCGCGTGCCGGCATAGATCACCACGACCTGCTCTTCCATCTGCAGCGGGCTGTACTGCGGCTGCTTCAGCAGCTCGGTCAGGCGCGCGCCGCGATTGAGCAGTTTCTGCGTCGCCGCGTCGAGGTCGGAGCCGAACTTCGCGAACGCCGCCATCTCGCGATACTGCGCAAGCTCGCCCTTCATGGAGCCGGCGACCTTCTTCATCGCCTTTGTCTGGGCGGCCGAGCCCACCCGCGAGACCGACAGCCCGACATTCACCGCCGGGCGGATGCCCTGGTAGAACAGGTCGGTTTCGAGGAAGATCTGGCCATCGGTGATCGAGATCACATTGGTCGGGATGTAAGCCGACACGTCATTGGCCTGGGTCTCGATGATCGGCAGCGCTGTCAGAGAGCCATTGCCCTCGTCATCATTCAGCTTGGCCGCACGCTCCAGCAGGCGCGAGTGGAGATAGAACACGTCGCCCGGATAGGCTTCCCGGCCCGGCGGGCGACGCAGCAACAGCGACATCTGCCGGTAGGCGACGGCCTGCTTCGAGAGGTCATCATAGATGATCAGCGCGTGCATGCCATTGTCGCGGAAGTACTCGCCCATGGTGCAGCCGGTATAGGGTGCCAGATACTGCAGCGGAGCCGGCTCGGAGGCGGTCGCCGCGACCACGACCGTATATTCCATCGCCCCGCGTTCCTCGAGGATCTTCACCACATTGGCCACGGTCGAGCGCTTCTGGCCGACGGCGACATAGACGCAGAACAGCTTGCCGCTGTCATCCTTTGCCGCGTCATTGGTCTGCTTCTGGTTCAGGATCGTGTCGATGCAGATGGCGGTCTTGCCGGTCTGGCGGTCGCCGATGAT
>CAZDMQ010000088.1:0-11534 GCA_964506685.1 uncultured Hyphomonadaceae bacterium | reverse complement strand
AGCGCAAGCTGCTCGACAAGCAGAAGGCGGGCAAGAAGAAGATGCGCCAGTTCGGCAAGGTCGAGATCCCGCAGGAGGCCTTCGTCGCGGCGCTGCGCATGGATGGCGACTGAGGCATGGCGCCTCGCTGTGCGGACGTAAAGCGCTTACAGGCGAAGTGGACACAGGTTCGCCGTCCGGAAGCGCGTCAAGACAATGACTTGAAGCGGCACGCTGAGTCCACTTGAGAACGCGCCGCTTTAGGCCCGGCCTGACCCCCGTTCAGCCCGGACCCGCCCTTGTGGCAGAGGTTACACGCCCGCCCGCCTACTGGCTGGCGGCAGCGCGCAGGTCCTCAAGATACTGGTAGTGCTCCTCGAGGGCCGGGTACTGCCCGTCATCCCTGGAATGGGACAGCATGCGTTCCCGCGCCGACTGGATCTCGCCATCGAGCTGCTCGAGATCGACCGCGCCGAGATCGGTGGCTTCCTCGGCAAGGATGGTCAGGCCCGAGGGCGTGACATCGGCGAACCCGCCGCGCACGAAGATGCGCAGGTCCGCCTCCTTGTCGCGCAACACCCGAACCACGCCATTCCTGAGCGTGGTCATGAAGGGCGCATGGTTGGGCAGCACGCCGAACTCGCCTTCGCTGCCCGGCGTGATCACGTGGTCGACTTCGCCGGAAAACAGCTCCCGCGCGGGGGAGACGAGGGAGAAGTGCAGTTTGTCAGCCATGGGACAGAAACCTCCTGAACTGGATGGCGGCATAGACTGAAGCCCCTGCCTTGCCAAGCCGGCCGTTTCGTCGCGCACGCCCGACCATGTCCCGCAGGTCGAGGCCGGCAAGCGGTCCGCACTGACCTTCATCGAGATGGACGGAGAGGACCACTATCTCTCGGGCACCGTTGCGCGCAGCCGGGTCCCGGAAGAAAGCCTCAGCCTGCTCGCAAAGCACCACCGGGCCCGCTGAACCGTCCCCGCAGGCCTGTTCTGCGTGCGGTGCAGCAAAGGCTATACTATGTAAATTTGCATATCACCTATCTCTAGATTGAGCTGCGGGGCAAGCAGTGGACCGTGAAATCCGATACGGCAAGCCGGCACGATCTGTTGTCTCAGTAGCCCGGGAGCGCGGGCCGCTCTGCCTTGTCCACCGGGAATCAAAATGACGATCCAGTCTCGAATGTGAATATGCACCCAGGTATTCACGGCTGGTGCTGGACCGTTTACGCGTGTGAACGCCGCACGCTCTGACATATATTAGGACCCTTCAGAACCAGATGATCGGTCGGAAAAGGTTGACACGGGAAGTGAATGATATACGAAATATTCAGCGCCCGGGATTGGTATCTCGGCGCTGTTCGATCCGGTGTCCCGTCCTTCGCACGGGAGGGGCACTGCTGGTAAAGATGGAGGCAGTCAGTCGCACGCATACGGGATTGCATGGATTAAACTTGACCGGGCCGTCATATTTCGGTGATCCAATCCAGGCATGTTGCGTATGCACAGTGATTGCTGCGTCTGCACAATTCGTAGAGTGAACGGCTTCCTCCCAGCCAAACCTTGAAAGGAACAACCATGTTCAAATCCTTCGCAAAAGCTATCGCCGGCGTGTCCATCCTCGCCATCGGTCTTGTCGGTGTCGCCCATGCTGATCGTGAGGTCTCTGTGGACATCCGCTATGATCGGGCTCTTCTCGAGAGCGCCGCCGGCGCCGAACGCCTGCTCGACGACATTGCCGACCAGGTCCGGGGCGAATGCACGTCGGTCTCCCTGTCGGGCGGCTTCTACCGTGACGAAACCTGCGAGCTCGATCTCATTCACAAGGCTGTGAAGGCCATCGGCGGCACCGAGCTGGCATCGGTCTACGAAGCTTCGGAGCTCTACATCGAGGCGCCGACCACTGGCGTCGTGCTCGCTTCGAAATAGGCATCGACCGCAACCGCACTTGCAGCGATGACACTGGAAGGCCGCGCTCGTCAGGGCGCGGCCTTTTCAGTTTCAGCCGAAGCCTCAGCCGTTGAAGCCCGCCACGGCCCGCACCACCCGGTCCTGCGTTTCGGCGTCGAGATAGGGGTGCATCGGCAGGGACAGGACGCGGGCGGCAGCGGCCTCGGTGTGCGGCAGCCCCCCGGGGCCGGTGGGATAGCGGGCATAGGCTGCCTGGGTATGGATGGGCATGGGATAATAGACCGCGCTCGGCACGCCTTCCGCCCTGAGATGCGCGATCAGTCCGTCGCGGTTCTCATGCTCGATCGTGTACTGCGCCCAGTTGCTGACATGACCATCGATGAACACGGGCAGTTTGGCGACATGCGGGGCGAGTCCCTCGTTGTAGCGCCGGGCGATCACGTTGCGCCGCTCGATCTCGTCGGCAAAGATCGCCAGCTTCTGCAGCAGGATGGCGGCCTGCATCGTGTCGAGCCGGGAATTCATGCCGATCCGCATGTTCCAGTATTTCGGGTCGTGCGCGAAGCTGGCGCCGGCCTTGTCGGTCTCGGTCGCCTTGCCGTGCACCCGCAGGCTGTCGATCAGCTCGGCCAGCGCGTCGTCATCGGTGAGGATTGCCCCGCCATCGCCATAGCAGCCCAGCGGCTTGGCCGGGAAGAAGCTGGTCGTGGTGACGTCGGCCCAGCGAATGGGATGGTGGCCGTCGATCGTGCAGCCAAAGCCCTGGGCGCTGTCGGAGACGAGCCTGAGACCATGCCTGCGGGCGATGGCGGCAATTGCGGGATAGTCGGCCGGCTGGCCGAACAGGTCCACCGCGATGATCGCCTTCGGACGGAGCGTACCGGCGGCCAGCGTCGCCTCGATACTGGCCTCGAGATGGGCCGGGTCGAGATTGTAGGTCACCGGGTCGATATCGACGAAGACAGGGCTTGCTCCCAGCCATGGGATCACTTCGGCGGTGGCGACGAAGGTGAAGGAGGGGCAGAATACCGCGTCGCCGGGCCTGAGGTCCCAGGCCATCAGGGCGAGGGCCAGGGCATCGGTGCCATTGCCGCAGCCCAGGGCGTGTTTCGCCTGGCCGAAGTCGGCAAGCTGCTGCTCGAAGGCGCGAACCTCGGGGCCCATGACATAGGCGCCATGGTGCAGCACGGCCTGGATGGCGGCGTCGATCTCGGTCTCGATGCGCCGGCGCTGGGCCTGCAGGTCGATGAAAGGAAGGGTCATGGGAGCGGGCTCCGGATGGGGAAGGTGATGGTGGGCCGCTTGATGGCGCTCCTCGTGCCCGGCGCCAAGTGACGATTGGTTTCAGCCTGTTGCGGCGGTCAGGCGGAATTGAACCCGCAATGGACGGGCGGCAGCCCGCAGGCATCGGTCTGGTAGACGAAGACATTGCCGGCGTCCGGTTCGGCGGCAAGCGCTTCGGGAGAAAGTCCCTGCCGGGCGCTGGTGACGGCCAGAACAGAGAGGTCCGGCCCGCCAAATGCGCAGCAGCTCGGCTGGGAGACCGGCGTTCTGACCGCCCCGGCCACAGTGCCATCCGCATTGAAGACCCGGACCTCGGAGCCGCCCCAGAGCGCGGACCAGTAGCGGCCGTCCGCCGAGGTGGTCGCACCGTCCGGATAGGCGCTCCCTGTGGTGGTTGCGAAAGGCTCCTCGCGCTCGATGGTCCAGACCTGCTGGCCCTGCCGCATCCGCCAGATCTGCTGGCGCGGGCTGTCGGCGAAAAAGAAGTGTATGCCGTCCGGCGCCCAGGCGAGACCGTTGGAGATGGATATGCCCCGCCGTTCGGGCGAAAGACCACCGTCTGGAAGGAGCCGGTAGAGTGTGCCGGCGTCCGGGCCACCGGCGGCGTCTGCGTCCTCGACCATGGTGCCGACCCAGAACTGTCCCTGTGCGCCGACCTTGCCGTCATTGAAGCGTGTCCCCGGCATCAGGAAATCGGCAGTGAGCTGGCGCCGGAGAATGCGTCCGGTCCGCCGATCCAGGTCGGCAAGGTACCGGTCGAAGGCGGCAACAAGCACGTCTGGATCCCCGGTCAGCGCGAAGGAGGCCAGCCTGTCGGGCAGGGCGAGGACGGCGTGATCCCCCGAGGCGAGGGTGTAGCTGTGCAGCGTCCTGCCCTCGATATCGGTCCACAGGAAGGCCCCGGAGCGGGGGTCCCAGAGAATGCCCTCACCAAGCGTGCACTGGCAGGGAATGGTGGTGATCAGGTCAGCTTGCATGGCGTGGGTCTCAGGTCCGGCCGGCATCGATGACATGGGCCTGGCCGGTGATCATGCGCGCAGCGTCCGAGGCAAGGAACAGGGCGAGGTCGGCGACATGGCCGGGCAGGAGGTCGTCCTTGAGCGCGCACTGGGCTTTCCAGTCGGCCTCGGCCTCGGGGGTGAGCCAGAGCCGGCGCTGCTTTTCCGTCACGACCCAGCCGGGGACGATGGCGTTCACCCGGACGCGGTCGGGCCCGTAGCGGCGGGCGAGCGACTTCGTCAGCCCCAGTATGGCGGCCTTGGCAGCGGTATAGGTCGGCAGGTCCGCCGGGCCGAGATAGGCGTTCAGCGAGCTGAAATTGATCACCGATCCGGCCTTGCGGGCGGCCATGGCCGGCAGGGCGGCCTGGGCGGCGAAGATCACCGGGTCGAGATTGACGGCAAGCCCCGCGTGCCAGCTGTCGGGCGTGATGGTGGCGGCATCCTCGCGCTGGTCATTGGCGACATTGTTGACCAGCACCGAGAGCCCGCCGGTCAGGTGTTCGCCCTCGCGGATGCTGGCCTGCAGGGCCGTGGGGTCGGCGGCATTGGCGGCGAGGAAGTGACAGGCGGGGCCGCATTCGGTGGCGAGCGCCTGACCGGCCGCATGGTCGATATCATTGAACGCGACACGGGCACCCTGGGCGACGAAAGCCCGGACCATGGCTGCGCCGATCCCGGTGGCGCCGCCGGTGATGAAAACGCCGGCGCCGGTCAGGTCAGGATAGGTGGCGCCGGCCAAGCCTCAGATTTCCTGGTTGTAGGCGCCGATCTCGTCATACCTGGCGAGCCGCGGCTTGACCTCGTCACGGAACAGGGCGCGCATGTCGTCCTCGCTCGCCATGCTCTCGACCACGACCACCAGTTCAGGCTTGTTCGACGAGGCCCGGACCAGCACCCAGGAACCATCCTCAAGGGTCACGCGGACACCGTTCACCGTGTTCACATCGGCGATCCTGCGGCCGAGGATCTCGCCGCCGGCCATGGCCTGGTATTCAGCGACGATGCGGTCGATGACGCCATACTTCACTTCGTCGCCGCAATGCGGGCTCATGGTCAGCGAGGTCCAGGCCACGCCAAGCTCGCCCTTGAGGTCGGCCATGGTCTTGCCGGGATTGCGGTCGAGCATCTCAAGGATCGCCTTGGCCGCGACGAGGCCGTCATCATAGCCGAGCCCGATCGGCTGGCGGAAGAAGAAGTGGCCCGATTTCTCGAAACCGGCGAGGGCACCGAGTTCATTGGTGCGGCGCTTGATGTAGGAGTGGCCGGTCTTGAAATAATCCACTGTGGAGCCGTTCTCGGCGAGCACCGGGTCGGTCTTGTAGAGGCCGGTGGATTTCACGTCGACAACGAACTTCGCGCCGGGATATTCGCGCGACAGGTCACGGGCGAGCATCAGGCCGATCTTGTCGGCAAAGATCTCCTCGCCGGTATTGTCGACCACGCCGCACCGGTCGCCATCACCATCGAAGCCGAGGGCCACGTCGGCGCCGTGTTCGCGCAGGGCGGCGGCCATGGCGTGCAGCATTTCGGTGTCTTCGGGGTTGGGATTGTATTTCGGGAAGGTCCAGTCGAGCTCGCAGTCCATCTCGATCACGTCGGCCCCCATGGCGCGCAGGGCGTCCGGTGCGAACACTCCCGCAGTGCCATTCCCGCAGGCCGCGATGACCCGTAGCGGGCGGGAGAGCTTCACCCCCTCGGCGACCGAGGCGATATATGTCTCGCGCAGGCCGTCGACTCGGTGATGGCTGCCGCCGGCCCGGGGCTGGAATTCAGCATTCAGGACGATCTCCTTGAGCCGGCCCATCTCGTCGGGTCCGAAGGTGAGCGGCTTGTTGGCGCCCATCTTCACCCCGGTCCAGCCGTTCTCATTGTGGCTGGCGGTGACCATTCCGCAGCACGGCGCATCGAGCTCGAACTGGGCCCAGTACACCATCGGTGAAAGGGCAAGGCCGATATCCAGCACCTGGCAGCCGCCCTGGGTGAGGCCGAGGATCAGCGCATTCTTGATGCCGCCGGAAATCGAGCGGAAATCATGGCCGACCACGACCTTCGGCTCGACGCTGAGCTCGTGGAAAATCGTCGCCATGCCGAGCCCCAGCGCCTTGACGCCTTCCAGATTGAGGTCGGGGGCCTTGTCATGGCCGATGCCATTGAACCACCAGCGGGCATCGTATTCGCGGAAGCCCGTGGGCTTGACCAGCGGATAGATCTCGAAATCCAGCGTGTTCGGGGCAATATCGGAGCGGGGTTTTGGCATCATGGTCCTTCGGGGTCCCTCGTTCAGCCTGATCGGGCTTAGACAACAGTCCCTGCCTGCTGGCAACACCCGTGCCGCCGGTGGCGAGCCAGGCTGCAGGGGCGAGCAGGTGTGCATGCGATGTCGGATTTGCAGCCGCGGCGACCGCCATGCTAGGCGGGGGCCTACAGCGGGACTGCAGGAAATTTAGGGGGGATCGATGGACGCGGACATTGCGCTGCGAGGGCGGGCTGCAACCGATCTCGCCACCGGACGACTGGCATATGAAGACATCGCGCTGCACGTGTTCCGGCGCCTCTGTGCCAGATCGGGCCAGGGCGGCCTGGCCGTCGGCAGCGGCGAGTTCGCCGCGCCGCTGATGTCCGACCTTGCCGCGCAGCCCGAAATCGAACGGGTGATCCTGTTCGGGCTCAACCGTCGCCGGTCGGACAGGCTGCGCTCGGAGATGTCTGCGGCCGGGGATGACATGACGATTGACCTCAGGAAGCCGGGCCTCGGCACGGACGGGGGTGAGCGGATCGACACCGCGCTGGAAGGCCTTGCACCGGCATGCGCCTACATGGCGCTGAGCCTGCCGCCCGGCGATCTCGGTCCGCTGGAAGGTGCGGGCGGGCGGCTGGCAGCGGACCGGCCCATCATCCTTCTTGACCTCGGCGACCGGTCCGGGCCAGCGCGCCAGGGGTGGGCCGCGACCGTCGCGGCATTCCTGTCAGGCCATGGCTACCGCATGATCGACGGGTGCGGCCGGCCCGCCAGCGAGGGGGCGGCCAGTGCCGCGGGGGCCAGTGCTGCTGGGGCCAGTGCCGGGGGGGTGGACCGGATCCTCTGGGCGTTTCCCGACGGTGCGGTCAGCGATGCCGGGACGGTGATTGCCCTGGCCGCGGCAAAGGCGTCGGCCGACGCCGATGCCATCCGGCGATGATGATGATTATGATGATGATTACACTTGCTCGCTTTCAGACGGCCATGCGATCGAAAGCGATCTGCCAGAAGGAACACCGGCCATGACAGCGCGCCCGCTGAAGGATCCCAGCGACCCGAAGGAGCAGGTCTTCCGGCAGCGCTTTGTCCGCTACTGCCGCCGCTTCGGGCTCAGTTACGAGCATGTCATCGAGGCCGTCTACCGGCGCGCATCGGCCGGCTGGGCCCCCGGCTTCGCGATTGATGGCGGGGCCCACAAAGGGCTCCATACCCTCCCGCTGGCAAGCCTCGAGGCCATCACGCAGGTCGTCGCGTTCGAACCCTCCGGAGAGGTGGCGGACATTCTCGACAAGCGGTTGAAGACCGACCCCAACCGCGACAAGGTCAGGCTCATCCGGGCCGCGCTGCAGGACGATCCCGCTTGCCGGTCGGTCACGTTCAACATCTCCACCACCCATCCCGGCCGCAGCGGCATCAATCCGATCCTGAAGGGCCGCACCGATACCGCCTATGAGGCTCCGGTGGAGGTGGCCGCAACCACGATCGACGAGATCTGCCTGTCGCTGCCCGGAGGCTGCCGGTTCATCAAGCTCGATCTTGAGGGCGGCGAATACAACGCGCTCCGCGGCGCCAGGGGGCTGCTGCAGCGGGACAAGCCCCTCATGGTGTTCGAGAACGGTCTGCACGCGCCGGAAATCGGCGGCTACACCCGCGAAGCCCTGCTCGGGGAGCTGGAGGCGGCCGGCATGGTGGTGGTCACTGCCCTCGGCGACGTTGGAACGCCGGAGACTCTGAGGGATTTCTGGTACGCCTGGGCCTGTCCGAAGCAGCAGGAACGCTGGCTGCGCATGGCCGTGCGGGAGGAAGCGGCCCGTGCGCTGCGCGCGCTGCTGGTGAAGATGGACCATCCCGACGTGCGACCGCGTCCAGCGCCGCCGCCCGGGACCGCGTGACGCACCCGTCGCTCAAAGCGCTTTCAGGCGAAGTGGACACCGGTTCGCCGTCCGGAAGCGCGCCAAGACAAGGACTTGAAGCGGCGCGCTGAGTCCACTTGAGAACGCGCCGCTTTAGGTCGGAAACTGCCCTAGCCGGTGCCGAGGAAGCCGGCCATCTTCGAGATGGCGAGCCGGCTGACATTCCGGACCGCGTCAACGGTGTTCGAGCCATTGTGCGAGCCGAAGATCGTGTTCGGGAACCGGCGCAGCGGATTGTCCGCAGACAGCGGCTCGGTCTCGAAGACATCGAGTGCGGCCGAGTGGACAATGCCGCTTTCAAGGCCACTGACCAGGGCGGCTTCCTCGATCACGGGCCCCCGCGAGACATTCACCACCCGAACCCCGGGCCTGAGACGCGGCAGCAATGCGGTATTGAACATGTGCAGCGTCTCGGGCGTTTGCGGGCAGGTGAATATCAGGAAATCGGCCTCTTCCAGCCGCTCCGGCCAGGTCGCCGTCTCCACCTCGAGCCCCGGCTCGGCAGTGTAGAACGGATCATAGGCGATCACGCGGAGGTCGGCGGCCAGCAGGCGCCGCGCGGTGGCCCGGCCGATATCGCCGAAACCGACCAGGGCGGCCGTCTTGTTCCACAGCGAGATGCCCGGCGGTTTCGGCCAGGCGAGGTCATTGCGGATGCCGCGGTCGATCTCGAAGGTGTGCCGGGCGAGGCCGAGGACATAGCACATGGCGACGTCGGCGACCTCCCGCCCGAAGACGCCAGGGGTGTTGGTCACCGTTATGCCAAGTCGTTCGCAGGCGGCAAAATCGACATTATCGACCCCGACGCCCCACTTCACGGCCGCCTTGAGACGGCCGTTCCTGCCCGCCTCGAAGACGCGTGCGGTCGCCGGGTCGTCGCCGATGATCCAGCCGTCATGGGCCGGCAGGACGTCGATCAGTTCGGCTTCGGTCAT
Organism: uncultured Hyphomonadaceae bacterium; assembly: GCA_964506685.1. Classification (GTDB taxonomy): domain Bacteria; phylum Pseudomonadota; class Alphaproteobacteria; order Caulobacterales; family Hyphomonadaceae; genus UBA5336. Next base: position 2,275 of record CAZDMQ010000088.1, on the reverse strand, counting down.
GACCTGGGTGACGGCGGCGGGAATGCCTTCAAGACCGGCGGCCGCGAAATCGGCGCCAAACTCGTCGAACAGGCCGAGCATGGGCGGGCAGGTGACAAGGACCTTCATCGGTCAGCCTCCGGGGGTCGGGTGTTTCAGGTGCGGACGGGCAGCTGGACGCCTGCCGCCACACGCAGCAGCAGCGATTCGGCCATGAACCAGTCCTCCGGCTCGTCAATATCCACAGATTCCAGCGGCGGGGTCTCGAACAGGAGCGGGGCTTCGCCGATCCGCGCCTGGGTTCTCGCAAAGCTTTCGCGGCTGAAGACATAGCCCACCGAGTTCTCTTCCATGTACGGCGGCAGGTCCTGGGTCCGGATGAGGTTGGCCGGATCGTGATTGATCGGGGTCCCGTCGGGCGTGTAGAAGCGCGTCTGGTGGCGCGTCACGCCGAACAGGCTGTCGCAACGCCCCCCGGCGCGCCCTTTGCCGTAGGCTTCGAGCATGTTGCCGATGGTGACGGCGCCAAGCAGTGGATTGGTCGTGTGCGTCATGAAGTACGCGTCTGCGGCCACGTCCGAGATGTCATCGGCAAGCACGAGGTTCATGGAGACGAAATCGCCGCAGATTTCCGGCTTGCGGTCACGGATCAGCACGCGGCCGCCCGCTTCGCCATCCTCGAGGCCGCTTGCGGCGAGCACGTCGCGGGCATCGGTATTGATCACCACCCTGTCGATGGCGTCGATCGACAACAGCGTATCGAGAATCCAGCGATAGAGCGGCTTGCCGGCGATGTCCCTGAAATTCTTCGAGGTCACGCGGGCGCTGTGGGCCTTCATCGGAAGCAGGGCGACGAGTCGATGGGAATGATCGGTCACGAGACGGAGCGAAGCCTTTCTTCAGGTCTGGAAATGCAGGGGGCGACCACCGGATGGGCGCCAGCCAGGCCGGCGCCTGGAGCACCGCCCGGCTAGATCGATTCGCGCCGGGGCGGGCGAAGCACGGCCGGTTCGGGCAGGTCGCGCCGGGTCCCGCCAGCCTTCGGGTAGAAATAGGCTTCCTTCTGGGCGCGCGACAACCGGCGATGCTCGTTATGGCCGCGATAGGTCCCCAAATACTGCATGAAGCGGAAGCCGATGATCTCGGTGAAGGTCTTCAGGAAGACACGCTGGCGCAGGGCGGCCAGCAGGTCGAACCCGGCGCCGGCGAAAAAGTAGCGGATCGCGTCCAGCCGGGTGACATGCACTTCAGGCATGATCTCCCGCAGCGTCAGGGCCTCGCGGTAATAGCGGTTCCGGGTCTGGACGAAGGTTTCCTCGTGGATGTGGACCACCGCGGCGCTGGCGACATAGCCGATCTTCATCTTGTCGGCGACCAGCCGCTTGGCCAGCACCATGTCCTCGAGGCCGGTGCAGTTCTCGTCGAACTTGTACGCTTCCCAGACATCGGCACGGATGGCGGAATTGGCATTGTTGCAGAAGAAACCCTCCTGCGGACAACGGTCGAATTCCGGGAAATACTTCGCGAAAAGGCGGGTCTCGGAAAATCTCGAGCACTCATGACCGACCTGGCGGCCATAGGCATAGGCAACGCGTCCGTCCCGGAGCGGGGCGAGGAGCGCCTGCAGCCAGGTGTCGCTGGCCGGGATACAGTGCGCCGAGATGAAGACGAGATACTGTCCCGAGGCTGCGCTGCAGCCGAGGTTCAGCGAGCGACCGAATGTGAAATCCGACTTCTCGATGTGGACAACCTTGCAGCCATGGCGATGCGCGATCGGTATCGTCTCGTCCGTCGAGCCCGAATCCACGAGAATGATCTCGACCGACAGCCCGCCCGTGTCCTGGGACTTGACCGCTTTCAGGGCCTCTTCGAACCAGCGTTCCTCATTCAGAGCCCGGAACACGATACTGACATCTACCATAGGCGCACCCTTCTGCAGCCCGACCCGAGGATCACCAGTCCCCGATTCGTGCATTGCCGACGGTTAACAGATTTGCCTGCGTGTCGATATGCAGGGCGAGCCGAAATCCGTAGAATTCGCCGGAAGATGGAATTGTTTTCACATATGCCCGGGGTGCAGGCGGCCCTGCAAGGGCAAATGCAGATGCGCGCGGCGGCCTGCCGGCGGCCTGTCGGCGGCATGTCTGTTCGCCTCCGGCTTGATTTCGCCGGCCGCATTCACTAGGGCCCTCTCATCTTGGTGGCGGGGGCCACGCAACAAAGGCGACAGGCACGCCCATGGCGAAGACCGCGATGATCACAGGGGTGACGGGCCAGGACGGCGCGTATCTCAGCC
>CAZDMQ010000087.1:0-11775 GCA_964506685.1 uncultured Hyphomonadaceae bacterium | reverse complement strand
GCTGGCCCTTGCGTGCGCCCGCCTCCCCGCCCGAGATCGGCGCATCGAGGAAGGCCGCCCCCTTGGCCTTTGCCCGCTCACAGAGCGCGCGGGCAAGTCCGGCACTGGCCGTGGTATGGTCGATGATCACCATGCCGCCGCCGATCGACGGATCGATCTGGTCATAGACGCTGCGGACATCAGGATCGTCGCCCAGGCACATCAGGACAAATTCGGCCCCGAATACCGCCGCAGCCGCATCCTCGGTGGTCGCCCCCTTGTGGGTGTCGCACCAGCGCAGCGCCTTGTCATGGGTCCGGTTCCAGACCGTGACCCGGTGTCCCGCCCGTGCGAGGTGTCCGGCCATGGGCGCGCCCATGACGCCGAGGCCGAGAAATGCGACGCGTGCCATGGAAAACTCCCAGTCGGTTCGATCGGTTGCAGGCTCTGCCCACACTTATGTCACCCGGCCGCAAAGTGGAAACCGGTTCTGCGCGCGCCCCGCGTCCTCACCCCCACCGGGTCCCTGTTGGGCCGGCCACGTCCGGGGACCAGCGCGAAGGATCGGTCTCAGGCCGGGAGGTCTCTTTGCCGGGCGCCGCGCGTCTTCCCGGGCAACTGGGTCAAATTTGATCGAAATCCATGGCCCCGGGCAGAGGGGATCGCAATCCTGTTGCGGTATCACCCCCTCATTGATCAGAAAGATCGGTGTCCCATGGCCTACCCCCGTGCCAGTCGGCGCATCAAGGGCAGAATGCCCACCGCGCCTGCGCCCCGTGCAAGGGTGAGTAGGCATGCACCGGTTCAGGTCGCGGGTGGCTGGAAACTCGCCTATGCGGATTTCCTCACCGCGCTGGCGGCCTTCTTTCTCGTCATGTGGCTTGTCAAGGCCATGCCCGAGAGCCGCCGCGCCGAACTTGCCGGCTATTTCGACGGGGGCCCGCAGAGCACCACCGGCCTGCTCGAACCCGAAACTCCAGGTGAGGCCGCGTTGCTCAAGCGCGCCCTCGAAGCCGTCCCGGCGATTCGCCGGCACCCCGGACAGGTCGCCATCACGGAGACGGCGGAGGGGCTGCGGATCGATCTCATGGACCTTTCGGGCCGCCCGCTGTTCGAAACCGGCCGCGACCAGCCGACGCCGGAAGGCGAGGCGCTCGTCATGAGCGTCTTTTCCAGCCTCCGCGCCCTGCCCTGGCCGGTCAGCCTCGAAGGTCATACCGATGCCTTTCCGTACCAGAACGGAACGGGCAGTAACTGGTCATTGTCGCTCGACAGGGCCGACCGGACGCGCCAGCTCGCCCTTGCTGCAGGGATCAAGGATGCCCGCCTGCGCGCAGTGACGGGCTATGGCGCGAGCCGGCCCCGCCTGCCCCGCCAGCCCCATCACCCGACCAATCGTCGTGTGACAGTTATCTTGCATGTGCCGCCGCTCTACAGCAATCCTGTCAGCTCGTAGGGCGCGGAGGACAATTTGCTCGCAGGCTTTCTCGACGCCTGGCCCATGTGGGCCAGTCTCTTCATTGTCGCTGTCTCGATCGTCTTCTACGTGGCCGACCGGCTGTCGATGGAGATCGTATCCGTCGGCATCGTGGCGAGCCTGTTGGTGGTTTTCGCGCTGCCCGGCGCCCATGACGCCCATGGCAATCCGATCAGTGCCGCCAGCATTCTCGCCGGGTTCGGCAATCCTGCCCTGGTCACGATCATGGCCCTGCTCGTGGTCGGCCAGGGCCTGTTCCAGACCGGCGCGGTCGAGGGCCCGACCCGCGCGCTGACCTCGACCTACAACCGGGCGCCGCTGGCCACTCTGTTCGGGGCCTTCGCCTTCGTCTTCGTGGTCAGCGCCTTCATCAACAACACACCGGTGGTGATCATGTTCCTGCCGGTGATGAGCGCCATAGCCTCGAGCATGTCGGCGCCGCCCTCGCGGCTGATGATGCCGCTGAGCTTCGTCTCGATCTTTGCCGGCATGACGACACTGATCGGCACCTCCACCAACCTGCTGGCCGCCGAGATCTACGAGCGCATCGGCGGCGTCCCGCTCGGCTTTTTCGAACAGACCCCGGTCGGACTGATTCTCGCCGCCGTGGGGGCCGTCTATGTTGCACTGGCGAGCCGGTTCCTGCTGCCTGACCGCAGCGGCATGGACGCCGACATCCTGAGCGGATCGGGCAAGCAGTTCGTCGCGCAGATCGAGGTCAGCCATGATCACTTCCTGCTCGGCAAGCAACCGGTGGCGGGGATGTTCAAGGCGCTGCCGAATTTCACGGTCCGGCTGATCCAGCGCGGCGAGAGGGCGATCCTGCCGCCCTTCGACGATGTTACCCTGCGTCCGGGCGATCTCGTCATCGTCGCCGCCACTCGCCAGGCGCTCATGGATGTGCTCTCGCAACAGCCCGACATGCTCGAACAGATCTGGCGCTCGGGCAGCGGCAGCGCGCCCGAGGAAGGCAAGTCGCCGCGCTCGCTGATCCTCACCGAGGCGGTGGTTGCGCCCGGTTCGCGCATGGCCGGCCGGACCATCGAGATGCTCGGCTTTCGCCGGCTCAACCGGGCCGTTGTCATGGGCATCCAGCGCCGCTCGCACATGATCCGCTCCAAGCTCGACGAGATCCGGCTGGAGGCTGGCGACACGCTCCTGCTGTGCGGACCGGTCGAGGCGCTGCGTGACCTGCGCTCAAGCCGCGACGTGATCCTGCTCGAATGGTCGCAGACGGAAATCCCCCTGACCGGCAATATCGTCGCGGCCCGGCTCATCGGGCTGGCCATGGTCGCTGCGGCGGCCACCGGCGTGCTGTCCATTCTCAATGCGTCGGTGATCGCAGCCCTTGCAATGATCCTGTCGGGCTGTCTCAACACGCGCCAGGCGAGCCGCGCGCTCGACCTGAAAATCTTTCTTGTCATCGGTGCAGCTCTTGCAATGGGCTCGGCGCTGGAACAGACAGGAGCGGCAAACCTCGTGGCCACCGGAATCGTCAATCTCGCGCTTCCCTATGGCCCCCTCGCGGTCCTGTCCGCGATCTTCCTGGCGGTGGCCGTGATGACAAACCTGCTCAGCAATGCCGCCACCGCGGTGCTCTTCTCGCCGGTCGCGCTGTCGGCCGCCGAGCAGGCCGGGACCGACGCCCTGCCCTTCATCCTCGCCGTGATCTATGGCGCCAATTGCTGCTTCATGACCCCGATCGCCTACCAGACAAACATGCTTGTCATGGGTCCGGGCCATTACAGGTTTCTCGACTTCGCCCGGTTTGGCGGACCGCTGGTCCTGCTGTTATGGATTACCTTCACCCTCGTCGCCCCTTGGCGGTTTGATCTCGGGATGCATTAATCAAGATCATGAAGCTGAACGATTCCCATACGTTCCCGCTCGGTCTGAAGCGCAATGTCCGCTTCTACATGACCAACCCGGCCCCCTGCCCCTACCTGCCGGGCAAGCGGGAGCGCAAGGCGTTCACTTCCCTTGCTGTCTCGGACGCCGATTCGCTGCACGACACCCTGTCGAAATCCGGCTTCCGGCGCTCGCAGGCCATCGCCTACCGGCCGGCCTGTCCGAACTGCAATGCCTGCCGCTCGGTGCGGGTCGACATCCAGCAGTTCCGCTACAGCCGCAACCAGCGGCGCGTGCTGCGGGCCAATACTGACCTGGTCCGCCACCCGACCCCGGCCCAGGCCACGCGGCAGCAGTACCGGCTGCTGAAACGCTACCTGCGCGGACGCCATTTCGGTGGCGGCATGTCGGAAATGTCGTTCCGCGACTATGTGTCCATGGTCGGCGACAGTCCGGTCCAGAGCCTGATCTTCGAGTATCGCCAGGGCAATTCGCCGAACGCGCCGCTGCTGGCGGCCGCGATTACCGACGTGCTGCGCGACGGGCTGTCGATGGTCTACACCTTCTTCGATCCGGATTTCAGCGCGCGCAGCCTGGGACGGTTCATGATCCTCGACCACATCCGCCAGGCCGCCAGCCTCGGCCTGCCGCATCTCTATCTCGGCTACTGGATCAAGGGCAGTGAGAAGATGGACTACAAGCGGCAGTACGGCCCGCTGGAAGTGCTCGATGGCGATCGGTGGCGGCCACTGCTGGACAGTGAATAGCACCCTGTCTAACTAGGCTGACGGACATGGCGGGCAGGCCGGCGACAGATCGGCAGGCATCAGAGCAGCAGGCGGGCAGAGGGTCGGCCGGCAAGGGAGGAACGGGGCATGGTCAACCGGCGAAAGGTTCTCGGCGCGGCGGCAATCGGCGGGGCGGCCCTGGCGGCCACGGCCTGCGGGCAATCGGCATCGACGGACGCTGGCGTCGGTGCGCCCGCTGTCGCGGTCCGCAAGCGGCGCCTCAACATGGTCACCACCTGGCCGAAGAACCTGCCCGGTCTCGGCGAGGCCGCCGAACGGGTCGCCCGCTATGTCGGTGAGCTTTCGGGCGGCCAGATCGAGATAAAGGTCTTCGCCGCGGGCGAACTCGTCCCGGCCTTCGAGGCGTTCTCGGCGGTGGCCGACGGGTCGGCCGACCTGTACCACGGCGCTGAATACTACTGGAAGGCGCAGTCTGAAGGCTTTCCCTTCTTCACTGCCGTGCCCATGGGCATGACGGCACAAGAGATCATGGGCTGGATCGATTTCGGCGGCGGCCAGGAGCTCTGGGACGAGCTGTCGGGCCAGTTCGGCGTCAAGGCCCTGCAAGGCGCCAATACCGGACACCAGATGGGCGGCTGGTTCAGGAAGGAAATCAGGAGCCTTGACGATTTTGCCGGGCTCAAGATGCGGATCCCCGGCCAGGGCGGGGACGTTGTCCGGGCGCTCGGCGGTGCAGCCGTGTCGCTGTCTGGCGGCGAGATCTACCAGGGCCTGCAGACCGGCCAGATCGATGCCACCGAATGGGTCGGTCCATGGAATGATTTCTATCTCGGCTTCCACCGTGAAGCCCCGTATTATTACGGACCGGGCTTCCATGAGCCCGGCGCCTCGCTGGCGGTCGGCATCAATCGCGGCGTCTGGGACGGGCTGACGCCCACCGAACAGGCGATCATCCAGCAGGCCTGCCAGAGCGTGAACCATCTGTCGGTCGGCGAGTTCACCTACCAGAACGCCCGCCACCTAGAGACCCTCGTCAACGAACATGGCACCCAGCTGCGCGGCTTCCCCGACGATGTCGTTGCGGCCATGGGCGAGGCCGCGCTCGACATCCGCTCCACGGCAGGCAATGCCGGCGCGCTTGAAAGGCGCATCTACGAGAGCTTCGAGGCAACGCTGAAATCCATGCGCGGCTGGGCCAGCGTTTCCGACGGCACCTACTATGCCGCGCGCGAACGCGCTCTGCCCTAGGCGTCGGATTTGGCCGAGCTTTTCCTCTCCATTGGCACGGGACTGAAGTGGCTGGGGTTTGCGAGCCTGCCGTTGTTCCTGTTGCCGCTGGCTGTGCTGCTGGCCCCCCGCCCGCTTGCCGGTCCTGCCAGCCTTGTTGCTGCATCTCTCGACCGCGTCAGCGGTGTTGCGCTTGGCGCGGCGATCGCTTGCGGCCTCATCATGCTGTTCGCCCAGGCCGGCGTGGTGCTCGCCCGGTACGTGTTCGGCCTGTCGTTTTCCTGGCTCAGTGAACTTGTCACCTATGGCTTCGCCGCACTGTTCCTGCTCGCATCGGCAGCGGCCCTGCGCGATGACGGCCATGTCCGCGTCGACATCCTGCGCCCGCGGTTCAGCCCGGCCGGACGCGCCGGCATCGAACTGGCCGGAGCCTATCTTTTCATCTTTCCGATCTGCATCCTCATCTTCTGGTCGGCGGTCTCGCCCTCCTTTGTCCGGGCCTGGGCAAATTTCGAAGGCTCGCGCGAGAGCGACGGGCTGCCGCTGCTGTTCGTGTTCCGGACGCTGGTCCCGGCCTTTGCCGCCCTGGTCATGGCGCAGGGGCTGGCACAGGCGCTGAAGGCGGCGCTGGTGCTGCGCGGCGAGCGGGCCGAAGAGGCGCTGCACGCCCAGGGGGGCGGGACCTGATGGAGGCCGAACTCCTCCTCGCCGTCGCGATGTTCCTCACCGCCATCGCGGCACTGCTCGCCGGCTATCCCGTTGCGCTCACGCTCGGCGGGGTCGCCCTGCTGTTTGCACTGCTCGGCATCGCCCTTGGCGCCTTTCCCGAGCCCCTGCTCCGGGCCTTCCCCAATCGCATCCAGGGCGCGATGGAAAATCAGGTCCTCATAGCGGTGCCGCTGTTCGTGATGATGGGGGTGATCCTCGAGCGGTCGCGGGTGGCCGAGGACCTGCTGCACATCGCCGGCCGCCTGCTTGGCCGGACCCGGGGCGGGCTCGGCTATGCGGTGATCGGCGTCGGCGCCCTCCTCGCCGCCTCGACCGGCATTGTCGGGGCCACCGTGATCACCATGGCACTGATCGCCCTGCCCACCATGCTGCGCGAGGGCTATGATCCGCGCCTGGCATCGGGCACCATCGCCGCATCGGGCACGCTCGGCCAGATCATCCCGCCGTCCATCGTGCTGATCCTGCTCGCAGACGCCATCTCGAACGCCAACCAGGCGGCAAGCGTCTCGGCCGGTCTCGGACCCAGCGTCGTGTCCGTAGGCGACCTGTTTGCAGGCGCCCTGGTTCCCGGACTGCTGCTCGTCGCGCTGTACCTGCTCTATATCCTCTTTCATGCCCTGTTCCGCCCTGCCGCCTGCCCGCCCGTGCAACACGAGGACGCTGCGCCCCTCACCACGCGGGAGATCGCCTTCGGCCTCGGCGCACCGCTTGGTCTGATTGTCACCGTCCTCGGCTCCATCCTCACCGGCATTGCCTCACCAACCGAGGCAGCTGCCGTCGGCGCCGTTGGCGCGCTCCTGCTGGCGGGGCTGCGGCTGTCGGACCAGTCGCCAGCCTGGGTCCGAACCGTGATTGCAGCGGGCCTGCTGGCCCTGCTCGCCGTTGCCCTGATGGCGGGAGGGATGGACCTGCGCGTCAATCGGGCGGACCTGTCGGGCATCGACCGGCTGGCTATTGGCGTTGCGCTGGTCCTTTGCGTGATCTTCTTCTTCGGTCTTCTGGCCGGGCTGGCAGCCTTGCGGCAGGCCGGCGAGCTGGGTCCGGCCATGACGAGCACAGCCCAGATCACCGCCATGGTGTTCCTGATCCTGATCGGCGCCTCGCTTTTCTCACTGGTCTTTCGCGGCTTTGGCGGTGACGAATTCGTTGCCGACCTGCTGTCGGCGACGCCCGGCGGGGCTTTTGGTGCGCTGATTGTGACCATGCTGGTGATGTTCGTACTGGGCTTTTTCCTCGATTTCATCGAGATCATCTTCGTCGTGGTCCCCCTCGTCGCGCCGCCGCTGATCATCATGGGCTTTGACCCGGTCTGGCTGGCCATCCTGATGGCGCTGAACCTGCAGACCAGCTTCCTGACCCCACCCTTCGGCTTTGCCCTCTTCTACCTGCGCGGCGCTGCACCCGATTCGCTCCGAACGAGCGACATCTGGCGCGGCGCGCTGCCCTTTATCGGACTGCAGCTGGCGATGATCGGCCTCGTCGCCACACTCCCGGCGCTGGCAACATGGCTGCCGGCCCTGGCTGCGCGGTAGGCAACAAGGCGACGTCCGATCAGCTTTCGCGAACGGTGAATTCGACGCGGCGATTGCGGGCGTGGACCTCGGGGCTGTCGCCCTGCACCAGCGGCCGGGCCTCGCCGAAGCCAATGGCGCGCAGGCTGTCGCCCGGCACGCCGCGGTCGACCAGATAGGTCCGCACGGCAGCGGCCCGCTGTTCCGAGAGGCGTTGGTTGTCGAGGGCGTTACCGGTCGTATCGGTGTGGCCGCCGATTTCGATGCGGTAATCCTTGCACAGGATCGCCACCCCCGTCAGCGCATCCAGCAGCCGGGCGCTTTCGTCGTTGATCGTGCTCCCCCCGGCGGCAAAGCTGACGAACCGGCCGTCCATGGTCTCGTTGAATGCGTTCTGGCAGGCGCCAAGCCCCGGCCGTTCGTCGAGACCGGCAAGGGCCGATCCCACCGCAGTTTCCCCTCCTTCGACGGAGACACCGTCCACGACCAGCAGGTCGGCGCCTTCCGGGGTCGCCTTGATGGCGGTTTCTCCGGCAGCGAGGGCGCGCGTCTTGGCATCATCGGTCGGCGCCAGCCCCGTCAGCGTCACCACACCGGCATCGAGATTGCGCGCGTCGAGTTTCAGCCAGGGAAAGCCGAGATCGGGGAAGGAGGCCTCCATACGGTCGGACCAGCTGCGCGGCGCCTCGACGATCCTCTCGATGATTTCCGGTTCCGGCGGCTCGACCACGGTGAAGGCGCCATCGACGAGCTGGTAATAGGCCCCCTCCTCGCCCGTGACGGGGACGAACTTGCCGTCGCTTTGCTGGAAGACGGCGCCATCGGGGATAGGCACGCACGCCTCGTTTCCGGCAGCGAGCGTCGCAGGATCGCCGGATGCGGACTGATTTCCGGCCGGGCTGCAGGCGGCAATGAGCCCGGGCAGGACGAAGATCGCGCCCAGCAGGTAATGCCGTGTCGGGATGGTCGGAACGGTCGGGGCCATGGGCACACTCTTCGCAATCGAAATCAACGGCAATCCGATGCCGACAACGCCGTTTTCGGGGCAAAGTCCCTGAATGTCAAAACGCTTCCCGGATCGGGCGAAGTTGCCGCGACCCATTCGGTCTGGTGTCCGACGATCCCGCGCCTCCCTCGCAACACGACAAGGGGCATTTGCCCCGGCGCGCTGGGAGCAGACCTCAACCGAGGTCTGAAAAGTGGACCTGGCCATTCTGCATCACGAAGTCCACGTCTTCCAGAGCCGTGATGTCGGCCAGCGGGTCCTCGCTGACAGCAATCAGGTCGGCGGCGAGACCCGGTACCAGCCGGCCGACCTGGTCATCCATTTCGAGGTGTTCGGCGGCGGTAACCGTCGCGGACCGGATCGCTGCTTCGGGGGTAAATCCGGCCTCGACCATCAGGGCGAACTCCTGCGCATTGTCGCCGTGGCGCGAGACGCCCGTATCGGTTCCGAAGGCCACGGTGACACCGCCTTGATGGGCACGGCGGAGCATATCCAGCATCTGCGGGCCGACAATCGCCGCCTTCGCGCGCGAGGCTTCCGGCAGCCAGGGTTCATCGGTCCAGCCTGTCACCGTCACCCCAGCAAGCACGGTCGGCACCAGCACCGCATCGTGCTCACGGAACAGCGCGATGGTCTCCTCATCGAGATAGGTGCCATGCTCGATGGATTTCACACCGGCGCGGAGGGCCGCGTCGATCCCGCTCTTGCCATGGGCGTGGGCGGTCACCTTTCGGCCCATGGAGGTGGCCGCCTCGACGATGGCGCGGAGTTCGGAGTCGGTGAACTGCTGTTCGAGGCCGGCGCTGGTGTTCGACAGCACCCCGCCGGTTGCCGTGATCTTGATCAGGTCGGCACCCTCCTTCACCTGCTGGCGGACCGCGCGGCGGCAGTCCTCCGGCCCATTGCAGATGTTTGGCGTGCTGAGCATGTCCATGACGCGGGCGGAGTAGCCGTTTACATCGCCATGCCCGCCGGTCACCGCCACGGCCCGTCCGGCCGCCCGGATGCGCGGGCCCGGCACCTTGCCGGCGGCGATGGCGTCGCGCAGTGCGAAGATCGACTCGTTTGCGCCGCCGACATCCTGCACGGTGGTGAACCCGGCCTGCAGCGTACGCCGGGCGAACTGAGCGCCGCTGAGCGCCGAATCGGCCGCACTGTCGGTGAAGGTCCGGAACCGGGATCCAGGTCCGTTCTCGCTGAGGATATGGACATGCGAATCGATGAGGCCCGGCAGGACATGGGCGCCCCGGAGATCGATCACCGCGGCGCCGTCCGGCGTGTGGTAGCCGTCCATGATCTCGATGATGCGCCCCTGCGCGATCACCAGTGTCTGCTCGGTGGCATAGCCCTCGCCCGGCACGGCCATCAGGTGGCCGGCATGGATCACGGTCTGTGCGGCGGGCGCGGCGGGGATCGGTTCAGGTGCTGTCGCCTCCGCCTCCTGTGCAACTGCGCTTGTGCTGAGGCTGGCGAGCCATGCCAGCGCGGTCAGTCCGGTCGCGATCTTCATCCCGTTCCCTCCTTCAGATTCCGGTCCGCAAGACCGGTTGTGCGCGGACCGCCACTCAGCCCGGCATTCCTGCCCGGCGGGCATAGGATGCGGCGAACTGGGCAAGCGGAACGACGCGGGCGGCATTGCTTTCGGCATGGGCACTGTTGGCGGTGCCGTCGCGGACCCGGCCGATGATGCCCTGCAGGATGCCAGCGAGGCGGAAGCCGTTATAGGCGAAATAGTAGTCGAGCTCCGGCAGGCCATCGCGTCCGGTATGCTGGCAGTAGAGGTCGACATATTCCGACATGGTCGGGATGCCCCAGGCCTTGAGGTCCCCGATCTGGGTGATCGAACCGCGGGAGGCATCTCCCGGCGGCATCACCCAGTTCATGAGGTGATAGGAGAAGTCGGCCAGCGGGTCGCCGAGCGTCGAGAGTTCCCAGTCGAGCACCGCGATCACACGCGGCTCGGTCGGGTGCAGGATCATGTTGTCGAGCCGGTAGTCGCCATGCACGATGGTGGTCGTATCGCCCGCCGGGATGTTCTTCGGCAGCCACTCGATGAGCTGCTCCATCTCCGGGATATGGATGGTTTCGGACAGCTTGTACTGCTTGGTCCAGCGATGGATCTGGCGGGCGACGTAATCGCCTTCCTTGCCGAAGCCTTCGAGCCCGAGCGCGCGCCAGTCCTTGTTGTGCAGCTCGGCGAAGGTCTTCACCTTGGCCTCATAGATCGCCCGCCGCTCGGCCGGCGCGTAGTCGGGCAGCGTGCCGTCCCAGAGGATGCGGCCCTCCACGCAATCCATGACATAGAACATGGTCCCGATGACGCTCTCGTCCTCGCACAGACCATAGGGCCGGGCGACGGGATAGCCGGTGGGATGAAGCGCCGAGATGACCCGGAACTCCCGGTCCACGGCGTGCGCAGACGGCAGCAGCTTGCCCGGTGGCTTGCGGCGCAGGACGTACTCGTGACCCGGCGTGAACAGCTTGTAGGTCGGGTTGGACTGGCCACCCTTGAACTGGCGCACCTCCAGCGGCCCCTTGTAGCCCTCGACATTGGCTTCCATCCAGCGGGCGAGGCTGGCCTCGTCGAAGCGGTGGCTTTCGGAGACCTCCTTGGTCCCGGTGAACAGATCCTGGGCATTGCCCGCTTCAGCCATGGTGAGCCTCCCGGCAGATTTGTCATCTTTGCATCTTTCCTAGCGCGCCCATGGCGCACTGGACAATGGGGAACCCTGCGTCAGGGGTCCTCTCGCAGGGCCAGGATCGCTTCGATCGCGCGATCGGCGAGCGGTTCCGGGACGAAGAGATGATCGTGATGGCGCGCGGCGATGGCGTTGCAGGGGATCCCGGCCCGGGCAAGCGCGGCTGCGATGGCTGCAAGAAAGCCGACGGCGTCGAGGTCCGAGCAGACCGTCAGTTCCAGCCAGGCCCAGCGATTGCCGGGCGCGTCCGCTGCAGCGCTGACCGGACGCGCCGGCGCGATATGGCAGGTCCCCTCGCGCTCGGTGAAACGGAAAACCGCATCCGGCCCGCCCGTTCCCTCGCCATAGGCCCAGACCCCGTCATGGCGGTACACATCGAGATCCTCGAGCAGCCGGGCAAGGTCCCGCTCGGCCAACTCAGCCCCTCACCCGCCAGCCGATGTCCCGCCGGCAAAAGCCCTCCGGCCAGTCGATCGCATCCACGCCGTCATAAGCGGCCGCGATGGCATCCCCAAGGCCGGCACCGGTGGCCGTGACGGCGAGCACGCGT
>CAZDMQ010000086.1:0-12087 GCA_964506685.1 uncultured Hyphomonadaceae bacterium | reverse complement strand
GTCTCGCCATTCGTCCGCACCGGCACGGACGTGATGCGCATCTTCTTGCGGCCGGCCTGGATGATCGTCTCCAGCGTGTAGGTATATTCGGAGAACACGAACATCCGCATCGCCGCCTCGCGATGGATGGCGCGGAAGCCCGAGGGCGCGTCCGGGATCTCGGTGTTCGACGCCACGCGCACGGCATAGGAACCCAGCCGCTGCAGCGATTTCTTGAGCGGCGACCAGTGCGCGGTCTCCAGTACAGGGCGCTCGCCGACCACGATCTCCGCCTCGCCGCGCAGGATCGGCGCGACGAGGTCGGGAATGCAGCTGGCATCATACTGGTTGTCGGCATCGGTGTTGACGATCGTGTCGGCGCCGAGCTTCAGGCACGCCTCGATGCCGGCCATGAACCCCCGCGCCAGGCCCTGGTTGTGGCGGAAGGAGACGACGTGATCGACGCCATTGGCCCGCGCCACCTCGACGGTCCGGTCGGTCGACCCATCATCGATGATCAGCCATTCGACAGTCTCATATCCGTCAACCTCGCGCGGCAGCTGCGAGAGGGTCAGCGCCAGCGTCGCCTCTTCGTTCAGACACGGTATCTGGATGATCAGTTTGCGGCCCATTCCCATCACTCCGGCTACGCCTCGGCACGTTTTCTATGGGGCCGATCATCGCGCTTCAGGGCGAAGAAACAGTTACTTTCGGACCGGTGATTCGCGGCAATGGGTTAAGCGATCATGGCGAACCATTAGGGTGGGATCCGGCTCAGGGCGCGAGTTCAGCGGCGATACGGTCGGCAAGCAGCCGGCCCGAGGGGGTGAGCGCAAGTCGCCCGTTTGCCTGCACCACGAGACCGGCCTCGCCCAGTTGCGCGAGCCGCTCCGCAGCCAGCGGCGCGCCCGTCAGTCCCTCGATCCGGCGGGTTGCGATCCCGTCGACCGACCGGAGCCCCATGACGAGGAGTTCGCGGGCGGTCTCGAGCGGGGTGAGCGCGGGTCCCTCCTGCCAGCCGGTACCCTTGTGCTCGACGCGCCGGATATAGGCTTCGGGTCGGCGCACAGCCTCGGTCGCGAGGCGCTTGCCGCGCACGCTCAGACGGCCATGGGCGCCGGGGCCGAGGCCGATCCAGTCGCCGCCGCGCCAGTAGGTGAGGTTGTGCACCGAGCGATGGTCAGGGCCGGCGGCATGGTTCGAGATCTCGTAGGCCGGCAGCCCTGCGGCCTCGCAGATCGCCTGCGTTGTTTCATACAGCGCCGCCTGGTCGTCCTCGCCCAGCGGAACGATCTCGCCGCGCCGGGCGCGGGCGCCGAAAGCGGTCTTCTCCTCGATGGTCAGTTCATAGAGCGACAGGTGCGGCGCACCGAGGGCAAGCGCATCGGCCAGCTCGCTTGCCCAGGCGTCGCGCGGCTGGCCCGGCCGCGCATAGATCAGATCGATCGAGACCGACGGAAACCGCGCCAGGGCCAGGGCGACAGCCTGCCGTGCCGTCGCCGCATCATGGTCGCGGCCAAGAAAATTCAGCGCGGCATCATCGAGCGACTGGACCCCGACCGAGAGCCGGTTGATCCCGGCATCGCGCCAGCCCGCAACGGTCTGCGTCGTGATGTCATTGGGATTGGCCTCCAGTGTCACCTCACAACGCTCCGCCAGGCCGAACATCTGGTGGGCCAGGCCCAGCCACTGCCAGATCGCGTCCGGCGGCAACAGCGAGGGCGTGCCGCCGCCGAAATAGACGCTGGTCAGCGGTGAAGGGCGGGAACCCGGCAGGCGGGCGTGACCCGCCATGTCCGCGCTGATCGCCTCGATCAGCGGGGCGGGGTCACGATCCTTCGCAGCGAAGACGTTGAAATCGCAATAGGGACAGATCCGCGCGCAATACGGCCAGTGGATATAAAGCCCCATGCCATGGGCCGGACCAAACGCGCTTTCGGCAGGCGGTTCGGCGTTCACGGGGCGAGCAGCGCGGCCTTGAGCTGGCGGAATGCCGCCGCCCGGTGGCTCATGGCGTGCTTTCTTGCCGGGTCCATCTCGCCGAAGGTCCCGGTCTCGCCCTCGGCAACGAACATCGGATCATAGCCAAAGCCCTTCTCTCCCCGCGGTGGCCAGACAAGGGTGCCCTGCACGCAGCCCTCGAACACCGCCTCGCGTCCGTCTGGCCAGGCCATGGCGAGGCAGCAGGCGAAGTGCGCCGAGCGGTCGGTGGCGGCAATGTCCTGCAACAGGGTCTCGACCTTCTGCATGGCGAGTGAGAAATCGCGCGGTTCGCCCGCCCAAAGCGCCGTGTGGACGCCCGGCATGCCGCCAAGGGCGTGCACCACGAGCCCGCTGTCGTCGGAGAGCGCCGGCGACCCGGTCGCCCGGGCGGCGGCATGGGCCTTGATCAGTGCATTGCCGGAGAAGGTGAATTCGGTTTCCGCCGGCTCGGGAAGGTCGAGCTCGATCGCGGAGACCACCTCGAAGCCATGCGGCTCGAACAGGTCCCTGAGTTCGGCGACCTTGCCCCGGTTGTGAGTCGCGGCGACCAGTCGGCCCGGAACCAGTTGCGGAGGATCGCCAGAAGGCCCGGCCGCAGCGGATTGTGTGTTTTTCATGGCCTTTTGCCCAGAACCTGCTTTATATGGCCGCAAACTTATCGATTATCACTATGGCTTGTGCGTGAGCCATCGACGCATCGACAGACCAACTCTACGCCAGAGGATAGGACATGACGAAGTCGCCGCGCAATTCAATGGCTGCCATGCTTTCGATCGCAATGACCGCGATCGTCTGGGTAACTATTGCTGTTGGCGTTTTTGCGATCGCGGTGCTGGTGATCGGGCTGGTTGCCCATCTCAATGGCGGGACGGTCAGCGGGCTGACCATCGAGACCGATGAGGACATCGGACCGGCCACCTTCGTGCTGGCGATCCTGGCTGCGGCCGCCCTCGCCGGGGTGATCGTCTTCATCTGCCTGCAGCTCCGCCGCATCCTCAGCACGCTGGCCGAGGGCGACCCCTTTGTGCCGGACAATGCCCCGCGCTTGACTCGTATCGCGATTGCGCTCGGTGCGATGGAGCTTGCCAGCATGGCACTGTCGGCCAGCCGCCTGCTCGACCGCAGCCCGGACGAAGGGTGGTCGCTGTCGATCAATGTCACGCTCTGGGCGGCCGTGGCGGCACTGCTGGTGCTGTCCCAGGTCTTCCGTGAGGGCACCCGCCTGCGCGAAGAAGAGAAGATGACCATATAGAGGGCCTGATGAGCATTCGTGTAACCCTCGATCGCGTGCTGCTGGATCGCCGCATGTCGCTGACCGAGCTCTCCGAGCGCGTCGGCGTGACCCTGGCCAATCTCTCGATCCTGAAGACGGGCAAGGCGAAGGCCGTGCGTTTTTCGACGCTGGAGGCGCTGTGTCGCGAGCTCGATTGCCAGCCGGGCGACATCCTGGTCTTCGAGCCGGGGACGGAGAGCGATGATGAGCGCCTGGCTGCCGAATAGGACACGCTGAACCATGGCGATGGTGAAGATCTGCGGCCTCAGCAATCCGGACATGGTTCGGTTCGCCGATGCGGCCGGAGCGGACTGGATCGGCCTTGTCTTCGTGCCGGCGAGTGTGCGGGCAGTTCGCCCCGAGGCTGCGGCCGACCTGCTTCAGCCGATCCGGCGCGCGCACCCGGTCGCCCTGCTGGCCGATGCCGATGATGCGCTCATCGACTGCGTGCTGGCGACCGGGATCAAGGTCCTGCAACTCCATGGCGCCGAAACGCCGGACCGCGTCGCCGCGATCAGGGCCCGTACCGGGGCAGAGGTCTGGAAGGCGCTTGGCGTTGCTGGCCCGGCCGACCTCGCCCGGTCGGCCGACTATGACGCCGCCGACCGGCTGCTGGTCGATGCCCGGCCACCCGACGGGGCCACGGTGACCGGCGGGCATGGCAACGCCTTCGACTGGTCGGTGCTCGAAGGCTGGGCGGCGCCGAAGCCCTGGCTCCTCGCCGGCGGGCTGACACCCGACAATGTGGCCGGCGCCATCGCGGCCACCGGCGCCGAAGCGGTCGACGTCTCGTCCGGCGTCGAGCGGGTACGCGGCGAGAAGGATGCGGCGCTGGTCGAGCGCTTCATCGCCGCGGCGAAGGGTGGCTAGCCGCAAGGGCAATGCGTTTTGCGTAGCAAGTTGGAGAAAAGTCACCTAGAGTTTTTGCATGCAGTTGTCCTCAAGCCCTCGTGTTGTTCTCGCCGAATGGGACGCTGATGCTGGCGTATGGTACGTGAAAGCCAGCGACATTCCAGGTCTGCATGTCGAGGCCGAGACCCTCGAAGCCTTCACGGATATTGTCTGCGACCTTGCACCGGACCTGCTTCATGGCGAGGAAGGGTCTGGCGACATCCCCATCGCTGTCCGGGCCGAAAGACTGGCCTGTGCGCATCGGCCGGTCGCCTGAGCAGTCAGAGTTTCGCATCGATGCCGGAATGCTTCAGGATTGCGTTCGCAGTTTGCCGGCGCTTGCAGTTGCTCGGCAGGGACACTTTCGATCCGTCCGGGCCGATCCAGACCTCGTGGCTGCCCTTGGCCTGCCTGTGGAACGCCCAACCATTGTCGGTGAGCAGCTTCTTCAGGTCGCGGGCATGGGTCTTGGGCATTGCACATTGTCCTGCATCGAGGGACCAGATAACCAGCGTGTCTGGCAGAGACGTTTTACCAGCGCGGCTGGTGCCCACAACGCACCGATCCGGCTTGTCGCCCTTCGCGCAAAAACAAGAGGTAGATCATGGACTTGCGGAACACTTGGGATCAGTGGCCTGACGCGAATGGCCGGTTCGGCGACTTTGGCGGGCGCTACGTCGCCGAGACGCTGATGCCGCTGGTCCTCGACCTCGAGGCGGAGTACCGAGCGGCCAAAAAGGATCCAGCCTTCGCCGCCCAGATGGACGACCTCTGGACCCATTATGTCGGCCGGCCGAGCCCGCTCTATTTCGCCGAGCGCCTGAGCGCCCACCATGGTGGGGCAAAGATCTACTTCAAGCGCGACGAGCTCAACCACACCGGTGCGCACAAGATCAACAACTGCCTCGGCCAGGTCCTTCTGGCCATGCGCATGGGCAAGACCCGGATCATCGCCGAGACCGGCGCCGGCCAGCACGGCGTGGCGACCGCAACCGTCTGTGCGCGGTTTGGCCTGAAATGCGTGGTTTTCATGGGCGAGACCGATGTCGAGCGCCAGAAGCCCAACGTCTTCCGCATGCGCTTGCTGGGCGCGGAGATCGTGCCGGTTTCCTCGGGCACAGGCACGCTGAAGGACGCCATGAACGAGGCGCTTCGCGACTGGGTCACCCATGTCGAAGACACCTTCTATTGCATTGGCACGGCGGCCGGACCGCACCCCTATCCAGAGCTGGTCCGTGATTTCCAGAGCGTGATCGGCCGCGAGGCCCGCGCCCAGGTCCTCGACCGCGAAGGCCGGTTGCCCGATGCGGTGATGGCCTGCATCGGCGGCGGCTCGAACGCGATCGGGCTGTTCCACCCGTTTCTCGAGGATGAGGGCGTTCGCCTGATCGGCGTCGAGGCAGCCGGCCACGGCATCGAGACCGGCGAGCATGCGGCTGCCCTGAATGGCGGCGCGCCGGGCATCCTGCACGGCAACCGGACCTATCTGTTGCAGACCGATGATGGCCAGATCCTCGACGCCCACTCGATCTCTGCCGGGCTCGACTATCCCGGCATCGGCCCCGAGCACGCCTTCCTGCGCGACAGCGGCCGGGCCGAATACCTCTCCTGCACGGATAATGAGGCGCTCGACGCTTTCCAGCTCTGTACCCGACTCGAAGGCATCATCCCGGCGCTGGAACCTGCCCATGCGCTCGCCCGGGTCGGCGAAGTCGCGCGTGAACTCGGCCCCGACGGCCTCCTTATCCTCAATCTGTGCGGCCGTGGCGACAAGGATGTGTTCTCGGTCGCAGGTGCGCTCGGCATCGATCTTTGATCAATGTAATTCCATTGATATTCGGGATTCAATGGACTATCATTCGCCATGGACAATCGCACGGATTACTATCTGCTGCTGGGCGACCTGCGCGGATCAACGGCCCTGGAAGGCGAAGAGGCCGAAACTGTCACGCAGATCCTCAGGGAGCAGCTCGGGCGCTGGAGCCTTGCCTGTGCGGATGATCTCGTCGCCGGACTCGACCTCAATTATGGTGACGAATTTGTGGGCCTGTTTGTCCGCCCGGCGCGGATTTACGAGATTGTCGACGGCCTGCGCGACGCTCTGTCAGGACATGCCGGCTTTCGTTTTGCGGTTGCGCGTGGCCGGATCGGTTCGGCAAGCGCCCAGACGAGCCAGATGGGCGGGCCGGTCTTCGTGATCGCAAATGATGCCCTGAAACGCCTGAAGGCCCGCGGGCGTTTCGCCCAGTTCGAGACCGGCCACCCGGTCGCCGACCGCTCGCTCACCGCCCTCGCAGAAGCGGCCCACACGCTGCGCGGCGAGATGACGGCCTACCAGGCCGAGGTCTTTGGTCTTCTTCGGGCGGGCCTGGCCCAGACCGAAATCGCCCGCCGGCTGGGCAAGTTCGACCAGTCCGTCTCCGACGCCGCAAAGCGGGGCCATGCCGAACTGGTCATCGAGCTTGATGAAGCGATCACAGCGCAACTGGCAGCGCTTTCCATGGAAAGGCATTGATTGTGTCAATTCAATGGGATCTGATTGATCTGCGGGGGATCGGCTGGGTTGCCGGGCTGTTCCTGTTGAGCTTCATCCTCTCGACCGTGATTATCCGTCGCGGCATTCCGCGTCTCAATGACGGCAGTCGGGACACCCTGGCGGCCCGGAAGGACCATCCGGATCTGATCGGGGTGAAACTGCCCGAGAGTTCATCGAATGCCATTTTCGACCTGCGCTCCACCGGCTTCTGGATCGGTTTTTGCGAGACCTTCCTGATTTTTGTCCTTGTCTATGCCGAGGCGTTCAATGCGCTGGCCATCATCATCGGCGCGAAACAGTTCGTGCGCAGCGAGAAGATTGCCGAACACCCCTCCTATTACCTCCTCGGCACGCTCGCCAACCTTGCCATCGCAATCCTGTTCGCGCTGCTCGCAAGCCGGTTCTGGCCCTTGCCCGGTCCATAGGGGCCCGTGGTCCCGTGACAGGCGACCGCGAAGCCTGGATAATAAACGTGCGGACGTCGCAGGCAGGGAGAACCGACATGACGAAACTGGAGGGCGGCTGTCACTGTGGGGCGATCCGCTTCACGGCGAGAGCGGATTTCTCAACGGCGATGGTCTGCAATTGCAGCCATTGCGCGATGAAGGATTTCCATCTCGCCTTCGTGCCGACCGACGCCTTCAACCTTGTCCGTGGACAGGGCGCCTTCACGAGCTACCGGTTCAATACCGGAACCCTTGAGCACACTTTCTGTTCCACTTGCGGTGTGCAGGCTTTCGGCTATGGCAGGGGTCCGGACGGAAACGAACAGGTTGCGATAAATCTGCGGTGTGTTGACGGCATTGATCTGGAAACGCTTTCCATCAGGCACGTAAACGGACGAGACCATTGAGTGAACTTCTGCTGATCCGAATCAATTGCCCCGACCGCGAGGTTGCCAACCAGATTTCGGCGGCCCTCATCAAGGCCGGACTGTCTCCCTGCACCAATCTCGAGGGTCCCGTGACCAGCACCTACACCTGGAACGGCAGGTTGGAGCGCGCCGAGGAGTGGGTGCTCTGGGTCAAGGCCAGCGCAGGCCACTGGGCCGGGATCCGCACACTGGCGAGGGCCCATCACCCCCATGATGTGCCGGCCATCCTCGCCCTGCCAGTGTCCCACGCCACGCCGGACTTCACGAAATGGGTGGTGGACAACAGCGCACCCGCAACGCCATAAGCCGTCGTCATGGCAACAACCCGACTGACGAGATGTTTTGCCCGCACAAGGGCGGAGGGCCGCGCTGCACTTGTCACCTATGTGATGGGCGGCGATCCAGATCTTGAGACAAGCTACGCCAATCTCTGCGCCCTGCGCGACAATGGTGCGGACATCATCGAACTCGGCGCGCCGTTTACCGATCCCATGGCGGATGGGCCGTCGATCCAGCGGGCGGGCCTGCGGAGCCTGGCAGCCGGGACGACGCTTCGCGATGTGCTGTCTCTGGCCATGCGCTTTCGCGCCGACGATGCCGAAACTCCCCTGATCCTCATGGGCTATGCCAATCCGGTCCACAGCATGGGCTATGACAGCTTTGCCCGGGCTGCCGCCGAGGCCGGCATTGACGGCACGATCATCGTCGACCTGCCGCCGGAAGAGGACGGTCCCTTGCAGGCCGCGCTCGCCGCTCAGGGCCTGTCCGTGATCCGGCTCGCGACGCCAACCACGCACGCAGCCCGCATGGCGAAAGTCGCTGAAGGCGCTTCGGGCTTTGTCTATTTCGTCGCCGTCACCGGCGTGACCGGTGCGGGATCGGCCGATCCGGCCACAATCGCCGGCAAGGTCGCCATGGCGAGGCAGGTCTCGGGCCTGCCCATCTGTGTCGGGTTCGGGGTCCGCAATGGGGCACAGGCGGCCGCCATGGCAGAAATCTCCGACGGTGTTGTTGTGGGCTCGGCCTTCGTTGACCATGTTCAGGCAGCGGTCGAGGCCGGCGATTCGGCAGCGGCGCCCCGCGCCATCGGCGATCTCGCACGATCATTGAGCGAGGCCCTAAAGGCGGCAGCGAGACTGTAGCTACGCGCCGCGGTCCGGCACTGGAGAGAGACAAGATGAACTGGCTGACGAATTTCCGCCCCCCCGGACTGAAGACCTGGCTCACCAAGAAGGACACGCCGGACAATCTCTGGGTGAAGTGCCCGGCCAGCGGCGAACTGGTCTACAAGAGCGACCTTGAGGAGAACTGGCACGTCACGCCGGCCGGCGCGCATATGCGGATCAGTCCGCGGGTCCGGTTCCGCCTGCTGTTCGACGAGGAACGCTGGGAGCCCATCGACCTGCCGGACGTGCCGGCCGACCCGCTGAAATTCAAGGACGACAAGACCTATCCCTCCCGCCTGAAGGCAGCGAAGGCCAAGATTGCCGCGCGCGAGAAGGATGAATCCCAGGCCGGCGGATCGCCGGTCCAGCAAGATGACTGCATGGCCGCCGCCTTCGGCAAGGTCGGCGGCCGGCCGGCGGTCATCCTCGTGCAGGATTTCGCGTTCATGGGCGGCTCGCTCGGCATGGCGGCCGGGGAGGCGTTCATCGCTGCAGCCCAGATGGCGGTGGCCCGGAAGGCGGCCTTCATTGTCTGCACCGCTTCGGGCGGCGCGCGGATGCAGGAAGGCACGCTGTCGCTGATGCAGATGCCGCGGACGACGCTGGCCATTACCGAAGTGCGCGAGGCCGGGTTGCCCTATATTGTCATCCTCACGGATCCGACCTCCGGCGGGGTCATGGCCTCCTATGCCATGCTCGGTGATGTCCACCTCGCCGAACCCGGTGCGACGATCGCCTTTGCCGGCCCGCGCGTGATCGAGCAGACCATCCGGGAGAAACTGCCGGACGGTTTTCAGCGCGCCGAATTCCTGCGCGAGAAGGGCCAGGTCGATGCGGTGGTCGACCGCCGGGAGCTGAAGTCCACCCTGTCCCGCATTCTCGGTCACCTGATGCATCAGGTGAGGGTCGAGAAACATGACGGCCTCGATCCGGCCGATAGCGCACCGGTGCCTGACCATCCGCCTGTGGACAGTGCTGAGGAGCCAGCCTTGGAGGGCTCTGCGAATTGAGCCGGGAGGCACCTGCCGTTGCTGCGGCACTGGCCGCTTTCCAGGGCCGCTATCCGCAGAGTATCGAACTGTCGCTGGGCCGGATCGAGACCCTGCTGGCCGCCCTCGGCGACCCGCAGCATCGCCTGCCGCCGACGATCCATGTCGCCGGGACCAATGGCAAGGGGTCGACCTGCGCCTATCTCCGCGCGATTGCCGAAGCGGCCGGACTTGTTGTTCACGCCTTCACCTCTCCCCACCTTGTCCGTTTCAATGAGCGGATCCGTCTCGCAGGCCGCCTGATCGGCGACGAGGCGCTGACCGATGTGCTCAAGCGGACCCGGGCAGCGCTTGGCGATGGGCAGATCACCCATTTCGAGGCGACCACGGCGGCCGCGCTCCTCGCCTTCTCCGAGACGCCGGCCGATCTGCTCATCCTCGAAGTCGGCCTCGGCGGGCGGTTCGATGCCACCAATGTCATCCGGACACCCGATCTCTGCGTCATCACCCCGGTCGACTATGACCACAAGCAGTTTCTCGGCACCGATCTCGCCCGCATCGCCTGGGAAAAGGCCGGGATCATCAAGCCCGGCATTCCGGTTGTCTCGGCGTTGCAGGCCCGGGTCTGCGCCGATGTGATCGCGGCCGAGGCCGACCGGCTGGGCGCTCCCCTTGCGACCGTAGCGGCGGCCGACCTGGCCGAGCTGCCGGACACGATCGCCCTCCCCGGACAGCACCAGCGCCACAATGCTGCCCTTGCGGCGAAGGCGATCACGACCTGGGACCCTGTCCGGACCGGTCCGGCGGCGGTGGCGCGCGGGGTCACCGAAGCGGACTGGCCTGCCCGTATGCAACGGCTCGGCTCCGGCCCGGTCACCGCTCTGGCCGGCGGTGCCGACGTCTGGCTCGATGGTGGGCATAATCCGCATGCGGCGCAGGCGCTTGCGGCCCTCCTGCGCGAGATGGGCGGGCGCACCGTTCTTGTCTCGGCGATGATGGCGTCCAAGGACCATGCCGGGTTCTTCTTTCCCTTCGCCGGGGCGGTCGAGGCGGTGTACACCGTTCCCAATTCCGAAGGCCATGCCGGCGCCGATCCCGAAGCGCTTGCCATTGCCGCGAGGAGCGCGACTGCGCACGTCAGGCCGTTTGCGGACTTCGACGGGGCCATGCGGGCGGCGGCCGCACGGACCCCGGACCGGATCCTGATCTGCGGCTCGCTCTATCTTGCCGGCGACGTGCTGTTCGCCAATGGCGAGGCGCCGGAATAGGCCATTCCCTGGGGAAGGACTCCCCTTCGCCCTCGCCTTGGCATTATGGTCTCCCCTGAACAGAGCTTTGGAGGAACGGCCATGGGCGATCGGATCACAGTGGATATCAGCGACGGGGTGGCCGATGTCCGCCTCAACCGGGCAGACAAGATGAATGCCCTCGACGAGGCGATGTTCGAAGCGCTGGTCGAGACGCCGAAGCAGCTCGAGGCGGACCGGCGCGTGCGCTGTGTGGTGATGTCCGGCGAGGGGCGGGGCTTCTGTGCCGGGCTCGACATGGGCAATTTCGCGAAAATGGCGGAGGCTGGCTCTGGCAGCGGCGACGGCGGCAGGCCAGGCGGTCGCAGCACCCTCTCCGAACGGACCCATGGCAAGGCGAACCGGGCGCAGCAGGCAGTCTGGGGCTGGCGGCAGTTGCGGGTGCCGGTGATCAGTGCGGCCCATGGCGTGGCGCTGGGCGGCGGGCTGCAGGTCTTCCTCGGCTCCGATATCCGCTTCGTCCATCCCGAGACGAAGCTCTCGATCCTCGAGGTCAAGTGGGGCCTCATTCCCGACATGGCGGCCACCGCCTTCCTCTGTAATTTCGTGCGCGAGGACCTCATCCGGGAGCTGACCTATACCGGCCGGATCTTCTCCGGCGTGCAGGCTGCCGAATATGGCTTTGCCACCCATGTGAGCGAAACCCCGCTGGACGACGCCATGGCGCTCGCCCGCGAGATCGCTGCAAAGAGCCCCGATGCGGTGCAGACGGCCAAGGCGCTCTATAATGGCCGGCCGGACCGGACCGAGGCCGAGGCGCTGCAGGCCGAATCGGACCTGCAGGAGACGCTGATGGGCAGTCCGAACCAGGTCGAGGCGGTCATGGCGGGGATCCAGAAGCGCGCCGGGCGTTTCCAGGACGGCTAGGATGGAGTCCGGTTGCCGGTGTCCGGTCGTCGCCCTAAAGCGGCGCGTTCTCAAGTGGACTCAGCGTGCCGCTTCAAGTCATTGTCTTGACGCGCTTCCGGACGGCGAACCGGTGCCCACGTCGCCTGGAAGCGCGTTGGTGCAACCGGGAAGACAGGTATTTTCGCGGTCAGGTCAGGGCGGCGCCAGCACGGGCGGCCGCAGGATCGGGTGATCCTCCGG
>CAZDMQ010000085.1:0-12102 GCA_964506685.1 uncultured Hyphomonadaceae bacterium | reverse complement strand
CCTATGGGGAGGGGCTGGAGATCCGGCGCGCCCTGTCGGCGGCGGACCCGGCCTCAGCGGCGGCGCGGCGGGATGTGAGCGTCTCGCTGGACAAGCTCGGCGATGTGGCGGTGGCCGAAGGCGATCTTGCGGCGGCGAAGGCGGCCTATGGGGAGGGGCTGGAGATCGCCCGCGCCCTGTCGGCGGCGGACCCGGCCTCAGCGGCGGCGCGGCGGGATGTGATTGTGAGCCTTGATAAAATGGGCGGGGTGACGGGCGACAGGTCGTTCTACCGCGAGGCGCTGGAGATTGCGCTCGACATGGAGGCAAAGGGACAGCTTTCGCCGGTCGATGCGTTCATTCCGGATTACCTGCGGGGGAAACTGGAGTAGGGACACGGGATGAGGTCCCGTCGGCACTGCTGGCGGGGCGACGGGATGGCGGGCGGATCTTCCGCCTCTTGCGGGGCCCCTTCGGGCCGGAGGGCATGTGCCGGGCGATCTTCTCACTCTCCTGCCGCCGGTGCTGGCGATTGGCGTGGCGCTCTGGTCGCGCAATGTCTTCGCCGCGCTCGGGGTCGCGCTGGTCGTCTCCGAGACGCTGGTGGCGGGCGGCAATCCCGCCCTCGGCACACTCGGGGCGATCGACCGCGCCGTGGCCACGCTGAGCGATCCGGGCAATGCGCGCATCCTGCTGTTCTGCCTGATCATCGGGGCGCTGATCGCCTACATGCAGCGCTCGGGCGGGATCGCGGCCATGGTCGAGCGGCTGACCGCTGCGGGGCTGGCCTCGACGCCGCGGCGGGCGGGACTGGCCACGGCGCTGGCCGGGGTGCTGCTGTTCGTGGAGACCAATATCTCGCTGCTGACCACGGGCATCATGGGCCGGCCGCTGTTCGACCGGCAGGGGATGAGCCGGGAGCAGCTGGCCTACATGATCGACAGCACCAGCGCGCCGGTGAGCGTGCTGATCCCGCTGAACGGGTGGGGCGCCTATGCGCTGGGGCTGATCGCGGCCTATGGGTTTGCGAGCCCGCTGGGGGTGCTGCTGTGGTCGGTGCCGCTGAATTTCTATGCGCTGGTGACGCTGGCGGGCGTGTTTGCGACGGCGCTGACGGGGCGGAGCTTCGGGCCGATGGCGCGGACGGGCGGTCGGGCAGCGGGCGAGGGCGCAGGCGAGGGCGAGGCGCCGACGCGGGCGGTGTATATGGGCGTGCCGATCCTGGTGCTGGTCGGCGGTGCGCTGGGCTTCATGGCGTATACCGGCGGGGGCAATCTTCTCGCAGGCTCGGGCGGGCAGTCGATCCTCTGGGCGGTGGTGCTGGCGACGGGGGTGGCGTTCGCGATGCTGGCGGTCGGCCAGCGGCGGCCGGGCCGGGCGCTGATCGATATGGGGTTCGAGGGGATGGGTGCGCTGCTGCCGGCGGTGGCGGTGATTTTCCTGTCGCTGGCGCTGGGGGCGAGCCTCCGGGCGCTGGGCACCGGGGAGGTGATCGCGGCGATTGCCGGGGCCTTTCCGGCGCCGTTCGCGTTTCCCGCGATCATCTTCCTGGCCGGCGCGGCGACCTCGTTTGCCACGGGCACGAGCTGGGGCACCTATGGGATCCTGATCCCGATTGCCATGCCGCTGGCGATCGGGGCGGGCCTGCCGCCATCGCTGGTGCTGGCGGCGGTGCTCGGCGGCGGGGTGTTCGGCGACCACTGCTCGCCGATATCGGATACCTCGATCATCGCCTCGCTGGCCGCCGGCTGCGAGCATCTCGACCATGTGCGGACGCAGCTGCCCTATGCGCTGGTGGCTGCCGGGCTGGCGAGCGGGATGTACCTGGTCGCGGGGCTGGTTGTGACCGCCGGCTGAGGCCGGGTGGGCTGGCAGGACGGGCTGGCCGGCGGGCTGGCCGGCGGAAGATTTCTGTGGCTTTCTGTCGGCGGAGGCTGGCGCGGCTTTTCGTTGCGGCAGAATCCGAGTGCACCCTTACCGCGTAGCGTATCCGTTGATATCCGGACAGGCCGCCTGCCTCCGGGGCGTGCAGCGACACTGTCGCTTCGCCCGCACCGGGGCGCCGCGCGGCCGGCCAGCCATGGGGAACCCGCACGATGGCCGAGACGATGACCGAGACCCTCCCGACGCCCGGGCCCGGCTCCCAGACCGGGGCGGCGCAGCCGGGGACCTTCGGGCTGTATGACAGCCTGCCGCGCCTGCCGGTGCCGTCGCTGCGCGAGACGCTGGCGCGCTATGTCGAGACCGTGGCGCCGTTGCTGAGCCCGGCCGAGCTGGCGAGGACCGGGGAGGCGGTGGCCGAGCTGCTGATGCCGGGCGGGCTGGGCGACCAGTTGCAGGCGGGGCTGGAGATCCGCGGGGAGACGCGGGACAACTGGCTGTCGGGCTGGTGGGAGGAGATGGCCTACCTGAAATGGCCCGATCCGCTGCCGATCAATTCCTCCATCGCGATTTCCTGCGATGCCCGCCACCCGACCGGCGACCAGGCGCTGCGCGCGGCCGAGGTGAGCCACGGGGCGGCCTGTTTCCATGCCGAGATCCGCGACGAGACCTTCCCGCCGGAGACCCAGCGCGACGGGTCCGGCCTCGACATGTCGCTGCTGAAGCGGTTCTTCGCGACCAACCGGGTGCCGGGTGCGAATGGCGACAAGCTGGAAACCTACACCAATGTCCGCCACATCGTGGTGTTCCGGAACCGGCGCATGTACACCTTCGACGTGCTGGACGCCGACGGCCAGCCGCTGCCGGTCGAGGACCTGGCCGTGCAGTTCCGGCGGATCGTCACCGCCCGGGCGCCAGCTGATAACCCCGCGCCAGCCCTCGCCGCCCTGACCGCGATCGACCGGCCGGACTGGGCGGCGACCCGTGAACGGCTGCGCGAGGATCCCCACAACCGGATGACGATCGGGGTCATCGAGTCGGCGTTGTTCCACGTCTGTATCGACGACATTTCCTGCGCCGGGTTCACCGCGCTGGGCCGCGAGGGCCTGCACGGGCGTCCGGGCGGGCGCTGGTTCGACAAGACGCTGACCCTGGTGGTCGACCGCGACGGGCGGATGGTGCTGCATGGCGAGCACTCGCCGGTCGATGCCGGCGCCTGGTGCCCCCTGCTCGACCGGATCGGCGAGCCGAAGCTGACCGGCGTTGCGCGCACCGAAAGCGATGAGCCCGCGCCGAAACGGCTGCACGTCACCCTAGATGCGAAAGCGTTCACCGCCATTGATGCGGCAACGGTCGCATTTCGTGCCCAGATCGCCGACCTCGACATGCAGGTCAGCTGCTTTGACGGGTTCGGCAAGGACACGATCAAGACGTTCGGGACCGGGCCGGACCCGGTCATCCAGATGGCGATGCAGCTGGCTTATTTCCGGCTCTACGGGCGGCTGCCGAAGACCTATGAATCGGCCTCGACGCGGATGTACCGGCTGGGCCGGACCGAAACCATCCGGGTCGCCTCGAACGAGGCGCTGGCGCTGGTCCGGGCCATGGCGGACGAGGACCGTTCGCCGGCCGAGCGCGCGAGCCTGCTGCGGGCGGCCTTTGCCGAGCATTCGAAGCGCGGCCGGGATGCTTCGGCCGGGTACGGTGTCGACCGTCATCTTCTCGGGCTTGCCCTGACGGCGAAGGAGCAGGGCATCTCCGAGCTGCCAGCGCTGTTCAATGAGGAGATCTACACGCGCGGCTGGGAACTCTCGACGGCGCAGGTGCCGCTCAGGTCGGCCTTCTGCAACCATTTCGGTCCGGTGATCGAGGATGGCTACGGGGTGGCCTATGTGGTCAAGCCGGACGAGTTGCACTTTTCCGTCGCAAGCTTCCGGCGGTCGGACAAGACCGATACCGCAGCCTTTACCGACGCGATCATGACGGCGCTGAACGATCTCCGGGCGGTACTGGAGGCGGAGGTGGAGGCAGAGGCGGATACTGGGCTGGAACCAGGACCGGAATCAGCACCGGACTCAGGATCGGATAAGGGGCCAGAGGCCGGCTGAGCCGATGGCCTCCAGGTCGGACCGCGTTCTGGCAGGCCCGGGACGCTTGCATGACACCCCCATGGCGAATATTGCTTTTCGATAATTTCAGATCGGGGAGTCGATATGAACCGGATGTTTGGTGTGCTTGGTGTAATGGCACTTGTCCTGTCAGGCTGTGCCAGTGTCGGGAGCGGTGCGTCACGGGAAGCCGCAGAGGCCGCCGCCGCAGAGGCAGCCCTCGCAGCGGCTGAGGCGGCCGAAATCGCGGCCGCCGAACAGGCTGCGGCAGCGGCGGAAGCAGCGGCGCAGGCGCCGGCACTCATCCCGCGCGCGGTCTTCTTCGGCAATCCTGAGCGGACACAGGCGCGGATCAGTCCGGACGGCGCCTATGTGAGCTGGCTGGCGCCGGTGGATGGCGTGCTGAATGTCTGGGTGGCGCCAGCAGGCGATCCCGGCGCGGCAAGGCCGGTCACCAGTGATACCCATCGCGGCATCAACCGCCATTTCTGGGCGCCCAATTCCGGTTTTGTCTACTACGTGCAGGACGAGGGCGGGAACGAGAATTTCCATGTCTATGCTGTGGGCGTCGCCACCGGCGCGGCGCGCGACCTGACCCCGGTGGCCGATGGTGTGCGGGCGACAATAGAGGCCGTCTCGACCCAGGCGCCGGACCATATCCTGGTCGGCCTGAATGACCGCAACCCGCAGCTCTTCGATCTCTACCGGGTCGATGTGACCACCGGCGAGCGCACGCTGGTGCAGGAGAATCCGGGCTATGCGGCCTGGCTGATCGACAACAGCCTCACCCCGCGCTTCGGCGTCGTCCAGACCCCGGGCGGCGGGGCGGATGTGGTGGGTTTCGACGGGACGGTGCTGGCCTCCATCCCGGCCGAGGATTTCCTGACCACCCAGCCGCTCGGCTTCGATGGGGCCAATGAGACCCTCTACCTGCTCGACAGCCGGGGACGGGACAAGGCGGCGCTGGTGGCAATGAATGTCGCCGACGGCGCGACCACCGTGTTGGCCGAGGCCGACCGGGCGGACATTTCCGACGTGCTGCTGCATCCCGTGACACAGGAACCCCTGGCCTATGCGGCAGACTACCTGCGCAAGACGTGGACAGCACTGGGCGCGGAGACGGCGGCGGACCTTGCCGTCCTGCGCGAAGCCCTGCCGGGCGAGTTCGAAGTGCTGGCGATGACCGACGACATGCGCCGGGCAGTCGTCTATGCCGAGGCCGCCGAGACGCCGGGCGTCTACCATCTCTTTGACCGCGAGGCCGGCACGCTCAGCGAGATGTTCCAGACCCGTCCGGCGCTGGCGGGCCTGCCGCTGCAGCCGATGCAGCCCCTGGAGATTGTGAGCCGCGACGGGCTGACGCTGGTGTCCTATCTCACCTTGCCGCCGGGCGCCGATGCCGACGGCGACCGACGTCCCGAGGCGCCGGTGCCGATGGTGCTGGCGGTGCATGGCGGTCCCTGGGCGCGCGACGATTATGGCTACCAGCCCTGGCACCAATGGCTCGCCAATCGCGGCTATGGTGTCCTGTCGGTGAACTATCGCGGCTCGACCGGATTCGGGAAGGGGTTCGTCAATGCTGCGGTGGGGGAATTCGCCGGCAGGATGCATGACGACCTGATCGACGCGGTGGACTGGGCGATCGGGGCGGGCATTGCCGATCCTGCGCGGATCGCCATCGCCGGCGGGTCCTATGGCGGATATGCCACCCTGGTCGGGGTGTCGTTCACGCCTGACCGGTTTGCCTGCGGGGTTGATATTGTCGGCCCGTCCAGCCTTGTCACCCTGGTCGAGAGTTTCCCCGAATACTGGAAGCCCTTTCTCGAAGGGACCTGGTTCAAGTATGTCGGCGACCCGGCCGATCCCGAGGACCGGGCCGACATGCTCGCCCGCTCGCCGATCTCCCGGGTCGATGCCATCACCGCGCCGCTGCTTATCGGGCAGGGCGAGAACGACCCGCGCGTGACGAAGCTGGAAAGCGACCAGCTTGTCGAGGTGATGGCGGAGCGGGGGCTGTCGGTGACCTATGTGAATTTCCCCGATGAGGGGCACGGGTTCGCCCGGCCGGAGAACCGGCTCGCCTTCTACGGCGTGATGGAGGGGTTCCTCGCCGGCTGCCTGGGCGGGGAGGCTGAACCCCTCGGTGCGGCGTTCGAGGGCTCCAGCGTCGAGATCCTGCACGGTGCGGAATTCATACCGGGCCTTGCGGATGCCGCAGCGGGCGCTGCCGCGGGGGCGGAGGCGGGCGCCCAGAGCAGCGGAGAGTCCGGGCCGTCGCCGGCCTTGCCGGGGCTCAGTCCACGCGGTTGAAGACCAGCGTCACCTGGCCGATCTCGACCCCGAAGCGGGAGACATAGGCGCGGTTGAGCAGGACATCGTCCTCGAGCAGGTACATCCAGTCGTCGAAGCCGACATTCCAGGTGCTGTCGCCGACCTTGAGGTCGACCCTGTATTTCCAGTTGAAGGCATTGCCGACGATCCGGCCCTCGGCGATGCCGGGCACGTCGCCGGCGGTGCCGCGGTACTTTCCGTCGCCGAGAATGTCGATGACCCAGACCCGGGTGTCGCGCTCGCCATCATCATAGGTGAAGCGCTCGTTGAGGGTGAGCTGGCCATCGGCGACGGTGCCGGTGATGTCGACCTTGAACTGGCGGCGGACCGTGCCGAACCTGTCCTCGAAGATGCCATGGGCGGTGGTTTCGCCCGCGAAATAGTCCTCGAGGGTGAATGTGCGGGGCGCATTGTCGAACCGGGAGAGGTCCTGGGAGACGCAGCCCATGGTGAGCGTGGCGGCGACGGCCGGGGCGAAAAGGCGGGAGAGGCGCATGGGGGCAGGGCTCCTTGGCTTGCGCTCTCTCTACGCGCCGCGCCGGCGTGTGGATCGGCTCAGCCCTTTTTCAGGAAGGCGCCGATCCGTTCGTTCATGTCGGGGCCGGCGCCTTCGTTTTCCATGATCTCCCATTGCAGGCCGGCATCGAGGGCGTCCATGTCGGTGGCTTCGAGCAGGCGCTTGTTGGCCGCGTGCGAGAAGGGGGAATTGGCGAGGGTCTGGCGGGCGAAGGCCTCGACATCGGTCCAGAAGCTTTCGGCCGGATAGACCAGCTCGGCGAGGCCGATGCGCAAGGCCTCGTCGGCGCGGACGGTCTCGGCGGTGAACATGAGCCGCTTGGCGGTGGCGTTGCCGACGCGGCGGGGCAGGCGCTGGCTCATGCCCCAGATCGGGGTGAGGGCCCATTTCGCATGGGTGTCGGCGAATTTCGCGTCCGAGGCGGCGAGGATGAAATCGGCGGCCAGTGCGACTTCGAGGGCGCCGGTATAGCAATGGCCATGCACGGCGGCGATCACCGGTTTGGGCAGCTTCTCCATGAGCCGCAGGGTTTCCGAATGCCAGCCGCGCGAGGGCACCCGCTCGCCGCCAGCAATGTCGGCAAGGTCATGGCCGGCGGAGAAGCACTTGCCGGCCCCGCGCAGGATGACGCAGCCAATGGTCTCGTCGCGCCGGAGGTCGAGGATATGCCGGCGCAGGGCCTCGAACACGCCGACCGTGAGCGCGTTGAGCTTGTCGGGCCGGTTGATCGTCAGCCAGCAGAGGCCATCGTCGTCTTCACGTGTCACAAGGTCTGTCATGGGTGAGGCTCCCTAATCTGGCCAAAGCGTACCGAGCCTGAAGGGCGCGGCGTCGAACGGGGCGAGGGCCACCGGGTCGTCGTCTTTTACCGCGCCGTGGATGATCTCCCCGACCCTGTTTTCCGGCAGGTCGAGGAGGTCCTGATAGGTGGCGAGCTTGGCGGCAGTGTCGACCATGGCCTCTAGTATAGCACCTTCAGCGCCCCGGCGTCATAGTCGGCAAGCTCATCGGTGCGGCCTTCCCGGATCTTCTGCGCCCAGAACGGATCCTGCAGCAGGGCGCGGCCGACGGCGATCATGTCATACTCGCCCCGGTCGAGCCGCTCTATGGCGTCGGCTATGGGGCGGGTCTTGCTGGCTTCGCCGCGGAACGCGCCGATGAAGTCCGAGCTGAGGCCGACCGAGCCGACGGTGATCGAGGGCAGGCCGGTGAGCTTCTTGCACCAGCCGGCGAGGTTAAGCCCGTCCTCGCCGTCGATCTCGGGGAATTCGGGCTCCCAGAAGCGGCGCTGGGAGGCGTGGAGGATGTCGACGCCGGCATCGACGAAGACGCGCAGGAAGGCTTCCATCTCCTGCGGCGTCTCGGCCAGGCGGGCGGCATAATCCTGCTGTTTCCACTGGCTCCAGCGCAGGATGATCGGCATGTCGGGGCCGACCGCCCTGCGGCATTCGGCGATCACCTCGCCGGCAAAGGTGGCCCGGCCGACGAGGTCGCCGCCATAGCGGTCCGAACGGGTGTTCATCACGCCCCAGAAGAATTCGTCGATCAGGTAGCCATGGGCGCCATGGATCTCGATACAGTCAAAGCCGAGCGCTTTCGCATGGGCCGCGCTGCGGGCATAGGCGGCGGCCATGTCGGCGACTTCCTCGTCGGTGGGTTCGGGCTGGACCTGCTTGCCCTTGTGGGTCTTGCCAGACGGGCCATCGGAGACGGCCTCGGGATCGGGTCCGGTGCCGGGCTTGCGCATCATGCCGACATGCCAGAGCTGGGGCGCGATCGCCCCGCCCTCGCCATGCACGGCCTCGACCACGCGCGACCAGCCTTCGAGGCTGTCGGCGGCGTGGAAATTCGGCACGTTGGGGTCGCTGGACGCGCCGGGCCGGTCGGTGGTGGTGCCTTCGGTGATGATGAGGCCGACATCGGCGGCGGCGCGGCGGGCATAATACGCGGCGACGTCCTCGCCCGGCACACCGCCGGGGGAGAAGCTGCGCGTCATCGGCGCCATGGCGATGCGGTTCGGAACGGTCATGGACCGGCAGGTGAAGGGCTGGAAGAGGGGGCTGGTATCGGTCATCGGTGCCTGGCTTTGCTGTGGTGTCATGGTTCCGCCGCATCCTTAGCGTGCAATCGGGGCCGCGCGGAAGCCTTGACCTTGCGTCCGCCGGCGCGGTTTCGGAGCGGGGCTGGGGGGGCAGGAAGGCTTGAGGCCGGGTTCAAGCGGGTTTCAGGCCGGGTTCAAGCCGGGTTCAGGCGCGGGGGCAGAGGCTGAGGCCCAGCGCAGGGACGGATGGCAGGACGATGGACGATACCATGCCGATGACCGAAGTGACCGAGACGGGACGACCGGGGCGGATGCCGGACGTCGCGCAGGCAGCGGCAGGGCCGCTGCTGGCCGGATTGGTCCTGCTGGGCGGGTGCGCGAGCCCCGGGCTCAGCTATCTCGCCCGCAATCCGGCCGGCGATCCCGTCGCGGCGAGCTACCGCACTGTCGCGGTCGGCTATTTCTCGGGGCCTGAGGGCGGCTGGTACACGACGGCCTTCGAGGACATGCTGCTCGGCGCGCAGTTCGATGGTGGTCCGTGGTTCATTGTCCATCACCCCGGCGCGCCCGAGGGCGCCTATGCCGGACATTATTCCGGCCAGGTCGACCTGCCCGATGTGCATGTCTCGGAGCATATGCGGACGCGCCGGAAATGCGTCGAGTGGGACGGGCTGTTTGACTGCGAACACCGGGCCGATGTGGTGCAGGCCTGCCTGGAGGTCGATGTGGCCGTGGCCGTCACCGTGCGACTGACCGATGTCGGCAGTGGGCGTGTCGCGTTCGGAGAGACCTATCACGGCCGGGCCGATGAGGAGACCTGCGAGGATGTCGGAATCGTTGCGGACGGGGATGCCGGGCGCCATGGGCATGACCATGACGGGCCTGGCGATCACGGCCATGGCAGGCACGAGGTTGGCTGGCGGTACGGGCGGTTCGGCGCAGAGGCCGACGCGCTCACCGGGTCGCTGGTGCGCGAGGCGCTGGCCGACACGCTGGAGGCGGTTCGCCACGACATCGCGCCGTACCATGGCCGGGCAAGGGCGCCCCTGCTCGCCGAGGCGGTCGATCCCGAGGTGCGGGCCGATCCGCGCTTCGCCGCGGCGGTCGCTGCCGCTGGCGAGGGCGACGCCGGCACGGGGTGTGCGATGTTCGCGACGCTCGCGGGGGCCTATCCGGCCGCACCGGCGGTGCAGCACAATCTCGGTGCGTGCGCCGAAGCGAAGGGCGATGCGGATGCGGCGGAGGCCCGCTACGCCGCTGCGCTAGATGCGATGGCGCTGCATCCGGGAGCGGGCGAGGCGCGGGAGACCCTGTTGCGCGCGCTCGGCCGGATCGAGCGGCTGCAGCTGGACGCCGGGGCGCTGGCGCGCCTGCCGCCGCTTGCGCCGGTGCCCGCAACCGGTCCGCTGTGCCCCGATTGCATCACGTCGGAGCCCGAATCGGGTCTGGCGCCGGGGAAGGCTTCAAAGCCGGACGACAAGCCGTTATGACGTGCGGTTCAAGATTGCCCTTCGTGATTCCCGCCGAGTTCCACAGTTTCATCTCGCGCAGGGAAAGAAGGGCGTTGAAGGGCTGGCGACCGCTGCCTAGGGTCGCCGTGAGTTGATGGCACGGAGGGGTGCGTGACGGACTTTATCGGATATGAGGGCCTGACCCAGGCAGCGCTGCGGGGCGTTGTCCGTGAAGCGCTGCGGCGCATCCAGGACAATGGCGGGATGCTGGGCGACCACCATTTCTACATCACCTTCCTGACCCGGGCGCCGGGCGTGAAAATGGCCGACCACCTGATCGAACGGTTTCCGCACGAGATGACCATCGTCGTGCAGCACCAGTTCTGGGACCTTGAGGTGCACGAGCGGCACTTCGAAGTGGTGCTGAAATTCTCCGGCGTGCCGCAGCATCTGTGCGTACCGTTCGCGGCGATCACGCGCTTCGTCGATCCGTCGGTGAATTTCGGCATGACCTTCGAGAATGGCGCCGGCGGCGACAATGACGTGCTCGGCCCGGTGGACGAGACGCAGGATGACGATGCCGAACCCGTGGCCGTCGAGGGGAGCGGCGAAACCGTTGTCAATCTCGACGCGTTCCGCAATCGCTGAGCCGGCAGGGGAGGACGCACGGTGTCCGGTCCGGCAGACGAGGAGAAGCCCCGCCTGAGCGATGCCGAGATGCTGGCGCGCTTCCAGACCTCGAAGAAGCGGCCGCCGTGCTCTGATACGCTTGGGATGCGCCTCGAGGCCGTCGACCAGGCGGCCATGTCGCTGACCATGGGGTTCGATGTCAGCGAGCGGTTCGCCAATCCCACCGGCGCGGTGCAGGGCGGCTTCATTACGGCCATGCTCGACGAGGCGATGAGCACCTGCGTCATCATCGCATCCAATGTCACCATGACCGCGCCGACGCTGGAGCTGAAGACCTCGTTCCTGCGCCCGCTGTTTCCGGGACGTGCACGGGTCGAGGCGCGGATCCTGAAACTGGGTCGGAGCGCCGCCTTCATGGAAGCCGATTGCCATGACCCCGAGGGACGGCTCGTCGCCCGGGCGACCGCGACGGCAGCGCCCAAGCCGTTCCGGCGTATCGCCCGCGACACGGTGGACTGAGCGGGGCTGGTTGGCGGGGCCGGCGGTGGACGCTGGCCGGCAAGCTTTCCGGCCAGCGTCTGATGGGTCCGCGGTTTGGGCCGCGATGGCAGATCAGCCGGCGGCCATCACCTTCTCGAAATTACCGGCCACGGCATCGAGGAAGCCTTCGGTGGTCAGCCAGTCCTGGTCGGGGCCGATCAGCAGGGCGAGGTCCTTGGTCATCTGCCCCGCCTCGACGGTCTTCACCACGGTGTCCTCGAGCTGTTCGGCAAAGCGGGTGACTTCGGGCGTGCCGTCCATGCGCCCGCGATGGGCAAGCCCCCGCGTCCAGGCATAGATCGAGGCGATGGAATTGGTCGAGGTCGCTTCGCCGTTCTGGTGGTTGCGATAGTGGCGGGTCACCGTGCCATGGGCGGCCTCGGCTTCCACCGTCCTGCCGTCCGGCGTCATCAGCACCGAAGTCATCAGCCCGAGTGAGCCATAGCCCTGCGCCACGGTGTCGGACTGCACGTCGCCATCATAGTTCTTGCAGGCCCAGACATAGCCGCCGGACCATTTCAGCGACGCGGCCACCATGTCATCAATCAGCCGGTGCTCATAATGCGCGCCGGCCTCCTTGAACCGGGCCTCGAACTCGGCCTCGTAGATCTCCTGGAACAGGTC
>CAZDMQ010000084.1:0-12438 GCA_964506685.1 uncultured Hyphomonadaceae bacterium | reverse complement strand
AGAAACAACCTCCGCCCGTCCCGCAAGCGATGAAGAAACAACCTCCGGCCGCACCTGTGAAAGGTCTTGATAAGCCATTAGTTGGTGGAAATAAACCTAAAATTTTTCCTCCGCCTATGAAAGGTCTTGATAAGCCATTAGTTGGTGGAAATAAACCTAAAATTTTTCCTCCGCCTATGAAAATGCCCAAACCCAAGCCTGTTCCTGATGCGACACCTAAACCTCAAATTAAACCTCGACCAATAAAAGCCGTAGGAGAACCCGAGCACGAGCCGTTTCCTTTGGTGAATAAAAAATCTCCACAAACTCGCGAGGGCAAAATTTTATCAAACCTTCAAGGAAAAAAGAAAGATGGCGGTCTTCTTTCAATGAAAGATTTAATTTCAGCTTTGGATAAAAATCCCAAAAACCCTCCCGAAAAACCCAAAAACCCTCCCAAAAATAAAGTTGTTCAAAAACAAAATAAAAAATTTAGCCCTCAAGAAAAAGGCGCCATTAGACGAAAAGCAGATCGAATCTTATCGAAGCACGAA
Organism: uncultured Hyphomonadaceae bacterium; assembly: GCA_964506685.1. GTDB lineage: Bacteria > Pseudomonadota > Alphaproteobacteria > Caulobacterales > Hyphomonadaceae > UBA5336. Next base: position 11,905 of record CAZDMQ010000084.1, on the reverse strand, counting down.
ATTAAAGATTGACTTTAAATAAAGTTTTTTATATCTTATATGACAGTAATGACCTAAAGTCTTATTGTTTAAGTAATACACGGAGGAAATATGAATCACGATGCCTTTAATCCCTCAGAGGATAAAGTAGAATATATTAAAAATTGGCAAGATGTGCCTGTGGGTTTTGCCCAATTGCCCACAAAAGGAAAGCTTTATCCTGAAGATCATCCTCTTTACGGACAAGAAGAGGTTGAGGTTAAAGCTTTAACCTCAACAGAAGAAGACATTCTTTCTTCGGTTGTCTTGGCCAAAAAAGGAACAATGATGGACGAGCTTATTAAATCTTGCCTGGTCAATAAATCAATTGATCCCACCACTCTCTTTGTGGGAGATAAAAATTCAATTTTGTTTAGAATTAGAGCAACAGGGTTTGGTCCAGAATACAAGGTTAATTTAACTTGCACTAACTGTAAGGCTGTATTTCCGAATGTTTTTATGCTTGATAAAATTGAAATTAGAGAACTTCCCGAAAATTCTGGACAAGTCAACGAAGGTCAAAATCTTTTTCGATTTGAATTGCCTCTTTCAAAATCTGAAGTTCAATTTAAGATTCTCGTAGATAAGGACTTTAAAGAGATTTCTCAAGCTCAAGAACAAAGAAAGAAAGCGATGGCTAAACGCGGCGTTCTTATGACAAAAGAAACCAAAATGAGCGATTCGCTTCTTAAATCGATTGTCTCTATTGACGGAGAAAAAGACAGAGGCGAAGTTTCAAAAATGTTTAAACGAATGTTGATTGGCGATTCTCAGGCTCTTCGAGTTCATATCGCCAAAATCCAGCCCGATCTAAATCTCAAAAAAGAAGTTTTTTGTCCATCTTGTGGTCACCTTGATGAGTATGTCATACCGATGACTTCCGAGTTTTTTTGGCCCCAGCTGGATTAATATATTCCCTGTAAATAGGGAATATATAGCAAAAATCCAGCTTAAAGAAATAAACGATTTAGTAGAATTTGGTTTTGATTATACTTCTCTTCGTCGAATGTCTATTGACGAAAGAAGATATCATTATAATCAGATGATTCACAAAAGAGAGAAAAGGTCAACCAAAGGAAGCAAAGACTCTCCCGCGCCCAACAATATACAGAATGTGGCCCGACAAACTAGCAAAGGAGGCTAGTTAATATAGAGATTTTTATCAATGGCTATTGCAGGCGAAGATGTTGCTAACGTAGGTCAGGTTTTAGACAAGATGGCACAAGATAAAGTTGCTTCTTATAAGTCTTTGCATGATCAAATCACAGGGACTCGAAGAATAAGCAAAGCAGTCATGCAGGAGATGAAAAAGCATCAAATTGACTTGATGCGAAAGTCTTCTCAGTTATCTGACGAAATAGAGAAATCTGTTTCAAATATTGATAATTTGTCAGATTCTGAAAAAGAAAACCTAAAAATAAAAATGAGATTAAACAAGGGCATGGGCGAACAAATTGAGTCCTTGGTTAAAATTACGGGCGGGACAAAAGTAGCAACGGGAGCCATGATGGGAATGGCGAGCGCTGCCTCTTTTTTGGCTGGGGCGGTCACAGGAGGTCTGTCTGTAGCTTTTGCCGCGCTAACTTCAGCTGTTAATTTGGTAGTTCAGGCTTATAATTTTTGGTTTGAAATTCAAGAAAAGACACAAGAAAAAGTAGGTCAAATGGCGATGGCTCTTGGAACCACCCCGCGCCAATTGGAACAAGTCCGAGGCGCCGCCGAAGGTCTTTCCGACACTTTTGCCAACTTAACAGGCGATGTTCTTGGTTTGGAATCTTTTGATTTTGCGCAAGAACTGGCAGGATCTTTGAGAAACGTTAATCTATTAACAGGAGAGCTTTCCAGCAGTATGCTTTCTCTCAAAAGAGGGTTTGGGTTAACAACCGATGAAGCTGTTAATTTGTATCGATTAGTTGCTCATGATGCTGATGATCCTATTGAGGCGATTAATAATTTCGGCGCCGAAATCATGACCTTGGCAGACTCTCTTGGCGTGCCCGCAGGGATTCTCATGAAAGATTATGCTCAGGCTGCCGACAATATCGCCCAATTCGGCCGCGAGGGCTCAAGGACGTTTTCTGATGCCACAACAATGGCTTCAAGATTCGGCCTAGAAACTCAAAAAATCTTTGAATCTGTTAAAGGCTTTGATCATTTTAACCAAGCGTCGGACAATGTTAATTCATTAAATGCGATGTTTGGAACAACGATTTCGTCATTTGAAATGATGATGGAACAGGACCCCGCCAGGAGATTAGAAATGGTGCGGTCATCCATTATGGGAATGGGCCTCGAATGGGGAAACATGAATCGTTATCAGAGAATGCAACTTTCTCAAACGCTAAACCTAACAGAGCAAGAACTAAAGCGAGTTTTTGAAGATGGCGCCTCTTTTGAAGACATGGAGCGAGAAAGACAAGAGGCCGAAGAGCGACAAAGAAGAGAAGAGACTGAACGAATAGACAATCAAAGAATGATGAACGAAATGTTAAATCAGACAAGGACTTTTGTTGCCGATTTGTCGTGGTTTTGGGAAAGAATTAAAGTTGTTGTTGTTGACGCCCTTTCTCCAATTTTGCAAGAAGTTTTAGGGACAACTCAAAACATTGGAGAAAGTTTTTATGAATGGGTCCGAGCTCTTGTTCAATCTGAAGAATTTCAAACAAGAGTAAGAGAAGTTGCCGAAGATATACATGATTTAGTTATATGGATTGGCGAAAAGATTGAGAATTTTGATTGGGAAAGTGCTGCCCTGGCCGCCGAACAATGGTGGACATGGGCATGGGAAATTTATGGGACGATCAGTGAGACTATTAGAGCTCTAGAAGAAAACGAAGAACTTTGGAGAGCTATTGATTTAGTGGTGGCTGGCGTCCAGAAATCAGTTGATGATATAGGGACCGTCTTTCAGACGGCTTATGATTGGTCTGTTCGAATTTATAACCTATGGACAGCGTTTAGCGACCTTATTGAATCGTGGACGGGCTTCACGCCCCTTGAACTTGCATCTCCAGCGGTCATGGCGTACGGCGCCAGTGGGGACATTATGGAGGCCGCCGGCTACGAGGCACCACCATCCGGAGAACAAATAATGCGAAATATGGGGGAAGACATCCTGACCAATTCGTTTAATCCCACTCAAGGCGGGACTGTTGGAATGCTCTATAGAGCATTCATGGGAGCAGATTCGGATTGGACAGATATGTTTGGCGGATTAAAGTTAGTGGCGTCCGTCACCGAATCAAATATTGAAGCGATTGAAGACGCATTGAATGTTCCGCGTCCTAATTCGGCTGCCGTTGAAACGACTGAAGACGCAATGAGTGTTCCGCGTCCTAATTCGGCTTCCGTTGAAGCGATTGAAGGAGCAGCGAACGCTCCGCGTCTTGAATCCACTATGTCCTCCGATTCGACCCGCGTCGGGAGAAGAGAAAGAGAAGCTGTTGAGATTGTTGTTCATCAACATATTGATTCAGAAAGGGTTGGAACAACAAGGCTTGCGGATGTTCTTAATAGAAGATCTGCAGAGCGAGCAATATCTAATAGATAAGAGGAATTTTAATGGCAGAGCCGGGAATCACAAGCTTAAGCGATCCAAGATCTTTTTCTGAAATTGAAAGATTTTTTGAAAGGACTTTTTATAAAAACAAGTACACAGATCGCAACGCGCTTTTTGAAGAAAAGACTCCCATAGCTTCTTTTTCTCCTCGAGTTGTTTCGAGACATGTAGAAAACATTATTAACGAATTGAGCTCTACAGGAAAAGGAATTTCTTTTATTTTGTCTCGCCAAGCTTTAAGCGCTCTTAATCCAACGTTTGGGATGGGACAAATAGCAAATCCTCTTGCTTATATCGTTGGCCCACCGCCGGGCGCCTCGGGCTATTTCACAAACAAAATAGATGTTCCTACCGCGGAAGCCAATCCGGGCACGACAATTGCACGAAACCAACAAAGATTGAGAAAGCTTTACGAAGGAAATTTCACTCAAGTTCGAACCGTAGGAGGAATTCCGTTTGTTCGAGTAGAAGGCCCTGGCTACCGTTACCCGGGCGACCTTAATAATCCTCAAGGTCAAACAATGGCAGACAAAAAGAGGGAGTTAAACATAGCAACAAATAATGAAAATTTGGCGGACCTTCAAGCATTTGATCTTGATTCTTCTTCGGAAGAAGAAAATGTACTTAGAAACACTAAAACAGAAAGCCCTCGAGGCGTCGACATACAAGTTCCCGATTTTCAGCAGTTATTTTCTAAGCAAGGTGCAGGCCCAGCTTTTGGCGATGCCCAACAAGGCGCCATATTTTTTAAGCCAACAGGAGAGAGGGAAAGACGTAGCGCCACTTATCTTAGAAAAGAAAATGCTTTAGCTAATGATGACGCCTTCTTTTCTTTGTTGGATGGAGAACAAGGATATATCGATACAAACATTGAAACATTTGTTGATGATGATTTCTATATTCCTTTTTATTTTTCTGATTTTCGAAAACCAGAAAGAAGAATTTATTTTAAAGCTTTTTTAACTGAGCTTACCGAAAAGTTCGCCTCACAATGGAATAAAGTTAGTTATTATGGTCGAATTGATCCCGTGGGGACTTATATGAACACAGGAAGAAATGTGACCATTGGCTGGAAAGTCGCTGCGATGTCTAAACAAGGACTGTCCACTATGTGGAAAAAAATAAACAATTTTCTTAAAATGCTTTATCCGACTTATGTCAATGGCTCTCTTGCGGCTGCTCCTTTGGTTCGAGTTCGTGTAGGCGATGTGATCGCTGACGGTCAAGGTCTTGGCTTGCCCGGATACATTACAGATGCTACTCTTAATTATAATGAAACAACTTGGGAAATTGACACATTTGAAACTGGCAATTTTGAGACAGGAAAAGTTCCTATGGTTTGTCAGATGAATATCGGATTTCAAATTATTCACGAAAGAAATCCTTCTGTTGATTCCGAATATAATTTTGACACAGGCATATTTAGAAGAATGGGAACGTTGTCTCCGCCCCGAGCTGAAAATGTTTCGGGTCAAACGTCCCCAGGCGGTGATGTTGATGATTTAATTGATCCTTTCGATCAATCGCCGACAGCTCAAGAAACCAACAACCCTTCAGGAGAATAATAATGCCATCCATTTACCAAAATGCTAAAATCAAAAAATTGTCTGACGGAACGCAAATTTATGGGCTTCCTAGATTTGTCAGGAAGAATGTCGATTTTTCTGATATCCCAGGCAAGGAGATGGTGATCCAACAAGGCGATAGATTGGACATTATTGCCGAACAAGTATATGGAGATCCAACGCATCAAAAAGCAATATTGATATATAATAACATTGGCTGGTTTTTTGATGTAAAACCTGGCATGATTATCAGGTTGCCATTTGATATCAATCGTGTTTGGGAGAGGATTTAATGAGAATTCCTTTTGGCGAAGGGGGAGATGAAAGTTTAGGCGTAGTTCTTGCTAACGATTCTCAGTTTAGAATGGAACTGGGCTGGGAAGACCTTATTTGGGCTGCACGGATGGTCAAGGGCGAAGGAGGATCTTCTTCTAGAGAACATGCCTTGGCCTTGTTGTGGTGCCAAACTTCTCGAGTAGTCTGGAGAAGGAACGGCAGAGGAGACTTTCCCAAAGGCACTCTTAAAGTTTATATGAAGGAGCATTCCCAACCTATCAATCCAGGATGGAGAGATGACGCGGTTGAAGGAGATACCCCCGCCGAAATAAGAAAAGTAGGACTATATTGTACTGATAGACATATAAGGACCACAAGATGCAGAAGAGGAGGTTCTGAATGCATTCAAAGAATCAAAACTGTTCATTGTTCAGAAGAAAAAAAAAGACGTAGAATTTCTCATTCAACGATACCTTGGGAATCTATTTCTGAAGAAATTACAAATTTGGTGGTTGCTTGGGCTAGAGGAGAAACAAATAACCCGGTCCCTCGAGCTGTCGATTTTGCAGCTGTAAGAGTAACGGTCGGCGAGAGAGGAAGAACCGCGCGCGACGGGCAGCAAGGCTTAGTTTCCCGGAACTTCTTTTTTATTTGGAATTCAGCAGGGCAAGGGCCCGAAGCTTACGGCGGGCCCGGCAACCACTTTGTCGGAACCCAAAGAGCCCAAGGAGGAAAAACTCCTTCATCTCAATGGTTTGAAAATTATGTAAGAATTGTTGGACCTAATTCAACTTCTTCAGATGGAAACATTCCCGCTTATACGCCTCCCCCTCTTTCTGCGGGCGGAGGAGGATCTGCTCAATCAAATTATGTAGTTCCCGCCGCCCGACGTCAAAACGAAGCAAGAGAAAGAAGACAAGCTTTAACCAGAGGAAGGACCGAAGCCAACAGTTCCGCAAAATATCCGTATTTTATTGTTAGCGGATCTGACCCTAATACTGATGGCGTCGTTCCTGATCGGAGCATTATTCAATCTCCATTTGATAGATTTTATAATCAAATTACAGATTTAAGATCTCTTTCTACGTTAGAAATGAATTCGATTGTTCCTGTGTTGAGAATCTGGACAACGGATGAAAATAACAATCCAGTTGACCTTAATCAGCTTATTTTTTCTGAAACTCAATATGAAAATTTTGGAGAGACAGTAGAATTTTCGCTCGGCGGAACCCCCGAACGACCTATTGCCTCAATTGATTCTTTCGTTGTCAATGTTCAGACTCCATCTGTTGGTGGCCCCACTGGAATCATCACAGGAAAATTGACCATTGTTGTTCATAATACAAAAAGAGTAAACAAATTTGATCCTCGAGGAAAGTTTATTCATTGGATGCTTAAACAAGGTCTTCATATGAGAATTAGATTTGGAACTTATTCAAATTTTGAAGGCGCTGAATTGCCCGGAGTGAAATCCATTGAGGACGATTTTTATATTGCTCAGCATGAAATTGACATTCTTGATGAACTTTCGGCGCGTATTGTTTTAACGGTTCTTCCTGCTCACTCCAAACTCTTTAATCAGGTTCTTATTGGTGAAAGTATCCCTGCCAACGAAATAACAAGTGAAAATATTGAAAATTCAATTTTGGCTGTTTCTGAATCAGACACTTCTCAGTCTCAAATAAATGAATTAAGATATCAACTAGGAAGATTTCAAAATGAATTCAATCGAGCTGTTAGATCTGCCGGTACCGACGCTGAAGAGGGCCCAGAAACAGAAAGAGGAACAAGAACTCTTTCTTCTGTTCTTCAGGGCACATTGAGAAATGATCAAATTATTTTTTCTCCTGATGGCTTTAATCAGGTTTTGGTGAGAAATTACATTGAAGCTCTTAAAATGATTCAATCTAATTTTATGACAAGAAGATTCGAAAGAATTGCGGAAAATCATTCATATACTCACAACTTCCGTGCTGGATTAGCTCAAATGACTGTTATTAACATGGGTCCTCTTATTTGGGAAATGGCTCAGCCAGAGATTCAAAAAGTGATTTCTTTAACTGCTGAAACAGGTGTTCGACTAGGCCAAACAACCGGAGGAGACACAACAGAAGGTCGCAATAGAGTCAAGATCGTATTTGGAAATTTTAATACTGCAGCAGGAGATTGGGCAGGGAAGCCCATCAGCACTTTTCCTGTAGATGTTGAGAAATTAATGTCTTTTTTTCGAAGCGAAAGACAAGTGGGAAGGTTCGCCGACAATCTGAATAATTTCATTGGAAATATTGCTTCCATTATTTCTAAAAGAGATTTTTATACAACGACACGAACCTCGGGGACTGATGGCGAAAGTGTCCCTAGGATTGAAGTTCCTGATGTGAAATATCTTCTTTATCCAGATCCTACCGATGAATCTTCTTGGATTTTTTATCTTTATGACAAAAAAGAAACAATTATTCATATTTCAAATTTGCTTCACGATTTAAGAAGAGATAATAATGAAAATATTACAAGAGATGAAATAAAAGAAAAATGCAATCAATATAAGATTCCGTGGATTGAATTGGGCTCAGAGACAAATTTGGTTAAAAAATTGGGCGCCAAATCTAAAGCAGACGATATGATTATGAGTCATAATCTTTATTTAGCCAACAATTCGGTCGCTCAAAGAAATCTCGATGGCTCCGCCAACATTACTCCTGGAGTTTCAGTCAACTTCTTAACTGGTGTAAGCCCTGCTGATGCGCAAGAAGTTATCAGAGCGACCGAATTGTTGATGCCAATTCACATGAATATGTCATTTTTTGGCGCTGTTGATTCTGTTCTTTTTGGGCACTTTTATATATTTTTTCCGCTTAAGCAGTTTTCTGGCCTTTACACAATTTATCAGCTGGATCATAGTGTAAAGAACGGAGAAGTCACCACCGATTATACGCTCCAAATTCAAATTACAGATCGAAACAGGACTGATTAAATGACTTGGAAATTTTTGGAAGCGCAATCTTGGCTAAACCAAAATCATCCCAGGTACCAAATTATTTTTTGGAAAAGTTCTTCCAAGGTTATTTTTTTAGACTCAGAAAGAAATGTGGAGTTTCCTTATTCTTTTTCTGCTTTGGTGGCCAAACTTAAAAAGGATCCTGAGTGTATTTTTTCCGCAACAAAAGAGGAGATAGAAGAAAAGAAAAAGAAAAGCCTCTTTAAGAAATACGGTGTCGAAAATCCTTCTCAGCTAGAGGAAATAAAAAATAAAAAGAAACAAACTCACATAAAAAATTATGGAGTTCCTACTCCTTTTGAAAGAAAAGAGATTCAAGAAAAAGCGCGCCATTCACAAAGCAAAGACCAAACAAAAAACAAAAGAAAAAAAACAAATTTGAAAAAATGGGGCGTTGAATACCCTTATCAAAACAAGGAAGTTTTAGAGCGCGCTCTTCAATCTAAAAAAGAAAATGGACACATTAAATATATAGATGGAAAAACAATACCTCAATGGGCCCAAGATCCAGATCTTGGGTCTGAAATGACTTTGTATTATGCTCAAAAAGTTGGAATTCATCCATCTCAAAAAAAGAAAAACATATCTCTTTTACAAATTAAAATATGTGATTTTTTAAAAAATGAATTGAGACTTAAAGAAGTTAATCATTTTTCGGAAGTTAAAAACATAACCGATTTTACTCATAATAAGATGATAAAAGAACAAAAGGGATTACCTAAAAAAGGAAGATTTCATCCTGATTTTTGTTTTCCTTTGTTGAAATTGATCATTGAATGCGATGGTGAATATTATCATATCCGAACGGAAGAACAAATTTTGCACGATGATTTAAGAAATAAAGTATATTCAGGGCACGGATATGATGTTTATTGTTTTTCGGGTCAGGAAATTTTACATAACTGGACAAAAACCAAACAAGTTTTAATTCAAAAATTTGAATCTTATGATCTTGAATGATATTTTCTTGGGTCGCCCTAAAGAATTTGGCGAAGTCTTTTATTGGGACAAGGATGTAAGCTATCACCCAAAAGGTCTCGATTTAAAAGATGTTTATCTTAATTGGAAAATTACAACACTTGACGAATTGGATGATTATCTAAAATTTGGCAACTATAAAGAAAACAAAAAAGTCATTCAGAATATATTAAAGTCTTATAAGGTTTGTGATATATCGTATTCAAAGTATAAATTTTCCGCTTTGTTTCCTGACAATATTTGGAAAAAGTATTTAAAGTCACGCCAAGATCTTTTGTTTTTAGCATTAGAAAACATTAAACAAAAGGCTTGGTTTGACGATGTTAAAGATTTTTTTATTCATAAGTCAAGCACAAAAGTAAAGAAATACTTTAACTTTGTGCTTCAAACAAAAAACAAAAAAGAAAGAGTAAATTTAGATTTTGGCGCCAATTTTAGATTTAAAGCCAAGCCCGATACTTTAAACATCTTTAATATGGCTAAATTTTTTCGTAAAAATATTATTCCTTTAAATGAAAATTCTGTAATTTTTGCGTGCGATTTTAAGCAATTTGAATTTAGAACTTATTTAGATATCCATCCTGATATTTCTATTAACTTTGATGAATCTAATTTATATGATTCGTTTTCTCAGAAATACATTCCCGAAGTAAAAGATTATAAAGTTTCAATTATTTCTTATCTTTACGGCAAATCAAATCCGAAATTGGATTTGGTTTTGGCCAAGGCTAAAATATTGGATCGAATTGAGGACGATGAGATTTTTTGGCATGAAAATATGCCCGTGCTTCTAGAGGCCTCTCAGGAGCCCTACAAAAAGATTCACACCATAGTCCAGACCATAAGTCAATATCGAATGTTAAACAAAATACAGCAAATTCTAATTTTGTTAAAGGGGTATAAAAGCAAGTTGATTTACCCCTTTCATGATGAACTTATATTTTCTGTCGAGAAAAATGAAAAAAGAGAATTAACTCAAAAAATTCTTGACATTCTTAATGATGATGTATATAAGGTTCATAAATTTGAAGGACTGAATTTTTTGGAGATGAAAGAATATGACTAATGAAAATGATAAATCAGATTTAGCCCTAGAAAAAACTCAAAAAGTATTAGATAATTTTTTGACGCCCGAAAGAAAAGACGAAGTAGAAAGGGTGCTTAATGAGGTGGGCGAATTATATTTTACCGCTCCTGCTTCGAGCAGAGAAGAATATCATTATTGTTGGCCCGGTGGGCTTGCTCTCCATTCTGTAAATGTTTTTAAAAATTTAATTAAATTAAATAAAACTTTTGAAGCCAATTTGAATATGGACTCAATGGTTGTCTGTTCTCTTTTTCACGATTTAGGAAAAGCTGTATCTGCCGACTTAAAGACTCCTCATTATGAACTTCAAGAAGAAGATTGGAAAAGAAGAAAAGGGGAACTTTATCAATTTAATCGAAAAGCCAATTATATGACAAATCATCTTCGGTCCATCTTTGTTCTTCAGCATCATGGTTTCCGCCTCACCGACGAAGAGTTTTTGGCCATTTATCTTAATGATGGAATGTATCTAGAGTCCAATAGGTCCTACGGTCTTAAGGAGCCCAAGTTGTCACTGTTTCTTCACATGGCAGATAGATTGGCTCTTGAACAAGAAAGAGAAGAAGACGTTTAAATTGTGCCCGCCAAAACAAAAAAAGAAGATGTTCAAAAATGGCTAGAAGAAAATTTTTCTCATATTGAATTGATTGAATGGGGAGGCTCTTCCACTAGGATTTCTGTTTTTAAAGATAAATCTAAAGATAGAACATTTAAAAAAAGTTTTTCTTATGTAAAAAATTCATTAATAAGATTTCCCGATATTAGCTTTGTTTTAACAAAAGAAGAAAAAAACGAAAAAATAAAAAAGTCAAACATTGAAAAATACGGCCATGTCGCTCCCTCTTTGAATTTTGAAATCAAAGAGAAAATAAAGAAAACAAATATTGAAAGATATGGAAGTCCTTGCCCTCTTTCAAATCAAGAAATTTTTATCAAAAGAAAAAACACATGGGAAGTAAAATATGGTTGTGATCATCCTTGGAAGTCAAAAGAGATTCAAGCAAAAATTCGTCAAACCAACGTTGAACGGTATGGTGTCGAATATTTTTCGAAAACTGATTATTTTAAGGATTGGTTTAAAAAGTATTCTTTCGAAAAGTGGGGAGTTAACAATCCCGCCCAAGACAAAGACATAAAGGAAAAAATTTTAAAATCGAAAAATATAATTCGTATAGACGATAAGACAATAAAAGAATGGTCCCAAAATCAATCATTGGGTAGTATTAATTCAATTTACGTTGCGGTTCGGAAAGGTTTTCATCCAACTCAGGTTTTTAAAAAAAAATATTTTGCCGAAAATAAAATTAAAGATTTAATTTTGGATGCTGGATATAAAGAAAATATTGACTTTTTCCACAACAAAAAACTTCCTGAGCATAAAGGTCGAAGGTCGGAATATAAAAGACCTGATTTTTTATTTCCGA
>CAZDMQ010000083.1:0-12853 GCA_964506685.1 uncultured Hyphomonadaceae bacterium | reverse complement strand
GACATTGCGGATGCAGTTGCCCGAGGTCTGGATGGCATGCATCTCGACCTCGGCCAGCGCGTCCAGAACGTCGGGAATATCCTTCAGGGCGACCCAGTTGAACTGGATGTTCTGGCGCGTGGTGAAGTGGCCATAGCCCCGGTCATAGCGCCGGGCCACTTCGGCGAGCCGGCGCAACTGGCGCGGACTGAGCTGGCCATAGGGGATCGCCACCCGCAGCATATAGGCATGCAGCTGCAGGTAGACCCCGTTCTGCAGCCGGAGCGGCTTGAACTCGTCTTCGAGGAGCTCTCCCGACAGGCGCCGGGCGACCTGGCCACGGAACTGTGCGACCCGCTCGCGCACGATCGCCGCATCGAACTCGTCATAGCGATACATGTTGGGCTCGGTGCCCCCTGCCGTTACAGTATCGGCCATCACGCCGCCTCCCGGACATGCGGAATGCCGAGCGCAGCCTCGGTCCGGTTCACCCAGCGTTTGACGGCGGGGAACTCCGCCAGGTCGAACCCGCCCTCATGGGCGACGCGCGTGTAGGCAACAAGGGCAACATCGGCCAGCGTGACCGCATCGCCAACCAGCCATTCGGTATAGGTCAGCTGCAGCTCCATGACGCCAAGCGCCCGCCGGCCCTTCGCCAGCAGGGCTGGATCAATGTCGCGCTCCGGCACGCCGCGAAACCGGAGCAGGGTGCGGCGCACGGCGATGTTCGGCTCGTGCGAATACTGCTCCCAGAACAGCCAGCTCATCATCTGGGCCCGCTTGAACGGATCCGCCGGAATGAGATCGCTGCCGGCCTCTTCGGCGAGATACAGCATGATGGCATTCGATTGCGGCAGGATCCGCCCATCTGGCCAGCGTGCCAGCGGCACCTGGCCGGCCGGATTGATGGCGAGAAAGTCCTCGGTCTGGGTCTCCCCGGCATGAGTGTCGACCTCGACCCAGTCATAACCGATGCCGAGCGCATCGGCGATCCAGCGGGGCTTCAGGCAATTGCCGCTCTCGCAATTGCCATAGAGCGTGAAGCGGGTGACGGGATGACGGGTCATACCGGCCTCGCCGCTGCGCCGTAGGGCACGGTCGGCCCGTTGGCGCGGATGGTTTCGCGCAGCGTCTCGCGGCCTGAAATCGTGCCGTCCGGCGCCACTTCCATGAAGTAGGGATCTGTGACGCGGCCTTCCTCGGCCAGCGCCCCCGCAAGTTCAGCCTCTGCCGCATTGCCGGTGAAGACGCCGAGCGCGGCAGGATCGGTCGTCCAGCCGCCATCTGCCGTCCGGTAGACCACATGGCCACTGGCGGTGTCCCAGGCGGTCACCGCCTTGGGCATTTCCGGCTTGAGCTTGGGGCGGACCGAGGTCATGCGAACACTCCTGTTTCGGTGGGGAGCCGGGCTGGGTCTGGCTGGCGGGCGGCGGCAACCTCGCCGATGATGAGCAGGGCTGGCCCCTTGATCCCTGCCGTCTCGATCAGCGCGGACAGTTCGCCGAGCCGGCCGCGCGCGACGACCTGTTCCGGCCGGGTGCCATTCTCGATAACCGCAGCGGGCGTCTCCGGGCCTCGGCCAGCCGCGATGAGGCGCGCGCTTATCGCGGCGGCCGTGCCGACGCCCATGAAGACGACCACGGTCTGGCTGGCCTGCGCCAGCGCGCCCCAGTCAAGGTCCGGCATGCCGCCGGCCCTGGCATGGCCGGTAACGAAGGTGACCGACTGGGCGTGGTCGCGATGGGTCAGCGGGATCGCCGCACTGGCGGCGCAGCCAAGCGCAGCGGAAATGCCGGGGATCACCAAGACCGGAATGCCGGCGGCCGCTACTGCTTCAAATTCCTCGCCGCCCCGGCCGAAGATGAACGGATCGCCGCCCTTCAGCCGCACGACGCTGAGCCCGGCACGGGCCGCAGCAATCATGCGGGTATGGATGTCTTCCTGCGGAACGGAATGATTGCCCTTCGCCTTGCCGACCGGCACCAGCGCGGTGTGAGGGGCGGCCAGTGCAAGAATCGCTGCAGAGACGAGGCGATCGTGAAAGATCACGTCCGCTGCCTCGATGGCCCTGAGCGCCTTGAGCGTCAGCAGCTCGGGATCGCCGGGACCGGCACCGACCAGCATCACCTGGCCCGGCGGCGGGTCCTTCCGGAGCGTCGCCGCAGGTCCGGACGGGGCGCCCTGAACCGGCACGTGGCCGCCGCGGCCTTGAGGGTTGAGCAGATCGGGAGGCATTGGTCACCGGCCTTGTTGATTATGGGCTGGAGATTGGCTCTTGACGCACCTGCAACAAGGCGACACCCCTAAGACGACTATTGAGAAAAACTAAGGTTACATGGACGACACCCCCGACCGCCTTCCCCCGCTCAATGCCCTCAGGGCGTTCGAGGCTGCCGCCCGGCGGCTGTCCTTCACCAAGGCGGCCGAGGAACTGAACGTCACCCCCGGCGCCATCTCCCAGCAGATCCGCCAGCTTGAGGACTTCGCCGGCACGCCCATGTTCAAGCGCACCGGCCGGTCGGTCCTGCTCACCGATGCCGCGCAGGCGGCGCTGCCCATGGTGCGCGAGGCCTTCGAGAAGATCGGCGAGGCCGGCCGGGTGATGCGGGCGCCCGCGCGCAAGGGTCGGGTCATGGTGTCCTGCGCACCAAGCTTTGCCGCCAAGTGGCTGGCGCCGCGGCTCGAGAGTTTCCACAAGGCCCATGACGGCATTGAGGCCTGGGTGTCGGCCGACATGCAGCTCACCGATTTCAACACCGCCGATGCCGACCTCGCCATCCGCTATGGCCGCGGCGCCTATGAGGGCCTCAAGGCAGAAAAGCTGATGGACGAGACCGTGCTGCCCGTGTGCTCGCCCGCCCTGCTCGAGGGCGATGACCCCTTGCGCCGGCCCGGCGACCTTGCGGCCCACACCCTGATCCATGACGAAAGCCCCGAGAACGATCCCTCCTGTCCGGACTGGGCCAGCTGGTTGCGGGCGCGGGGCGTGGACGGGGTCGACAGCGGTCGCGGGCCCCGCTTCAACCAGGCCGTCCTGGTTATCGAGGCGGCGGTGAACGGGCGCGGCGTGGCGCTGGCGAAGCGCGCGATTGCCGCCACCGATCTTGATGCCGGACGGCTGGTCGCCCCCTTTGCCGACGGCTCGACGGCGATCGATTTCGCCTACTGGCTGGTCTGGCCCAAGGGCCGCCACCTCAACCCCGATGTCCGCGCCTTCATCGACTGGGCGAAGCGCGAAGCCACGCGCGGCGAAGTGGTCGGGGTCTGAGGCGACCGGCGCCGGCGGCTTCGTCCGGCTCCCCTTCCGCGCTGCCCCGGTCCTGCCCGGACCGGCGGAACAAAGACCCAGATTATGCCCTCTCTTCGCCGCGCTGTCCGGCAGAATGAGTCTCGCAACGGCACTGCCAGGCACACCAAGGTCCGGCACAGCAGGGAAGGAGCCGAATGTGGGCGTGAAACGAAACCTGGTCCTGGGGCTTGTCACCATCGCCGCGTTCATCGCGGCGGGCGCAGCCGCCCAGGCCGACAGCTCGGGACATCCGTCCCCCGATGCACCAAAGGCTGCACCGCAGGCGACCTCCGACCCGGCCCGGCTCGATGCTCCATACGTGGCAGCTACCGGTCCCGGAACACGCCGGCGCACCCAGACCGAACGCGAAGGCAGGACAGACGGGCGGCATGTGTAAGCAAAACTAAAGCGCGCTTTCGCCGCCTTGCGTTTTGTCCGCCTCGTGTTCAAGTGGGGCACGAACAAGACGAGGCCAGCACCATGCCCGAGACCCAGCTTGCCGCGCAGGCGAAGCCCAATCCGAACGCGCCAACGGAAGAAACAGTCCTCTCGGTCCGGCACTATACCGACCGTTTGTTCAAGTTCCGGATCACGCGGCCGGCAAGCTTCCGGTTTCGCTCCGGCGAATTCGTCATGATCGGCCTGCCGACCGAGACCGGCAAGCCCCTGCTCAGGGCCTATTCGGTCGCCTCCCCGGCCTGGGACGAGGAGCTGGAGTTCTTCTCCATCAAGGTGCCCGATGGCCCGCTGACCTCCCGGCTGCAGGCCATCCAGCCCGGCGACAAGGTGCTGCTCGGCCGCAAGCCCACCGGCACGCTGGTCCTCGATGCGCTGACCCCGGCGAAACGGCTGTGGATGTTCTCCACCGGCACCGGCTTCGCGCCCTTCGCCAGCCTCGTCCGCGAGCCCGAAAGCTACACCAAGTTCGAAGAGGTCTACGCCACTCATACCACCCGGCTGGAAGCCGAACTCGCCTACAGTTTCGAGACCATTGCGGCGGCGAAGGCCGATCCGCTCGTCGGCGAGGAAGCCACTGCCCAGCTGCACCATTTCACGAGTTGCACGCGTACGCCCGACTATCCCGTGCAGGGCCGGATCACCACGCTGATCGAGAGCGGCGGCCTCTGCGCCGCGCTCGGTGTGCCGCCGCTCGACCCGGCGCTCGACCGGGTGATGATCTGCGGCTCCATGGAGATGATCCAGGACACCAAGGCCCTGCTCGAGGCGCGCGGCTTCGTCGAGGGCTCCAATGCCGCCCCGGCCGATTTCGTCATCGAGAAGGCTTTCGCCGGCTGATCACCAGCCAGTCGCGCGACGGCAGGTCTCGACCTTGCGCTGAAACCGCGCCTAAAGTCGTCTCCGGAAACAGGACCGGAGGATCACCCCATGCGCGACGTCGTCATCTGCGAACCCCGCCGCACCGCCGTCGGCGGCTTCGGCGGCAGCTTCAAGTCCGTGCCGATGCACGAGCTGGCGACCACCGTGGTCGCCGACATCATGGCCCGCACCGGCCTGCCGGGCGAGGCCGTCGAGGATGTCCTCTTCGCCAATTGCTACCCGACCATGGAAAGCCCCGCCCTCGGCCGCATGGTCGCGCTCGATGCCGGCTTGCCGGTCACGGCCTGTGGGCTGCAGATGGACCGGCGCTGCGGCTCGGGACTGCAGGCAGTGATCTATGGCATGCTGCAAGTCGCCAGCGGCGGCAGCGACCTCGTCATCGCCGGCGGCGCCGAATCCATGAGCCGGGCGCCCTTCTACACGGTCGAACACCGCTGGGGCGTCCCCTCCGGCGGGATGATGCTGCAGGACGGGCTGACGCGCGGGCGCCACACGGCGGGCGGCAAGCACTATCCGGTGCCTGGCGGCATGATCGAGACCGCCGAGAACCTCCGCAAGGAATACGGCATCAGCCGCGAGGCCCAGGACGAGCTGGCCTGCAACTCCCACCGGCGCGCCGCGGCTGCGACCGAGGATGGCCGCTTCGCCGCCGAGATCGTGCCGGTGACCGTAAGGACCCGCAAGAGTGAGACGGTGATCGACCGCGACGAGCATATCCGCCCCGACGCCAACCTCGAAAAGCTCGCCAGCCTGCGGGCGATCTTCGGCAAGACCGATCCCGATGCCACGGTCACCGCGGGCAATGCGTCGGGCCAGAATGACGGGGCGGCGGCCTGCATCCTCACGACGAGGGAACTGGCCGACCGGCATGGGCTGAAACCGCTCGGCCGGATGGTGTCCTGGGGCCTCGCCGGCGTGCAGCCCAATGTCATGGGCATCGGCCCGGTACCGGCGACGCAGAAGGCGCTGGCCAATGCCGGCCTCACTCTGGCCGACATGGACCTCATCGAGCTCAACGAGGCCTTTGCAGCCCAGGTGCTGGCCTGCACCAGGGCGCTCGGGCTGGAGGGCGACGATTTCGACCGGATCAATGTCAACGGCTCCGGAATCTCGCTCGGCCACCCGGTCGGCGCCACAGGCGTGCGCATCCTCACCACCCTGCTCAACGAGATGGATCGCCGCGAGGCACGCTATGGCCTCGAAACCATGTGCATCGGCGGTGGACAGGGCCTCGCCGCCGTGTTCGAGCGCGTGAGCTGACGCCCTCGCGGCTGCCGGGTCCCAACCTGACGCGCCCCCAACCTGACGGGCCCGACCCCGACGGCCCGCCGAGCTGGCAGGCCGCCGGGCGACTGGACTCGCGGTCTGGCGTCAGAACCGCAGCACCTTGGCATAGCGCACGTGTTCCAGCCCATCGAGCGCGTCGGTCACGCTCGCCGGCGGTTCGGCATCGATGCCGACCAGTGCCACCGCTTCCCCGGCCGCCGCCGTGCGGCCGAGATGGAACGTGGCGATATTCACTGCCGCATCGCCCAGCATCTGGCCGAGCGCACCAATGAAGCCCGGCTTGTCGACATTGTTGACGTAGAGCATCACCGGCGCGAAATCGGCTTCCAGCGCCATGCCCTTGACCTCGACAATGCGCGGACCCGCCGGCGACACCGTACCGGCCAGTGTCCGCCAGCCGCCCTCCGGCGCATTCACCGTGGCCTTCGTCTTCACCTTGACCCGCACCAGGCTGTCATAGACCGGGCTCTCCTCGGTCTTGGTCTCGGTCAGCTTCACCCCGCTCTCGTGCAGGATCGACGGCGCCGAGACCATGTTCACATCGCCGCGCGAGGCCCTGAGCAGTCCGGCCAGGAGCGCCGCCGTGACCGGCTTGCGGTTGAGCTCGGCAACCTCGCCCTCATACTCGATGACCACTTCCTCGAAGCCGAAATCGGAGATCTGGCCGGCAAACGCGCCGATCTTCTCGGCCAGGTCGATGAAGGGTCGGAGACGCGGAGCCTCCTCGGCGGTCACCGATGGCATGTTGAGCGCATTCGTCACCGCGCCCGTCAGCAGGTAATCCGACATCTGCTCGGCCACCTGCAGGGCGACGTTCTCCTGCGCTTCGGTCGTTGCCGCGCCAAGGTGCGGGGTCGCGACGAAGTTCGGCGCACCGAACAGCACATTCTCCTTCGCCGGCTCCTCGGCGAACACGTCGAAGGCCGCCCCGCCCAGATGGCCGCTGTCGAGCAGCTCCCGAACGGCCGCCTCGTCCACCAGCCCGCCACGGGCGCAGTTGACGAGAATGAGGCCCGGCTTGGTCTTCGCCAGCGCCTCGCGCGAGAGGATGTTGCGCGTCTGGTCGGTCAGCGGCGTGTGCAGCGTGATGACATCGGCGCGGGCCAGCAGGTCGTCGAGCTCGACCTTCTCGACACCCAGCTCCTCGGCCCGCTCATCGGTCAGGAAGGGGTCGTGGGCCACCACCCGCATCATCAGCCCCTGGGCGCGCTCGGCGACGCGCGAGCCGATATTGCCGCAGCCGATCAGGCCGAGCGTCTTGTAGGTAAGCTCCCGGCCCATGAAGGCCTTTTTCGGCCATTTGCCGGCTTGGGTGCCATCATTGGCGGCCGGAATCTGCCGGGCGGCGGCGAACATCATGGCGATGGCATGCTCGGCCGTGGTGATGGCGTTCCCGAACGGCGTGTTCATTACCACAACGCCCTTCGCTGTCGCCGCCCTGATGTCGATATTGTCGACGCCGATACCGGCCCGGCCGATCACTTTCAGCCTCTCGGCAGCGGCAATCACGTCGGCGTCGGGCTTGCAGGCCGAGCGGACGGCCAGGCCGTCATATTGGGGGATGATCGCAATCAGCTCATCCTTGGACAGGCCGGTCTTCACATCGACCTCGAGCCCGCGCTGTCGGAAGATATCAACGGCGGCGGGGCTGAGATTATCGGCGATGAGGACTTTGGATTGGGGGGTCATGGCGTAGGCTCCTTGCGCCAGTCGGCGCGTTTAAGTTCGTGAACAAGGCACCGGTCCTCGCCCAGCATCTGCAGGCGGGCCGGGGTGAAGCCGCACCGCTGGTAGAAGCGGTGCGCGCGGGTGTTGCTGGCGAGCGGATCGACCAGGACCGTGTGGACGGCCGGGTCGGCAAAGCATTTCGCCAGGGCCAGCTGCATCATTTCCGTGCCGCAGCCCCTGCCCAGCCAGTCAGCCGGGCCGATCCAGATGTCGATCGCCCGGAAACCGGCCGGCATTGTTCCCCAGTATTGCGAGGGCTCGACTTCCGGATCGAGGATCTGGACAAAACCGATGGGCTGGCCACCGGCCTCTGCGACAAGCTCCTCGAAGCCGGGCCAGCCGGCCCCGATCTGGGCGTGCCAGTCCCAGCCGCTTCCGTCCCCGGCATCCGGGTCTGAGAACTGGACATGCGGTTCCTCGTCCCAGGCCTCGAGCAGGGGAATGTCGGCCCGGGTGGCCGGACGCAGGCGAAGGATGTGCGGCATGCGCTCGCTGGCCTGACCGGATCAGATCGTTGCGACCGTCTCGGTGAAGGCCCAGTCGAGCCACGGCGTGAGCTTCGCCACGTCCGCGGGCTCAACCGTCGCACCGCACCAGATCCGCAGGCCCGGAGGGGCATCGCGATAGCCATTGGCATCGAAGGCAGCGCCCTCTTTCTCCAGCAGGCCGGTCATCGCTTTCATGAAAGCCTTCTGGGCATCGAGGTCGAGGGCGGTGAAACGCGCATCGGTGAGCTTCAGCGTCACCCCGGTATTCGAGCGAATGGCCGGGTCGGCGCAGAGGAAATCGATCCAATCGGTGCGCGCGACCCAGTCGGCGAGGATGCCGAGGCTCTCGTCGGAGCGCGCCTTGAGCGCGCGCCAGCCGCCCAGCGACCGGGCCCATTCCAGCGCCTGGATATAGTCCTCGGTACAGAGCAGCGAGGGCGTGTTGATCGTCGCGCCGGCGAACAGGTCCTCGTTGATCTTCCCCTTCTTGGTCATCCGGAAGATCTTCGGCAGCGGCCGGGCGGGGGTGTAGCGCTCCAGCCGGGCCACGGCATCTGGCGACAGGATGAGCATGCCATGGGCCGCCTCCCCGCCCAGCACCTTCTGCCAGGAATAGGTCACCACATCGCATTTCGCCCAGTCGATCTCCTGCGCGAAGCAGGCCGAGGTCGCATCATTGATGACCACCCGGTCGGGATTGGCCGCAATCCAGCTGGCATCCGGCACGCGCACGCCCGAGGTCGTCCCGTTCCAGGTGAACACGATGTCCGCATCTGTCCGGGCCTTCGAGAAGTCCGGGAGCTGGCCGTAATCGGCGGTGTGGATCTCGGCATCGACATCGCCGAGCTGTTCGAGCGCGTCAGTCACCCAGTCCTTGCCGAAGCTCTCCCAGGCAAAGATATCCACCGGACGCTCGCCGAGCATCGACCACATGGCCATCTCGACGGCGCCGGTATCGGACGCCGGCACGATGGCGATGCGGTAGTCCGCCGGCACCTCCAGCACCTCCCGCGTGAGGTCGATGGCGAGCTTCAGGCGCGCCTTGGCATCCTTCGAGCGGTGCGACCGCCCGAGCTCGGCGCCGGCAAGCTGATAGAGGGAAAAGCCCGGGCGCTTGGCCGTCGGACCTGACGAGAAATGCGGACATGCGGGACGCACGTCCGGCTTCGGAAAAGTCGTCATCTGGTTTTACTCCTATCCTTCCAGATAGGCAGGGCGCCGTTGGGGACGCCTGGCCCGCGAGGGTCTTCGCACACTTCCCGTGGCGTAAAAAGCGAAAATTCGTGCCAGGTCGCAAGGAAGGCGCTTCAGGGCGCCCTTTCGCGCGGCCCGCGACGACGGCTCGGCTCTGGCCGATCCGGCCCGCCATTTGCTAAGGAGCGGGCGGACGAGATAATCATGCTGGGCCAGCCTTGAACGGGCCCAGCCGCAGCGCGAAGGGAGCACTCCAAATGGCAGAGATCGATGGCGGCCCGGACGATGACGTGATCGACGGCACCGAGGACCGCGATATCCTTCGCGGCCTGGGCGGCGACGACACGCTCAACGGCCTCGGCAATTCCGACGACCTGTTCGGCGGCACCGGAAACAACATCCTGAACGGTGGCGCCGGCCCCGATTTCATCATCTCCGAAGGCAATGACACGATTGCCGGGGGCGAGGGCGACGACCAGATCAATCTGAGCTCGCGCAACACCGTCACGGCCGCCGGCAATGCCGGCAATGACACCTTCCGGCTGTTCGACAGCATCAAGGGCACCCTGAATGGCGGCGACGGTTTCGACCGGCTGGTCATCGGCGAATTCCTCGCCATCGACATGTCCGGGCTGACCGAGGCCACCAATTTCGAGCTGATGAACATGAACAATGAGGCCACCGTGACCGTCACGGCCGGCTTCCTTCAGAACTTCGCGTCCATCATCAACATGCGTAACTTCTTCCATACCGATGCCGGCGGGACAACAAACCTCACCGGCATCTCCGTGACCGGCTGGAACGATCCCAACAACAACAACCGGGAAACAGCGAAGATGTTCGGCGCCGCCGGCGAGGACACGCTGATCGTCGATCCCGCCAGCGCCATCGACTGGGTCCTGGTCGGCGGCGACGGGGCGGACACGCTGATCGGCGGCGCCGGCCTCGCGGACTATTTCGGCAGCAATGGCGATGATCTCATGATCAGCGGCAGCGGTGTCGCCGACTTCAATGGCGGCGAGCTCAACCGCAATGAGGATGACGGAACCGACACGGTCAGCTACGCCCGCACCGGCGCCGTCACCGTGTCCCTCGATGCCGCGGACGCCTTCGAGTCCGGCCAGGATGCAGCGGGCGACACCTTCGTCTCGATCGAGAATGTGATCGGATCGGATTTCGCGGACACCCTGTTCGGCGATGCCAATGGCAACGAGCTCGCCGGTCGCAATGGCGACGACACCCTCGAAGGGCTGAACGGCGACGACACGGTGCTCGGCGCTGGTGGCAATGATGATGTCCGCGGCGGCGCCGGCAATGACACCGTGAACGGCGGAACCGGCGATGACGTGCTCGCCGGCGGCGCCGGTGACGACACGCTGAACGGCGGCAAGGGCAATGACGGGGGCGATGGCGGCTCCGGCAATGACACGATCCGCGGCCAGGCCGGCAATGATGATGTCAATGGCAATGACGGGACCGACACGCTGTTCGGCGCCAAGGGGGCCGACACGCTGGCCGGCGGCGATGGCAACGACGTGATCTTCGCCGGCGCCCAGGGCGATACGGTGAATGGCGGGACCGGCGATGACGAGTTGCTGGGCCAGGGCGGCAATGATGACCTCGTCGGGCTTGGCGGCGATGACCTGATCAATGGCGCCGCCGGCGATGACGTGATCGATGGCGGCGGCGGAAACGACACGATCAATGGCGGCAGCGGCGACGATGTCATCCAGGCCGGCGTCGGCACCAACACCATCAATGGCCAGGGCGGCATCGACACCTTCGTCTTCGATGCCGACTTCGCCTCGACCAACACCGTCGCCAGCTTCCGGCCCGGCGAGACCGTCCGGCTCCTCGATTTCGGTTTCGCCGATGCCGACGCAGCCGCTGCAGCATTCAGCCAGCAGGGCGACGCGGTCGTCTTCGAAAGCGGCGACGTTACCGTGACCTTCGCCAATGCGGCCCTCGCCGACCTGCTCGACGGGCTGGACCTCGACGGCTAGAAGTCGCCTCCCTCCTAGCTGAAGCGGCGAAGCAGGTTCGAGATCGTCTTCGACAGCACCAGCATTTCCGGCGAGTCCAGCGTGTGCGTCGCCGCCATGTCGGCGCGCAGGGTCTCCAGATCGAACAGGATCTCGCGATCGGCGGCGAGGCGCACGGTGCTCTCGATCCAGCCGACACACACCAGTCGCGTGCCACCGGTCACGGGTTCGACCCGGTGCAGCCGGGTCGCCGGGTACAGCACCAGGTCACCGGCCGGCAGCTTCACCGACTGCGTGAGGCCTGCGTCCTCGATCGCCAGGTCTCCGCCGTCATACGTCTCGGGATCGGACAGGAAGAGCGTGAAGGACAGGTCGGTACGCAGGGCCGTCTCGCCTTCGCCCATGAAGGCATTGTCCATGTGCAGCCCGTAACCGCCACCCGGCCCGGTCCGGCTGACCAGCAGCTTCGAGAACCGCCGCGGCTGGGCCGCCGCCCGCAGGACCGGATGGGCCGAGATCGCCGTTCCCAGCAGCGTGCGCAGGCTCGCCCCGGTCCGCGATGTCAGGTCCGCCTGCTGGTTCCGCTTCACCCGCGCCGCCGCCTTGCCTGCTGTCTCCGCACCGTCGCGCCAGGCAAGCGTGGCGATCAGCTCGCGCGCTTCACCGACGGCCGCCGCGTCAAGAACGCCGGAAATCGTCATCACCATGAGGGACTCACTTGCGAATGCGTATCATTTCTGACAAGACAGGGCGTGTAAATGGCACCACTAGAAAGGACCTTCGCGGGATGAAGATCAAGATCAAACGCTGGAGCCAGCTCGGTCTCGGTGTCGCGCTTGCGACGGGAACACTTGCGGCGTGCAGCGACACGGGCGCCGGCCCGACCCCGCCGCAGGCTGCCTCCGCCACACCGGCCGCGTCCGCCTCGCCCGCGGCAAGCAAGACAGCGGCCCCTCCGGTCGACAGCGCCGCCATCTCCGGTGAAGGCGAGCGCGGCCTCGGCGGTGAAGGCGAAGGTGGCGAGGGCGAGGGCGGCGTCGCGATCAGCGCGGCGGCCACCGATCCCGTTGTCTACAACGCCGCGCTGGCGATTGCCGAGGCGCACGTCCTTGCCGCCCGCGATGCCTATGCCGCCGGCGAGACCAGTGCCGCAGCGGAGATGTTCGCCCATCCCGTCTCCGAGGTGCTGGCCGACATGGCGCCGGTCTTCGCCGCGCGCGGTGTCGCCGATTTCAATGCGCTCCTCATCGACGCGTCCGGTGCGGCGCTGAATGGCGAGACCGTGGCGGAGATCGACGACCGGACCGGCGACATCATTGCCGCGCTGCGGGCCGCTGCCGGGAAGGCGCCGGAAGCCGGCATCAGTCCGGCTGCCATCGCTGTCGGTGTCACCGCCGACCAGGTGGAACGGGCGGCGGACATGTACCGCGCCGCGACCGAAAGCGACCGCTACGAGCCATATCTCGATGGCTATGGCTTCTACCGGGCGGCCGAGACCGCGTTCCGGAATGCCGAAGCGGCCATCGAGGCCGGCAACCCCGAGGCCGCTGCGCGCATTCGCGACGCCC
>CAZDMQ010000082.1:0-13722 GCA_964506685.1 uncultured Hyphomonadaceae bacterium | reverse complement strand
GTGGTGACCACGACCTCCAGCATGACCTGCCAGCGCGACACGGTCTCGCCCTCGCTCAGCCGCGCAGTGATGATCCATGACAAGAATACCAGCAGCGCCATGACCACCCAGGTGAACACGATCGTGGCATTGAGCCGCAGCCCCTGCCATTCGTAAAGGATCCAGCTGTCGGGACTTATTTCCATGATGCGCTTTCGGGTCCCGCGGCCTTTGCCAGACGCGTGGCGAGCAGTCGAATGGCGATGAACCCCAGCAGCGCAAACGCAAAGTCCGCAGCTGTTGCGCCGACCCGGACAGCCAGCCACAGCGCGCCCACAAGCAAACCCGCCCGAAGCAGCGCCATTGCCGCGAACAGCCAGACACTCTGCCCCGATGTCAGGATGCGCACCGCGCCCCACAGCGCGCCCATGTAGAACAGGCCGAATGCGGCTCCGGCAAATATTGCGAGGCCTACCGTCATGCCGCTTCCTTTCGCCCGCTGCGCAACATTATACCGACAGCCGCCGGAGCGATCATGCAGGTAAAGAGGCTTGTCAGAACGGCTGCGGTGTAAAGGACCTGTGGCACGGCCCAGGGACCAAGCGCCAACCCGAACAGCATGATCAGCAGAAAAATCTCTGCGCGCGGCACCATGCTGACACCGATCAGCGCGCCCCGCCGCCACCCGAGCATGACGGACGCCGGAAGACCCGCCCCCAAAATCTTGCCAAGCAACGCCATACCGGACAGCGCAGCTGCAAGTCCTATGGCCCCACCTAGCAAGCTTGCATCCACCGAAAGCCCTATGGCCACGAAAAAGAACGGTCCGAAAACCGTCAGCAGGATCTCGAACGCGTCGTCGATATTGCGTTCCGCAGGGTCGCGGCTGAAGGCCAGCCCGGCAAACAGCGCGCCAATGGCCATCGAAAGCCCCATGAACTCGGCTGTCGCGGCGATCATGAAAACCGCACCGGTCGCGAAAACAATCGGTCCATGCTGCGGCGAGATTTTTTCGAAACCGTCAGAAAACGGCTTTTCCAGCCAGCGCGAGAACAGGTAACAGCCGATGCTGAACACGACCATCAGCAACACCTGTATCGCCCCTGCTTTCAGCGCCGGGGCGAGGATTGCAGCAGTCCCCTCCGGCTGGTTAAGAAGCGGCCCCACGGCGAAGAGCACGCTGAGCAGCACCACAGCGGACACGTCGTCCAGTTCCGCCGCATCCAGCAATAGCGCCCCTGTATCACTGTTGAGTACGCCTGCGTCTTCCCAGACAGCGGTTGTAACGCCAATGCTCGTCGCACTTGCCGCGACACCGGCAAACAGCGCCGGGATAAGCCCCGGCCCCGGCCAGAACAGCACAAGCGCGAAAACGGCCGCCCCGCCTATGGCCATGTTCGGCAGCCAGATCAGTGCCGCCCGCCCGAGTTGGTGTTTCAGCTTGTCCAGATCGCTTTCCAGTCCGACCCGAAACAACAGCACCACGATGCCGATCCTGGCAAGCAACGGCACCTGTTCGCTCAGCGTGTTCCCCGCGAGCCCGGTCAGGGCAGAGCCTATCGACAGGGCGGCCCCCAACAGGATGAAGCCGATCATGTCCGGCATGAAGACACGGCTGAACACCGCGCGAATCGGAACCGCCAGCAGGCTCACAAGGCCCATGAGCATGAGCATCGTTGCAAATTGATCGGCAGACTCAGTCATCGCGCCCCTCGCGTTGCACCCAGTACCACGCGTTCAGCACGCCCAAAAATGTGCCGGCCAGCAGCAGCGCGAGGGTCCAGGATGTGTCATCGGGCCAGCGTGCGTCGATCCAGCGGCCCAAGGCGATTCCCGCGATGATCGGCACGGCCACGGCCCACCCGACAAGTCCGAACATGCCCAGCCCGAACCAGGGGCTTTCCCTGCGGCGTTTTCGGGCCTGCTGCATGCGGGTGGCCTTGCGCGTGATGGTCTCGGTCTCGTCCTCGGTCTCTTGCGTCACTGATCCACTCCCTGCAATTCGCGGAAACTGCGGATCATATGCGCCTCGAGCCGCGCCAGCGCGGAGCGCGCTTCGCGCTCCTCTTCGGTGTGCTGACGGAATTCGACCTCGACGCGCTCTCGCAGGTGTCCGAGGTCGTCGCTTTCGATCGCGTCGCGAACGGCCACCATCACCGTCGGCCCCGCTTTCACCAATGTTCCGGCATTCACTCCCACGAAGCGTTCCAAGCCATCAGCGGTTTCAAACACCAGGATCCCGGCGACCAGCTGCGTGACGTGGTCCACGTGCCGTGGCAGGATTCCGAAAAAACCGTCCGGCGCCTCTGCCACGATCCGGCGCACATCGTCATGCCGGGTGACACGTTCCGGAGTGATAATGTTAAGCTCCACCCGTGCCCACCTTTGGCTTGAGCTCGTCCACCGTACCGATCATGTAGAAATCGGCCTCGTCGCGATCGCCGAATTCGCCGTCGAGAATGCGCGCGCAGCTTTTCACTGTGTCTTCCAGCGCGACAAGGACGCCCTTGGTCCCGGTCATCGCCTCTGTGGTAAAGAAGGGCTGCGTCAGAAAACGCTCAAGCTGGCGCGCCTGCCGCACGGTGGCCCGATCCCGTTCCGAGAGCTCCTCAAGCCCGAGCATCGCAATAATATCCTTGAGGTCCTGATATTCTGCCAGCGTGTTGCGCACGGCTCGCGCCACGCGGTAATGTTCTGCGCTGACCGTGCTGGGCGTGAGCATGCGTGAAAACGATTGCAGCGGGTCGATGGCAGGGTACAGACCTTCGGAGGCCTTCTTGCGAGACAGCACGATCGAGGCCGACAGATGCGAGAAGGTGTGCGTTGCGGCCGGGTCGGTGAAATCGTCGGCAGGCACGTAAACCGCCTGTATCGATGTCATGGCACCATTATCGGTCGAACAGATCCGCTCTTCAAGTTCGGCCAGTTCGGTGCCGAGCGTCGGTTGATATCCCACCCGGCTTGGCATCCGCCCCAAAAGCCCGGACACCTCAGCTCCAGCCTGAACGAAGCGAAAGATGTTGTCGATCAGCACCAGCACATCGCGACGCTCCTCGTCACGGAAATGCTCGGCCATGGTCAGCGCGGCATGACCCACGCGAAAGCGCACGCCGGGGCTTTCGTTCATCTGGCCGAACACCATCACCGTGTTGTTCAGAACCCCGGCCTCACCCATCTCGCGGTAAAGCTCCTCGGCCTCGCGCGAGCGTTCCCCGATCCCGCAGAACAGACAGACCCCTTCGTATTCGGCAACCATGTTGTGGATCATCTCGGTGATCAGAACGGTCTTGCCAACGCCCGCCCCGCCAAAGAGCCCTGCCTTGCCGCCGCGTTCCAGCGGACTGAGCAGGTCAATCGCCTTGATCCCGGTCTCGAAGATATCGCCTTCGACCCGGCGCTCCGAAAGTGGCACCGGATCGCGCAGGATGGGTCGGCGGGCGACGCTCTCCAGTGGCTCCCCTGCGTCGATGGTCTCGCCGAACAGGTTGAACATCCGCCCGAGTACCGCGTCCCCGACCGGCACCTCAATGGGGCCCCCGGTGTCGCGCACCTCAAGCCCCAGCCGCAGGTCGCCTGTCGGGTTCATGACCAGCCCCCGCGCGATGTCATGGGCGGGCAGGCTGGCCACCTCGATCGTGATTTCCGGATCGCTGAGCGTGACGAGTCGCGATGTGATCATCGGCAGGCCGTGCTCGAAACGGATATCGGCGATGCCGCCCTCGATGGCAACGATATGACCCAAGGTCTTGTCCTGCACCAGCATGTGTCACCTCCGCCCCTTATGCTGCCAACCTAATCTCGAGGTAACCAGAGTGACCTTGATCCTGGTTAATGCCGCTGGGCAGATCGAACGACACGACGATGGCCTCGCAACGACGCTCGCCTCTGCACCCGAACGGCCCACCGCAGTTTGATTTCGATCATGGCGCAGTCGCGCTGCGATCGCTTTTGTCAGGAAAACTGAAAGGAATTCGACATGGCCGAAAATGATATTGTCATCTGCGCTCCCGTGCGCACCGCCATTGGCACCTATGGGGGCTCGCTCAAGTCAACGCCCGCGCCGGAACTTGGCGCGGTAGCTATCCAGGCGGTGCTCGAGCGTTCGGGCCTTGATCCGGCGAAGCTGGGCGGCGTCATCATGGGCAATGTCATTCAGGCCGGCACGCGCATGAACCCGGCCCGACAGGCTGCCATCAATGGCGGCGTGCCGGTCGAGGTGCCGGCGATGACTGTCAACCGCGTCTGCGGATCGGGCGCGCAGGCGGTGGCTTGCGCCATGCAGGAGGTGATGCTGGGCCTGTCCGACGCCATGATCGCTGGCGGGATGGAGAACATGGACGCGGCACCGTATCTGTTGCCAAGCGGGCGCTGGGGCCACCGGCTAGGGCCGGGCGAAGTGTTGGACGCGGTGCTGACCGACGGGTTGAACGACGCCTTTTCGGGGCAGCATTCGGGCTGGCACACCGAAGACCTTGCCGCGAAATACGGTGTCTCGCGCGAGGCGCAGGACGCCTTTGCCGCGCGCTCGCAACAGCTTTTCTCACAGGCCCAGGCTGCGGGCCGTTTCGACGCAGAAATCACGCCCGTCATGGTCAAGGACCGCAAGGGCGAGGAGGCCTTCGCCCGTGACGAGCACAACCGCCCAGATACCACGACTGCATCGCTGGCGAAGCTGCGGCCGGCCTTCCGCAAGGATGGCACGATCACCGCAGGCAATGCGCCCGGGCTGAACAGCGGCGCGGCCGCGATGATTGTTGCAAGCCGAACCTTCGCCGAGACCCATGGGCTGGAGCCTGCCGCGCGGATTGTCTCCTTCGGGGTTGGCGCGGTAGAGCCGGGTCTGTTCGGCATCGGCCCGGTGCCGGCGGTGCGCCAGGCGCTCGCCCGCGCGGGCTGGAAAGCCGGCGACATCGAACGGATCGAAATCAACGAGGCCTTCGCTGCCATTGCGATCGCGGTGCACCGCGAACTTGGCCTGCCCGAGGATATCGTGAATGTCGAGGGCGGCGCCATCGCCCATGGCCATCCGATTGGCGCGACCGGCGCGATCCTGACCACGCGCCTGATCCATTCGATGGGCCGCGACGGGCTGCGGCGCGGGATCGTCACGCTCTGCATCGGCGGCGGTCAGGGTATCGCGCTGGCACTCGAGACTCTGGATTGAGGAGGAGGCCGTGTTGCGCACAAGGCGATGGGTGTTCGGTTTCGCAGCGTTGCCGATCTGATACTACGGCGCCGAAGCCCATCTTGCCCCGTTCAAACGAAAGGCCGCCCTCATGAACCTCCTCGTCTTTCTCGGTTCGGTGCGAACCACCACGCCGCCGCGGCCCGAAAGACTGGGCGCGCGCGTGGCCCTTATGTGCCAGCGTCTGGTGCGTGAAAGGGATCATGACGCCGCCCTGATTGATCCACTGGATTTCGATCTTGGCGGGCCTTTCAAGCCGCATTTTTCCTATGCCAGGGACAAGGCGCCTGGCATTCTGGATGATATGGCGCAGGCGATTTCAGCGGCGGATGGCTATGTCATGGTCAGTCCGGAATACAACCATTCCATGAGCCCGGCGCTGGCCCATCTGCTCAATCATTTCGGCGCCTCGCTGTTTGCGTTCAAACCGAGTGCGATTGTCACCTATTCCGCCGGCCAGTGGGGCGGCGCACGCGCAGCCGTGGGCATGCGCACCTTCCTGTCCGAGCTTGGCTGCCTGCCGGTCTCGGCTATGGTGCATATACCGAAGGCTCAGGAGGCCCTGAATGAAGACGGCACCTGGGCGAGCGAGCCTGATCGCTGGGACGGCTATGTCGGGCGCACGCTCTTGCAGCTGGGATGGTGGGCTCAGGCGGCCCGGCGGCAGCGCACTGAAGGCGATGCTGATCTCACGACGGCCTTCGACAAGGACCCCTCACAGCGCAATGCGCCATGAACGCCCCGATGGCCCGAGCAAGCTGAAACGGGATTGCTGGCCGAGATCGGCGGGCGCTCCGATCGCAGAAAGTCCCTAGATCATCGACAGGCAGACCGCACGACCTTCCGAACCAAAGGCGCCACCTCCTCTCGCCAACACCGCCCGTGGAAGAGATCGAAATGTCCAGCGCCGGGAATCGTCTCCTGAAACCTGCGCCCTTCCACAAGCGCAGGGCAGAGCCGCTGCGCCGCGTGCGTCTGACCCGGTGCGGCGACATCATCCATCGCGCCCTCTATCGTCATGAGCGCCAAAGAAGAAAGTTCCGAGAGGTCATCTTCATGCTCCAGCCATAGCCCTTCGACTGACGGTTGGAAGTAGACCTTTTGCAGGGTTTCGAGGAGCCAGTCTGCATGAAGGTCCATTGTGCTGAAATACGCCCGTCCGAAAGGCGCGAGGATTGGGTCGGCTCCGTCATCGAACATAAATTTTCGCAGCAGCGGGTCGAACGGCAATGTGTGCCGCATTGCGTACTGAACCAGTGAAACAGTGCGCATCACGGATGGAAAAACACGCCGGCCGACGCCAGGAAATCCGTGGGGCACACAGCCAATCGTCGCCCGGTACATCCAGATCGGAACAGCGCGAACAAGGGCGGCGGTTCCAGCCTGGTTCTGGTGCGCGTCGATGGGGCCGGCCATCAGGATCACGGCCGCCGGTTGTTCATCCCGGCGCCGCCTCGCTCGTCTGCCGGCGGCCAGAAGTACCGGCACAACGCTTTGGCAAAGGCCCATCAGCGCCGGCGGCGACGGACAGGCATCAAGGGTTTGCAGGACACATTCGACTGACGTCTCGATTGTGAAGGCACCCGCCATGAGGGGCACATAACGGGGGCTCACCCAGTCAATCACATGGACGTCATGATCGCCGCCCAGTTCGACCACCATGTCCCGCAAAAGCGCGGCGAAGTGGCCCGACAATGGCGGGACGATCAGGATGGGCGGTTTCGGATCATCTGGAGGGCCCGTATTGAAACGGCGCAGCTTGAAAAAGGGCGAGTTACAGGCGCTTGCCAACGGCGCTTCGGGAAGGCGGAAGGGCGTCTGACGCTGAAGATCGGCAAGCATGGGATCACAATCTCAGCTATTCGCAGCGCCAGGTTCGGCCCGCCGGGACATGTGCGGCCTGTCATCAGTGTTGTTCAGAATCCGCCCGGTCATGCGGTTTCCCAGTGCCCGGAAAACAGCCTGACAGGGCGGACGCCTGGTATTGTGTCCATATTGCTGACGGATTGACTTGCGCCCCGTCAAAGCAGGCAATGCTCCAAGGCCATATGAAGGCAGTACTTCAATCTGATACGGGCCATAAAGATGCATGTCGCACCAAACGACATCCAATCCGACACGATCGCGTTCCTCTCGTCCCCCGAGGCCCATGGCGGCGCGATACCGCTGCGGATCGAGACGCACTTGTCGCATCTTTTCCTGACCCGCGATCATGTTCTCAAACTGAAGAAGTCTGTTCGATTTGACTTTGTCGATTACAGCACCGCCAGCCAGCGAAAGACCTATTGCGAGCGCGAGATTGCCGTCAATACCGACTGGGCGGGGTCGCTGTACCAAGGCGTCGATCCGATCTGGCGACTGGCAGGCCGGATGGGTCTTCGCGAACCGGTCCCGCACGGCGCAGAGACGCTCGATTGGGTCGTGCGCATGCACCGTTTTTCCGATGAGGCGAGAGGCGACCGGATGCTTGAAGCCGGAAAGCTTGATCCATCACTTTTGGATGGTTTCGCCGACGATCTTGCAAGACGCCATGATCAAGCCCCACCCAAACGCGTTATGGATGGGGCCAACCGGGTTGGCACCATCATCTCCCAGGTCGGCGGCGATCTCTCAGACTGCGTTCCCGCCCACTTCAAACCGCAAGCACGGTCATGGACTGAAGCCGCAATGGACGGCTTGCAGGGCCTGGCCGATCTTGCAGATGCACGTGGGCGCGACGGTTTTGTTCGGGCCTGCCATGGCGACCTTCACCTGAAGAATCTGGTTTGCTGGCGCGGGCGACTCATTGGCTTTGATGCGCTTGAGTTTGACGACGCGCTGACAACCATCGACACGCTTTACGATGCGGCGTTTCCGGTGATGGACCTCATCCATTATGGCCGGACCGATCTCGCCAATCTCTGCCTCAACCGATATCTCGGCATGCGGGGCGATTATGGCGGCCTCGCCCTGTTACCAATTTTCCTGTCCATGAGGGCAGCGATCCGGGCACTTGCCGCGGCGATGGCCAACGACATGGATGTCGCACTCCCTTACCTCGCGCTGGCCGGGCAGGTTCTGCACACGAATAAGAAGCCTTGCCTCATCGCCCTTGGCGGTCGGTCGGGGACGGGCAAGTCAACGCTCGCCCGCGCCCTTGCCCCCGAATTTGCGCCGCTGCCCGGGGCGATCGTGATCCGCAGCGATGTGCTGCGCAAACGACGCACCAATACAGCCCTCGATGCGCGATTGCCGAGCTCCGAATACGAAGATGAGGCGCGGCTTGAAGTCTACCGCGCCATGGCAGATCGCGCGCGCGATGTGCTGCAAGCGGGTTTTGCGTGCGTGCTGGACGCGACCTTCCTGCCGACCGACGCCGCAATCCTCATTCAGGGCATGTCGCGCACGCTCGGCGTTCCGGTCCACAAGGTCTGGCTTGAGGCGCCCGATGAGGTGCTCCGGGCGCGCATTTCGGCGCGCCAGGGTGATGCGTCCGACGCAGATCTTGCTGTCCTTGAGCACCAGCTCTGCCAGCCTGCGCCGGCCGGCTGGCTTCGGGTGGACGTGTCAGGCAGCCCGGCCGAGGCGCTTGCGAGCCTTCGCGGGCACCTTTCAATCCAAGCTGGGCATATTGCGAGGCGGCCCTCATCGGAGCGCGCCTGAGGGTATATGGTCGCGAGTCTCCGGCACTGGATTGGCTGATTTTAACAAAGAGTGCTGAATTCGCCTTCGCCCTCCCGGGGGACATAAAACAGCGGGCATTCGGCTGGCGACTATTCTGGCGCGCCTCCTTCGCTGGGCTGGCGGATAATGAAGCGCAATTGCTTCTCAACCTCCAGGAGGCCAAACACCAGCATCGATCGTACTGCGGTTGCTATCGCGGTACACGGCAGCATGCGGCGACAGCAGCGTTTCAGTCGCTTCCATGGCCGCCTCGGCCCGGCCTTCCTGAACAAAACCAATCACGGCATTTGCGAGCACAACAAACGCAATCACGATTGTGTCGACCGGATGCCCGAGCCACCATGTCACGGCGGCAGCGGCGATCAGAACGTAGATCAGCGCGTTATGGAAATGCCTCAGGAACTGGACGATGAGCAGGCTCCGGGCGGCGGACGGCGCTGTGTTGGGACCATACGTGTCCAGCCGTTTGCGCGCTTCAGCCTCCGACAAACCGTCCGGAGATGCCGACAACTGATCAAATGCCGCCTCAACGGGCGCGGCATGAAAGGCCGCAGGACGTTCTGCGTCTTGCGTGCGCTCAGGCATGGCGGGTTCTCACATCTCCAAAGCCGAAGCGAACCGCAAGCCAGGAGCCCTTGCGATTCCTAAACTGTCGTAGGTGACCCAAGCCTTGGACGTTTGACCCGCGTCAAAGCGGACGCGCGAAAATCGGGATGCTCTGGCGATCAAGCCAAAACCCATGAGATCGACCAGGACCATGACCTTCAAAACCCTTTTTTTGCCACTCGCCTTTGAACACACGGCCAAGACCGTCACAGACGCTGCGTTGTCCCTGGCCGGGACCTATCAAGGACACGTGCTCGCCCACCACGTTCGCCAACGATACGCCGCCTATCCGCCCATGGACTTCTATCCTGCCGGGGGCGGGGTGACAGTGACCGCAGTGCAGAGCCATGACGAAGCCACCGCAGCCTTCGCGCGCTCCATGCGTGCCGCCTTCGAGGAACGATGCGATGCCAGCGGCGCACGGATCGTTCCGATCTCAGAGGCCCTGAAACAAAGCGGTGTTACCGCTTCATGGACCGATCAATCCGGACAGCTCGCGCTCGATTACAGCACGACAGCGCGAACGGCCGACCTTGTGGTCATGGCGGTCCCCGATCCAAAGGAAATATACATGGAGCGGGAGATCTTCGAAGCGGTGTTGATGGAGTCGGGCGCACCGGTCTTTGCTGTCCCGAGGTCTGGCTTGGACGCCTCACCGCGCCGACCCCTGCTTGCCTGGGACGGAAGTCTCCAAGCCTCGCGCGTCGTGCGCGGGGCCATGCCGCTGCTTCTCCAGAGCGAAGAGACGACCTTGCTGACCGTTGGCGACAGTGATGCGGGCACGCCGGGTCTTGAAGCGGCCAGGCTCTGGCTCGAGCGGGCGGGTGTCAAGGTCACAGCGCGCAGTGTCGATTGGCCGACCGGGCCAGTTGCCGAACGGATTCTCAACCAGTGCGACGCAACAAACAGCGATATCATCGTGATGGGAGGATACTCCCACTCCAGGCTGCGCGAGACTGTGCTCGGCGGTGTGACCCTCCACATGCTGCGCCATACTGAGCGCCCGCTCCTCATGGTTCACTAGGGTATCGCGTGCCTATTGTATCGGCAAAACTGGGGACCAAACAGGCGACCGACGCCAATCCGCTCCTTTCAGCGCGGGGCCTCACAAAGGTTTACGACACCGGCGAGGTGAAGGTTCAAGCGCTGAGGGGCATCGATCTTGATGTCCGGCGTGGCGAATTGCTCGTCATGCTTGGCGCGTCCGGGAGCGGAAAATCGACCTTGCTTAATATCCTTGGTGGCCTCGACCGGCCGACCGGTGGCGACGTCCTTTTCGAGGGAAAGTCCCTGACCAGGCGCTCGGATGCGGAACTGACCCGGTACCGGCGCCATCATGTCGGTTTCATTTTCCAGTTCTACAATCTTGTACCCAGCCTGACGGCGCTCGAGAATGTTTCTCTGGTGACTGAAATCGCACGCGATCCGATCCCGCCTGAACAGGCATTGACCATGGTCGGTCTGGAAAAGCGGCTGGATCATTTTCCGGCCGAACTGTCTGGTGGGGAGCAACAGCGCGTCGCTGTTGCACGCGCAATCGCCAAGCGCCCCGATCTGCTCTTCTGCGATGAGCCCACCGGCGCCCTTGACAGTCAAACCGGGGTTCAGGTGCTTGAAGCGCTCGACCATGTGAACCGCGAACTCGGCGCAACCACTGTTGTGATTACGCACAATATGAGCATATCCGCGATGTCTGATCGGACGATTCGGTTGTCTGACGGAAAGATTGCCAGTGTGGAAGACGTCGGCCGCGCCAAACGGCCGTCAGAGCTCAGCTGGTGAAGTGGCTCTCTTCCCTTGATCGCAAGCTGCTGCGGGATCTGATGCACCTGCGAGGGCAGGGCATTGCCGTGAGCGCCATTGTCGCTTGCGGTGTTGCCATCATGGTGATGGCGCTCGGTGCGATTTCATCCCTAGAGCTCAGCCGCGATACCTATTACGAGCGCTTCCGCTTTGCCGATGTATTCACCAACGCCACGCGCGCCCCTGAACAACTGACCACCGAGATTGCAGCCATCGACGGCGTACGAACGTTCGAAACCCGCATTTCCCGCCTCGTCACGCTCGATATCGAAGGCCTGCGGGAACCGGCAAACGCTCAACTGATCTCGCTGCCCGACACCGGGCAGCCGCGACTGAATGGGGTCATGCTCTATGCGGGTCGCTGGCCGGACGCGCGCCGGCCCGATGAAACCATCGTCTCGAAGGCCTTTGTGGACGCTCATGGCTTCACGCTGGGCAGCACAGTGCGCGCTATCGTGAATGGGCGTGCGCGGGATCTGGAAATCGTCGGAGTGGGCGACTCGCCGGAGCATATCTACATGCTAGGTCCAGGTGGTTTGTTACCGGACGAAAAGCGCTTCGCGGTGTTCTGGCTCAGTCGCCGTGCCCTAGAAGCCGCTTTCGATCTTGATGGTGCATTCAATATGGTCAGCGTTTCGATTGGCCCGGGGGCAAACTCCCAAAGCGTCATTGACGCCCTCGATAGCCTGCTGGAACCCTACGGCACTGGCGGCGCCTATGACCGGGACGACCAGTTGTCCCATGCATTCATAACGAGCGAGTTGCAGCAGCTCACGGCGATCGCAGCGATCATTCCGCCGATATTCCTGATCGTATCGGCCATGTTGATCAATGCCGTCCTTGCCCGGCTCATTGCCACTGAAAGACAACAGATCGGACTGCTCAAGGCTTTCGGGTTCGATCAGCGAGAAATCGCCTGGCACTATGTGAAGCTCGCGCTCGGCATGGTGGTCGGGGGCATTTTTCTGGGCTTCCTCATTGGCGCGGGCCTGGCCCGCCTGATGACCAATCTCTATGCCGACAGCTTTCGCTTTCCCGACCTGATCTTCCGTCTCGATCCCTCAGCCTTCGTGATCGGCGGCGGTGCGGCAGCCCTGGCCGCCATCCTTGGCGCGATTGGCGCGGTCCGCGTTGCCGCAAGGATGGTGCCCGCAGTCGCAATGTCTCCTGCTCCCCCGACGGTCTATAGCAAGGGGCTGATCCAGAAAGCCTTTGCCTTTGTTCATCTCGACGAGCCCACGCGAATGATCCTGCGTCATATCACGCGCTGGCCGGTGCGCGCGGGCGTGACAATCGTCGGAGTGGCGGCGGCCCAGGCCCTGCTTGTCGGCACGCTTTTCGCCTTCGATTCCATTGAGGAAATGATGGAACAGCGGTTCCACCGCACCGACGCCTATGATGCCGCCATAAGCTTCGTCGAACGGTCCAACTTCAGCGCGCTCAGAGAGGTAGAGAGCTTGCCCGGTGTTCTTTCCGTGCAGCCGGGCAGAGAGGTATCGGTCCGCATCCGAAATGGGCAACGCCATGAACGGGTGAGGCTTGTCGGGCTCGACGCGAAAAGCCGACAGCGCCGCATCCTCGATCACGAACAGCGCTTCATGGTCGTGCCCGAGCGTGGCCTTGCGGTTTCGATCCAACTTGCGAGCATGCTTGGCGTTGGGCGTGGCGACCGCGTTGCGCTCGAAGTCCTTGAAGGTGATCGGCAGGTGCTGAGCGCAACCGTGACGGCCCTCGTGAACGAATCCATGGGCTGGCCAGCCTTCATGGACCTGGATGCGCTCCACGACCTTCTTGGAGAAAGCGCCGTCGTGAACGGGGTCTATGTCATGCTCGACCCGGAGTGGGAGGCCGAATTCAGCCAGGCCGTCCTCGCTCGCCCGGGAATCGCTAGCGTCACCCTCCAGCGCGCCTCAATCGAGAGCTTCAACGAGTCGCTGGAAGATAATATCAACATCATGATGACCATCTATGCCTTGATCGGCGGAGCAATCGCGGCCTCCGTGGTCTACAATGCTGCGCGCATAGGACTGACGGAGCGCGGACGGGAACTGGCAAGCTTGCGCGTGCTGGGATTTTCGGAAGCTGAAGTCTCTTACATCCTGATCGGGGAGCTCGCTCTGCTGGTGGTCCTTGCCTTGCCACTGGGCGGTGTCCTCGGCGCGGGTCTCGCCTTCCTCGTCGCAAGTTCCATGGCAACCGAGCTGTACCGTGTTCCGCTGGCGATCGACCCCTCCACCTTCGGACAGTCGGCTCTGATCGTGATCGCTGCTTCGCTGGCGTCTGCAATGTTCGTGCGTCAGCGGGTAAGATCCCTCGACCTTATCGCCGTCCTCAAGACCCGAGAGTAAGCCAGATGGCCCTGAGAAACCGCATCCTCTTCTGGGCCGCTATTGGCCTCCTCCTTATCGTACTCGCCATGTGGGCGTTTACGCCGCGGGCCATAGCTGTCGATATCGCCCTGGCTCAACGCGGCGCGATGTCCGTGT
>CAZDMQ010000081.1:0-13874 GCA_964506685.1 uncultured Hyphomonadaceae bacterium | reverse complement strand
TCCTGCGCGCCGCTATATGTCGCGCCTTCAGCCGGTCGGCGCGTTGAGCAGGGAGTCGATGAGCCGTTCGAGCCGGGCAGCGAACACCGCTCGCGGCACGCTGACCCCGCGGACCATGACCTCGAACTCCGTGCCGCGGCACAGCGCCAGGACAAGTCGCGCTGCCTCGATGGGCCGGAGCACCCCGAGGCTCTCGAGCACATCCGACAGCACCGGCTCCATGGTCCGCTGCCAGGCCTTGACCTCGCTCGAAAGCCCTGACGTCCGATGCGAAAGCAGCGCCATCTCGTATTCAATCGCCGTTACGGTCAATTGCTCCGGAGAGAGGGCTGTGGTGCTGGTCAGGAAGCGGACAAGATCGTCCCGCGTCTTGATGGGCGAGCCGCCAATCGCATTCGACAGTGTCTCCTGGTAATCGGTGACATACAGCGTGAAGGCCGCAGCGATGAGGTCGTCGCGCGCGGGGAAGTGGTAGCTGACCGTGCCGGGCGAGACCCCTGCGCTGAGCGCCGCGCTGCGATGGGTCACCTTGTCGATGCCGGCCTCGCCGATCAGGTTCAGCACGCCCCGCAAAATGGCATCTCGCGCACCCTGGCGTCCCTTTTCCACGCAACCTCCCATTAATCGTCCATACGCACGAATTTCGTGATACATTTACATGGTTTTGTCAAATGACAAGTACAGATTGTTGCGATTCCAAAGTCTTGTGCCCCCGGTCACGTCAAAATCGACGCAATTGACCACACGAAGCGGCGCGACTCATGCCGGATCGAAGACTTGTGAAATTTTCACGTGATTTCATCGATACTCTTTACTTGGCCAGGCATTTCCTTCACCACTTCCAATGCCCTGGGTCCTGGAGAGACACTTGAAACAGCTTTTCCTTCTCATCCTCGCCAGCCTTGGTCTGCCCGAGGCCCCCTTGTCGATGTCGCACGCCCAGCCCGCCAGCCTGCCGCCGGCATCGGCCCCCGGCCAGTGTTTCACGCGTGTGGTGGCCCCGCCCGTTACCGAAACGGTCGAGGACACGCTCCTGGTCCGGCCAGAAACCCAGCGGATCGAACGGACGCCGGCCGTTTTCGAAGAGGCGACCGAGCGCGTGCTCGTCCGCGAGGCGACCGTCGAGTTCCGGGTCGTCCCTGCCGTCTTCGAGACCGTGACGGAAACAGTGATGGTCGAGCCGGAGCGGATCGAACTGGAGACCGTTCCGGCACAGTACGAAACCTATACCGAGACCGTCATCGTGCAGCCAGAGCGGGAGGTTTGGAAGCCCGGCCGCGGCCTCTACGGCCGCCCGGCTGGGGCCGAAGCGGCGTCTGGAGCAGCGACGGTCACGGGCGGCATTCTTTGCCGGGTCGTTGAGCCGGCGGTGACGGAGACCGTGGAGCGGGTCCGGCTGGTGACACCGCCCTCCACCGTGGAACGGGTCGTCCTGGCACAGTTCGAGACGATCGAACGCCGCGTCATGGTCAGTCCGGCCCGGATCGAGGAGGTCGTGGTCCCGGCGCAATACGAGGACATCCCCGTCCGGCGTCTTGTCAGACCGGCTGAAGCGCAGCGCATCACCGTGCCGGCCGAGTATCGGACCGTGACACGGGAACAGGTCGTCGGGGGCGGCGAAATCATCTGGGCAGAAGTCCTCTGTGAGACCAACACAACGCAGTACAAGGTGGCCGAAATTCAGGGTGCGCTGACCGATGCGGGGTATCCCACCCTCATCGATGGCATTTTCGGCCCTGAAACGCAGCAGGCCATGCAGCGCTTCCAGGAGGACAACGCCCTTGCCGAAGGGTACCTGACCATCGAAACCGTTCGCGCGCTCGGGATCCAGCCCTATGACCGGCCTCCTGATCTTGTCTTCGCCCTGCTCGGCCCGCCCGGCACTGCCTGAGAGGCGCGCCTGCGACCCTCAATTCGTTGATTTGTCCGACTGTACTCAGTATTGGAACGAAGGATGACCGGCCTGCCGACGCTTTCCGTCCTCGATCCGACACCGATTCGCAGCGGCCAGACGGCGCGTGACGCCCTTGAGGAAACGCGCCGGCTGGCCCGGCTGGCAGACGCTTGCGGCTATGGACGTTTCTGGGTGCAGGAGCACCACAATACGGCGAGCTTTGCCGGAACGGCGCCTGAAATCCTGATCGCCGATCTCGCGGCCCGAACCGACCGCATCCGTGTCGGCTCGGGTGGGGTCATGCTGCCGAACTATTCCCCGCTGAAGGTCGCCGAGCAGTTCCAGACCCTGTCTGCGCTCCACCCCGACCGGATCGACCTGGGCATTGGCCGGGCGACGGGGGCAGACCCGCGCACATCTGCCGCCCTCCTCGGCCCGGGCGCGCAGGCCTTCCCGACCATGATGCAACTTCTCAAGGACTGGCTGCTTGACGCATCCGGCACGCCGCTGCCGGCCGATCACCGGGCGACGGGCGTGCATGCCCGTCCTGTGGCGGACAGGCCGGATCTCTGGCTGCTGGCCTCCTCGCGCGAAAGCGCCGCTTATGCCGGGGCCATCGGCGTGAAACTCGCCTTTGCCGAATTCCTGGCACCGGACGGGGCTGCCGAGGCGATTTCGGCCTATCGCGCGCACTTCGCCCCGTCCCCCTTCTGCGAGACAGCCCATGCCGGCGTTGGCACCGTCGTCCTGGCCTGCGAGGACGAAGCGGAAGCCGAGCGTGAAGGCGCCGTCGCGCTCGCCTGGAACCTGGTGCGGATGCAGGGCCGGTTTGCGCCCTTTCCCGCGCCGGACGACGCGACAGCGATCATTGCCGGCGCCGACCCTGCCCTGCTCGCACATCTCAGGGCCCGCAGCCTGAGCGGCGAGGCTGGCGAGGTGGCCCGCCGGCTGCGCGCACATCTCAGCCACATCGACGCGGACGAAGCCTTCGTCCTGACGATTTCGGCAACGGCGGCGGCGCGCCTGAACTCGTACCGGCGCCTGGTGGAGGCCTGGCCAATATCCTGAGCCAGTATGCCGAGCGAGCATCCCGACCCGTTCAGGATCCGCAGGCCATCACGCCCTGCACGCACGCCACAGGTCGCGCGTCTCTCCCATTGGCGCACAGCCCGGCCATCGGCCGATTCAAATTCGAATGAAGGGGCTCCAGCGGCCGATCAGGCCGCTGCGAAAGGCTCGGCCTTCATGCGGTCATACCAGGCACCGAGATGGTCAAGCTCGCGGTGCGGCTTCCAGCGCATCACCCCGCAGAAGCCGCAGGTGAGATAGGCCGTGATGTCGGCAATGGAAAAGCGGTCGGCGGCAATGAAATCATGGTCGGCAAGGTGTGCATCGAGGCGCTTGACGAAGGCCTTCACCGCGCGCTCGGCCTTTTCGGCGGTGCCTTCGCATTGCGGATCTTCCAGCGGCGCCATCATCGGATGCGAATTGCGGAACCAATTGGCAAATTGCATCAGGAACATGAACTCGATCCGCCGGTCCCACATCTCGATCAGTCCGCGCGTCTTCGGATCGGCGCCCATCAGGTCAGGCTCGGGAAACACTCCTTCGAAATAGGTGCAGATCGCGCGGGATTCGGTCATCGCGGTCCCGTCATCGAGCACCAGCACCGGCACTTGCGAAAAAGGGCTGAGCGCCCGGTAGGCGTCGGTCTTGTGCTCCTGCTCCATGATCGAGATTTCCACGATCTCGACCGCATCGAGCCGTCCCTTTGCCCGAAGAAAATGCACCGCCCGTTCGGGATTGATTGCCTTTGGCGCATGATAGAGTTTCATTCCGTCGTCCTCCCTGTCCGTATCCATGGTCGCGGGTCACCGGAACCGCTTGCGGATCCCGATCGTTGCATTGGCCGGCTCTCCTGGAAAGTAGCGCGCATCGCCGAAGGCAAAATCCGCCCGGTCGGCATATTCGAGATCGAACAGGTTGCGCACGATCAGGAAGCCTTCGAGCGTGTCCGACAGGACATGACCAAGCCGCACGCTGGTGACCGTGTGCCCCGGATAGGTCATCGTATTCGCCGGGTTGGTGACATATTCGCCGATATATTCGAGGCTGAGTGCCACATGGGTCCGCTCATCATGGGCGTAGTCGAGCGTCAGGTCGGCGAGCCATTCGGGCGCGGTGTCGATCGCATCACCCGCAATGATGGCCTCGGACGCATTGCCGACAGGACGAGTGAACGCATAGGTCTGGTCCGACCAGGCCAGCGTGCCCGTGACGGTCAGCGCCCGCCCCGCCGTCGCACTGTCCTCCCACACCACGCCACGCGCGGCGAGTTCGGCGCCGGTATGGTCTGTTGCGCCATCGGGCACGTTGAGGCCGTCCGCGTCGCGGAAGAAGAAATTCTCCTTCTCCATATGATAGGCGGCGAGGTCGAAACGCAGGGGCCCGGCCGATCCACGCAGGCCGATCTCCACCGAATCTGCCGTCTCCTCCTCCACTTCCCCGGCGATCTGCTGGCTTTGTAGCCGGTAGAGGTCCGAGGCCTGGGGCGCACGCTCACCGCGCGCATAATTGGCATAGAGGTCAAGATCGTCCGAAAGGGCCAGCACCGCGCCGAGCTTCGGGGTCATGAGGTCGAACGAATCGGACCGGTTCTCGGGCACATTGAACCGGCCGCGGATCCCGGCCGGGATGCTGGTCGTGTAGTCATAATCATGGGTCTCGCCGCGCAGGCCGGCCAGCAGGCTGAGCCGTCTGGTCACCGCCCAGTCCACCTCGCCCCACAGCGCCAGGGCCACGGTGTCGACATCATAATCATAATGGACCCCGACCGGGAACCGCGCGTCGCCCGGGAAGAAGCCGAACGGGTCGTCCTGGGTCTCCTTGAGGTATCCTGTGGCGAGATCGGCGTCGCCGCCCAGGCTGACCGTCACGGCATCGGATAACTCGATCCCTTCCCAGCGCGCCTGCAGCCCGCCGCCCCAGTGACCGTTCTCCTCGAACCCCTTGTAGGGCAGGAAGTGCTGGCGAAAACTCATCTCCTGGGCGCGGGCAAACGGGGTGAGGCTCAGCGTGCCGCTGCCCAGCGGGCGTTCCAGCCGGATCGCAGCCCGCGCCGAACGGGCATCCCGCCCGGCCTCGGGATTGGGATTGGAGCGGGCGATGTCGCGATCGCGATAGACCTTCTGGCCCTCGATGAAGCCGGCGGTCTCCTGGTGCATGTTCTGCAGGCTCAGCCAGGCCGTCGCCGACCATCCCGCGAGCGCCGAGCCGGTCACCAGCGACAGCTTCTGCTGGTCGAGCCCGGTACTGTCGCGCCAGCCGACATCCTCCTGCGCCGACAGAGCGACCGTTGCATCTGCGCCAAGATCCGCCACCCCGTCGCCCCGGTAGCGTTGCAGCGTCGAGGCCGACACACGCAAGTCGGCGCCGCCAGCCCGCGCGCCGGGCTCAGGCAGGAAGACATTGACCAGGCCGTGCACCGCGTTCGAGCCGTATTTCGCACTCCCCGGACCGCGCACGACTTCAACCGC
Source organism: uncultured Hyphomonadaceae bacterium (assembly GCA_964506685.1). Classification (GTDB taxonomy): domain Bacteria; phylum Pseudomonadota; class Alphaproteobacteria; order Caulobacterales; family Hyphomonadaceae; genus UBA5336. The sequence goes on along the minus strand of CAZDMQ010000081.1, from coordinate 8,444 downwards.
GCTGGCCACTTCATGGTGCGGTTCGATCAGACTGTTGACATTGCCGAAGGCGGGCGAACGGGTCGGCACGCCGTTCTCGAGGATCAGGAAGCTGCCCTGCCCCGCCCCGCCGGTCAGTACCGGCGAGCGGATGGCGATCAGGTGTTCCTGGCCGGAATTCATCTGGATATTGACACCCGGCAGGGTGTTCAGGAGTTCGGCCGGATGGTCGGCGGCCAGCGTGATGACCTCTTCAGCCCCGATCACCGAGTAACTTCCGGGTTCGGAAGCAAGCCGGTCGCCATAGACGGTCACCGGGTCATAGGTCCGCGCATCTGCGAGGCGCATGCGCGTGCGGCCGTCGGCTGCCACGCAAGCCGCCGGCCGGGAGCCCTCCCCCGCTTCGCACTGTGGCAGGACATCTGCGTCCTGCGCCACCGCGGCGGCGCCAAAAAAGGCCGTCACGCCACAGAAGACAAGCGTCCGCATGATCAACTCCCGAGAAACAGGCCGACCGGCAGCGCCCCCACGACCGCGCCGGACATACAGGTCGCCAGCGTTCCCGACAGGAGCGTCTTCCACGCCAGCGCCAGGAACGTCTCCCGGCGTTCGGGTTCAATAATGGTTAACCCCCCGATCAGGATCCCCATGCTGCCGAAATTGGCAAACCCACAGATTGCATGCGCGGTGATGATCCGGGTGCGCTCGCTGATCTCGCCTTCGGGAATGGCGGCGAGTTGCAGGAAGGCGACAAACTCGGTCAGCACCGTCTTCACCCCCATGAGCGAACCGGCCCTCGCCGCCTCCTCGAACGGAATGCCGATCATGTACATCAGCGGCATGAACAGCCAGCCGAGCACCCGCTCGATGGAGAGGGCCGCGCCACCGACATCCGGCAGGAGAGCCAGCAGCGAATTGGCAAGGTAAAGCAGGGCCAGCGCCGCGATCAGCATGGTCATGATGTTGAGCACGATCTTGAGCCCGTCCGACGCCCCGGTTGCGAAGGCATCCATGGTCGAGCTGTACTCGAAGTCCGGCTCGTGCGCCCGCTCGTCCTTGCCAGAGGTCTCCGGCACCATGACGAGGGCGAGCGCAACGGCCGCCGGCGCGGCCATGATCGACGCGGTGAGGAGCTGGGCCAGCGGATTGAAGGAGACCCCGGCGTCCTCGAGAAAAGTGACATAGATGATGAGCACGCTGCCGGCGATGGTGGCAAAGCCCGTGGTCATCAGGATGAACAGCTCCGAGCGGGTCATGCCCCTGAGATAGGGTTTCACCAGCACCGGCGCCTCGGTCATGCCCATGAATACATTCGCCGAGACCGCCAGCGAGGTCGCCCCGCCCAGCCCCATGGCGCGGCGGAACACCAGCGCGAAGCCCTTTGTCACCCATCTCAGAATCCGCCAGTGCCAGAGCATGGCCGACAGCGCCGCGACAACGATCACGATCGGCAGGATCTGGAAGAAGAAGAGCGGCGGTGCCTCGCCGGCCATGATCTCGCTGGCCGCGGCATTATCACCGATATAGCCGAACACGAAGCTCGTGCCCGCGCGCGTCGCATCCTCCAGCGCATCGACGATGACATTCGCCTGGAACAGGACCCGGCGCACCGGCGGCAGGCCGAACAGGACAAGCGCGAAGGCGAACTGCATGGCCACTGCGCCCAGCACGATGCGCCAGGGAAACCGCCCGCGATCCTCAGACACCGCCCAGGCCAGCGCCATGATCATGGCGATCCCCAGCAGCGCGCGCAGATTGTCCCAGCCCCACTCCATCCCGGCCCTGCCCCTTCGTCGATCACCTTCCGCCGTTCGTGGACCTAGACGCCCTCAGCCGGAAATGAAACATTTGTTTCACATTGGCCCGTCTTCGCCAGCATGCCCAAGGCCGGGGCAGGCGGGCTCAGAGCGCTCCGCAAAGATGGCCGCCATCGACCGCGATCACCGCGCCGGTCATGTAGCTGGAGGCCTCGGAAGCCAGCAGGAGCAGCGGTCCGTTCAGTTCCTCGAACGCGCCCGTCCGGCGCTGGGGGATACGCCGGATCATCGCCTGCCCATATGCGCTTGCCAGGAAGTCCTCGTTCAGGTCGGTCTGGAAATAGCCGGGCGCCAGCGCATTGACCCGGATCCCGTGCCGGGCCCAGTCGAGGGCGAGATTGCGCGTCATCTGGATCACCGCCGCCTTGGAGGCGGCATAGGCGGTGTTCCCGGCCGCCGGACGCATCCCCGTGATCGAGGCGATATTGATGATCGTCCCCGGCTTGCCGGCGGCGACCATGCGCTGGGCGCCGGCCTGGGCAACGAACCAGAGCCCGCGGACATTGACGCCGAATGTCCAGTCCCATTCCTCCGGCGGGGTGTCGAGGGCCCGGGTCGAGCCGGACACGCCGGCATTGTTGACGATGATGTCAACCGCGCCGACCTGGTCAAAGGCGTCCTGGACGGCGGCAGGGTCGGTGACATCCAGCACCAGCGGCGCCGCCCGTCCCCCGGCGGTCTCGACATCGCGGGCCAGCGCCCTGAGCCGGTCCCCGCGCCGCGCAGCAGCAATGACGCTGGCCCCGGACGCGGCCAGCACGCGCACGAAATGGGCGCCGAAGCCCGAGGAGGCGCCCGTCACCAGCGCTGTTTTTCCGGCTAGGTTCGCAGTGATCATGGCACACTCCCGGTTTGCGGCGACCCATCGCTTGATATTGTTGTGCGCTGCGGGTCCAATAGCGCAGGAGAGAACACTAAGGGAGGTGCGCCGTGACGGAAACGGCTGAAGCGGGCGGCCCGCTACAGGGCGTGAAGATCGTCGACATGTCGAGCGTCGTGCTCGGCCCCTTTGCCACGCTCATCCTCGCCGATCTCGGGGCCGAGGTGATCAAGGTGGAAACGCCGGGCCGAGGCGACATCATGCGCTATGCCGGCGCCTCGCCGACCGGCGATCTCGGCCCGATCTACGCCAACCTCAACCGCAACAAGCGCTCGGTCGTGCTCGACGGCAAGACCGATGCCGGCAAGGCCGCGCTGACCGCGCTGCTCCGGGACGCCGATGTCTTCTTCCACAATGTGCGCATGGCCGGCATGGAGCGGCTGGGCTTCGGTTATGAGGCGGTGAAGGCGATCCGGCCCGACATCGTCTATGTCCATTGCGCGGGCTTCGGGGCGGGCGGCCCCTATGAGCACCGCCAGGCCTATGACGACCTGATCCAGGGCGCCTCCGGCTTTGCCGCGCTCAATGCCATGCGTTCGGGCGGAGACCCGGAATACGCGCCCTCGCTGGTGGCCGACAAGACGGTTGGCCTGTTTGCGACCTATGCGACCCTTGCCGCCCTGTTCCACCGCCAGCGCACCGGCGAGGGGCAGTTCGTGCAGGTGCCGATGCTGGAAAGCTTCACCTTCTTCAACATGGTCGAGAACCTCTATGGCGAGACCTTCCTGCCCGGCAATGGCCGGATGGCCTACACCCGCTCGATCAATGCCAATCGCAAGCCCTACCGCACGGCTGACGGCTATATCGGGCTGGTGCCCTACAGCGATGACCAGTGGGCACAATTCTTCGAGATGGGCGGGCGGCCGGGTGTGTTCGACGATCCGCGCTTTTCTGACTACAAATCCCGAACGGAGCATATCGGCGAACTTTATGCCCTGATCGGCGAGGTCGCCCTGACCAAGACCACCGATGCGTGGCTCCGGCTTCTGGACGAAGCGAATATTCCGGCGATGCGGTACAACACCATGGAGACCGTCCTCGAGGACCCGCACCTCAAGGCGGTTGAGTTTTTCAGAGAAATCCAGCATCCCGAGGCCGGCCCGATGCGGAGCATGACCCACCCGGTCCGCTTCAGCGCGACGCCGGCCACGGTCCGCGCGCCGGCCCCTCGCCATGGCGCCGACACCGAGACTATCCTCGCCAGCCTCGGCCTGGGAGAGACCCCATGAGCACAACAACCCAGCCAGGACCGCTCCTGATCGAACATCGCGGCGCGGTCGATCATGTCACCCTCAACCGGCCCGACCGGCTGAATGCGCTGAACATGGCGCTGGTCGACGCGCTGCGAGACTATTTCGAAGGGCTCTGCCGCACGCCCGAGACGCGAATCGTGGTGCTGAAGGCCGCCGGGCGCGCTTTCTGTGCCGGGCTCGACATGCAGCCGGGCGAGGGGCCCGGAAGCGACTTGGACACGACCGGCCCGCGCCGCGCCTGGGAGGTGCAGACCCGGATATCCGACATCTACCGGGCGATGCGGCGCTGTCCGCAGCCGATCGTGGCGCTCGTCCAGGGGCCGGCCTGCGGCGGTGGTTTCTCGCTCGTTCTTGCATCCGATATCCGGATCCTGGCCGAGGACGCACGAATGAATGCCGCCTATGCGAAGATCGGGCTCACCGGCTGCGACATGGGCAGCTCCTATTTCCTGCCGCGCCTTGTCGGGGCCTCGCTGGCAGCCGAGCTGATCTACACCGGCCGGTTCATGCATGCCGAAGAAGCGCTGCATGTGAAACTTGCATCCAGGATTGTCCCAGCCACGGAGCTCGAGGACGCCGGGGCCGAACTGGTCGAACAGATGCTGGCCGTCGCGCCGATGGGCCTCAGGCTCTCCAAGCAGGCTCTCGGCCTGGCCCTTGACGCACCCAGCCTCGAGGCCGCCCTCGCGGTGGAGGACCGCCACCAGGCGCTGCTGTCCGGCACCCATGACGCGAGGGAAGCCGTGACTGCCTTCCTCGAAAAGCGCCCGCCCGAATTCCGCGACGGCTGATACGGTTCAACCCGGACACGCCCCTGCGCTGGCAACCGATATGCCAGCGGCATCTGCCGTCGCATGCCGCGCCGGTTTCCACGGCAAGGGGCACGGCCGCAGCTGTGCCCCCCTCGCCCTGGCCGTTGAGGGCCGGGCAAGCCGCCACGATTGTCTCGAGGTCCCGCTACCGGGCGGCCTGCAGAGGCCCTTTCGCCATGCCTCCTCCTCCCGAGACCGCAGGGCCATATCGCGCCTGCGAAGCACAGGCCTGACGGCCCCCGGCAACAAGGCCGGGGCGCTGGATTGGCTGGAAGGTCCGGGGCCGCGCAGCCCGTTCACGCCCCTTCGCTGACCCGGGCGAAGATGTTCTGGCCGTGGCCGCCGCCGGTCTCGAAATGGGTCTGCTCGGAGGTGTCGGTGATCTGGTCCATCTTCGCAGCGACCGCCTCGGCGGTCAGCGCCTCGCCGGTCCCGACAAAGGCGCCCCGGGTCTCGACGATCTGGGCCATGGAGAACGCCCCGGCGCCAGCCGACAGGATGACCCCCGACGGCGCATCATCCTTGACGAGGTTGATCACAGCCGGGGTGACATATTCCGGCTTGAGCTGTTCGAGCATCGGTTCGGGCATGAGGCCCTCGGTCATGCGGGTCGCCGCGATGGGGCAGATCGTGTTGACCTTGATGTTGTACTTCGCGCCCTCGATCTTCAGGGTGTTCATCAGCCCGACGAGGCCGAGCTTTGCAGCGCCGTAATTGGCCTGGCCGAAATTGCCGTAGAGCCCGGTCGAGGAAGTGGTGACGACCAGCCGTCCATACTGGCGTTCCTTCATGTGCTCCCAGGCGGCCTTGAACGGCTTCACCGTGCCCATGAGATGCACCTCGACCACCAGCCGGAAGTCCTCGAGCGTCATCTTGGAGAAGGACTTGTCGCGAAGGATGCCCGCATTGGCAATGATGATGTCGATCTGGCCGAAGCTCGACAGGGTGTCGTCGATCATCTTCTGCACGCCGGCATCATCGGTCACCGACGAGCCGTTGGCGATTGCCTCGCCGCCCATCGACCTGATCTCTTCGACCACGGCGTCTGCCGCCGCCGAATTGCCCCCCGTTCCGTCGACCGAGCCGCCCAGGTCGTTGACCACGACCTTCGCACCGCGACGCGCCAGTTCCAGCGCATGCTGCCGGCCAAGCCCGCCACCGGCGCCGGTCACGATGGCCACGCGGCCGTCAAAGCGAATATCGGTCATGGGATGGATCCTCCTGTCGGTTTCGTGTGCACGTCCGCATACGCCACCCGTTGACGTAAACGTCAAGCGATTGCCCCTTGTCGGCGGCGACGCGCCCGACAATAGTCGCGCAGGTCCATACCGGACAAGACAAGGAGGACGCCATGCTGGCCTATGTAACCCTGGGATCGAACGACATCCCCCAAGCCCTCGCATTCTATGACGCATTCATGCCGGCGCTGGGCGCCAAGCGCCTGTTCGACAATGGTCGGCTGTATTTCTACGGAACCGGCCCGGGCGCTCCGATGCTGGCCATCGGCGGGACCTATGACGGCGGCGAGGCAACCTGCGGCAATGGCGTCATGGCGGCCCTCGCCTGCGCCTCGCGCGACGCCGTCGACGCCGCCTACAACAAGGCCATCGAACTCGGCGCCACCGATGACGGCGCCCCGGGCGAGCGTGTGCCGGGCGTGTTTTACGGCGCGTATTTCCGCGATCCCGACGGCCACAAGCTCTGCCTCGCAAAGATGGGCGGCTGATCCGGTCAGCAGAACGGCAGGGCCTGGACTTGCCTTTCCTGGCCTGGCCTGGCCTGGCCTTGCCATTTCTGGCCTTGCCACTTCTGGCCTGGCGCAAGCGCGGACACGTGGTCGCGCTTGCGCCAGCGCCGGGCGGGGACTTTGACGTCTGCGCCCAATCCGGGCTAGGCCTGCGCCGGCATCCTGCGCGCACGCCAGACTCGCATCCCGCGCACACTCGAGAAAAGGGACCCATCATGGCCGACGGAAACACACTCACAATGGAAACAACGAAGGGGACCGTGACCATCGCCCTCAAGCCCGATCTGGCGCCGCGGCACGTCGAGCGGATCAAGGACCTCGCCCGCGAGGGGTTCTATGACGGGATTGTCTTCCACCGCGTGATCGACGGTTTCATGGCCCAGGCCGGGTGTCCGAAGGGACTTGGCACCGGCGGCTCGGACAAGCCCGATCTGGCGCAGGAATTCAGCGCCGCACCGCATGTCCGCGGCACCTGCTCGATGGCCCGCACAAATGATCCCAACTCGGCCAACAGCCAGTTCTTCATCTGCTTCGACGATGCCAGCTTTCTCGATCGCCAGTACACGGTCTGGGGCCAGGTCACCGATGGCATGGACGTGATCGACAAGCTCAATCGCGGCGAGCCGCCCCGCAATCCGGACAAGATCGTCTCCATGACCCTGAGCTAGCCCGCCGGGGAGGCATCGGCCGTCTCCGCCGGGCAATCGGCCCAAGATCCGGCAGCGCACACCCTCTGCGCGAAGCATTGCGACACGACGCCGCAAACCCCCGGAATTCCACGCATCTGTGGTGATCTGGGTGTATCTCGCGGCGCGAGAATTTGCCAGTAGCCAGGGGATGGGTGGGATCACCTTCCGTGTTTGCGGAAAGGTGACTGCGAGGTGGGGCGCGGACGGCGCCCCGGAAAAGGGGCTCAGAAGATGCCGGATACGCTCCGCCTGGAGGCGGAAACCTTTACGCTGACCGGGGACTACACGATCGAGTCCCGCGACATCGCTTCAGGCGGCCAGCTCATTCGCGCGCTTCAGGGATCGGGCACCGCGTCCACAGCGTTCAACGGCCCGGCCGGGACCTACCTTTTCGACGTCATCTATTTCGACGAAAGCGATGGCGTCGCCACCTTCGAAGTTCTGGTGAATGGCGAGGTGGTCCAGTCCTGGCGGGGCACCGGCGGCGTGAACGGGTTCGGCACCCCATCCGTGCGCAGCTTCGAGGCCGACCTTGCCGACGGCGCGACACTGACCCTGCGCGGGATCAAGGGCGGCGAGGAACTCGGCCGCTTCGATGCCGTCGACCTGACCCTGCAGGATCCGGTGTCTCCACCACCGCCACCTCCTCCGCCTCCGCCTCCTCCGCCACAACTGGACGAGGGCGAACTGGGCGTCGGAACGGTCGAGATCGAAACGCTGGAGCTGACCGGCGGCTACGTGGCCGAAACCCGGGCAGATGCATCGGCCAACGGCCTCGTGCGCACCTTCGACGCGCCGGGCGAGGCGACGGGGACCTTCACGGGCGCGGCCGGGACGTACCGGTTCGATGTCACCTTCTTCAATGAAAGCGACGGCGTCGCCGTTTTCCAGATCCTCGTGAACGGCGTGGTCGTGGATGCCTGGCAGGGTGTCGGGGGCCGCGGCGGGCTGGGTACCGCCGAGCAGCATGTCAGCGACCTGGCGCTGCGGCCGGGCGACAGCGTGAGCTTCCGCGGCATCAAGGGCGGCGAGGAGCTGGCACGTTTCGACAAGGTGGCGATCAGCCTCGTTTCCCTTGACGACAGTGTCCCTGCGGCTGCCGCGGACACGGCCACCACGCCCGAGGACCAGGCCATCGTGCTCGACGTCCTTGCCAATGACGATGATGCCGACGGCTCGCCCCTGACCATCACGGCCATCAACGGCACTCCGCTCGAATCGGAGATCCCGCTCGGCCTGTCATCAGGCGCCAGCATCACACGGAACA
>CAZDMQ010000080.1:0-14347 GCA_964506685.1 uncultured Hyphomonadaceae bacterium | reverse complement strand
GCGCGTTCCGCGGCGCTACAGCGAGGTTGAGCCACGCAAGGTCGTCTGGCTCAGCCTGTATCCAGACTCGGAAAAGATCGCGCGGTCCGGGGCCAAGGCGGCCTGGCGCCACCTTTTCGAGGGTTACTTCCTCAAACTCAAGGAGGTCTATCGCATCGCCTTCCGGCGGGAGAAAGCCGATGCAAGCTTTCTGTCGATGATCCATCCCGCCGCTACCGTCATCGGTTTCGATGTCGCTGCAAGCGCGTACCTGTTCACCCTGAAGACTGCTTTCGCGAAATTCCTCGCTGCGCATGATGGCCTTGCGCTCAGGTCACCGGCTGGGTGGCGTGCCCCCGGGGGCTTGATACGGGCAATCCAGGTGGCAACATGTATCGAAGCGGTCTTGATGGCGATGACAGGCGGGGCGATGAGCAACCCCAGCAATCTGATCAGAGCCCAGCGCGTTATCAGGGTGAAACTTCCTGATCCAAGTCGTCTGCGCGTGCGACATGGCCGCTGTCTGCCTTGCCCGTTTCGGACCGTCCATATACCGCCCCATCAAACTGCCGGCAAGTATGTCAATTTCGACATTTGAGGTGGCGCCATGCCCGACATAGAACACGTCCCGCCGCGGCGACTGACGCGCCCCGAGAGCAAGGCCCGCACGCGCGAGGCACTGATTTCTGCAGCCCGGCGCGTGTTTGCGGCCGAGGGCTATTCAGGGGCCTCGCTGGACAAGATCGCCGCCGAAGCCGGCTATACGAAGGGCGCTGTCTACGCTCATTTTGCCAGCAAGGAGGAACTGTTCCTCTCGCTATTGTCGGATGGCCTCATGCGTCAGATCGAGAGGCTCGAGACCCTGCTTGCGGACGCGCGCGTCAGGCCCGACACCCTTGAGCCGGCCATGAACGCCTTTCTCGACGAACTTGACCGACCCGACACGAGTATCGGGATGGACCTGTCTGTCCTGGGTGTGGAACTGCAGCTTGAGTCGCGGCGCAATCTGCAACTCGCCGAGGGATTTTCCGACATGATCGACCGCCACCGAAGCGCCCTGAAGGCGGTCGTCAGCGAAGTGTTCCGCATCAAGGGGGGGCGGCCCGCGATCGATATTGAAATGTATAGCGGCACACTGATCGCCATTGTCGAGGGCCTGGCGGTCTCGCGCGCTGGCGGCCTTCAGGGAAGCCTCGCCCCGACACGGATGGTTCTCAACATCCTTCTCGGACTGCAACCTGCCATCATGGCGGAAACCAGCGACGACGGCGGGACAAGCGAAAACTGAACGCCCATCACCCCGCCGCCAGGCGCACCCGCAGTCTGGATCGTGCAGGCGCGGTTCAGGCGCAATCTGCCCCGGTCGTTCCGCTGGCGGTCCGCAAGTTCGGCCCCCACGGATCAAGCCTTGGTGTGCTAGCGGCATCCTTCAGCGAAAATGAAGAACGTGCGAGGGCCCATGGCCGAACTGGCCCACGAGACGCAAAGGCATTTGCCGGTTCGCCGCAAGCCCGGGCCGGCTCGGTCGGCCGGGGTGGATCGGAGCCGGGGGCAGCGCAACTTGATGACGACATCTTCCTCGCCCGGATCGCCCCTCCGCGCCGGGGGCTGAAATTACATGAAAGCGTCGCATCCTTGCGTTATCACCGATGGGGTCGGAGGGTGGCTTCATGTGGAACAGGCGCGGTGTCATACTGGGGGCGATGGGCGCAGCAGCCGCGCCCTGCTTTGGCGAACCGAATCCAGAAGGCAAGCCGCGGGTCATGCTCGGCCCCATGATCGGCCCGCCAGGCACCAGTCGGGTGCCCGTCTGGTTGCGCATGAGCGGTGACTATTTCGACGCCGTCATTGAGTACACCGATGATCTGCTTTCGCCTGACTGGCACAAGACCGCCCCCTTCCGCGCGAGCGCTGCTGACGGGTTCACAGTGCGCACCGCCCTTGAGGGGCTGAGCGCGGGCACGCAATATTCCTACCGGCTTCGCGTGGACGGCGGCGCCGACAGGTATCTGCGGCGGTTTCCACCCTTTACGGTGACCACCGCGCCCCGGGGGCCGGCGCGTTTCAGCGTCGGCTTTGGCTCGTGCGCGCGGGTGCAGGACGACCCCTACCAGCCGGTCTGGGATGCCGTCGGCCTGTGGGATCCGGACCTCTTCCTCTGGCTGGGCGACAATATCTACGGCGACAGCCTCAATCCGGAGATCATCGCCTCGGAATATGAACGCCAACGTTTCGTGCCCGCCTTTCAGAAGGTTGGCCGGTCGATCCCGCAAATGGCCATCTGGGACGATCATGATTTCGGGCTCGACAATTTTGACCGCACCAACCCGATCAAGCGGGAGACACTGGAGCTCTTCCACCGCTACTGGATCAACCCCAAAGCTGGCACAGCGCAAACCGCCGGTGTCTTCTTCGATTACAGCTATGGCGGCGTCGATTTCTTCTGCCTGGACGGTCGCTATCATCGTGATCCGAACGCGCACGCCGACACCGAGGACAAGACCCTCCTGGGACGCGGGCAGTTCGACTGGCTCAAGGACAAACTGGCTGCCAGCCGCGCGCCATTCAAGGTGCTGGCCTGCGGCAGTGGCTGGTCGAAGCTGAAAGGCCCGGGCGGGGACAGCTGGGCGTCGTTCCTGAATGAACGACAGCGCCTGATCGATTTCATCCGTGAGCAGAATATCACCGGCGTCATCCTGCTGTCGGGCGACACCCACTTCCCACAGGTGAACTGTATCCCGGCCAGTCAGCAAGGAGGGTATGATCTCTACGACTGCGTCAGCTCGGCGCTCGCGCAGGTCAATCCTCGCCCCCTTGAAGCAACCATGGATCCTGTTGCCATGCTTCGGGGTGATCGGCCCATCCGGCCCGCCATCTTCGGGATCAACAATTTCGGCCTGCTTGCATTTGACATGACCCGGTCCGATCCGAGCGTGACGGTGAACGTGATCGACAGTCGGGGTCAGACGCTCTGGTCACCGCTGACCCTGTTGGCCAGCGAACTGCGCAATGGCGTCGAAAGCTGGCCGCGCAAGACCAGCTTGTAGGGATTGCTGAGGGAAAATCGAGAACGGCGAGACACTGTCTCGCTCGCCAGATAACCCGTCACTCCACGGCGCCACGGATGGTCAACCGTCTGAAAACGCACCGAAATGACTCCCCGGGGCACACTGGGATACCGAATAGTATCTCAAAAAGTTCACAAAAGTGTTCTCAAGGCTTCATGAACGGCTGCCATCGCTGCCGCCCATCGAAAGAGACAATCAACGGGGTCTGAGGGGCGGATCATGAAATATTTCAACGCGGTTTATCTGGCAACGGCCAGCGCATCGGCGATTATTGGTTTTGCGGGCGTGGCCGCAGCCCAGGAAGGGCCAGCGCCGTCTGAACAGGACAATGGCGAAGTCGTCCTGGATATTGTCGTGGTTGAAGGCTTTCGCAGCGGCCTTGATCGGGCGCGTGAGCTGGAGCTGAATTCAGACAAGTTGGTCGAAATCGTATCCGGCGACAGCATCGGCCGCCTTCCTGACCAGAATGTGGCCGAGGCGATCAACCGGCTGACGGGAGTTTATCTGCGCCCGGACCAGGGTGAGGGACGCTACGTGTCGATCCGGGGCGTCGATCCGATCCTCAACAATGTCACGCTGAACGGCCAGACTGTCGGCGTGTCCGATACCGATGGCCGCTCCGGCCGGGCGGCCCCGCTCGATGTGCTGTCGGCATCGGCACTGAACCGTGTCGAGGTATTCAAGGTCACCACGCCAGACCTCGATGGGCAGTCCATTGGCGGCACGATCAACATCGTCACGCCCACAGCCTTTGACTATGACGGCCGGCTGGTGAACCTCAACGCCGATGTCGGGTACAATGACTTCGGAGAGGAAAACGACATCTATTCCTTTGACGCCGCCTATGCGCAGACCTTCATGGACGGCAAGCTCGGCGTCTATCTGAACGGTGGATATTGGTACAAGGAATACCTGTCGCATCTCTACGAAAACCCGCGTGCCGCTTTCGCTGATGAGGGCGTTTCTGACGTGCTGTATCCCGACCGGGTCCGTTTCGGCTCGGCCGTTGGCAATCGCGAGCGGATCAATGGCACGATCAATCTGGAATACCGCCCGGACAACACCACACGTGCCTGGCTGCGTGGCTATTACACCGAATACAATGATGAAGAGGTGCGGCCCGAATTCACGGTGCGCAATCGTGGCGACATCATCGGTGTTTCGGAAACCGAGTTCGCCTGGACGCGCTACCGGATAGAAAACGAGACCCGCGTCGAGCGGCAGGAACGCCCTGTCACTCAGATCGTCCTCGGCGGCGAGAAGACCTTTGGCGATGCCTGGACGATTGAAAGCAATCTCAACTACACCACAGCGGAAGAAATCAATCCCTACCTGAACTATTATGAGGTTGAGACCCAGAGCGCGAGCGTCGACACCAGCGATCCCGCCCTGGCGCCGGTTCGCTTCCTCCTCAATGGTACGGGCTTCGCCACGCCGACCTATAATGCCGACACGACGGACGGGCTGACGCCGGCCGACCTGGCCTTTCATGAGGTCTCGCGCTATCGCGACATCACCTCGCAAGTCGAGGAGGAGACCTGGACCGTCGACACCGATGCCCTTTGGGAGGGTACGTTCAGTGGCCGCGCCACGACCTTCAAGACCGGCTTCAAGGCGATCCTTCGCGACAAGAGCGTCGACGATCAGGATTCCCGCTTCCCGTTTGAGGGCGAAGCCACCCTGGCCGACTCTGATCTGGGCGTCCTGTTCCGTGATGCAGGCTTTGGGGTCTCCTATGTCCACATTCCTGGCCTGGTGCTGCCCGTGCCCGACAAGAGTGGATATGACGCCTTCTTCGCGGCCAATCCCGACCTGTTCTCCTTCGACGAGGCCGGGTCGCGATCCAATTCCATCGAAGACGACTACACACTTGAAGAGAACATCTATGCCGGTTTCGTGATGGGTTCGATCGACCTGACCCCGGATTTCAACCTGCTCGGCGGGGTTCGGGTCGAGCTCACCGATACGAACGTGTCGGCCTTCTCGTTCGTTGACACGGTGGAACAGGGCAATGCGATCCCGGAGGGCCGTTCGCGCATTGACGAGTTGCCCTTTGGTGAAAGCGACATCGTGGATGTGAGCGCCAGCTACGACTACACCACGGTGCTGCCGGCGGTGATCGCGCGCTGGAACGCGTCCGAGCAGCTCCAGCTGCGCGCATCGGTGTCGACCAATCTCGGCCGGCCGGACTATCCCGATATCGCGCCGATCTCGACCCTCGAAGTGACGGAATTCTATGACGATGTGGCCGATGAGGTACTTTTCAGCGCGGCAAACACGATCGGCAATCCCGAACTGGATCCATTCTACGGGATCAATTTCGACGCTTCGGCGTCCTACAGTCTCGCCGACGGTTCGGGGGCCTTCTCTCTCGGCGCGTTCTACAAACGGATCGACAACGCGATCTACGGCTTCAATCGGGAGCTGGAGGATTTCGAATTCCTGGGTGTGGTCTTCGATACCTATGAAGAAAGCACGCTGAGCAATGCCGACCCCGGTCACATCGCCGGGATCGAACTCGCTTTCCAGAAGGATTTGAGGAATCTTCCGGGCGCGTTCTCTGGCTTCGGCGTCCTGGCAAACGCGACATTCATCGATTCCGAAGTCGAGGTCTTCCAGCGCCCGGGTGAGAAGCTGCCCTTCTTCAATCAGGCCGACACAATTCTCAATGCTCAGTTGTATTACGAGAAGTACGGTTTTTCCGGCCGTGTGGCCTATGCCTATCAGAGTGAGGCCATATTCGACGAGATTGGCGCGTCAGCGCAGGAGGATATCTTCCGGGCCGCTTACGAGACAGTCAGCGCGCAGTTGAGCTATGAAATCAACGATCAGTGGAAGATCACCTTGCAAGGCACCAATCTCACCGATGAACCGGACCTGACCTACCGAAATGGCGATGAATTCTTTGTTGCCGAAAATCCGGGTTACGAGATCTATGGCCGCGAGTTCCGCCTCGGCATCAACTGGCGGTACTGATCATTGCGAAGCCGGTAGCGGAGAGATTCCGCTGCCGGCCGGGTACCGTTTTGCAATGTGAATGACAGCGGTGCGGTTGACCGATAAGCTCAATTTTGCCCGACTTCAAAGCGGCGAGCATGGGGATTGTTGAGTCCAACCAGCGGGACCTTGATGACAAGGACCCGGCCCTGCCGGCGATCAACGGCATAGATGTGCCGGGCGTTGGTCGTGAAATCCCAGGAGAAGGCTTGCCCTTCCGCCTCGACGCTGATCGTGGCGAGGTGGACCAGTTTCGGCCCCATGCTCGGTTTCGCCAGGACGTAGAGCTCGGGCCGATCATGCCCCATCAGGTAAAGAAGGCCATCCGGTCCCAGCGCCCCGCCCGAGGCAGCATCCGGACGCAGCCGCTCAAGCACACTATTGGGCAGCATATAGCCCCCCGTTCGCCGCCAGTTCTCATCGAACGTCACGACGCCGGTAAATCGATGGCCCTTGAAGGCGAGACCACCATCGGTGCCGTCATAATGGGCGAAGCCGGCGAGCCAGCCATCCCTTGTCGGCAACGCCCAGGTGACCGAGCCTTCATCCATCAGTCCAAGACTGTGGCTGGCGTGGTGGCTGACCGGGGCGGTGCTGAACACCTCGATCGAGCTGGCCATAGGCGTCTCGGAATAGTTCGAGTTCGCACAGACAAGCCGATCCTGGTGGGCCACGCAGCTGTTCATGTGTGCAATGGGTTCGTCGTCCGGTGCGGGCCCCTCCGGCCCCTGCCAGCGCGAGAGCAGCTCGCCGCTGCGCTTGTCATAGGCGGCTATGATGGAGTTATCGATGGCGTAGAAACGCATCTCATCGACGGCGGCGCCCTGGTCAGCGTCCGGCGCATCGAAACGGGCAATGGTCTCTGCCTGAAGGCGTTGAGGCACCCAGGCCTGCGCGTTCGCCTCGCCAGACATGCACAACACGGCAATGAAAGAAACCAAGGTCCTGTTCGCCACCGCTCACCCCTCCGCGCTGCTTCGTAGATCATAGAAAGTTCAGGTGAAAGAAACCAGCCTGCACGTGCTGAGTGGTGGCTCGGGCAATCAGAAAAGCCGGGTCAGGGCGGAGGCCGATCAAACTTGCTAGCGCTCCGGTGCGCTACCGCTCGATCCGGGGCGAGAAAAACCTGATCGAACTAGCGGAGGATTTCGACGTCCATCCCAACCAGATCAAGCCATGGCGCAACCCGCTGCTCGAGCGTGCGACCGCAGTGTTCGGCGGCGCCGCGAGGGCAGAGCCGGAACCGGTGCTCGACCTGAAGACACTGCATGCGCAGGTCGCAGAGCTGACCTTGGAGAGCGATGCTCCAAAGGGGGTGCGCGGCCCAACTGGGGCCGCGGGTCCCTGCTCCGGTGTCCGGCGCGCACATGCTCACTCCAGGGGCGCTGGTGGTGATCCCCATTCCGGGCACTCGGTCGGGCAGCCTTCATGCGACGGTGCGGCACAATTTCCGCAGTTTTTTGCGCGAGATTGAGCCTCGAACCGCACCGCAGCCCTGAGCCCGATCCATCGCGAAGGCGAAGCCGAAGCGGGTGATCAAACAAAAATGGTGCGGATGGAGGGACTCGAACCCCCACGCCTTGCGGCACTGGTACCTAAAACCAGTGCGTCTACCAATTCCGCCACATCCGCGTTCCGTCGCCGTCAGCTAGCGGGGTGCCGACGGGTTTTCAAGCGTGCCGTTAAGAAGGGTGCCGAGGATCGTGGGCAGGATTTCGGGCAGGTCTTCGGCAATCAGTCCGGGGCCGAGCCGCAGGCCAGCCTCGCCATGCAGCCAGACTCCGGCCAGGGCGGCTGGCAGGGTATCCATGCCCTGGGCCATGAGCCCGCCAATGAAGCCGGCCAGTACGTCCCCGGACCCCGCCGTGGCAAGGTACGGGCTCGCATGGTCGTTGGCAAAGACCGCCCCCCCTGGCGCAGCCACGATCGTGGTCGCACTCTTGAGGACAACCACCGACCCGGTCGTGTCGGCCGCCGCCTTGGTGGCATCGACATGCAGCGGATACCGCTCGACCAGGCCCGGAAACAGCCGGCGGAACTCGCCCGGATGCGGGGTCAGGACGCAGCGGCCATGCAATTCCCGGAACAGGGATTTCTGGCTGCTCTCGAAGACGGTCAGCCCGTCGGCATCGAGCACGGTCGGCCGGCGGGTGCGGAGCACGGCCAGCACTGTCTCCCGGGTGGCCTCGCTGCGCCCTGCTGCCGGCCCGACGACACTGGCGCTGGCCTCGAGCACATGGCCGACAATGTCTGCCGGCCCCGACACACTCTCCACCATGATGGCGGTGACCTGGGCGGCATTGATCAGCACGGCATCGGGCGGCGACAGCAGGGTGACGAGACCAGCGCCGACGCGCAGGCCGCCGCGCGCTGCGAGGCGCGCCGCCCCGGTGCGGGACGCCTCGCCGCTCACGCAGACGAGATGGCCGCGCGAATGCTTGTGGCTGTCACCATCCGGTCGCGGCAGGGTGTCGAGCCACAGGGCCGGCCCGTTCTCCTGCGTCGCTACCGAACTCAAATGTCCCTCGGCTGGCCCTTCACCTGGCACCCCGGTTGGCCCCTCTGCTGGCAGGAACTCGCTCATGAAAGGTTTATAGGACGTGACGGGGCCGTTGGTCGAGAGGAAATGGAGGCGGGCGCCATCGCGAGCGACGTGCGCCCCCGCGGCCTGCTTCCTGCCACCCGAAGCCCTGCTGCCTGCGCCGTCGCCGCCGGCGTTGCTGATGTCAGGCGGCCGCCAGCACGTCCGTCTCGCCCGTGATCCTGCGGATCTCCGCAAGCGCAGTCCGGTAGGCGCGCGGCGGGGCAATGTTCAGCCGCGCCCGCGCCGCCTCCAGCGGTTCCTCGAGCAGGGCGCAGATATCCTCGGCGATGATCTTGTCCGCCGCTGCCCCATGGCGTCGTCCCTCGCGGTAGCAGGCCGTCACGTCGATGTGCGGCGGCAGTTCTCTCCTGATCTGGCGGCAGCCCATGTAGGCAATGAACAGCACGCCGCGCCCGCCGCCGGACTGGCCGTGGGTGAAGGCGAGCAGGCAGGCCTCGCCCAGTGCGTCCCGGCCATAGCCGGAGAGGACATGGAACAGGTCGTGGGTGTCGCGTTTGCGGTTTCCATACCATTGGATGAGGTCGTTGTAGCGGGTCCCGTAGGCCTTCTCCGACTCCTCCACCAGTCCCCGGGCGGTCAGTCCTTCGCGCTCCATGAAATCGATATAGGCTCGCCCGACCGTGCCGTCCGGCAGTGCCCGCAGCCGGACATGGTCATCGAGCAGCGGCGGTAGGTCTCGCCGCGCGTCGATCCGCTGGCGCCCCTTGGCGGTGGACTGGAACGCCTCGAACTCCGTGAGGAGATGGGACCCGTTCAGCGCCTCGATGATACGGAAGACCTGTTCGGTGTCTTCCTTGTTCCGGATCAGCTTCTGCATCCTTGCCATCGCGGTGAACGGCCTGAAGCGCGGACGCGGGCGCTCTGGATGGATGACAGGGATGGCGCGCATGACGGACTCCGCATCTATTGCGAAGGTCTATCATTTCGCGCGGCGAAAAACAATGACGGCGGCGTCACGGTTCGGGGTGCCTGATAATTGGGCGGCGCAGACCAATAATAAGGCGCCATTGCTCGCTGCCCGATTTGTGTGCATCGGAAGCTGGCGGCGGTTGCCCGTCGGTCCTACGACACGAAAAATCACATTGGGAGCGTCCCTTGAAGAAGATCGAAGCCGTCGTGAAGCCGTTCAAACTGGATGATGTGAAAGAGGCCCTGCATGAGGTCGGCTTGCAGGGGATGACCGTTGTCGAAGCCAAGGGCTTCGGGCGCCAGAGGGGGCATACCGAACTCTATCGCGGCGCTGAATACGTGGTCGATTTCCTGCCCAAGCTGAAGATCGAGGTGGTTGTCGGCGACGATGCCGTGGACGCCGCGATCGAGGCGATCACGCGCGCGGCCCAGACCGGCAAGATCGGTGACGGCAAGATCTTCGTGTCGGATATTGCAGAGGCGGTGCGGATCCGGACCGGCGAGCGCGGCCCGCAGGCGCTCTGAGAGGCGAAGCCGGCGGCCCTCGCGCGCCTTCGATGACCATTCAACCATTTCCAACTATCCTTGAGGAGGGATGATACATGTCTGAAGACATTGCGAAAATGATGCAGGAGAAGGATGTCGAGTATGTCGACCTGCGATTCACCGATCCGCGCGGAAAGCTGCAGCATGTTACCTTCCACAAGAACATGGTCGATGCCGATTTCTTCGAGGATGGCCAGATGTTCGACGGCTCGTCGGTTGCCGGCTGGAAGGCGATCAACGAGTCCGACATGACGCTGATGCCCGACGTGTCGACCGCGATGATCGACCCGTTCTTCCAGCAGACCACCCTCGCGGTGATGTGCGACATTCTCGATCCGATCACTGGCCAGGCCTACAACCGCGATCCACGGACCACGGCGAAGAAGGCCGAAGCCTATCTCCAGTCCACCGGGATCGGCACCACCGCCTATTTCGGTCCCGAAGCCGAGTTCTTCGTTTTCGATGATGTCCGCTGGTCGACCCAGCCCCACAAGACCGGCTACCAATTCGATTCGACCGAACTGCCGGCCAATACCGACCGCGAATACGAGGCCGGAAACATGGGCCACCGGCCCGGTCCGAAGGGCGGCTATTTCCCCGTCCCGCCAGTCGATTCCGAGCAGGACATGCGCTCGGAAATGCTGACCGTCATGGACGAGATCGGCCTAGAACCGGAAAAGCACCACCATGAGGTGGCGCCGGCCCAGCATGAGCTCGGCATGAAATTCGCCACGCTCACGAAGATGGCGGACAATCTCCAGCTCTACAAATACGTGATCCACAACGTGGCCGCATCCTATGGCAAGACGGCGACCTTCATGCCGAAGCCCTACTACCAGGACAATGGTTCGGGGATGCACGTGCACCAGTCGATCTGGAGCGGTGACACACCGGCATTTGCCGGCGACCGCTATGCCGGGCTGAGCGAGACCTGCCTTCACTATATCGGCGGGATCATCAAGCATGCGCGGGCGCTGAACGCGCTGACCAATCCGGCGACGAACTCCTACAAGCGGCTGGTGCCTGGCTTCGAGGCACCGGTCATGCTCGCCTATTCGGCGCGCAACCGGTCGGCATCCATCCGCATCCCGTTCGGCAGCTCGCCCAAGGCGAAGCGGATCGAGACCCGCTTCCCCGATCCTGCAGCCAATCCCTACCTCGCCTTCGCCGCCCTGCTGATGGCCGGTCTCGACGGGATCGAGAACAAGATCGATCCGGGCGATGCCATGGACAAGGATCTCTACGACCTGCCGCCGGAAGAGGCCAAGGCCATTCCCCAGGTATGCCGCACGCTGCGCGAGGCGCTCGAAGCGCTCGATGCCGACCGCGACTTCCTCAAGAAGGGCGGGGTCATGGATGATGACCAGATTGATGCGTACATCGAGCTGAAGATGGAAGAGGTCCTGCGCTTCGAGACCTATCCGCACCCCGTCGAATTCGACATGTACTACAAGGTCTGAGGCGAGCTTTCGCCTCGCCGTTCGGCCGGAATTGTCGCCGGGTTCCTTTCGGGACCCGGCGATTTTCATTTGCCGGGGGTGTTGCAGGCGTCGGGTTGATCAGCGCTCGACGCGGAGTTCGATGCCGAAGACCCGCGGCTCGTTGACGAAGCCGGTGAGGTTGTTGAAGTCGATCCCGCCCGTGAGCCGCTCTTCCTCGGTAATGTTGCGACCGAACAGCGACACGTCATAGCCAAGATCGGAGGCATAGCCGAGGCGCAGTCCGCCTTCCCAGTAGCCATCCTCGCCGAACTCGATGCTTTCATAGAGGAAGAAGTTGGTCTCGCCCTTGTAGGCCCAGTCGGTGAACAGATAGGCCTCGCCGCCCGGCACATCGATACCGTACCGCGCGGTGACATTGCCGATCCATTCCGGTGCGTTCGGGAAGCTGTTGCCGGAGATATTGACACCGAGCAGCGTGCCGTCGGCCGGCAGCGCCTCGCCGGGCGGCACCTCGACAAGGCTGCCATCGGCGAGTTCGACGACGGCAGGATCGAGAATGGTGCAGGGCGCCCCGCAGCCCGGCGCGATCAGCAGGTCATCCTTGATCTCGGTCTTGTTGTAGGACAGGCCGGCCGTGACCAGCAGGTTCGGCAGCGGCAGGGCCTCGATATCAGCCTCGAAGCCGGAGCCCTCGCCCTCGTCGGCATTGAACAGTTGCACGGTGTTGTCGAGACCTCCGACAATGGTGAGCTGCTGGTCGTTGAGTTCGTAGAAGAACACATTCGCGTTGGCCCGCAGCCGGTCGTCAAGCAGCTGCGATTTCACGCCGGCCTCGTAGGAGATCACCGTCTCGCTGTCGGCGATGGAGACGGCATCGCCAAACACCAGCCGGCCCTGGATCGAGGGCCCGCGGAAGCCCTTCGCGATGCGGGCATAGGTGTTGATTGCGTCAGAGACCGCGTAGGTCGCCGACAGGTCCCAGCTGACCTGGTCATCGGCCACCGAGCCCGAGATCGGCCCGAGCGGCGGGGCACCGAACGGCCCCAGCGTCCGCTCGACCACGAATTCCTTGCTGTCATCGGTCCAGCGGGCTCCGCCCGAAACCGTCAGCCGCTCGGTGAGGTCATAGGCGAGGGAGGCAAACAGGCCGACACTCTCGGTTTCGTTGCCGCGGGTCGCGATGCCATTGACAGGCTGGCCCGGGGCGAGCGTGTCATAGCTGCGCGAGGTGATGTTGACGTCCTCGTCGAAGAAGAAGATCCCGGACTGGCCGGTGAGTTGGCCGCCGCCATCGAAGGCGAGGCGCAGTTCATGGCTGACCTGGGTCAGGTCATCGACCTCACCCGAGCTTTCGGACGGGAAGGGGATGAAGCCGGGGCCGAAATTGCCCTCGCCGAGGAAGGCGGCGCCGAAGCCGCCGTCAATGTCCCCGCGCGAGAAGACTTCCGCCGATTCCCGGCCGAACACATAGGTCAGGTCCACCGCGTCATTGAGGGATTTCTCGAGCGTGACCGTCAGCCCCCAGGTCTCCTGGCTCAGGGGCCCGTTCGACTCGGCGGCTCCGTCGAAGAACACGGTGTCGAAATCGAAGCCGGGGGCGAGGCCGCGCTGGCCCGGTTCGATGACGTTCGCCCGGAACAGCCGCGCGCTGGACTCGTTGGACCGGCCATGCAGGTTGATCAGGGCCGAGAAATCATTGTCGAACGGGGTCAGCAGGAGCTGGACGCGGGCCGCCTCTTCCTCGAAGCCCTCATAGATGTCCTCCTCGCCAGTGAAGGCATTGTCGACGAAATCATCGCGCCGCTGGAAAAGGCCCGAAAGCCGGACCGCAGCTGCCTTGCCGAGCCGGACCCCGACCCCGCCCTCGACCTCGACATGATTGTTCTCGCCATAGACGAGGCGGCCATAATCGGGGGCGTCGTCGCCGGGGCGGACGCTGTCGAACTTGATGATCCCGCCGGGCGTGTTGCGCCCGAACAGCGTGCCTTGCGGGCCGCGCAGCACTTCGATGGCGGCGACGTCGAAGACCGGAAAGCCCTTCAGGATCGGGCTTTCATAGGGCACCTGATCATAGACAAGGGAGACCGGCTGGGTGGCATTGAGGTCGAAATCGGTGTTGCCGATGCCGCGGATATAGAAGCGCGGAAAGGCGCGGCCAAAGGAGCTCTCGGCGATCACGCTGGGCACGCGCGCAGAGAGGAAGCGGATATCGGCGCCGCCGGCCTTGAGATTGTCGAGCTTTTCTCCTGCCAGCGTTGTCACCGAGACCGGCACGTCCTGGATGTCTTCCTCGATCCGCTGGGCGGTAACCGTGACGGTGCCGAGCCGGGCCTCGTCCTCGCGGTCCTGGGCTTGGGCGCTGGTCGCGCTACCGGTTGCGATCACCGCAAGGGCGCCGAAGCTGGTGAGGAAACGATGGATGGAATGATCGGTCATGGCGAGTGTCACCTGTGCTGGTGGGCTGGCAGCGCGGCTGGCGAGGAGGACGCCGCGTCTCGCATGACGCTTTTGTTAAAGTCTCGTCATCGGTCAAGCTGAAGCCGGCCATGACCGGCCAATGGGACCGGTTTCGCGCCAGATCGTGTCGGCAGTGCAACGGTTTGCGGCAGTCTTGCCGGATGGCGGGTGAACCCGGCGGGGCGGTCAGCAGTGCCCCGCCCGTCCCTGTACGCGCGGAAGGGCGCTTCAGTTCCAGGGATTGAAGCGCGTGATCGGCCTTGGGCGCGGCGGCGTGATCTCGTCCTCGTCCTCGCCATCATTGCCCGCCGCCCCTTGCGCGGTTGCCGGTGGGTCCTGGCGGG
>CAZDMQ010000079.1:3987-14574 GCA_964506685.1 uncultured Hyphomonadaceae bacterium | reverse complement strand
GCGTCCTGCGCCCAGGCCCCTGACATCATGAGCGCACCAAAACCAACCGCCAGGCCATTGAACTTCAGCATCATGCTTCCCTTACTCGTAAGCGGCGACCCCTCCTGCGATCACCAACGGACTTCTTCGATTGGTCCCGCCTTACACACCCAATCTGCGAATGTAAATGCGAAACATTCGCAGATTTGCGCGCGTCTCTTCCCACGGTTAAGCAGCTGCCTCATGCGGGGGTGCGCCGACCGGGACGCAGCCAGCCGCTAAGAAAGTTTGCTTAGTCTGACCTGAGACCCGATTGGTCCCGCATCTGAATGTCCCGTTTGCGGCCCACATCGGACTGTGTGGCAGCGGCCGAGTAGGGGCCGATAAGGGCCAAAGGCGGCCGATCGGCAGTGACGTCCGAGTGACCGATCTGGAGGCAGGTTGAGCCGTTTGTGCCCGGCAAGCGGATGAGAAGCTCAGGAAAATCCAGGCCCAAACGGCCGGATGTAAAGAAACCGTGCCCCAGCCCACCGGTTATCCTTGCTGGCTGCGGTCGGTCCGACATGCTAGTCGCGACTTATGTCGAAGTCATATTTCATTCTTGGCGGTGCAAGGTCTGGTAAGAGCCGCAGGGCGCTCGCACTTGCCGGCTCGCTGGGAACGACCCGTGTGTTCATCGCTACAGCCGAGGCATGGGATGATGAAATGGCCGAGCGGATTGCTTGCCACAAAGACGAGCGCGGACCCGGATGGTCGACACGTGAGGCGCCACTTGATCTTGTAGAGGAACTCGGCCGGTTGGACGCGCAAACCGGCGTATGTGTCGTTGATTGCCTCACCCTGTGGCTGTCAAACCTGATGCACAATGGACGCGATGTTGAAACCGAGACCGAACGGCTTTGCAAGGCAATTGCTGCGTCAGCAATACCGATCATTCTGGTATCAAACGAGGTGGGTCTGGGGATTGTTCCTGAAACACCATTGGGGCGCGCATTCAGGGATGCCCAGGGCCGACTCAACCAGGCAGTGGCGCGCGTTTGTGACCGCGTGGAGGTCGTCGTGGCCGGTCTGCCGCTGACCCTCAAGGACTGATCGCACTGGCCAGCCGCCGCTCGGCCTCGCGGTTTGCGGGCAATCCAATGCGCAGGTGCGTTGCCGACCACGCAAACCGGCGAACATAAATCCCGGCACGAGCCAGTCGCTCAAAAACGCCATGGGCGTTTTCTGTTTTGACATACCGGAAGAGCGGCGTGCCGCCGACCGGGTCGAGACCAACTTTGCGGAGGATTGTATCGAGACGGGCCGATGCCTTGCCGAGATTAGAGCGGGTCTGGAACTGCCAGGCCATGTCAGCATAGGCCCGCGCACCAATCTCCAGTGCCGCGCCTGAAACGGGCCAGACGCCGAGGCGATCGGCCATGGCGCTGCGGACAGGCTGGGGCGCGATCAGCGCACCAAGCCGCAAGCCGGCAAGGCCGTAAAACTTGCCGAAGGACCGCAGGATGATGAGACCATCGCCGCCGCCTCGGGACGCGAAGCTATGCTCTGGGACAAGATCGCTGTAGGCTTCGTCGATGATCAGCGTGCCTCCGTTTGCCGCGAGGGCGGCGCGGGCCACCTCCAACGCAACGGGATCGATAAGGCGGCCATCGGGATTGTTGGGATGGGTGACGACCACGCCGTCGACTTGATCTGCAAGCGCCAAGGGATCAGGGGTCTCGATCACGTCGGCCCCTGCGCGGCACCAGACGGTAGCATGATCGCCATAGGTCGGCGACAGGATCGCCACGCGGCGGAGCCTGATGACATCGGGCAGTAGTCGGATCAGGAGTTCGCTGCCCGGCGCGAGGACAAGTGCTTCGGGGTCGGCGCCTATGGCATTGGCCATGGCGCGCTGGCAGGCCCCATGGACGGCGCGCGTGGGCAGATGTGCAAGCGAAGACTGCGAAACCGATACATCCTGATAAGGCCAGGGATTAATACCGGTCGACAGATCGATCCACGGGCCGGGCGCGTCGGGATAAGCGGCGCGTATGGCATCCAGAGCGCCGCCATGGATCAGGTCCAATGTCATCGGTTCAGACCCCACGCCAGCGCGATCAGCAGCAGTGCGCCGAGCGCCATCGCGCCTCGATAAAGGGCGAGGCCCGCGTGGATATCCTGACCTGTCGGATCTTGGGCGCGACCGTTCAACCATGGCTCTTCGGTGGCTTCGCTTCCATAGATGCGAGGACCAGAAAGCCTTATGCGTAAGCCACCGGCCATGGCGGCTTCAGGCCAACCGGCATTGGGTGAGCGGTGGCGGTGGGCATCTCGCATCATGACACCGAAGGCGGTCGGTTTCAGGCTGGCTGTGGCGATAAGCAAGCCCGTGAGGCGCGCAGGAATGAAATTGGCGACATCGTCAAGCCTTGCAGCGAAACCTCCAAAGGCGGCGTGACGGTCGTTTCGGTGACCAAGCATGGAATCCAGCGTATTGATCGCTTTGTATGCCACAAGTCCCTCAAGCCCGAAGGCCACGCCCCAGAAAAGCGGTGCAATGACGCCGTCGCTGGCGTTTTCGGCCAGACTTTCGAGGCTCGCGCGCGCCACGCCGGGCTCATCGAGCTGATGCGGATTGCGCCCGACAATCATGGAAACAGCGGCGCGGGCACCCGTCAGATTGCCAGCTGACAAGGGGCGCGCGACGGCGGCGACATGGGCATGCAGGCTGCGCGAGGCGATGAGGCTGGACGCAAAGGCGGCCTCAAGAGCTATGCCCCACCACGTATCTGGCAGGGTGAGGGCAATGCCCGCTGCAAGGGCTGTGGTGAGCATCACAACGAGGATTGTGGTTGCAGCGCCCGCCACATAGCGGGCCGAGTGGAACCAGATTTCCCGGTTGAGCGCCTTGTCCAGCGCGGTGATCAGTGTGCCCATCCAGACGACAGGGTGGCGGATGCGCCGGTAAAGCCAGTCCGGCCAGCCCAGTAACACCTCCACCGCCCAGGCGAGCAGCATCAGAGCCGACGTGCTCATGGCGTATCCGGGGCCCAGCCGAGCGGCTGCGCGAGGCCGAGCAATCCATCGATATCAACAGCCGCCTCCACGCCATCGGCAAGGTCATCGAGCGCGCGCTCGATGCCGACCGAATAGTTGAAAGCTGGATCGCCCGACACGCCAATCCGTTCGAGCCAGGCGCGGCGAAACCTGTCGCTGGCGAAAGCCCCATGGAGGTAGGTGCCCTCAACGCGGCCATCCGCGCTGCGGGCGCCTTCAGCGATACCGTCGATGACCGAGAACGGCCGCCTGGTGTCTGGCCCGGCCGTTCTGCCGCTATGAATTTCGTATCCGCTGATCACCTCGCCGGACAATGCGCAGACCGCCCGCACAGGCGCCACCCGCTTCGCGCCCAGCATGACCGTATGCACGTTCAAGAGCCCGAGCCCGGCGGCCTCGCCCGGCGCGCCATCGACGCCGCCGGGGTCCGTGATCGTCTGCCCCAGCATCTGGTATCCGCCGCAGATGCCGAGGACATGGCCGCCCGTGCGGGCATGGGCGATGATGTCATGGTCCCAGCCCTGGGCGCGCAGGAAGGCGAGGTCGCCAAGGGTGGATTTGCTCCCGAACAGTAGGACGAGATCACTGTCGCGGGGAATCGCCTCGCCTGGCGGCACCCAGCGGAAATCCACGGCGGGATCCTGCCTGAGCGGATCGGCATCGTCGAAATTGGCAATCCGGCTGAGCATCGGGGCGGCGATCCTGAGCTCTCCGCGGCTTCCGGATGCTGCGCGACTGAGCACCACGGCGTCCTCGGCTGGCAAACGCGCGCTGGCCGTCAGCCAGGGGATCACACCGAAACAACGCCAGCCCGTGCGGGCTTCTATCTCCGTCACGCCGTCATCGAACAGGCGAGGGTCACCCCGGAACTTGTTGACGAGGAACCCACCGATCATGGCCGCATCTTCGGCATCGATCACAACTTTCGTGCCAACAAGGCTGGCGATCACGCCGCCCTTCTCGATGTCGCCGATCAGGCACACGGGTACGCCGGCGCGGCGGGCAAAGCCCATATTTGCGATATCGCGGGCGCGTAGATTGATTTCAGCGGGGCTGCCTGCGCCTTCGACCAGTATGAGGTCGTGCCGCCTCGCCAGCCGCTCATAGCTTTCCATGACAGCGCCCATCAGCCGGTCGCGGCGCGCCATGTAATCGCGCGCGTCCAAGGCCTCGATGGCGCGGCCCTGGACAACGATCTGCGCGGTTCGGTCGGTCTGTGGTTTGAGTAGCACCGGATTCATGTCTGTATGAGGATCAAGACCGCACGCGACCGCCTGCAGCGCCTGGGCGCGTCCGATCTCGCCACCACCCGCGCAGGCGGCGGCATTGTTCGACATGTTCTGCGGCTTGAATGGCGCGACGCTCATACCACGCCGCCGGGCGATCCTGCAGAGCGCCGCGGTGAGCACCGACTTGCCGACATCGGATCCCGTCCCCTGAAGCATGAGCGCTTTCGCCGTCACACGGACCCTGCCATGTCCACGCGAAGGCCCTCAACGCTGGCGCGGATGCCATAGACGGTTTCAAGTCGCTCGGCCGTCAGCGTTTGAGCAGGTGGACCGTCTGCAACAATGCATCCGTCCTTCATCCAGATCAGGCGTGACGCATAGCGGGCGGCAAGCTGGATGTCATGCAGGACAACCAGTGCGCCGCCGCCTTTCGCGACGAAGTCCGCGATGAGGTCGAGGATGCGGAATTGATGGCGCGGATCGAGCGCCGCGGTTGGCTCATCAGCGACCAGCAGCGGAGCCTCCGCAGCAAAAGCGCGGGCGCAGTGCATGCGGGCGAGCTCCCCACCAGACAATGTGTCGGCGCTGCGATGGGAGAGGTGCCCCAAGTCGCAAGCCTCGATCGCGCGCGCGACCGCTTCGCCGTCGCGGCCCTTGAGGCGGCCAAGGGCGGCACCATGGCTGAACCGGCCAAGGGCGACCACGTCGCGCACCGTGTTTGGCCAGGCCAGCGGCCGAATCTGCGGCAGATAAGCGACGCTGCGCGCGCGCGCGACCGGCGTGAGGCCACGGGTGTGGGCGCCGCCGAGGGTCGCGGTTCCGCCGCTCGGTTTTTCGAGGCCAAGGCTCGCACGGATCAGGCTGGTCTTGCCCGCACCATTGGGGCCGAGCAGGGCGATGAGTTCGCCCGGTGACAAGCGAAAGCTCGCGTGCTCGACCAGGGTGGCCTCTTTCGCGCTCACGGTGAGGTCCGTGGCAACGAGCTCAGTCATGGACGGCCCGCCTCTGCATGGCGATCCAGACGAAGAAGGGCGCACCGATGAGCGCTGCGACCACGCCGAGCTTCAGCTCATTGTCTGTCGGGATGATCCGCACGCCAATGTCAGCGATCACCAGGATCAGCCCCGCCAGCAGCGCCGATGGAATGAGTGAGCGGGCCGGCTCATGGCTGACAAGTGGCCGGATCAGGTGCGGGGCGACGATGCCGACAAACCCGATCGCACCCGCCAGCGCGACCGAGGCCCCCGTGGCGAGACCGGCGCCGAGGACTGTGAAGATGCGCTGATTGCGGAGGTTCAGACCAACGCCGCTGGCGGCTTCCTCGCCGAGGGTCAGCGCTGACAAGCCGCGTCGGGTCGCCAGAAGGATCGCCGCGCCAGCGCCCATAAAGGGCAGCGCCAGTGTAATTTCGTCAAAGCTGCGATTGGCGACCGAGCCCAGCATCCAGTTGATCATGTCCGACAGGGAAAACGGATTGGGGGCAAGGTTCATGAGCAGGCTCATCAGCGCGCCGGCGAAGCTGGAAAGGCCAACCCCGATCAGAATGAGCGTCACGACGGACCGGGTGCGTATGGCCGCGACGGCGAGCAGAGTGGTGGCGGCGAGCGCCCCGGCAATGGCGGCCAGTGGAAGGATCCACGCGCTGAGGCTGACCAAGCCGTAATAAAGCGAAAACGTCGCTGCCAGCGATGCGGTGGCGGAGACACCCAGCACGCCCGGTTCCGCCAGCGGGTTGCGCAACAGGCCCTGCAGAGCCGCCCCGCTGAGGCCAAGCGCCGCGCCGACCAGAAAGGCCGCCAGTGCGCGGGGCAAACGGATCGACCAGACCACGAGCCTGTCACCCGCCTCCGCGCCGCCGAAAAGCGCTGCCAGGACCCTTTCGGCTGCAAGGGGTGTCGACCCCAAAAGGCAGGCTGCGAGGATCGCGATGACGCTTGCCGCAACCAGGCCTGGTGTAAGCCAGCGCGCCAGACTCATTCTGTTGCCCCATCCGCAAGCGCCTCTATGGCGTCAAGGATGAACCAGCCGCCGCAGGCGGTCCATGCGCCCTGCAGCGGGACCACTTCCGGACCATCAAGCTGGGCACGGGCGACCGGATGCCTGGACGCACTCCAGGCATCTGGGTGATTGGTCAGGCTCTCGAAAAAGGCCGCCGCAACAATGTCGGGCTTCTCATAGGCGAGGCGCTCGAGCGGCAATGATCGCCAGCCGGGGCTTGCCTCGAAATTCTCCAGTCCCGCGGCTACCAGCATTTCGTGGACGAGGGAGCCCGGCCCGGTGGTTACACCGGCGGGCGTCATGTACATGGCCGACCTGCCGTCGCCGCGGGCGGCAATCGCGGAAAGGCGGTTTCTGAATTCGGCGACAAGTGCTTCGCCACGCGCGCTCTGCCCCAGGCCATCGGCCATATGCAGGATCAGGGACGGAATGGACCCCATCTCCTCGCTGTCAACATTCGAGGCCCAGCCCACCTGCAGGACAGGCACACCGGCACGCTCGAAAAGGGCTGCCGCGTTCGGCCCGCCGCCATAGGATCGCACGACCAGATCAGGTTTCAGGATAAGCACATCCTCAGCGATGGGGCGCACGGTCGGGACGCCCACCGCCGCGTCTTTCATGTAGGAAAAATCTTCCACGGCATCGGGGGAGATGGCGAGGATCTGCTCAGCATCCGCAAGCTTCAGCACATACTGGTCAGCGCAATAGTCGAGGCTGACGATCCGCATGGGCTTGTCTCCGGTCGCTTGCGGCGGGGTTGGATCACCGCCGCAAGCCGAAAGCCAGAAACTCAGGAGCAAGACCGGCAGCCGCAACATCGGCGCTAGTACCGCAAGCGCACGCCGACATAACCCGACAGGTCCGGCGTGCCGTAGCCAAGGATCTGCTGGTACTCCTCGTCAAACAGGTTTTCGACGCGCCCGAAGATCTCCACCCGCTCGTTCAGATCGTAGCTGCCTGAAAGGTCTACCCGCATCCAGCTGTCGAGCGCCGTGCCGTTCGTGTTCGGCTCTTCGCCGTTATAGCGCACCAGGACGGCGCCGGAGAATGGGCCGGACGGGTCCACGGATACCGTGACGTCGCCGGACTGTTCCGGGAGGCGAGCGAGTGCTTTTCCGTCACCATCCTGGGCGTCGATATAGGCATAATCTGCCGACACACGCAGCCAATCGGTCAACTGATAGGCGGCATAGACTTCGACGCCCTGGCTTTCGACCTCTGCAATGTTTTCGTAGCCGCCGACTGCGAAGGAGAAATCGATCTGATTCTCAGTATCCTGTTCGAAATAAGTGATACCGGCTTCCGCGCGCCCATCGGGCGAGCGCCAGTCGAGGCCGATATCGAAGGCTTCGGAGGTTTCCGCCTGCAGGTCAGCATTGGGCGCGGTCGCGCCGCAGCAGAAGAATGTCGTCTGGAAGATGGTCGGTGCCTTGAAGCCCTGACCCCAGCTCGCCCGCACGGTCAGCGTATCACTGGGATTATAGGCAGCTGCGAACCGGCCGGTGGTCTCTGATCCAAACCGTTCATGGTCATCTTTTCGCAGCCCGCCCGTCAGCGTCAGCGTCTCGGTGGGCTCGAACTCATAGAGCACGAAAAGCCCGTTGAGGGATGTGTCATCATCATTGGCCGACGAATCTTCCCGTTCTGCGCCGAACGCCAGCGTATTGCTGTCATTGATGCCCAGTGTTCCCTGGTAGCGCAGAATTGTCCGGTCGCCTTCGGCATTGAAACTTGGTGCGCCGTTTGTGAAATTCTCCCGTGTGATGTTGGAATAACCAACCAGCAAAAGGTTTTCCAGACGACCATCGAAGAGCGAGCCTGTGAGCGAAATGTTGGCAGAGAGCTCCTCGGTTTCGCTGACCTCATCGCCGTCTGCCACACTGCCCTGGGCGCCACCGGAAAAGATGTCGAATTCGGATTCGGCATCGGTCCAGAGCACATCAGCAGACAGGCGCACATCACCCCCAAGGTTCAGGCCGCCCTTGGCCGACAGGGTCAGCGACTCATAGGCGTCGTCCTCGCTATTGCCATTGTCCTCATCGGCCTTTGAAATGCCGTCAGAGCTGGTGCCAACGATAGCGAGACGGAAGTCGCCGACATCATTGGCGTTGCCGATCGATGCGCCGCCGCGAAACGTGTTGAAGGAGCCATACTCGCCGAACGCACTGCCACCGAGCCCCTCATCCGGGCGTTTCGTCGTGATCGAGACAACGCCGCCGATGGCATCTGTGCCCCACAAGGTGGACTGGGGGCCCTTGAGCACTTCAATCCGTTCGATGTTCTGGGTGTCGAGGCGGGCAAAGTTGAACCCGCCGCCCGGTGATGTGGGGTCGTTCACCGCCACGCCGTCGATCAAGACCAGGGTCTGCTCGCTGGATGCGCCGCGAATGCGCACGCTGGCGGACCCGCCGAATGCCCCGTTGGAATTGATCGTCACGCCGGGCGCAGAGGCGACCGCGTCAAGCGCAAAGTCGAAGCCGAGTTCCTCGATATCCTCAGCGGTGATGATGGTCACGCTGGAGCCCACTTCCGTGGCGGCCTGGTCAAGGCGTGAGCCCTCAACGATGATCGTATCCAGCTTGGTTTGCTCGGTATCGGCATCCTGCGCGATTGCAGGCAGGGCAAGCGAGAGCGAAACAGCGCTCAGGAGCGCGGTTCTGTAAAACATGGGAAAACCCCTCAAGCGCCCTGCCGCCCGTCGGATGAGGCGCGCTGTAAAACGACAATCGGCCCCATGGGAAACCCCATGCGGGCGGCCGGACCCTTTCGGGTGTCGTTTCAAAGGAGAGGCATTTGCCTTCCCGCCCGCTGAGAACTCTTCCCGGCCTCCGGACGAACGACGCGAT
Source organism: uncultured Hyphomonadaceae bacterium (assembly GCA_964506685.1). Taxonomy (GTDB): domain Bacteria; phylum Pseudomonadota; class Alphaproteobacteria; order Caulobacterales; family Hyphomonadaceae; genus UBA5336. The sequence continues at coordinate 5,483 of CAZDMQ010000079.1, read as the reverse complement.
GGCAGGTTTCCTGGCTCACCGATCAAGGCTTCCGGCCGCCTTCCCAGGGCTTGCACCCCAGTGACATATTGACCTTCAGCTCCCGGCTGACAGTTGCGGGTACAGCGCCGGATTCCCACCGGCTTCCCTCTTAGCTCCCGGTTAAGGCAGCACCATCTGCGTCAGTTTTGCTGCAAGCGCGAGGGGCTGTCAAATCGTATTTGCGCACCGCCGGCGCGGCACCAGCGTCAGAAATCAATGCCGCGCTGAGCCTTTATCCCGGCTTTGAAAGGGTGCTTTATCTCCCGCATCTCGCTGACGAGATCGGCGTAATCACAGATTTCAGGTTTGGCGTCGCGGCCCGTGAGTACAATGCTCGTTCGGTCAGACCGCGCTTTCAGCGCGTCCAGCACAGTCTCCGGCGTCAGATAATCATACCGCAGCGCTATGTTGATTTCATCAAGCACCACCAGATCATAGTCGCCACTGACCATCATCTCGCGGGCTTTTTCGAACGCGGCCGTGGCGGCTGTAACATCCTGTTCACGGTTCTGGGTATCCCAGGTGAAGCCATCGCCCATCGTGTGCCAGTCCACACCGTCGGCCTTGTCGAAAAACTGCCGTTCGCCGGTGATCCATTTGCCCTTGATGAACTGCACCACACCAACCTTGTGCCCCCAGCCAAGCGCGCGAATGATCACGCCAAAGGCCGAGCTGGACTTGCCCTTTCCGTCCCCGGTATGGACCAAAACGAGACCGCGTCCGGGATCGGACGCTTCGCTGGTCTTGCGCCTCTGTTCGGCCTGCAGTTTCTGCATCTCTGCCTTATGGGTGCGGGCATCACTCATGGGCAACTCCTTCACATCAGGACATGGTGACGAAACCGCCAAAGTCGATCCTCATATCGAAGTCGGCGGCCCTATCGCCTGTCGCCAGGGCTGCTTTGATGACACCGGCATGCGTCACCATCAAAGTGGGCTCTCGGGCCCCGCGCCAGTCCTTCATCGCGGCGAGGGTGCGCGCTCGCAGTATGGCTACGCTTTCACCGCCATGGGGCCTGGCATGCAGAAAATCGCCAGCCCAGGCATCAAGCTCTTGCCTTGGTATGGCAGACCAGGCCAGGCCTTCCCAAGCGCCGAAGTCCATCTCGATGAGACGCGGGTCCGTCTCCACCGGGAGCGAAGCTTGCCCGCCTAGGAAATGTGCAAGCTGGGAGCAGCGCACCAGCGGACTTGTGACGATGCGCGTGTAAGGCGGCAACGCATCGCGCACGGTTGTCGCTTCAGCGTTGAACGTGTCAGCAACGTCGAGGTCCGTCTGACCGTAGCAAATCCCGGGTTCGACCGCCGGCGTTGTATGGCGGAGCAGGATCAGGCCCATGCCAACAGCCCCAGATAAAAACCGATTTCACTGGCCTGCTGCACCGCGCCGAGCGTGTCGCCAGTATAGCCGCCGAGCTTTGGTTCGAAGAACAGACGCATCAACACATGTCCCACTCCGAGCCCTCCCATCGCCCA
>CAZDMQ010000079.1:0-3887 GCA_964506685.1 uncultured Hyphomonadaceae bacterium | reverse complement strand
CCAGTGTGCCATAGGTCCCGAGCCGGGAGTCCGTCATGATTTCCAGCGCCTTTTCACGCGAAAGCCCGCCGCCGATGCCATCAAAAGTGTCGGCCAGACCATCCTCATGGAAAGCACCGGTAATGAGCAGGCCTGCAGCAATGGCGAAGCAAACAGCTATCGGCGCTGGAAACACGAGGGAGGTTGCAAGAAAAACGCCAGCACTCACCGCGCCAACCAGCACGCCAACCAGCGGGTAATAGCGCACCGCCGTAGCCATGCGCTGGGGCGAGTAGAGATTGCCAGACGGCACGGGCAGGCGCGTCAGGAACTGAATGGCCAGCAAAAGAGACGCGCCCTCGTTCTTCATGCCGGGCCGCTGACTTCAGCGCTTTCAAAGCTGGCCATGTCCCTCAGCATCGCGGCGGCTGCCTTGACCAATGGGAAGGCCAGCAGGGCGCCCGTGCCTTCGCCAAGTCGCATGTCGAGATCCAGCAGGGGCTGCGCGCCGAGGGCATCAAGGACGATGCCATGACCGGCCTCGGCGGATCGGTGCGCATAAACGAAATGCGCTTCGCATCCCGGCGAGATCGCACGCGCGCAAAGCGCTGCCACGGTCGCGATAAAGCCGTCGACCAGCACCACGCGACGGATCTCGGAAGCGCCGATCATCGCCCCGGCCATCATCGCGATCTCGAAGCCGCCGTACTCCGAAAGGGCAGTGTAAGCGTCGAGGGTCGACCCGGTTCTGCGCGCTGCGGTGTCGAGCAGGTCCCGCTTGCGATCCAGTCCTGCATCATCAAGGCCGGTGCCCCGGCCCACAAGTTCGTCCACTTCACGCCCGATGACCTTGGCAGCCACGAGCGAAGCAGAGGATGTGTTGCCGATCCCCATTTCTCCGAAGCAGGCAACATCCGCGCCAAGGCCGCGGCCGATCGCCAGCCCGGCCTGAAGCGCCGCTTCCCTCTGCTCGTGTTCCATCGCAGGCCGCTCAAGCGCGTTCTGTGTGCCAGCAGCAATCCTGCGATCAATAAGGCTGGAATGCGCGACCGGCTCCCCCGCGACGCCGGTATCAACAACCGCAACAGATGCGCCAACAGACGCAGCAAACACGTTCGCAGCAGCACCGCCGGCCAGGAAGTTGAACACCATCTGCCGTGTCACAGCCTGCGGATAGGCAGACACGCCTGCCGCGGCCATACCATGGTCACCCGCGAAGATCGTGAGCGCGCAGGTCTCAGCTTGCGGCGTCAGCGTGCGCTGAACACGGGCGATGGTCGCCGCGAGCAGCTCCATGCGTCCGAGCGAGCCCACAGGCTTGGTTTTGCCATCCAGCGCTGCCACGAGCCGAGCGTCGAAATCGAAATCTGCCTTGTCCATAGCCTCCCGCATTAGCGATGCTGCAGCTTCTGGCAAGAAAACAGAGCGGAATTTCAGCCGGTCCCATCGTGCAAGCGCCATCGTGCCGCTCGAATAACATCTTCTTGATCATGTGGTGCGCCCGCTTACAGCATCGCCATGTGCCATGTTGGGTGATGTCGAAGTGAGTAACGAGCGAGTCATCCACGCCATCGGTGGCGCGGACGTGCCTCACCATAGAGATCCGGTCGAAGGCCGCCTCGTGCTTCAGGATGTGCAGCCCGGCCAGCAGCCAAGTCGCCAGACCTGACAGCCAATATCGGACACGAAAGTCTCCCCGCACACCACGTCGATCCGGTCTCCGTCAATCCGCCGTGCCACCTCCAGAAGCGCGTGATACGTGTTCGGAATCGCCTCCGGTGTCTCGCGGGACACGTCCAATGCCCGGTCGTATCAGGCGTCTTCGGCTGTATCGCTTCCTCCCGGCATTGGTCTCACGGCAAGCGAAACCGAGCCCGCGCCAAGATGGAAGACCCCCTGTGCAGGCGCGCGCGAAGCTGCGGGGTTTTGGCGACAAAAGGCCACACACAGTACCAAACCGATTACGTCCATTCGCCCTTGAAGCTCGCAATTTCAATGGGCCGCGTTTTCCTCACCGATAACGAGCTAGCGGAGCACTTCCTCCATCACGAAAAAGACGACAGTGTTATCAATAATCTCGCCCGTCCATCCATAGGGCTCCCCCCAAAGCTCACCGGCCTGCACATCGGTGCGTGTAAACTCGGCAAAAAGCTCGGACCCCGGACCGATCGCCCACAGTGGCACCAGCTCATTGGTGTGGTTGCCGGATGCAAACTGGTAGCCTGGCAGATTGCCTTTACCCCGGTCCTGGACGGCGAGAAATTGGTTGAAGACGTCTTCGGTGGGGTCAAAGCGAGCCGAGACAATGGATTCCTCGCTGCGGTCACGGGCCACAGGCCCACCTCGGCTATTGGTCCAGCTTCCCTCGCCCCAGATACCGCCAGTCTCGTGGTCGGAAGTGATGATCAGCAGGGTTTCATCCCAGCTGGAGTTTTCCTCCACCCATTCAATGACAGCATCGATCGCCAGATTGAAGTCAGCTTGCTCTTCGATGAAGCGCGGCATGTCGTTGGCGTGGCCCATCCAGTCCACTGCGCCGCCTTCAATCATCAAAAAGAACCCATCCGCGTCATTGCCGAGGACATTCAGCGCGCCCCGGCTCATCGTCGCAAGATCCGGTACGTTCTCATTGAAGACCATGCCCGATGGCGTGTCAGCATCGGCGAGGCCTTCACGCCGCGCCTGAAGCGTTGAGTTTGTCCGCGCAACGCCGACCACACGATCGGCGGACATCCCTCCGGTTGCCAGCGCTTCGAACTGCGACTTTGCATCGATGAATGTGAAACCGTTCAGCCCCACTTCACCGGTCAGGGCGGTATAGGTCTCTTCGCCACCGACGAACTGGTAGGCCTCATCATCTTCGGGCTCGCTGGAAGCACCGTTCGCATCGTATAAAGGATGGCCTGCGCCCATGATGACGGTGAGATCGCTCTCGACCATCTCGATGAAGATATCCTCGTAATTGTTGCGCGAGGTATTATGGGCAATCACTGAAGCCGGCGTTGCATGGGAGACCATGACCGAGGCCACAGTGCCAGCAGACCGATCGCGCTCCATCGCGATCTCCGCGATCGTGCGGAACTTCACCTGCCCGCTCCAGTCAATATTAATGCGACCATTGGCGGTCTTTCGACCCGACATGAGGGCGGTCCCTGCGGCTGCGCTGTCGGTGTAGCTCGTGTAAAGCGCATTCCGCGGCGCAAAATCGTTCCGGAAGGCATTCTCGAAACGCTCCCAGCGCGTGGTCGGATCATAGCCCTGCTCCACCGCGCCAGCGGCGCCCGGGATATCTTCAATCCGGGTGATAAGATTTCCCGACCCGTCGATCAGATTGAGCGCGTCGTGGCTCATTCCGTAAACCACTGGCATGGTGCCGTCGGGTCGCGGGGTTTGATAGGACTGCTGGCCCGCCAAGCCCTGATAATAGTCCGCTGCGAGCCAGCCATTGAAGCCAGCCCCGTCAGACACCATCAAGATCACGTTTTTTGCCGACCGCCCCGTTTCGCTGTTGGCATCTGACATAGGCTCGGTTGGGACGCCTGAACTCGTGTCCATGCTCGTGCAGGACGCCATTATGAGGGCCGGCAAAGCTAACACCGCGAGATGATTGCGCATATTCAACTCACCCTTCGTAAATTACTCTCTGGCCGTTTAACGCTTCAATATGACAGGGCTAAGACAAAAGATCCGAGATCGAGCCGTTGTCAGAGATCCTAACCGACCCTTCTGTCCGGGGTGTCGTCATCACAGTATTTGGCCATCGGCCGAAAGAGGACCGGGGCTTGTCCCGGTTCGATAAACGATACCAGTCATTCCATGCAGTTGCGCGCGCCGCGCTGTGCTGCCTAATGGGGTCGCGCTCCCCTGGCGTAACAATACCGGAGGCCTTGATGAAACTGACACTGCCA
>CAZDMQ010000078.1:0-14842 GCA_964506685.1 uncultured Hyphomonadaceae bacterium | reverse complement strand
AAATCCTCCTTAGACAAAACATCCGATCTGTCTCACAGTCGCTGACGGGGAACAGAAAACGAAAACCTGTGGTTCGGATCCTGCAGCCTCTCCTCCGTCAAGTCCGTTCCGTCGAGAATATCTTCAGCACACAGAGCTTCCTCGCGCAGTGTGCGGAAGACGAATCCGGGATAGTGCATTGGAAGTGCCGGGTCTTCCGCGTTGAACGCCTTCATGCCCATCACCAGTGCCTTCATCACTCGAGCGCAGCGTGCCCGTCCGTGTCATTCAGGAATAGTTTGCGGCGCAATATGAATGAAGGCAAGAGCCCGCAGGGAGCGTCTGATTCCACTTTGGGCACTGCAGGTTGCGCTGAATTTTGCGTTTGCGAAGAAACCGACTATGTCAGCCCTTGGCCAAGGGGGGCGGGATCGGAAGTTCGCGCCAGTCGGCGAGGGGGATCATATGTCATACAATCCGAAGCTGGCGCTGGTTTCACTGGGTTTTTCCGCGCTTGCGCCGGCGGCCCTTGCCTGCGATTTCGACGACACGGATGGTCCCGATGTGGCGCTGGTGCTGAGTGGTGGCGGCGCACTGACGGCAACCCAGGTTGGCGTCATGCAGGTCATGGAGGACGTCGGCGTACCGGTTCACTGCGTCCTCGGCACCAGCATGAGGAGCGTCACCGGGGCGATGTATGTCGCCGGCTACAGCCCCATGGAGATCGCGAATATCTACCGCGAGCGTCCGTGGGGCGAGATATTCCGGGGAGAAGTTACCCGCAATGACCAGTCCTTCCGGCAGAAGGAAGGCTATGACGAGTATTTCGGCGATTACTTCGCCGGTCTCGGCCCGGATGGTGTAAAACTGCCTGGTGGTCTCTCCAGCATGGGCGGCCTGCAGGCGTCCTTTCGCGACATTTTCGACCATGTCCCGAATGAGACGGACTTCACGCGTGACTTCCGCGTGCCGTTCCGCGCGGCTGCCATGAACCTGTCGACGGGCCAGGCTGTCGCGTTCGCCGAGGGTGATCTCGTGCAGACCATCCTTGCCAGCATGGCCGTTCCGGGCGCCTTCGCGCCGCGCCAGATCGATAATGAGCTCTATGTCGATGGCGGCATGGCCGCGCAGCTGCCCGTGGGGTTCGCGCAGGACATGGGCGCCGACATCATTATCGCCGTGGATACGACGATCGAACCCTCGCGCGTCGAGGGCAGCCCCGGTGTCGGCGCCACGACGAACCAGCTCATCCAGATCACGGTGCATCGCAACCGCCAGCAGGACGTCTCCCTGCTTGGCGAGGACGACCTGCTTATCACGCCGGACCTGACGGGCCTGTCTTCCTCGGGCTTCAATCTCATTGATGAGGGGGTGGCCTCCGGCCGCGCTGAAGCGGACAAGTTCAGGGCGCAGCTTGAGCCCATCGCCCGGCGGGCCGCGCCCGCGCGCGACCGACCCATCAACCCCGATGATGTTCCCGGCGCATCGGGGCCGCTGATCCTCGCCAATCAGTCCGATATTGATGATGATCTGATCGTCCGCAGGCTGGATCTCGAAGATGCCAGGCCGGGCGACCGGGAAAGCGTCGAGCGCCGGTTGCGCAGCCTGTCTTCCTTTGGCGCGTTCGGCGAGGTCGACCTGTCGCGCTCGCTGGACGGGCAATATCTGCGGATCGAGCCGCGTGCGATTGGCAAGAACCTCCTGCAGGCCGGGTTTCGCGCTTCGACCACGTTTGATGGCGACGCCCAGTATGGCCTGCTCACCCGCCTGTCGCGCCGTCCGACCGGGCCAATGAATGGCGAGGCGAGCCTGTCGCTCGAGATCGGCACCGATCTTGGCATTGCACTGCAATATGACCAGCCCTTCGGCCCGGATGGTCGCTTCTTCGTGAGCCCGCTCCTGAGTTACCGGGGCGAGGAAGTCCTGTTCGACCTCGGCGACCAGCGTCTCGGAGAATTCTACGAGCAGAGGACAGACGCCCGCCTGCGCCTCGGCCGGGAACTTGGCGACTGGGGCGTTCTGATGATCGAGGGCCTGACGGCCATAGGCGACATCGACGCCGTGGTCACGTCCATTGAAAGTTTCCAGCCCGGACGCTCCTATGAGATCGGTGGCGGCGCCGTCTATTTCGGCATCGATACGCTCGACCGCACCACATGGCCGACATCCGGTCTGAGCATCCTGTCCTCGGCCGAGCTTGTCTATGATTTCGACACCGAGGCGGAGTCGCGAAGATACAATGTCTCCGCCGCCACCGCGCGGATGCTCGGCCCGCTTGGGCTCAATCTCCGCTTCCAGGCCGAGGGGATCGAGGATGATGGCGAGGTGCCCATCCAGATACTCAATCTCGGCGGTTTCCGGCGCGTGTCGGCCTTCGCCGAGGATTCCATTCCGACCGACCAGTATGTGCTGGTCACGGCGGATGTCTTCCGCCGCCTGACCGGATCGGAAGAGATCCTGAATTTCCCGATCTATTTTGGCGGCACGATCGAATATGCCGAGATCAGCTTCGATCTCTTTCAGAATCCGGCCTTCAATCTCGACGAGCTGGTCGAGGATGAGGACGACAGCGGCTTTGCCGGTTCGTTTTATCTCGGCGGCGACACGCCTGTCGGCCCTTTCTATCTGGGCGTTGGCGCGAGCGAGTTTGGCGACACGGCCGTCTTCCTGCATTTCGGTCGGGCGTTCTGATTGCGGCTCCAGGGCCGGCGCCGGAGACCGCTCCCGGTTGCAGGAGGCGCGGGTGACTGTTTCCGGGTCGGTCCTGCATCACGTTCGAGGACGCAGCCGTCCCGGGCCGGTTGCGCCGGCAACTGATCCGGGACCGGGCCCCGGGCCGGTCATCCCCCGGGCGGCCGGCATGCGATTTGACTTGCGCGGGCGATATCCCTTTACATCGCCGCGGACAGTTCATGTCTCTGGCATTTCTTTCTTTTGGCCTTCTTTCTGGCGGCGGTATGGGTATGAGCGATAGAGAGCGGCGAGGGGGGCGTCGCCAGGCGCCGACGATCAAGCAGGTCGCTGACCTTGCCGGTGTGTCGCAGATGACGGTGTCGCGGGTCCTGAACCATCGCGACACCGTGCGCGAGACAACACGGCAGAAGGTCGAAGTTGCGATCAGGGAGCTGAATTACCGGCCCAACCTGCTGGCGCGCGGCCTGGCGGGTGGTCGGGCCCTGTTCCTTGGCATTGTGTATAACAATCCCAGCAACAGCTACATTTCCGAAATCCTGGTCGGGGCGCTCAACCAGTGCCGCGTGATGGGCCATTACCTCGTGCTTGAAAGCTGTGAGGAGGATAATGCGCCGGGCGACGCGCAGGAGGTCGTCGACCGGATTGCGGCGGCCGGCCTGGATGGCGTGATCGTCATACCGCCCCTGAGCGAGGATGATGCCCTGCTCGATGCCTTGCACGGCGAGAATATCCCTGCGGTCATCCTGGCACCCAAACTGGGACGCACGGACTTCCCCAGCGTGTCCATCGACGACGAACGCGCCGCCTTCACGATGATGTCGGCGCTGTTTGACCACGGGCACACCGATATTGCCTTCATCCGGGGCGACGAGCGCCAGAGCGCAGCCAGGCGTCGCTACAGGGGATATGTCAATGCGATGAAGGCGAAGGGGATTGCCCGCAATGATGCCTGGGTCATGCAGGGCGACTTCCGCTATCGATCGGGCATGGCGGCGGCGATGGAACTTCTGAACGCGGAGCCGAGGCCCACCGTCATTTTCGCGAGCAATGATGACATGGCTGCCGGCGCGGTTGCGGCGCTTCAGGCGGGCGGGGTCCGGGTTCCCGAGGAGATGTCCGTGGTGGGGTTCGACGACTCCAGTATCGCCAGCGGGATCTGGCCGGCCCTGACCACGGTGCGCCAGCCGATCTCCGACATGGCCTCCGAGGCCGTACGCCTGCTGTCCGACCATATCTCGGGGGATGCGGAGGAGGACGCGCCACGACATGTCACGCTCGGCATCGACCTCGTCGAACGCGCCTCGCTCGCCCGGTTGAGCTGACGCCGGCACGGGCTGGCCCCGGCCCCCCGGTGGCGGGTGGACCCGTTGCTGCCGACGGGCAACGACCTGTCGTCGCACAGGCCCGAAAACCGCGGCATCTTTCCTGCATGGGCGCTTACAATTGGTAACGCTATCATATAGGGTCGGGCAAGCGGTTGCTGAGCCATCCAGAGGGCAGCAGGCCGACAGAACGACAATGGCGGGCCGCGACCCGGTCACGCCATGAACGAGAAACGGGAGGAAGGACAGTGTCTGTAACCAGTGCCGGGACAGTCAGGGAGGCGGGCGATATCTCGTTCGTGATCCTCATCAGCTGCGTTGCGACGATCGGGGGGTTCCTGTTCGGCTTCGACAGCGGCGTCATCAACGGGACCGTCGACGGGCTCGAAGAGTCCCTGAACATGTCCGGGCCGATGCGCGATGCCGCAGTGGCCTCCATGCTGCTCGGCTGTGCGGTCGGCGCGGCTTTGGCCGGTCGGCTGTCCGACATGCTCGGCCGGCGCTACATGATGATCGTCGCCGCGATCCTGTTTACCGTCAGTGCCTGGGGGTCGGGCGTTGCAACGGGCGCCTATGAGTTCATCATCTACCGGGTGATCGGCGGCGCCGCCGTCGGCGCGGCCAGCGTGATGTCACCGGCCTACATATCGGAGATCGCGCCGGCACGTCTCAGGGGGCGCCTCAGCTCGATCCAGCAGGTGGCGATCATCACCGGCCTGTTTATCGCGTTCCTGTCCAACTTCCTGATCCAGCAGGCAGCAGGTTCGGCGCGGAACGAATGGCTGCTTGGCTTCGAGGCCTGGCGCTGGATGTTCTGGGTCGAACTGATCCCGGCCCTGTTCTTTGTCGGCGCCTTGCTGATGATCCCAGAAAGCCCGCGCTTCCTGATGGTCAGGGGAGCCAGGGACAAGGCGCGGTCTGTCCTCGCCCGGATCAGCGGAGAAGCGCGCGCAACCGTGCAGGTCGCCGAGATCGAGCATTCGCTGGCCAATGACCACAAGCCGCGGCTGTCGGACGTGCTGGCGCACCGCGGCCTGCTCAAGCCGATCGTCTGGATCGGCATCGGCCTGGCTGTTTTCCAGCAGCTCGTCGGCATCAATGTCGTCTTCTATTACGGCGCGATCCTCTGGCAGGCCGTTGGTTTCTCCGAAGGCGACGCGCTCCTGATCAACGTCATCTCCGGAGCCGTCTCGATCATTGCCGTGGTCATTGCGCTCCTCCTGATCGACCGGATCGGCCGCAAGCCGCTGCTGCTCGTCGGCTCGATTGGCATGACGCTCACCCTGTCGATCCTCGTCTGGTGCTTTTCGCAGGCGCAGACCATCGACGGCAGTGTCAGCCTTCCGGGCAATGTCGGTGTCATCGCCCTGCTGGCGGCCAATGCCTATGTTGTCTTCTTCAATTCGAGCTGGGGGCCGGTGATGTGGGTTTCGCTCGGCGAGATGTTTCCGAACCAGATCCGCGGATCGGGACTTGCGGTGGCGGGGTTCTTCCAGTGGTTCGCCAATTTCGGCATCACGCTGACATTCCCGATCATGTTGCGCACCGCTGGCATCGGGCTGACCGGTGCTTATGGCTTCTATGCAGTGTGTGCATTCATCTCGATCTGGTTCGTGCTGAGGGCCGTGCGTGAGACCAAGAACATGGAACTTGAGGAAATGGCTTCCTGACCCGGTCTGCCTGCCCTGATCGAAATGCCGCCGGCCTCATCGGCTGGCGGCTTGCCCGGCCGGCAGCGGGGTCAGAGGGGGTGGAAATCGAGCCTGATGGCAGCGCGGAAAGTGGCGCCGGGTGCGAGTTCGACCAGGCCCGTCGGACCGCCATCGAGGTCCAGATTGTGCGCGTTCGGCACGTGACTCGCAGGTTCCACGCAGAAGAAGTCTTCCCCCGGCGGCGTGAAGACGACCAGGTGCCCCAGTTCCGGTGAGCTGGTCATGCGGATTCCGACCCCGGCGTCTGGCCAGCCAAGCCGTGCCGAGGCCTTCGCAGCCCTGAACGGCGTGTCGAGATCGAGATCGGTGACGGCCTTCGCCATACGCAGGTCAGACGCCGGGGGCATCGGACCAGGCAGGACCGGCAATCCGCACGGCCCGGGGCTCCAGATCGCATCAACATCGGCCTGTAGTACGGCGCCGGCAGCGGGAAAGTAGGGATGCCAGCCCAATCCGGCCGGCATGCCGCTCGTTCCGGTGTTCCTGATCGACAGGTCAAGCCCGATCCCGTCCGGCTCGACCAGAAAGCTCTGGCGGGCCATGAACGGCCATGGCCAGTCGCACCCGGACTGTTCCCATTCCAGCACCGCACGATCCGCGCCGGCCTCGCGGACCGACCACGCAGAGCGCCAGCCCTGGCCGTGGATCGCGTGCGGCTCGGGAGGGAAATTGGCCGCCAGTTGAACCGGAAGTCCATCCCACCGAAACCTGCCGTACGCGATCCGGCCGGAAAAGGGCACCATCGGGAAGGCTGCCGTTTCCAGCGGGGAGGACGGGGTCCGCCCCGGTGACGCCGCCCGCAGCATCTGCCGGCCGTGCCAGGCGACAGATCCCACGCTGCCACCGAGTTCGGGCAGAAGGACCATCTCGCAAGTCCCCGAACGCAGTGTGATCGTGTCAGATATGAGGAGAGGTCGGGCCATGGATTTCCGAGTGTGCGTCACAAGCATTAGATAGCGCTTACAGTAAGTGCTCGGGGGCGCCCATGGCAATGCACTTCACTCGTCCTGACGTGTGAGACATGGCCATTGCGACAAAATGCACGGCGGTGCGGGAGGCGCTTCGCCCCGCGGGAGACGGATCGGCTTTTCGGGTTCGGGTGGTGTCATCGGCTTGCTTGCTGTGGCATCGGTCAGCGGACACCGGGACATGGCTCAAGGGAGAGGACTTGAATGGACATGAAGATCGACCCGCAGGCCGTGAAGGGTTTTCTGGACCCCGGCGAGGGCGACGCGCTGATGGCGGCAGCGCTCGAGCGTGCGCCGTTCGGGCCGTGCCTGGAGATCGGCGGCTATTGCGGCAAGTCGGCGGTCTATCTCGGATCGGCCTGCGCGGAGGCCGGTGAGGTCCTTTTCTCGGTGGACCACCACCGGGGGTCTGAGGAGAACCAGCCGGGATGGCCGTATTTCGATCCAGAGGTGTGGGACGAACGGGCCGGTGCGGTGGACACCCTGCCCCTCTTCCGTGACACCCTCCGCAGGGCCGGCCTTGAAGACACGGTGATCGCGATTGTCGGGCGCTCGGCCGCGATTGCCGCGCGCTGGCGGACCCCGCTCAGCCTGCTCTTCATTGATGGCGGCCATACCATGGAGCACGCCCTGAACGACTATCGCGGCTGGACCCCGCACCTGATGCCGGGCGGCCTGCTCGCCATCCACGACGTTTTCCCCGACCCGGCCGATGGTGGACGTCCGCCCTTCGAGATCTACCAGCGGGCCCTGGCGTCCGACCTGTTCGCGGAGGTCCGCGCAGTGAAAAGTCTCCGGCTCCTGCGGCGGTTATAACAGCGGTGCCGTCAGGATGCGGCTGCCGGGCCGGTCGCAGGTAAGGGCGTCGGCGGCGAGTATGGCGGCGGCCTGGGTCCAGCTCGGCTGTTCCCGTGGCCAGACGATCGCTTCGTCGCGCTGCCAGCCCATCCAGAACACCCCCCCCTCGTCATGCAGCGGCAGGATCGCCCGGAACAGTCGCTCGGCGCCCCTGCGCTGGCCGAGCGAGACCAGCGCCAACGCCAGTTCGCACGTCTCCGCGACCGTGATCCAAGGCTCGTCGCGAACGCAGAGGCAGCCGGGCTCGGGGGCGACAAAGGTCTGCCAGTGCGCCTCGATCCGCCCGAGGGCGGCTGGGCGGTCGAGAACACCGCACAGCACGGGATAGTACCAGTCCATGGCGAAGCGCATGCCGGTGCCGCGGCGGTCGAAGGCCTCCGGCGTGTGGCGCAGCGCCCTGACGAGCGCGGTGCGGGCGTGAACGAGGGGGCCGGCCGGTTCGCCGAGCTGGCGCGCCAGGAAGATCGCGCAGTCGAGGCTCTTGGCAATCGAGGCATTGCCGGCCAGCAGCGCATCGTCGGTGTCCGTGCCAACCGCTTCGAAGGCCCATGAGATACTGCCATCGGGGCGCTGCAGGCCGATCACGAACCGCATGGCCTCCCGGACCATCGGCCACCATTGCCGCACCCGGGCGATGTCGCCGGTCTCCAGCAGGTAGTGCGCGATGCCGACCGCCGGATAGGCGCAGAAATTCGTGTCGAGGAAGGCCGGCGCGGGCTCGCGGCTGATGAAATCGCGGTCCACGATCGGCAGCGCATTGCCATAGTCGCCGAGCCAGGCGCCATCGGCGCGCTGGGTCCCGGCAAGGTGGTCATAGGCGGCAATCGCGGCCCCGTGCGCACCGATGGCGGTCAGCGCCATGGCGCATTCGACATGGTTCCACGGGTCCCAGGGGCCGTCCTCGAACCAGGGAATGGCGCCTCCGGGCCGCTGCAAGTCGAGGATCCGCTGCGCCGGTGCGAGCATCCTGTGCATCAGCCCGCCAGCGTCGGCGTCGGCGCCGAGGTTGCCATCCATCACTGCGACCGGCCGCCGTCGAAATAGAGCACGAGGCTCTTGCCCATGACGGGGGAGAGGAGTGCATCCAGCGTACGTGTCAGGATCGGTTTCTTCATCAGGTCCCAGACCAGGAAACCGTGATAGGCGCGGACGAGGGGATGGTCGTCGCGCCGGTTCCAGTACGCGCATTTCAGCCACCATAGCGGGGCATGCAGGCCATGGGCATGGTGGCGCCGGATCAGCCGGAAGCCGCGGCGCTCAACCGACACCCTGAGGTCGACCTCGTCGAAGATCCGGACATGTCCGCCGGGCTGGAAGGGATAGCCGTCCGGCGGCGGCGCCAGTCGCCAGCAGATCCGCTCCGGCCAGGCATGGGGCACGGAGATGCAGAGCCGGCCATCGGGCTTGAGCACGCGGCGGATCTCGATCAGCGCACCATCGGGGTCCGGCAGGTGCTCGAGCACCTCCGAACAGATCACCGCGTCGAACGTGTCATCCGGGAAATCGAGGTCGGTGGCATCGCCCGTCGCGAACCGGGTTTTACCGGGATCATCGGGCGCGCGCGGTGGCAGGGTCTGCAGCCCCGCCTCGGCCTTGCGGAGCGACGCCGCATCGAGATCGATCCCGTCTATGTCGAGGCCGCCCAGCATGTGCAGTCCGTGCACGTGTCGTCCCTCGCCGCAACCGAGATCGAGCACCCGGTGGCCCGGCCTGAGCGCGAGATGGCGGAAACGGGCGGTCAGCATGCCCGCGCGATCGCCTGTTCGAAGAGGTCGAGATACCGCGGCGCAATCCGGTCCCAGTCGAACTCGGCCCGGGCGCGTTCGAAACAGGCCGCGCCAACGGCTATCCGGCGGCCGGGATGGTCGAGCAGGTCGGCCATGGCGCGGGCGAGTGCTTCGGGGTTGCCGCGCGGGACAACGAGGCCGGCCGGGCCGACCACCTCGGGCAGGGCGCCGCCATCGGTCACGATCACCGGTGTGCCGCAGCTCATCGCCTCGGCGGCCGGCAGCCCGAACCCCTCATAGAGCGACGGCGTCACTGCAATGGTTGCGCGGCAGAATTCCCGGGCCAGCTCGTCACGGGTCAGGCCGCTGCGGAATTCGACCCGTCCGTCCAGTCCGAGCGCGTTCAGGGTCTCGCGCGCCTTGCCGTTGCGCAGCTTGCCGATGACGACGAGTTCCAGGTCGGGATGGCTTCCGAGCAGCCGGTGATAGGCCTCCAGCAGGATCGGAAGCCCCTTGAGCGGCGTGTCGGAGCTGGCGGTGGAGATGATCCGCCGCGTCTGGCGCACGATATCGGGGCGGGGGCGGAAGGCCGACTGGTCGACCCCGAGCGGGATCGGATGGATGCGTCCGGGCTGCAGGCCGAAGGCGTCGACAATGTCGCGCCGTGCGTGTTCCGACGGGCAGGTGATCGTCTCCAGCCGGCGTGCGACCCGGACCTGCATGCGATGGAAGGCGTACCATCGCCGGGCCAGCAGTCGGTGGCCCCAGTCCGGCGCGGCATCAAGCGCGAGTTGCCGGTCGCGCGTGATCGGATGGTGGATCATGGTCACCAGCGGCAGGTCGAGGCGGGTTTGCAGCCTGAGAATGCCATGGGCCAGGGTCTGGTTGTCGAGGATGACATCATAGCGATGCCGGTGCTGCCGGAGGTAGGCATAGGCCCGCTGGCCGAACGTGTACGGCTCGACGAACTTGCCGGAGAGATGGCCGAAATACTCGTAGGTGTCGGTCGGGCTGAGGAGATGGCGCGGCCGCAGGGCGTGGTGGCCATGATTGGGCTGGGCATAGAGGTCGAGCGAGGGCAGCCGGACGAGGCTGACGGCGCCGGTGAGTTCAGGATAGGGCGGCCCGGAAATGACATCGACACTTGCACCGGCATTGGCAAGGGCACCCGAGAGATAGTCGACATAGACGCCTTGTCCGCCGACATTCGGGGACGAGCGGTAGGACAGGATCGCGACACGCAACGGTGCTCCACGCAATCGGCTCGGCCTGGCTTGCTGTTCAACTACAACCGTCAAGGGCAGGGTCCTGTGGTGGGCGCGATCGGGCGAAGAGCGCGCAACCGACGCCTTCGCCGCCGCGCACGGCTATGGATTGGGCAGGGCGATTCCCGTAGGAGGGGCCGAAGGTCTGTTCTTTCGACAATTCCTGTGACAAAATCAAGCTGGTTGGGTAGGGGATCGCGGGCGCGCGATAGCCTGGCGGGCGCTTGCGCAGCGAACATTATGCGGCTTTCCTGTCGATCGCCCGCAAGTCTTGAGGAGAGTTCGGTTTGGAGATCGCACGGGGAGACCGGGACGCAACAGGGGCGGAGAGTGGCCCGGTTGACGGTCGCAAGGCCAGGTCCGAGCGCAGCCGGCAACAGATCATCGACGCCCTTTTCAGGCTCGTGCGGTCCGGCGAGGTGAATCCGGGTGCGGCGCGGGTGGCGGAACGAGCCAATGTCAGCCTGCGCACTGTCTTTCGTCACTTCGAGGAGATCGACAGCCTGTATCGCGAGATGGTCAACCAGTGCGAGGCGCGCTTCCTGCCGATCTTCATGCGCCCGTTCGAGGCGCAGGACTGGCAGGGACGTGTGCTGGAGTTGCGCGACCGGCGCATGCAGTTCTTCGAGGACGTGATGTTCCTGCGCATCTGCACCGAGGCGCGGCGGCATCAATCCGACCTTATCATGGCGGACTACAAGCGGTTTTTCCGGCTTGAACGGGCCGGGCTCGACGCCGTGCTGCCCGACAGGGTGCGGGACGACACCGATCTGATGGCCGCGTTCGATGTCGCCCTGTGCTTCGAGACGTACAGGCGGCTGCGCCAGGAGGCGGGCCTGTCTGCCGAGAGAACCCGGGCGGCGGTCGCCAGGTTGCTCGACATGGTCATAGCGCAGGTTGAGACATGAAACGCCGCTCGCCCCCCCTTGCGAGCCTTGTGCTTGCGAGCCTTGTGCTGGCCGCATGCGGCGGGGCCGGGACGCCGCCCGGATCCGCCGCGGCAACATGTGGTCTGGAAACCGCCGATATGGGGACATTTGTCGAGATACCGTCCGGAAGCTTCCGGAAAGGTGCCGGCCCCGTCTACCGGGAAGAACAGCCCTCGCTGATCCTGCAGGTCGGTGGCTTCCTGATCCAGGCGCATGAGGTGACGAACGGGCAGTTCGCGGCCTTCGTGGACGCCACCGGCCATGTCACGGACGCCGAACGCAGCGCCGCGGCCGGTGGTCCCGGTGCCGGCTCGGCCGTCTTCAGCCATCCGGGGTCCGGCGCGCGTGTCGCCGCCCCCTGGGCGCTGGTCCCCGGCGCGACCTGGCGCTCGCCGGACGGGCCCGGCAGCGACATCGCCGGACGGGAGGCCTTTCCGGTCGTGCACGTTTCCCAGGCCGACGCGCGCGCCTATGCCGAATGGGCCGGCGGGCGCCTGCCGTCCGAAGTCGAATGGGAGTATGCCGCGAGCCTCGGTCTGGCCGATCCCTCCGACCAGACGTCCGGCGCCTATCGCGAGGATGGCCGCCCGGTGGCAAATACGTGGCAGGGGATCTTCCCCATTGCCGACACGCAGGATGACGGCTTTGGCGGCCTTGCGCCCGCCGGCTGCTTTCCGTCTTCCGGGCTGGGCCTTTACGACATGATCGGCAATGCCTGGGAATGGACCGACACGCCCTACGCGCCCGGCCAGCACACCATCAAGGGCGGGTCCTACCTGTGTGCGGACAATTTCTGCCGGCGCTACCGTCCGGCAGCGCGCCAGCCGCAGGACAGCGATTTCTCCACGAACCATATCGGCTTTCGCATCGTGCGCGACCTCGTCCCCGAGAGCTGATCTCGAGGCGTGAGCCCCGGTCCCGATGCCGGGCAGAGGCCTTTGCACTACCGGCGGCGTCTCATGCCTGCGGCGGGGCTGGCGCGACTTGTCAGAATGATTGAAACGTGTTCCATTTTCATTGCGGTCCAGTTGGAACACGTCCGCCACCGTCGGCTTTTGCTGCCTCGTCAGAGACAGTCCGGCCGGCGCAAGCCGAGCCGACGCCTGACTGGCCAGACCGGTGCAGGCCGGTGGGAGGGGGGCGCGAATGAGATCGGACGAGACGACGCAAGGCGAGGTGAGGCGAACATGACCCTGTCAACCGTGAGGAAATCCATCCTGCCGGAAGCCGGCGATGACTGGGCCAGCATCGCCGCGCGCGAACTGCCCGGCATGGACGAGGGCGAGGCCATTTCCAGCCTGCAGAGCTGGAACCTGCACGTCTTCATGCGTGCCCCCGCGCCGGAGGGCAGCCCGCGCGCCGGCAATCCCATCCTGCCGAGCGATGTCATCTTCATCGAACCCCCGCTGGCGGCGTCATGAGCGGGGCGGTGATCGAGACTGTCAGGCTTGCTGCCGCCCATGACGGCGAGGCCGAACTGCTCGTGACCCTGCGCTATTCGAATGGCGGGCGGTCCCTCGTGACCCTCGACCACCATGCGGCCCAGGCCCTCTTGGCCGATTGTGCCGCCGATGCGCCCGATGCCCTGGTCGGGATTGGCTGGGAGGCGGTACGCGATGCGCTGCAAGCCGCCTCCGGCCGGTTCGCCACGATGAACGGTTAAGCACAAGACCCGGACAAGAGAACAACAGAGGAAACGCCCATGTACGATCTCATCATACGCAATGGCAGCGTGGTCGATGGCTCCGGCCTGCCCGCCTACAAGGCCGACATTGCCATTACCGGCCAGACCATCGCGCGGATCGGACGGATCGGCGAAACCGCCCGCCACGAGATCGATGCGCAGGGCAAGGTGGTCGCCCCCGGTTTCATCGATCCGCACACTCATTTCGACGCCCAGTTGCTCTGGGACGGCTATGCGAAGCCGGCGCTGTCGCATGGGGTGACCACGATCGTGCCCGGCAACTGTTCGCTGTCGCTGGCCCCGCTGCGGGCCGAACACCGGATGAAGCTTGTCGGCATGTTCAACCAGATCGAGGAGATGCCGCTCAAGGCGTTCCGGGAAGGCGTGGTCTGGGACTGGGAGACGTTCGCGGACTACCTGACCCGTATCCGCAAGGGCCTGGCGATCAATGTCGCCCCGCTGGTCGGCCATTCGGTGCTGCGGCTCTGGGTGATGGGCGATGCCGCCATGCAGCGGACCGCCAATGCCGACGAGATTGCCGGCATGCAGGCGGTTCTGCGCGAATGCCTAGATGCCGGCGCGGTGGGCCTGTCGACCAGCTATGTCGACATGGACGAAACGCTTCAGCCCGTGCCGAGCCGGTATGCCGATGCCGACGAGGTCGAGGCGCTGGCCAGCGTACTTGGTGAATATGGCCGAATGCTGCAGATCGTGCCGGAATTCTATGATGCGGACCTGACCATTGCCCGGCTCGACCAGCTTGCAGACCTCTCGATCCGCTATGCGATCCCGACCACCTTCTCCCCGCTCTTTGTCACGAATGATACGCTCGATGCAGTCGACCGGGTGATGGCGCGGGTCGACGAGCAGTTTGCGCGGGGCGCCCGCGTCTGGCCGCAGGTGCAGACCCGGCCGATCGACATTTCCTTCTGCCTGTCGGTGCCCAGCCTGCTGTTCTTCCGGATGCCCGGCTGGTACCGGCTGATCCGCTTCGGTACGCCCGACGAGATCACGGCCGCGCTGTCGGCGCCGGATTCCCGCCAGCGCCTGATTGCCGAAGGCGCCGCCTATGACCGGCTCTGGCCGAAGCTTGTCCTGCGCCAGGTGCAGACCGAGGCGAACCAGCCACTGGTCGGCAAGACGCTGGGCGAGATCGCGGCGCTGCGCGGCACCAGCCCGGTCGAGGCGATGATGGACCTCTCGCTTGAAGAGGGGCTGGAGGCGCATTTCCTCGCCGCTGGCATGGGGCACAATGACGACGCCCGCGTCGGCGCGCTGCTCGCCCATCCGCGTGTGCATATCGGCGCCAGCGATGGCGGGGCGCACATCCTGTCCTTCTCGACCTATGGCGACACCGGCTATCTTTTCTCCCGCTTCGTGCGCGAGGCAGGGGCGATGAGCCTCGAAGCGGCGGTCAAGAAGATCACCGCAGACACCGCCGCCATCTGGGGGCTGGCCGATCGCGGGACACTGAAGCCCGGCGCGGTGGCCGATATCGTCGTGTTCGATCCGGCCGCCATCGACCGGGGCGAGGAGGTTTACGTCGCCGACGTGCCGGGCGATGGCTCGCGTTATGTCCGCGACTCGCGCGGGATCGAAACCGTCATCGTCGGCGGCACACTGGCCTGGACAGCGGCCGACGGATATCTCGGTGCCCGCGGCGATATCCTGCCCGGACCGGTTGGGAGCCAGTCCCGGCTGGTG
>CAZDMQ010000077.1:0-15007 GCA_964506685.1 uncultured Hyphomonadaceae bacterium | reverse complement strand
CCATAGCCTGCCTGCCGTCCGCGCGTCAGGCATTCTGCGATCAAAGACGCACGCCCCCCCTCAGGGCCGCTCGCACCTCGACTTGTAGGTATAGCTCTCGCGGCTGTCGACGAGGATGTCCGCCGCCTTCAGCATGTTGCGCCCGATCAGCACCGGATAGTTGAGATGGTCGCGTTCGGAGAGGTTCACCTCCTCCTTTACATAGACCCCGGCAATGCAGAATTCGAGTTCCACCACCGGCCGGGTGATCGTCGTGTCGGTCTTGCCCTTGATCTTCGCCCAGCGCACCACGTGGCGGCGCGCGCGAAGCCGGCGCTCGCCCTCATTCTCGACGACGAATTCGACAATCGCCGATGGCCCGCCACCCGAGGTCACCGCCGCATAGGCCGCCTCATCGCTGAGCCGCTCGCCATCCTCGGTGTAATAGCCGCGGATCTCGGCATGGATCGAGGAGGTCAGCGCGCCACTGTCGAGCTTCATGTCGAGCAGCATGTTGCTCGGCAGGAAGCGGCCATGCTCCAGCCAGCCGCGCACCACATAGGGCGTGTCCGGCACCGTGTCATCCTCGTCATAGAGCTCCGGCTCGGCCCGTGCGAGGGACGCTGCCAGCAGCGCGATGAGGGCAAGGCCGAGGGGCCGCCAGGGCAACATGGGCACCTCCTGTGGGTCGCGAACGGGGAGACAAGCCGCCGAACCCGGCGACACATGGGCATGACACAGGCAATCGCAAGGCCCCGCCCCCGCGCATGACCGCACTGTCACCTCCGGCCCGACCGGCCCTACGCCCGGACCGGCTCGATCCGGATCACCTCCGCCGGCGCCGGCTCGGCAAACAGGGCCTCGACCGCATCGGCCCGCAGCGCCTGCACCCGCGACTGGTTGATGTAGCCCTTCTCGGTGATCTCGCCGGTGTCGGGCCGGGGCGGCACCGATTGCAGCAGCACCGCCGTCACCCGCCCGGACGCATAGGGATGGGCCGCATTGTGCCGCCCGATCCCCGCGCGCACCGCCGCAATCACGTCCGGATGGCGGACCAGGTCCCTGAGCCCCAACGCATCGCCGACCAGCCGCTGGCACCAGGCCTCGTCGAGAAAGCCCAGGATCGCGATCCGGTCCCGGTTCAGCCCGCAGATCACCGCGTCCGACAGCGCCCCGTCACAGGCCGAGACCACCGCGACCCGCACCGTGCCGGCCGACACCCACGTCCCGTTCGACAGCTTGAACTCCTCGGCGATCCGCCCGTCAAAGGCGAGCCCCTTCTCCGGCGCCTCGGGATCAGCGAATTTCACCGCATCACCCAGCCTGTAGAAGCCCTCCTCGTCGAAGGCCCCGGCGGTCTTCTCCGGCATGCGGTAATAGCCCGGCGTGATCAGCGGCCCGCGCACCCGGCATTCCAGCTTCTCTCCGACCGGGGCGAGCTTCATCTCGCAGCCCGGCAGCGGCAGGCCGATCAGCCCCATCCGGTCGTTCGGCCAGTGAACGTTCGCCGCCGTCGGCGAGGTCTCCGTCGCGCCATAGCCGGCCGACAGCGAGATCCGCTCCCCGGTGATCCGCACCGCAACGCGCTGGATCCGCTCATAAAGGTCCTGGCCCATCGCCGCTCCGCCATAGGCCATGACGAAGAGCCGCCGGAAGAAGGTCTCGGCCAGCGCATCGTCACGCTCGAACTCGGTGGCGAGCGCAGCCCAGGCCGCCGGCACGGTGGTGTGCTGGGTCGGCGAGATCTCGGCCATGTTGCGCAGCATTTCCGGCAGCCGCGCGGGCGTCGGCGCGCCCCAGTCGATATACAGCGTGCCGCCCCAGTCGGTCATGGAATGCAGGATGGAGTGCGCGCCATACGTATGGCTCCAGGGCAGGAAATTGCACATCACCTGCGGACCCCCGGTGAGCTGTTCCAGCCGCTCCACGTCCCAGACCGACCGGATCATCTTCACCATGGTCGCGATATTGCCATGGGTGTTGATCACCGCCTTGGGTTCGCCGGTCGAGCCCGATGTCATCATGAACTTCGCCACGCTGTCCGGCGCGAGCCGGTCATAGGCGAGGTCCACCGCCGATGTCGGGGTCACCGAGGCCAGCATGTCCAGCGCCAGCGCCTCGCAGCCTCCCGGCGCCTGCCCCGAATGGATCACCGGCCGGCGGCCCACGCCCATGCCGTCAAGGCCGCGCTGGTAGTCCGCACCGTCCTCGACATAGACGATCGCCGGGCTGACCAGGCCATCGATATAGCGCAACCGGGCGAAATCCTCGCTCAGCAGCGCATAGGCCGGCGTCACCGGCACCACAGGGCTGCCTGCCCACATCGCTGCATACATCACCAGCGCATTGTCGATCGTGTTGCGCGACAGGATCATCACCGGCGCATCGGGGCCGGCGCCGAGGTCGAGAAAGGCCTGCGCCAGCGCCCGGAGCTTTGGCAGCGCGTCGCCATAGGAGAGCGTCTGCCAGCCTGCTGCCACCGGGTCGAGCGGGTCGCGCTGGGCCAGCCAGGTCCGCTCCGGCGCGGCTGCCGCCCAGTAGACCAGCGGCGCCAGCATGTGCGGATGGGCCGGCCGCAGCGGCTGGCCATTGCGCAGCAGCACCGCCCCGTCCGCCCGCCGCTCGACCTCCAGCCGCTGCGGCAGGTAAGGCACCTCCCGGAACGGGATCTGGCTCGTGTCTGTCCTCTCCATGGCGCCCTCCAGTCCGCTTCGCGGCGCCAGACTGGCACACCTCCCCCGCCCCCGCTACCACCCCGCGCGACAAGCGCCTCCGCCTCCCCACGGGAGGGGGACCGAGGGGGCGGGGTCACCCCCACACCACGGGGACCACAGGCTGCGAATCGTCTCCCCAACACCCTCCACGCCCTGCGCGTCCCCCCCGCGAACAAACCCCGCCTCTCCCCGCGCCCGCTCCCCGCAACCCGCTGATCCGCAACGACAAATCCCGCCGACCCCGCGCGCCTGTCCGACCGCGCCGAGGCCCCGTCATACTCCCGGCCATGGACTTCGCGGCGCTCCCGGCCATCCTTCAGCGCGTGCACCCGCTCTTCTGGCCGGTGCTGCTCGTGAACCTGTGGCGGGTGACCTGTACGCTCCACGCCATGGGGCACCGCCACGGCTGCCAGCTCTGCATCTGGCCCGATGGCCGCGTCGAGATCGAGTACCTGCACGGCCCGCGCGCCGACGATCCCGAGGCCGGGACCCGCGCCATGGCACGCGGACTGGTGGCGCTCATGGCGCGGAACCAGGCAACCGCCGGGGCCGCGCTCCTGTGCGGGGGCAAGAGCCCCGCGAGCGCGCCGTCGATCCGGTCCGCTGTGCCTCTCATGGGCGGAATTCGTGAGCTGACATGGCCGAACCAGCCCGACGAGCGGAGCCATGACCGGCTCCGGCGCGCGCGGCTTGAAGTGCTGCGCCGGCCGCCCATACGGCCCCTTGCATCGCGCCGGCTGTGCACGCGTGCGCCGCCTGCGCGTCTGATCGCCTGACACCCGCCCGCACCGCCGGAGATACGCGCTCATACGTCCGTGTCTGCGGTCGCCGGTGTTGGCGCGCGCCGGCGCTGGGGCGGGCCAGTGCTGGGGCGGGCCGGACGCTACTCCTCGGTGCCCTGGATCTTGATATAGGCCGGGCCGAGCACGACCAGGAACAGGACCGGCAGGAAGAACACGATCATCGGGATCGTCAGCTTGGCCGGCAGGGCGGCGGCCTTCTTCTCGGCCGCCGACATGCGCATCTCCCGGTTTTCCTTGGCCATGACGCGCAGCGCGTCGCCCAGCGGGGTGCCGTAGCGCTCGGCCTGGGCCAGCGCCATGCAGACCGATTTCACGCCCTCATGGCCGGTCCGCTCGGCGAGGTTCTGGTAGGCCTGGGTCCGCTCGGGCAGGTAGGAGAGCTCCGCCGTCGTCAGGGTCAGTTCCTCGGCCAGTTCCGGCGACGCCTGCCCGACCTCGGAGCCGACCTTGGCAAAGGCCATCTCGATGGACATGCCCGCTTCGACGCAGATCAGCAGCATGTCGAGACTGTCGGGGAAGGCCCGCATGATGGATTCCTGGCGCTTGCCGGCCATGTTCTGGATATACATGTTCGGGGCGTAGAAGCCGGCCGCGGCTCCAAACAGGATCGAGCCGTATTTCATCGCCGGCTGAAGGTCGTGGTCGTTGACGAAGAAGATGTAGAAGAAGGTCCCCGCCGCACCGATGAAGGGCAGGATGAAACGGCAGAAATAGAAGATCGCCACCGGGCCGGGACCGCGATAGCCGGCCTGGGCCAGCTTGGCCTCGATGGTCGGATCCTCGAGCGCCTTGGCCAGGTCGAGCTTCTTCGTGATATCGGCCATGAAGCCCTTGGACTCCCGGCGAATGGTCTTTTCCTCGATCCGCGCCCGGCTCTGCTTGCGCAATTGCTCGCGCCGCTGGGTGACCGACTTCAGGCGGGTTTCGAGCTTGTCGCCCTTGAGGGCCGGCATCGCCAGGGTGAGCACGGTGGCAAACATCGCGATCGCGGCCAGGAAGGACGCGATATTGTTCTGCGTCATGATGGCTTCGGTGAACTCCATCGCCCGGCCCTCCTAGATGTCGAAATTGATCATTTTGCGCATCACCGCCACGCCGGTGATCATGAGGGCCGCACCGACACCGAGAATGAAGTGCCCGGTGGAGGTGATGAACAGCTCCATGATGTAGTCGGGCGTCGACATGTAGACCATGCCGCCCACGGCGAACGGCAGGCAGCCAATGATCATCGCCGAGGCCTTGGCCTCTGACGACAGCGCCTTGATCTTCTCACGCATCATCTTCCGGGAACGGATGATCGATGAGAGGTTGCCAAGGGCCTCGGAGAGGTTACCGCCGGCCTTGGCCTGGATCAGCAGCACGATGACGAAGAAGTTCACTTCCGGAAGCGGCACGCGCGAATAGAACTTGTTCAGGGCCTGATCCAGCGTATTGCCCATCTGCAGGTTGGAGGACAGGTCGCGGAACTCGCTCGCCAGCGGCTCCGGGCTCTCCCGGCCGATGATCCGCAGGCACTCGTTCAGTGGCAGGCCCGATTTCACACCACGGACAATGATGTCGATACCGTCGGCAAACTGGGCCGTCATCTTGCTCGCCCGGCCCTTGATCAGGAAGCCGAGAACCCAGCGGGGAAACCCGACACCGCCGGCGAACGCACCCATGGCCACGACCAGGGGGCGCGAGCGGAATTCCATGTCATTATAGGCAAACCCGTCCGCGCCGGACATGTAGGTTGCAATGCCGGCAGCCACGCCGAGCAGCACTGACACGATCCAGAACGCCATGACGGGAATGTCGAGGCCGGCCTGCATCAGCCGGCTCTTGATGTCCCGCGGAAGCAGGGCGCTCTTGCGCTCCTTGTTGTCCTCGCGAAGTTTCTCGAGGACCTGCTGGTTCTGCCGCCGGCGGGCCGCATCAACCCCCTTCTGCCGGCCGCCGGCATCGCCGCGATTGCGGTTCTGGACCTGCTTGACCCGCCGGGTCGAGGTGTTCTCGGGTCCGGCGAAGGCGAAGCCGACCCCGGCAATCGCAACGAAAGCGAGCCCGGCGATCAGGTAGATCAGCAGAGAGGAGTCCATTACCGGTTCCCTTCCAGCGCATCCAGCGCATCGGCGAGCTCGCGCTCCATGTTGTAGTAGGAGGCCCGTTCCCAGAATTTCGGACGGCCGATGCCGGTGCCGCGATGGCTGCCCCTCACCTTGCCGTTCTCGTCCTCGCCATCCATCTCGAACGTCAGCACATCCTGCAGGACGATGGTGTCGCCTTCCAGGCCGATGACCTCGGTCACATTCATGATCTTCCGCGACCCGTCCCGAAGGCGCGAAGCCTGCACCACGACGTCAATCGAGCCGACAATCATCTCGCGGATCGTCTTTGCCGGCAGCGAGAAGCCGCCCATCGTGATCATTGATTCAACCCGGCTCAACGCCTCACGAGGCGTGTTGGCATGCAGCGTCCCCATGGACCCGTCGTGGCCGGTGTTCATGGCCTGCAGGAGGTCAAAGGCTTCCGGGCCCCGGACCTCGCCGACGATGATCCGTTCAGGGCGCATCCGCAGGCAGTTCTTGACCAGTTCCCGCATGCTGATCTCGCCCGACCCCTCGATGTTCGGCGGCCGTGTCTCAAGGCGCACCACATGCGGCTGCTGCAGCTGGAGTTCCGCAGAGTCCTCGCAGGTGATGACGCGCTCGCCCGGCTCGATGAAGCCGGTCAGGCAGTTCAGCAAGGTCGTCTTCCCCGAACCGGTACCGCCGGAGATCAGGACATTGCACCGGCAGCGCCCGATGATGCGGAGAATGTCTGCCCCGGCCGGCGAGATCGAGCCGAACTCCACGAGGTTCTGGAGCTTCAGCTTGTCCTTCTTGAACTTCCGGATCGTCAGTGTCGGACCGTCGATGGCCAGCGGCGGGGCGATTACGTTGACCCTCGACCCGTCCAGCAGGCGCGCGTCGCAGATCGGCGAGCTTTCATCGACCCGCCTGCCGACCTGCGAAACGATCCGCTGGCAGATGTTCATCAGCTGGGCGTTGTCGCGAAAGCGGACATTGGTCCGCTCGATCTTCCCGCCAACCTCAATATAACAGGTATCGGCGCCATTCACCATGATATCGGCGATGTCATCGCGGGCCAGCAACGGCTCCAGCGGGCCATAGCCGAGCACGTCGTTGCAGATGTCGTCAAGCAGCTGTTCCTGCTCGGATATCGACATCACGAAATTCTTGATGGCGATGATCTCGACGACAATGTCGCGGATCTCCTCGCGCGCACTCTCGGCATCGAGCTGGGCGAGCTGGGCCAGGTCGATCGTGTCGATGAGGGCGTTGAACACCGTCATCTTGGTCTTGTAGTACTGCTCGGACCGGGCATCGACCTCGCGGGCCTTCTCCGCCTGTACAGGCGGCGCCGGTTTGACCTCGACCTTTGCCGGCTTGGCAGCAGCGGGCGGGGAGGTGTCCTTGCTGCCCGCAGCCTCCTTCGGACGGGGAGCGGCCTGCTTTGGCGCCGGCGGCGGCGCCGCCGTCAGCGTCGTCGCTCCGCTACCGGGTCTCTTCTTTCCGAATGCCATCGCGCCCGCTCCTCAGACCTATTTGCCCAGAAGTTTCTGAAGCAGGGATTTCGGCCGCGCCTCGATCTGCTGCCCCGTGATCAGCGTGGCGAGATAGTCGACGGCCATAGAGGATTTCGCCGTCGCATCGGCCTCGGAAATCATCTGGCCATTGTTTGATGCCATGCCGAACAGCTGCGGTTCGAAGGGCAGGACGACGCTGGGCTCGATACCGATGGCCGCGGCAAAATCCTTGACCGGGATCTCCGGACGCTTCGGCATGCTCGCCATGTTCAGCACCAGCCGCGGCTGCTCGTCATTGGGTCGGCGCGGCAGGATCTGGTCGAGAATGTTCTTGCCATTGCGCAGTGAGGCCAGGTCCGGCTGGCAGACCAGCACGACCTCCTCGGCGGCAACCAGCGCATCGAGCATCCAGCGGGACCAGACATGTGGCAGGTCGAGCACGACAAAGGGCACGTTGCGCCGCACGGTCTCGATCACGGCACCATAGGCCTCGTCGGGAAAGTCGAAGGTCTCGCCGACGGTCGCCGGCGCCGCGAACAGCGACAGCCTGTCCGTCGCCTTGGCGAGTAGGCGCTGGACAACGGTATCGTCGGCCCGTTCGGGATCGGACAGGGCGTCGATGATGGTCTGCTGCGGGTCCTCGTTGAAATCCAGCGCCGTCGTCCCGAAGGAGACATCGAGATCGACAAGCGTGGTGTTGAACCCGCCATTCTCCGAGATCGACCAGGCGAGATTGTGCGCAACCGTCGACGCCCCGACGCCGCCCTTGGCGCCGACCACGGCGATCGAGCGACCGAGGAAAGGCGAGTCGGGATCGGTGAACAGCTCGGCGATGGAGCCGATGATATGCAACGGCTTGATCGGCGGGACGATATACTCGCTGACCCCGCGCGCGGTGAGCTGGCGATAGAGCTTGATGTCATTGGTGGACCCGATCACCATGACCTCGACGCCCTCGTCGCAGAACTCAGCCAGGGCGTCGATCTGCCCGATCATCTCCGCCGCATCCGCACTGGATTCGATGATCAGGAGGTTCGGCGACTGGTTGGCCTGCAGGTACTGGAGTGCGGCATCGAGCCCGCCCTCCTGGACGTCCAGCCGGGCCCGGCCCATGCGGCGGTCCCGCGCGACGATTTCGAGAACATCGCCGGTTGCGGGGCGTTCGATGAAAGCGAGAATCGATATCGCCGGGATCGGACGCACACCCTGGGTCGGATCATCCACCTCGAATGCGCTGTCATCGAACACGACCTGCTTGACCGGCGGATCGAGATTGACCGCAACCGGGGGGGCATCATCCATCTCCATGTCGTCGGCACGGTCCTGCCCCGCCGGTTCGACCGTCTCGCTCTCGAAGATGTCGCCCGCATCGTCGGCCCCGAGGTCGAAATCCGGATCCTCGTCGAAATCGAAATCAAGATCGAGATCGTCTTCATGAACTGCGCGATCGTTCGCCATTTCAGCGCTCCCGTCTTCCGGTTGTTACCCGCCGACACCCGACACGGTGACTTCTTCCTCGCCGCCCGCCGCGGCTGTATCCGAACCCTGGCGATAGGCTTCCATGATGACCGATACCCGGCCATTGTCGCGACGATCCAGCGGACGCTGCCCCAGCAGGTCAGCGGGATCGGCGATCATCTGCGCGATGTTGTACCGGACCGAACAGCCGAAATTGCCGAGCTCATTGTTCGAACTGATGTCGGACAGATCATAAGCGGCGATGGACTTGCAGTCAGGCGCAACGGCTTCGTAGACGTCAAAGGCGAGGATCAGCGGGGCATTGGTGCCGCGCGCATCATATGCTGCGCCATCGATGGTCTCCCAGGCAATCCCCCGGGCAAAGGCAATCTCGCGAGCTTCCTTGACGGCCTCGACCGCCAGGTCCGGGGTGGCGGAATTTTCCGGCAGGACCATCCGCAGCTCGCCAAAGCCGCGGTCGCGATAGGCATCGACAAAGGCCGCAATCCGCTGGCGATCATCCTGGCGCAGCGTCGGGAAGGCCCCGTCGAGATCGACTTCGAGGACCTCCGTGGCCGGCTCCACGCCAATCGGATGACGATCAAGCGGCGTACCCGACAGGTTGATATTGCCTGGCACCTGCCCGCTGGAGCCGCTCTCGCACGCCACGACGAGCAACATGCCGGCAAGGCTGGCGGTGAAGAGAAGGTTCGACTTGGCCATCTTGCGCTGCCCCTATTCCTCGATGAAGCCCACAGGGCCCTGGTAGTCTTCGCTTTCGATGGGTTCGCCATCGGTGCCGTACATCCGGTTCAGCTTGCCGAAGAAGATCGTCCGCATGTCGCTCGCATAGGCCAACCCGTCGGCCGGCGTGCGCAGCCGCTCCTTGGTGGTCGGATCGACCAGGTAGGGCGTGATGATCACGACCAGTTCGGTCTCGGCATTCTGGAAGTCGCGCGAGGCGAAGAGCTGGCCAAGCACCGGCACGTCCTTCAGGCCGGGCGTGTTCTCGATCTGCTGGCGCGAGCGCGTCTGGATCAGGCCGGCCAGCATCATCGACTGGCCCGACGGCATCTCGACGGTCGACTGCACCCTGCGAACGGTCAGGCCCGGTACGCCATTGACCGAGCCCTCATTGGTAAGTTCCGAGACTTCGGTCGACACTTTCAGCGAGATCCGGTTTTCCGACAGGACGATTGGCGTGAAGCCGAGCCCGACGCCGAACTGCTTGAAGGTGATCGCGATGCCGCCATCATCGGTCGGCGTCGGCACCGGGAACTCGCCGCCGGCGAGGAAATTGGCGGTCTCGCCGGAAACGGCGGTGATGTTCGGCTCGGCCAGGGTGCGGGCGATACCGACGCGCTCCAGCGCGTTCACGCCGAGATCGATATCGGACTGCACGATATCCTCCCCGACGAGATTGGTGTAGCCGAGACCGCCGAGCAGGCCATTCTCCTTTGCTACCGAGGACCCGAAACCGAGATCGACCGCATTGGAGAACGGTTCGGCTTCACCCAGGACGGTCTGGTCGGCCGCGACGAACTGGCCGATTGCCGGATCGAACACATAAAGCGGCACCTCGGCCTGGCCAGCAAGGTCGCCGAACCGGACATCGACCGAAGGCTCGAGCCCCAGCCGCTTGAGATAGTTGCGCTGCATCTCGACGATCCGGACCTCGAGCAGCACCTGGTCCTTTGCCGCCACGTCGATCATGTTCACGACCGGGGCCTGTTCGCCGACATACAGCTTGACGAGATCCCGCACCTGCTCGGCCTGGGCCACCGAGGCGGTGAAGCCTGTCAGCACGACATTGCCGTTCACGCCCTCAGCCCTGACCCGGGCATCGGGCACATGGCGCGCAATCAGCGTGTTGAGGGTCGTGAAGTCTGCCTCCACGGTGATCTCGAGATTGAGCAGCGTGTTGCCAGCCTCGTCATAGATGAAGGCATCAGTGGTGCCGGTTGCGACCCCGCGGAAGATGATCCGCTGGCGCGTCTGGACGACGGCATCGGCAATGCTCGCATTCGTGATGACGACGTCGGCCGCCGGCCGGTCAAGCTCGACGACGGTCGACTTGTCGAGACCGATCAGGATGTCCTCCGACAGGGCAGAGGCTCCCGGCTCGACGATTGTCGCGCCGGCCGTCTGGAGTGACTGCGCTGAAGCCGCCACAGGCAGGAACGCAATGGCGCCCAGCAAGAGCGCAGCCCGGAACCTGTTCGAGGTCGCCATGCCTCAGCCCTCCCCAATCAGTTCTTCGCTCGGCTGGCCGTTGCGATAGACGGTCACGCCCTTTTTTCCATCCGCCCCAAGATCCTCGCCCTCGTCGTAGGGGGAATAGTCGAGCAGGAAATCCGTCCGGCCCCAGGCCGACTCGCCGCTATCGGCCGCATCCTGAAGCGAGCGCAGGGCAAGGGAGACCTCGCCGATGCGTTCCGCCATCACAAGCAGGCGCGCCATTTCCGGTTTCAGCTCCACCGTGGCGGTCGAGCCGATCGCATACTGGCCACCCTCCTCGCTGCGGAACTGCTGGTCGATTGCGAGGATCCGGACATTTTCGAGAATGATTGTCGTGTTCGGCCGGGTATCGACCGCGCCGGTCACCGGGTCGGTCATCTCGATCTGATAGGTCACCATGACGTCGACCCGGTCGCCCGGCAGGATGAAACCACCCGATGCCTTGTCCGTCGAAATCTCGACCGAAACAGCGCGCAAGCCGGGGGTCAGCAGCGCCGCCATGTAGCCGGTCTCGCCCTTGCGCACGATCTTCTGCGGCAGCAGCGGCTCCTGCTCGACCATGGCGGTCCGGACGACACTGCCGGTCAGGTCCTCGATCGCCGTCGGCGAAATGTCCTGGGTGTAATAGTTCGGGTTCAGCGTGGTGTCGGGCCAGTCCTTCCATTCGAAATCGTCAGGCCTCAGCAGCTCCCCCACCTTCACATCCCGCACCATCACCAGGACGGGGGTCTGCGGCGTCTCCACGATCTCGGTGACCGTTGCCGGCGCGGTCGGTGCAGCGGGACGGGCCGCCGATGAGGTCGCCACGACGCTCCGGACGACAACGGCGGCTGCGATGGCGGCGACTGCGGCGACGAGCAGGATAATCAGGCGCATCGGAGACATAACAAAAACCTTTCTCGCCGGCTGCGAGTTCACGCAAACTGTCAGCTTTCCGGCAACATGCGCGCGCGGCGCCTAAAGCATCGTTAATGACAGGGACGAAAAGGCGGAGGCGAAATCACCGAACAGCGGGGCAGACGGAATTGCCATGAAGACACCGGCAGCGATCGCCACACCGTAGGGCGCGCCGGCGCCCGGTTGCAGGCTCATGGCGAGCAGGCGCGGGTGCCGGGCGGCCGGCAAGGTCCGTCGCGCCACGATCAGGACGGCTGCCAGCAGGCCACCGGCAATCACCATCCATTGCAGGAAAGGCAGGACACCCGCAGGACCGATCCACAACAGCACCGCCGGCACCATCTTGGCATCGCCCCCGCCCCAGACCCCGAGCACGAACAGGGCAAAGGAGACGAGGAATGCAAGCAGCGCCACGGTGAGGTGCAGCATCGTCGCCTCGAAACCCGGTCCGGCCACGAAAAGGGCCGCAATACCGAGAATCACAAGCGAAAGATTGAGCCAGTTCGGAATGGTGAGGGTTGCGACATCATTGAGCGCCGCATAGGCGCATAACCCAAGTGCAATACAGCTCAGCAGGATCAGCATTCGGTCTTTCCCTTCAGGTCATCTCCCTCCGCAAGGGAGCACAAAACGCTGAAGGAATGCTTTCGCGTCCGGTGCGGCCTCCGTCGGCCACAAAGAAGAAAGCCGCCGGGCGAACCGGCGGCTTCCATTGGGCCTGAGCCCTAGCAGTACCAACGCTGGATTAGACCAGCTGAGCGGACACAGCGTTGAAGGTGTCGGAGGTGTTGCCGCCGAGGGTCGTCACGGCCGAGATGATCGCAACGGCGATCAGGGCAGCAATGAGGCCGTATTCGATAGCGGTGGCACCGGACTCGTTTTTGAAGAACATTTTCATTTGGAAACTCCCATCCATACAGGTTTTAAGATCGTCCCGAGTTATCGGGTTTGTCGCCCCGGAACAGGATCGGTTGTACATGAACCCTGTTATCATCAAGTAAAATAGAAGAGAAAGATCATGAATGCCGCTTCGTAGCCTGTTAACCACCGGCGCCACGGACGACCGATACATGTCCAACTACAGATAACCGACCGAAGCCTCGCCAACCGAGATTGGGACGGGAATTTCGCGCAAATTCCGGCTTTCCGGCTAACGCAGCCGCAAGTCTGATCCCGTACACCGTCATCCTGTTTCAATAACCTTCCCTGGGGTTGGCCAAGATGACACTTACAGCCTGGACGCACGCCCGCAGGCAGGTGCGAAGATTGAAAGCCTCGCAGGCGGGCGCCACCGCCGTCGAATTTGCCATGGTCGCGGGGCCGTTCTTCTTCCTCCTGTTCGGCCTGCTCGAGATCTGCCTCGTATTCATCATCTCGACGGTGATGGAGCAGGCCGCCGACGATGCGGCCCGGGCAATCCGGACAGGCGCCTATACCGGAACCGATGGGGTGCCTCTCCAGGCCGACATCTGCACCGGGATGCTGGACCTTTTCAATTGCGACGCGGCCCTCAGGGTCCAGGTCAATTCGCCAACAAGTTTCGCCACCGCGATTGCCGATGATTACGAAGCGGCGCCAGGGGTTTTCAAGGACCAGAGCGGGATCACCTACGATGATGGCGCCGGCGGGGACATCGTCGTGGTCCGCGTGCTGTTCCGCTGGGAACTGATCACGCCGGTGATTTCCCAACCGCTGTCGAATTGGGGCAACGCCCGCCTGATCCAGTCGACGGTCGTCTTCCGCAACGAGCCCTTCTGATGAGGATGCCCAGCATGTTCCGCTCCCTCCTTTCGGTGCCCGCCCATCTCGTCCGGCACATCCGCCCACGTCCTGGCCCGTGCCTTGTCCGCGGATTCATGCAGGACCGGCGAGGCATATCGGCCGTCGAGTTCGCCCTGATCGCCCCCCTGATGGCACTGTTCTATGTCGGATCGATCGAACTGGCCTCGACGCTGCTTGCAGACCGCAAGGTCAGCTCCGCCGTGGCCACGATGGGCGATCTGACCGCCCGGCTGCCGACCGCCGACAATTGCGACCTTGACGATATCTTCGCGGCCACCAACCTGATCTTTGAGCCCTATTCCAGTGCCGGCAGCCAGCTGCGCATTTCCAGCATCGAGCCAAATGCAGGCACACCGACGCAGACGGACGTGGTCTGGAGCTACGCCAATCCCAACTGGACGGCCCGGGCCGTGGGCGAAACCGTGACCCTGCCGGCAGGCGTCATGGCATCCAATGGTTCGGTCCTGATGGCGGAGATCCGGTACACCTATTCCCCGCCCTTCAATCACGTGTTCCAGACCGATCCGGTCCTGACAGACGTTTTCTACATGCGCCCGCGCGGCACGGACAAGCTTGCCTATAACGGCGCCACCTGTTCGTGACACTTCGGGCACCAGGCCACATCGCCTGACACCGCTCAAAGCGCCGCCGCAGGCGGCAGGCGCCCGGTCCGTTCCAGAACGGTCAGATTGAGCTGGTGGGTGATGTCCAGCCGGCCGTCACGGAGATACCCGCGCGCGCGGACCCACAGGCCGCTGGAAAAGGCGCAGCCGGCGACGGCCGACGGCGTCATTTCGAGGCGCACCGGACTGTCGAGCAGGGGGCGAATGCAGGCGGCCGGCTGGCGGCCCGTATCCCTCCGGACCGCGGCTTCAGGCGTCCCGGGCTCTCCCAGAACGCCCTCGAGGATCACGAACCCGCGCCGCGAAACCGCCACCTCGCTGGCCCGCGGGATTGCATAGGCCGCCAGCGCCCAGAGACCCGCGCGCGCCTCCCGGGCCGACGCCTCGGCCACGAACAGGGGTTCGGCTCCGCGCGCCGTGTCGGGATAGACCCTGACCCGCGCGCCGCCGCGTGCGACAAGCTGCATGTTCAGCCAGTGATCGGGACCGGCCGTGTCAATGGTGCGGGCATGGGCGAGCGCCCGGTCATATCGGTCGCGGCTGAGCCCCGGATAATAGAGCCGGACCATGCGCCCGAGCGCCATGTCCTCGAGCATGCGGCGGGCCTCGCGGGCAAACGGCTCGCCGTCGCGATTTCGGCGGGCCGGCGCGGGCGCCTCGATGGAAACAAGCCGGACGCTCTGCCCGGTATCCAGCACGAGGGCGTCGCCATCGATGACCCGCACCACCCTGCCGCGCTCGCCCGGCACGAAGCCGGCCATTGGATCGGGCGTCCCACATCCGGCCAGACCGCACAGCCCCATCGCAAAGGCGCGCCGCGACAGCTTCAAACTCCCATGCAAATGCGCTACACCTCCGGCCACGGTCCCGTAGCTCAGCAGGATAGAGCAACAGATTCCTAATCTGTAGGTCACTGGTTCGAATCCAGTCGGGATCGCCATGAAA
>CAZDMQ010000076.1:0-15361 GCA_964506685.1 uncultured Hyphomonadaceae bacterium | reverse complement strand
CGAGGGCGGGGCGCCGCTGGCTGGCACGCCGGTGCAGCGCGTATTCATCGGCTCCTGCACGAATTCGCGGATCGAGGACCTGCCGGCGGCCGCCGAGGTGGCGCGGGGAGCGACGGTCGCGGACGGGGTGCGCGCCATGGTGGTGCCGGGCTCGGGGCTGGTGCGCGCGCAGGCCGAGGAAGAGGGCCTCGACCGGGTGTTCCTCGATGCCGGTTTCGAATGGCGCGAGCCGGGCTGCTCCATGTGTCTCGGCATGAACCCCGACATCCTCGCACCCGGCGAACGCTGCGCCTCGACCTCGAACCGCAATTTCGAGGGCCGCCAGGGCCGCGGCGGCCGCACCCACCTGATGAGCCCGCACCTCGCCGCCCGGGCCGCCGTGACGGGGGTGATCGGGTGAGCGACGCCATGATCACCCGTCTCGACCATATCGTTCTCATCTGCCCGGATATCGATGCTGGCCACGCAACCTATGCTGCGTTGCTCGGCCGACCGGCTGACTGGCGCAGCGAGAATGCGGGTGACGGCACGGCCACCGCGCTGTTCCGGGTCGCGAACACAGCGCTCGAACTGATCGCACCGCAGGGCGCCGGGTCGGTGGGCGAGCGGTTGCACGCGCTGATCGCCAGGGACGGGCCTGGCCTTGCCTCGCTGGCCTTTGCCACGGGCCAGATCGGCGAGGCGCACCGCCTGCTTGGCCGGCGCGGTCTTGCGCCATCCGATATCACCGAAGCAAATGCGACCAATGCGGCCTCCGGCCAGACGCTGAGTTGGCAGCGTTTCCGCCTCGATGACAATGCGACCGCCGGCCTACGGACCTTCATCATCTCCGAACGCAGCGCCGCCCTGCCTTGGGCTGAGCCAGCACCCGGCACCGTCACCGCGCTCGACCATATCGTTATCGGAACGCCCAATCCCGACCGCGCTGCCGCCCTCTATGGCGCGCGCCTCGGCCTCAACCTTGCGCTCGACCGCACCGCTCCGGAATGGAAGACGCGCTTCCTGTTCTTCCGCGTCGGCGGGCTGACGGTGGAAGTCGTGAACCGGCTGGGCGAGACCCATGACCCGGCCGGGCCCGACCGCTTCTACGGCCTGACCTGGGAAACAAACGATCTTCACGCAGCCCATGCCCGACTTGCGGGGGCTGGTCTCGACGTCTCCGAGGTCCGTACCGGACGCAAGCCCGGCAGCGAGGTGTTCACCGTCCGCGATGGCACGCTCGGCGTGCCGACCCTGTTCATCGCCCACGCGCCGCGCTAACGGAGTGTCCATGAGAGCCTTCACCACCCTGCGCGCCACCGCCGCCCCGCTCACCGACAATGGCAAGCTCATGGTCAATGTCGATACCGACATGATCATCCCGAAACAGTTCCTGAAGACCACTTCGCGCGAAGGCCTCGCCGAAGGTCTGTTCCATGAGCTGAAGACCTTGCCCGACGGCTCGCCTGATCCCGATTTCGTGCTCAACCGGCCGGCCTACCAGGGCGCAGAGATCCTCATCGCCGGCGAGAATTTCGGCTGCGGCTCCTCGCGGGAGCATGCGCCCTGGGCGCTGCTCGACCAGGGGATTACCTGCGTCATCGCGCCGGGCTTTGCCGATATCTTCTTCAACAACTGCTTCAAGAACGGCATCCTGCCAATCGTCCTGCCGGCCGATATCTGCGCGGCAATCGCCGAACAGGCTGGCGGGGCCAACAGCGTGTTCACGGTCGACCTGGCGAGCCAGACCGTCGGCGCACCGGATGGCAGCGAGTACCGCTTTGACATCGATCCCGGTCGCAAGGCGAACCTGCTCGCCGGTCTCGACGAGATCGGCCAGAGCCTCATGGCCGATGCGGCGATCTCGGACTTCGAGGCGCGCCGCCGGCTGGCAACACCCTGGCTGGAGAGGAGCGGGACATGATTACGGTCATCGCAAAGGCGATCCTGCCGCCCGGGGCCTGGGACACGGCCCGCCCGGCGTTCGCCGCCATGGTCGAGGCAACGCGCAAGGAGGCTGGCTGCCTCGACTATGCGCTGTGCCAGGATCTCGTCGATCCCGATACGCTACGCGCGGTCGAACACTGGGAGAGCCTCGCCGACCTGAAGGCGCATTTCGAGACCCCGCACATGGCCGATTTCCGCGAGGCGATTGGCGATATCGGGCCGCTGGACCTTTCTGTGGAACTGTTCGAGGCCGACCCCCAGCCCCTGCCGGACCTCTAGAAAGGATACCTGTCCTGGTGACTTGAATGTATCAATAATTCTGATACAGAGATCATTGTGTCAGAAAAATTGAAACAACAGACGGCCTGCGTCCTCATGGGCGATGTCACGGCCAGCCGCAAGCTCGCGGCCGGCGGGCTGCAGCACTGGCTGGCGGCGGCGGCCACCGATGCCAACCGGCACCTGGCCGACCATATCCGCTCACCCGTGACGGTCACGCTGGGCGATGAATTCCAGACAGTGACCATGAACCTCGAAACCGGCGCCCGGCTCATCGAGTGGTTCGAACGACGGCGCCTTGCCAGCGATCCCGGTTTCCGGCTGCATTACGCCCTGGCCCGCGGGCGGCTGGACACCCCGGTCAATCCCGAGATCGCCCATGGCATGCTGGGACCTGTCCTCACCGAGGCCCGGCGGTTGTTGACGCTGACCGGGCGGTCGCGCCGGTTCGTGCAGGTGAGCACGGGCGATGCCACGACCGACCGGTTGCTCGGCAATGTCTATGACGTGATCGATGCCCTCTCCGGGCGCTGGAAACGCGACGATTTCGCGCTGATCGATGCCATGCTCGGCGCAGGGTCCGATGCGGAGATCGGCGCGGCCTTCGGCAAGACCCGCTCCCAGATATGGAAACGCCGCAAGACCCTGCTGGTTGACGAATACGGCCGTCTCGCCGAGACCGCTGTGGGGCTCGCCGCGATGGCCGATGCCAGCGCGAGGGCAGGAGGGATGGATGGAGCCTGAAGGACTGATACGGCTGGGCGTCATCTTTGCCTGCGGGGAAGTCCTCGCCGTCCCGGTCTTCTACTTCATCCGCAAGGGCTTCGAACGGCCGGAACACTTTCAGCGGGTCCCCCTGATCAACATGGAAACGGTGAAAGGCTTTCTCGAACGCGCGACGCTCGCGCTGGGTCTCTTTGCTGGCTATCCGCAGGTGCTCACGGCGTTTGCGGCGGTCAAGCTTGCCAACCGTTTGTCCACCGAGGATGAGGGCGACTTCGCGCGCCACTATTTTGTCCTCGGCAACCTGCTTTCGACACTGCTGGCGATCGGATATGTCATCGCGACACGCCTGATTGCGGAGACGACATGAAGACACTCCTCCTCCTGCCGGGTGATGGCATTGGCCCGGACGTGACGGCCGAAGCGGCGCGGGTCGCCGAGGCGCTGGTACCGGACCTTACGATCGAGACCGGCCTTGTCGGCGGGGCCTCGCTGGATGCCCATGGCAGCCCGCTCACCGATGAGACGCTGGCGCGCGCCAGGGCGGCCGATGCGGTCCTGCTCGGCGCGGTGGGCGGGCCGAAATGGGAGGGCGTCGCGCGCGAGCTCCGCCCCGAAGCCGGCCTGCTGGCGCTGCGCACCGGCATGGACGTGTTCGCCAATCTCCGCCCGGCCTTCTGCTTTCCGGCGCTGGTCGGAGCCTCCTCGCTGAAGCCCGACCTGGTCGAGGGGCTCGACATCATGATCGTGCGCGAACTCACCAGCGGGGTCTATTTCGGCACCCCGCGGGGGATCGAGCTGGGCGTGCGCGGCTATGACACCTCGGTCTACACCGCCGACGAGGTCGCGCGCGTGGCCCGCGTCGCCTTTGACATTGCCCGCGGGCGGGACGGACGGGTCTGCTCGGTCGAGAAGTCCAACGTGATGGAAACCGGCCTGTTCTGGCGCGAGGAAGTCACCCGCGTGCACGCGGCAGACGGCGAGGGGGTCGCGCTCAGCCACATGTACGCCGATGCCTGCGCGATGGAGCTGGTGCGGGCGCCGAAGCAGTTCGACGTGATCCTCGCCGGCAACCTGTTCGGCGATATCCTGTCGGACGCGGCGGCAATGCTTACCGGCTCCATCGGGATGCTGCCCTCGGCCGCGCTCGGTGCAGCCGGTGCGCCGGGCCTCTACGAGCCGGTTCATGGCTCGGCCCCGGACATTGCCGGAGAGGGCATTGCCAATCCCTGCGCCGCGATCCTGTCGCTGGAAATGGCGCTGCGCTGGTCGCTTGGCGAGGCGGAGGCGGCCGACCGGCTCTACGCCGCCGTCGGGGCGGCCTTGGAGGGCGGCGCGCGGACCCGCGACCTTGGCGGGTCGCTGACGACGCGGGAGATGACTGACGCCGTGCTCGCCGCGCTCTGAGCCCTTGCCACCGCCCCCGGGGCCGGTCCCTTGCCTTGGCGCCCGCTGCGGACTAGGCCAACTCTCCCGCGAGGCAGGAGTACACCGTCATGGACCTGATGCTCTACAACACGCTCGGGCGTGAGAAACAGCTGTTCGAGCCGGCCGATCCGGCACGGGTGACGATGTATGTCTGCGGGCCGACGGTCTACAGCTATACCCATATCGGCAATGCCCGGCCGGCCATCGTGTTCGACGTGCTGTTCCGGCTGCTGCGCCGGCGCTATGGCGCGGGCCATGTCGTCTATGCGCGCAACATCACCGATGTCGAGGACAAGATCATCGCCGCCCATCGCGAGACCGGCGAGCCGATTGCCGACATCACGCGGACATATGCCGACATCTACAATGCCGACAATCAGGCACTGAACGTCCTGCCGCCGAGCATCGAGCCCTGGGCAACGCAGCATATCGACGAGATGATCGCGATGATCGCCCTGCTGGTGCGGCGCAGCTATGGCTATGTCGGTGAGCAGGGCGTCTGGTTCTCGGTGAAGTCCATGCCCGATTATGGCAGGCTGTCGGGCCGGACGCTGGAGGACAATGAAGCGGGCGCGCGGGTGGCAGTCGAGGCCGACAAGCGCGATCCGGCCGATTTCGCGCTGTGGAAGTTCGCGAAGGACGGCGATCCGGAAGAGGCGGTCTGGGACAGTCCATGGGGTCCGGGCCGGCCAGGCTGGCATATCGAATGCTCGGCCATGGCGGCGAAGCATCTCGGTCGGACCATCGACATCCATGGCGGCGGTATCGACCTGACCTTTCCCCACCATGAGAACGAGATCGCCCAGTCCGAATGCGCCCATGGCGAGGAAATGGCCCGCTTCTGGCTGCATAACGGGTTTCTCGACCTTGGCGGGGAGAAGATGTCGAAATCGGAAGGCAATGTCATCCTGCCGCACGACCTGCTGAAGGCCTGGCCGGGCGAGGTGATCCGCTTTGCCATGTTGTCGGGCCACTACCGGGCGCCGCTGGACTGGAATGAGGAGCTCCTGAAGCAGGCCAAGACGACGCTCGACCGGGTCTATGGTGCGCTGCGCCGGGTCTGGGCGTCCGATGCGGAGACCGCCCGCGACGATGGCGTGCTGGCCGCGCTGTGCGACGATCTCAATACGCCGAAGGCGCTGGCGGAGCTGGCGCGGCTCGCCGGGGAGGCGAACACGGCTGCCGACCGGCATGACACGCTGGCCATGGCGCGGGCAAAGGCGAACCTGCTCGATGCCGGCGAACTGCTCGGTTTGCTGACCCTGTCCCCGACGGACTGGGAACAGGGCGGCGATGCCGGGGAGAAGGCACGGATCGACGGTCTTGTCGCTGCCCGGGTGGCGGCCCGGAAGGCGAAGGACTGGGCCGAGGCCGACCGGATCCGCGATGCCCTGGCGGCCGAGGGCGTGGAGATCATGGACAGCGCCGAGGGCTCGACCTGGCGGCGGCTGTGACGCCGGTCAGCCGGTGAGATTGAGATAGAGGATCAGCCCGACGGCGACGAGATAGAGGCCGGTGACGATGAGCGCCGAGGGCGGGCCGCTGTCGACCAGCCGGGCGAGACTGCCTGCCCCGCCCTGTATCGCGCCGCGTTCGTCGGTCCTCGTGCCCCGGACGACCAGCCCGATGACGACCAGAATATAGCCATAGGAGGCGAGATAGACCTGGTCCAGCAGGGTCAGGTAGGCCACCTCCGGCAGGCCCGACAGCATGGTGAACTGCAGCGCGACAAGGGCGAGCAGGGCGGTGATGGCGAGCCCGATCCGGGCTTCGACGTGTTCCGGATCAAGCAGCAGCGCGAAGGCCGCAGACAGGATGATCAGCAGCACCGGGACCAGCGACTTGAACACGCCCGAGACCGGCGGGTGGGCGATGGGCACGCGAAACTCCACCCGCGAATAGGCGCCGACATCCGGCTCGGACAGGTCGCCGAACGCGGTGGGATAGGGCTTGTCGCGGACGATCGCGACGGGCTGGCCGATCGCGTAGCCGGGCAGGGTGATCTCCGGATTGAGGGTCAGCGGCCGACTGTCGAGCACGAACTGGAAGCTCTCGGCGCCGGCCTCGGCATCCTCGATCGCGACGAGCAGCGATTGCTGGTCGAACGGGTAGCGCTGGACGGGAAACTTCGTGGTGAACAGGCCCTGGTGGCGGAGGATCTGATAGAAGCTGCCATCGGGCTGGGGCTGGGGCTCTTCGTAGAGAATGTCTTCGACATGCGCTTCGGGATCGAAGAGGTTCATGAATTCAAACGTCTCGGTGGGGTCGATACCAGGGTCGGACCAGCGGAACCAGACATAAAGATCGACGCCATAGGAATGGGTCCTGAGGTCGATGGCGTGGACATCATTGATGTAGGCGCCGATGGTGACCCGGGTCGGCGCCGGGATATCCTCCTGTGCAAGGGCGGCCCGGGGCGCGAGGGCGGTCAGCAGGACAAGCGCGAAGAAGACAATGAGCTCGCGCGGCCGGTCAGTAGCCATCGGCGCTGCCATCCTTGCGCATTTCCGTTGCGGCGACCCAGGCGCCGGTCTCGAAATCGCGCATGATCGCCTGGTAGCCCCCGGCATTGGCGCGGCAGCACTCGACAGTGTGGCCACGGCGTTCGAGCTCGGCGCGGGTTTCCGGCGGGATGCCGGCTTCGAC
This sequence comes from uncultured Hyphomonadaceae bacterium, assembly GCA_964506685.1. Classification (GTDB taxonomy): domain Bacteria; phylum Pseudomonadota; class Alphaproteobacteria; order Caulobacterales; family Hyphomonadaceae; genus UBA5336. The sequence continues at coordinate 8,359 of CAZDMQ010000076.1, read as the reverse complement.
ATGGACAGTGCCAAGATCGGTTTCGCAGTCGTCGCCGGCAAGCGCATCGGTCGGCTCGCAACCGCCGACATGTTCCCAACGGGCCGCGTCGCCGGCTTCCTGTAGGCCCATGTCGAAATCGACGAGGTTGAGGATCACCTGGACGTGGCCCTGCGGCTGCATGCCGCCGCCCATCAGGCCGAAGCTGAGCCAGGGCTCATAAGGGCAGGCCTGTTCGATGTCCACGGCCCGGACCTGGCAGCCGGGCATGTCCCGCTTGAAGGCGAAGGCCGGAATGATGGTGTGGAAGGGGCGCTTGCCGGGCTCGAACACGTTGGGGTGGGCCGGGTCGAGGCTGAAGAGCTGGCCGCGATCCTGGAACATGAAGCCGAGCCCGTCGGCGACAAGGCCGGAGCCCATGCCGCGATAGTTCGACTGGATCAGCGAGACCATCATGCCGTTGGCATCGGCAGTGGTGAGGTAGGTGGTATCGCCATCCGTGAGCGTCGCATCTGCGGCAGCAAAGCCCGGGGCAGGCGGGGCCATTGCCGATTGCAGGTCGATTGCCGCCGCCCGGTCGCGGTTATAGCCCTCGCGGATGAAGGTGCCGGGGTCGATGCCGCTGAACGCTGGATCGGCATAGCCCCGCGCCCGGTCCGCAAAGGCCAGCCGCTTGGCCTCGACCTGCGCCATCAGGCTGTCTGAGGTGCCGAAGCCGTACTCGCGCATCGGGAAGGTCTCGAGCATCTGCAGCATCTGGAGGGCGGCCACGCCCTGCGTGTTCGGCGGCAGTTCGCAAAGCTTCACCTCGCCCCGATAGGTCACGCAGACCGGGTCGACCCATTCGCCGTCATGGGCGGCGAGGTCCTCATAGCGGAGAAAACCGCCGATCCGCTGGAAATAGGCGTCGATGGTGCGGGCGATTTCGCCGGTGTAGAACGCGTCCGGCCCCTCGGCGGCGATGGTTTCCAGCGTGCTGGCGAGGTCGGGATTGCGGAACAGGCTGCCTTCGGTCGGGCTGGGGGAGAAATAGGTCGCCTCGGCATTGGCGAACTCCTCCAGCATGCCGGTTTCGGCCGCTTCCCTCAGGCGGCGCTCATTGCCGGCCCAGTAGAAGGCGATGACTTCCGGGATCGGCGCACCTTCGCGGGCATAACGGATCGCCGGGTCGAGCAGGATGGCGAAATCCAGCGTGCCGAACCGTTCATGCAGGGCGCCCCAGGCTTCGACCGTGCCGGGCACCGAGACCGGGGCGCTGCCGAAGGGGGGGATCCCGGTGCCGTCCATGTGTGCGTCGGCGGCGGCCTGCATGTCTTCGAGCGTGGCGCCGATGGGCGAGCGGCCCGACCCGTTATAGCCGTGAAGCTGCCCGGTTTCGGGGTCCCAGACGATGGCGAAGAGGTCCCCGCCAATGCCGTTTCCGGTGGGTTCCACGAGGCCGAGCATGGCATTGGCAGCGATGGCGGCGTCGAGGGCGTTGCCGCCCTGTTTCATGATATCGAGCGCTGTCTGGGTCGCGAGGGGATGGGCGGTTGCTGCGGCAGCATGGGGCGCGACAACGGCCGAGCGGGTGGCGAGGGGGCGACCGGCTGGCATGCGCTGGCCGGGGCCGGGACGCGTGGCGGACGGCGGGATGGCTGGTGTTGTGGCCGGTTGAGCGGTCGACGCCGCAGGTGCCGGCGTTGGTGTGGCGGGGCCTGCGGCTGGTGGCGCGGCCGGCTGTGGGAGCGGGAGTTGCGCGCAGGCCGTCGCAAGTGTGATCGACAGGGCTGCAGCGGCCCATCCGGTGACGATACGTTTCATGCTGTCTCTCCCTCTCGTGTCCGTGCTTATCGTGGCCGCGGGAAATAACTTGCGGCGAGCTTGTTGGCGAGGTCGCGGCCTTCGGCGGCATAGCTGACCTCCATTTCGCGCACCTCGTCGGTGCAGCGGCGATTGCGGTCGCGGATGCGGGTGAAGCTCGAATTGAAGGCGCGCACGAGGGAGTCGCGCAGGCTGCCGCGCCTGGGCGCTTCGAGAGCGAGCAGTTCCATCATGTGCAGCCGCCAGTACTGGTCGCCCTCGCCATGGCAGACATAACGGGCGCCGTGGGCCGCGCCGAGTATGCCGGCAAGGGTGATCGTGTCGCTGAGGTAATCGGGGCTCCGCGCCGGCAGGGCGGTCTCCTCTTCCTGCGCGATACCGGACGGCGGGTTGGACACGGCGAGGAGGACGGCCATAGTAGCGCCTGCCATCCGGAGCGAACGAGGGAGGAGAGGCCGATGAAGACGCTGCTGTGCCATGGGGGCACCTTTAAGCGCATCGCGGCGCGGCTCAAGCCGTTAGAGGGGAGAGTCCGGCCGGTCTGCATGAATGATGCAGGGGAGATGTCGGCGCCCTGGGGCGGGGAGACGGCCCCGGCGGACGGCTTCGATATCGTGTTCGCAAACACGGATGCCTTCTTCAGCCCCTCGATCCGGGAGTTTGCCGTGACGGTGCTGAAGGCGCCGCGGATCGGCTGGGTACAGTCGAGCGCGGCGGGGATCGAGCATCCCATGCTGCAGGCGATCGGAGCCAAGGCGGCGGTCTACACCTCGGGCCATGAACAGAGCCCGGCGATCGCGGAATGGGTCCTCTGGGCCGCGTTCGATCATTTCCAGCGGGGACCGGAGCGCCGGGCGCAACAGGCCAGCGAGACCTGGGGCCGGCTCGGCTTCCGCGAGATTGCCGGCAGCGAATGGGTGATTGTCGGCTATGGCACGATCGGTGCGGAAGCGGGCCGGCGACTGACTGCGCTGGGCGCCAGGGTGACCGGGGTGCGCCGGCGACCGGGACCGGCGGAGGGGGCAGCGGAGATCGTCCCGCCGGAGCAGCTGCTCGAGGTGCTGCCGCAGGCCGACGGCGTGGTGCTGGCCGCGCCGCTGACCGACGCGACCCGGCACATGATGGACGCAGCGGCGTTCGCAGCGATGCAGCCGGAGGCCCTGCTGGTCAATGTCGGGCGCGGCGGGCTGGTCGATGAGACTGCGCTGATTGCGGCGCTCGATGCCGGGGAGATCGGCCATGCCGCGCTGGATGTGGTCGAGACCGAGCCGCTGCCGGCCGGCCATCCGCTGTGGCGTCATCCGAAGGTCACGCTAACCCCGCATATCGCCGCGGCAACCGAGGGCTCGCGCCTGCGCACCGATGCCTTGTTCCTCGACAATCTCGGCCGGTTCCTGGCAGGCGACCCGCTGCGCAATGTCACCGACCGGGCCGAGTTCGCAGGCGGCGAGGCGGGATGAGGGGACTGTCCGCTTTCGATCATGCCCGGCGCGATTTCGGCCCGGAGCCGTGATCTGACCGCACCCCCGGGGCCGACTTGCCCCGACTGCCTTGAGCGGTCAGGATCAGGCACCTGCCCCCAGGCAGATGGGCAAGACCCGGCCGGACGGGAGCGGCGACATGCGGGAGGATGACATGGCCGGTGCGGCATTCGACACGATCACACGGTTCTGGGCGATCCAGGATGAGGGGGATTACGCGAAACTGGCGGCGCTGTTTGCCGATGACGCCCTGCTTGATGACCCGATCTATGGCCAGTTCCGGGGTGGGGCGGCGATTGCCGGCTTCATGCAGAAGATGAACACGGAAATGGCCCGGCTGGGCGTCCATTTCGTGGCCGAGGAGATCGCCGGCGATGCGGAAACGGCCTGGTGCCGCTGGAAGGCTGTCTATGCCGACGGGCGCGAGCGGTCCGGCGTGGGTATTTACAGGGTTCAGGACGGCCGGCTCACCTATTATCGCGACTACATGAACGCCGAGGCCTGACGCCGCCCCCGCCGGCCGGCATGGCTTGACGCGGGCGAGCCGATCCGCCATGAGCCGCGAACGGATGGCGTGCGCCCCACGAAGGGGCCGGGCCGGACGAACTGCGGGAGGTGCCGGGCGTCAAGTCCATGTCCGGGCCGCACCGCGGGACAACTCTCAACCGGTCGCCGGCAGCCCCGGTCCCTCGTCGGGGCGGGGCCTGCAGCACCAAGCCATTTCGAGAGGATGACATGGCGAAGAAACTGCTGGGGCAACTGAAGCTCCAGATCCCGGCCGGCTCGGCCGCACCTGCACCGCCCGTCGGCCCGGCCCTGGGCCAGCGCGGCATCAACATCATGGAATTCTGCAAGGCCTTCAATGCGAAGACCGAGAGCATGGAAAAGGGCCTGCCGGTCCCCGTGGTGATCGACTATTATCAGGACAAGTCCTTCACCTTCATCGTGAAGACACCGCCGGCATCGGTGCTGCTGAAGAAAGCGGCCAATCTCAAGTCGGGCTCGAAGGAGCCGGGCAAGGTCTCGGCCGGAAAGGTGACCCTGGCACAGTGCCGGGAAATTGCCGAGCAGAAGATGGTCGATCTCAACGCCAATGACCTCGACCAGGCGACGAAGATCATTGCCGGCTCGGCCCGGTCAATGGGCCTCGAAGTGGTGGAGTAGGGACATGGCACAGGGAAAACGCATGCGCGCGGCCAATGCGGCGGTCACCGCCGACAAGGTCTATGGTCTCGACGAGGCGGTCGCGCTGATCAAGGCGAACGCCAAGGCGAAATTCGACGAGACGGTGGAGATTGCCGTCAATCTCGGGGTCGACCCGAAATATGCCGACCAGATGGTTCGCGGCATGGTCACGCTGCCCTCGGGCACCGGCAAGACGGTCCGCGTGGCCGTGTTCGCCCGCGACGCCAAGGCCGATGAGGCCCGCGAGGCGGGCGCGGACATTGTCGGCGCCGAGGACCTGATGGAACAGATCCAGGGCGGGATGATGGATTTCGACCGCGTGATCGCAAGCCCCGACATGATGTCGGTGGTCGGCCGGCTCGGCAAGGTGCTCGGGCCGCGCGGCTTGATGCCGAACCCGAAGGTCGGCACCGTGACCCCGAATGTCGGCCAGGCGGTGAAGGATGCCAAGGGCGGCTCGGTCGAGTTCCGGGTCGAGAAGCAGGGCATCATCCATGCCGGTATCGGCAAGGCGAGCTTCACCGAGGAGGCGCTGAAGGCCAATGTCCAGGCCTTCATCGGTGCGCTGATGAAAGCCAAGCCTTCGGGCGCCAAGGGCACTTATGTGCGCAAGGTGGCGCTGAGCTCGACCATGGGCCCCGGCGTCCAGGTCGATCCCGCGGAGACGCTCGTCCAGGCCTGACCGGGCCTTGTCAGGTCTGTGCTGCGCCGGCGTTCCGGCGCCGCGTGGGACACCCGGGCGCGGGTTCTTTCAGCGGCGGGCGGACCCCGGACGGTCGTCCGTAGCGGGGGGCTTGACTTTTTCGCGAACGGGGGTTGCGCGGCGCATGCCGCTGGGCTACACACAGCCTCTTACGGGAGACAGGGCGGTGCCAGGTCTCCCGTTTCCTGTCCGAGACCATGGGTCGGGACCGGAGCCTTGCCCCTGATTCCGGCGCTGCCGGTACGGGTGCGGGTGACGGCACGATAAGCCGGAAGGCACCCATGATAGACGGGGCATGGCGACCGGGCCAGGTGGCGATCCACCGGGTTTGGCCGTGCGCCCTGGGCAGGCGCCGGAGGGGCCGGAAGGTCCACCTGGCAAATCCCATGGCGTTCCGGATGGTCCGGGCGCCGTTCAAGGAGAGCCGTAATGGACAAAGCTGGAAAAGCGGCTGCCCTCGAAACGCTGAAGGGCGTTTTCGAAGACAGCGGTGTGGTCGTCGTGACCCACTATTCCGGTCTGACCGTTGCGGAAATGACCGGGCTGCGCACCCAGCTTCGTGCAGAGGGTGCGCATCTCAAGGTGATCAAGAACCGTCTGGCGAAGATCGCGCTGGACGGCAAGGGCGGCGAGGCTGCGCAGTCCCTGTTTCAGGGGCCCGTGGCCATTGCCTATTCCTCCGACCCCGTGGCGGCCCCGAAAACCGTCTCGGAGTTTGCCAAGGGGAATGAGAAGCTCAGGGTCATCGGCGCTGTCATGGACGAGACGGTCCTTGACACAGGTGGCGTCGAGGCGCTGGCGAAACTGCCCTCGCTTGATCAGCTCCGCGGTCAGCTTATCGGCCTGATCCAGGCCCCGGCCACCAAGGTGGCGGGCGTGGTGCAGGCACCGGCCGCGCAACTGGCGCGCGTCTTCCAGGCTTATGCCAGCAAGGATGCCGCCTGACATTTCCGTAGCGAAAGACAGTCTTTCACCATCATCCAAATGCCCCGGAAGGGGAACCAGACCCAGGACCAAGACCCATGTCCAAGATCGAACAGATTGCAGAAGACCTTTCCGGTCTCACCGTTCTCGAGGCGGCCGAACTGGCCAAGCTGCTCGAGGAAAAGTGGGGCGTTTCCGCCGCCGCGCCAGCCGCCGTGATGGCGATGCCCGGCGCGGGTGGGGGCGATGCCGGCGCAGGAGCGGCCGAGGAGCAGACCGAATTCGACGTGATCCTCACCTCTGCCGGCGACAAGAAGATCGGCGTCATCAAGGTGGTGCGCGAAGTCGTTTCCGGCCTCGGCCTGAAAGAGGCCAAGGACCTTGTCGAGAGCGCGCCCAAGCCGCTCAAGGAAGGCGTGTCCAAGGACGAAGCCGAGGAGTTGAAGAAGAAGTTTGAGGAAGCCGGCGCAACCGTCGAGATCAAGTAGGTCTCCTCACGGCGCTCCGGCGCACTGACAGGGACGTCCGGGGCGCGGGCCGGGCTTTCCTATTGTACCAGCGCGGCGGTCCTGCTCGGGGATCGCCGCGTCCGCGCGTTCAGACGATAGGCCCTGCCGGCAGAGTTCTCGCCGTCCGGGCATCCCGGCCCTGCCGCCAGCCGCGTGCGGCGGGTCCGGTCAAACCAAGGATGGATGATGGCGCTCTCGTTCACGGAAAAGAAACGTATCCGCAAGACCTTCGGAAAGATTCCCGAAGCCATCGAAATGCCGAACCTCATCGAGGTGCAGCGAGAATCCTACGAAAATTTCCTGCAGATGCATACCCCGCAGGACCAGCGCACCGAGGATGGTCTCGATGGCGTGTTCCGGAGCGTGTTCCCGATCACCGATTTCTCCGAGCGCGCGACGCTGGAATACGTATCCTACGAGTTCGAGCCGCCGAAGTTCGACACCGAGGAGTGCATGCAGCGCGACCTGACCTACCAGGCGCCGCTGAAGGTCAAGCTGCAGCTCATCGTCTTCGACATCGACGAGGAAACCGGGGCGCGGCCGGTCAAGGAGGTGAAGGAGCAGGAGGTCTATCTCGGCGACATCCCGCTGATGACCGACAAGGGCACCTTCATCGTGAATGGCACCGAGCGGGTGATCGTCAGCCAGATGCACCGCAGCCCGGGCGTGTTCTTTGACCACGACAAGGGCAAGACGCACAGTTCGGGCAAGCTGCTGTTCGCGGCGCGGATCATCCCCTATCGCGGCTCGTGGTTGGACTTCGAGTTCGACGCCAAGGACATTCTCAATGTCCGGATCGACCGCAAGCGCAAGCTGCCGGCGACGACGCTGGCCTATGCGCTGGGTTTCGATACCGACGAGATTCTCGACACCTTCTACGGTCACGCCATCTACCGGCTGCACAAGTCGGGCTGGGTCACCGGCTTCCGGATCGATGAGTGGAAGGGTGCCAAGCCTGAATTCGACGTGGTTGATGCGGGCACCGGCGAGGTCATCGCCCCGGCCGGCAAGAAGATCACGGTGCTCAAGGCGCGGCGCATGGAGGAAGGCGGCACGACGGAAATCCTGCTGCCATCTGCGGCGCTGGTCGGCAAGTTCCTGGCGCGCGACATCGTCAACCCCGAGACCGGGGCGATCTATGGCGAGGCGGCGGACGAGATTTCCGAGGAGCTGATCGCCGAATTGCGCGACGATGGCGTCGAGCTGATCGAGGTGCTCAATATCGGTCAGGCCTCGCGTGGGCCGTGGCTGCGCAACACGCTGGCGGCCGACAAGAACGAGACGCGCTTCGAGGCGCTTTCCGACATCTACCGGGTGATGCGTCCGGGCGAGCCGCCGACCGAAGAGGCGGCAGAGGCCCTGTTCCAGCAGCTTTTCTTCGATCCCGAACGCTATGACCTGTCGGCGGTCGGCCGGGTGAAGATGAACATGCGGCTTTCGGTGGCCCTTGATGACTATATCTCGGCTGAGGATACGGACCGGATCCTGCGCCGCGACGACATCATCGGCGTGATGAAGGTGATCCTCGACCTCAAGGACGGGATCGGCGAGGTCGACGATATCGACAATCTCGGCAATCGCCGGGTGCGTTCGGTCGGCGAGCTGATGGAGAACAATTACCGCATCGGCCTCGTGCGCATGGAGCGCGCGATCAAGGAGCGGATGGGCTCGGTCGATATCGACACGGTGATGCCGCACGACCTGATAAATGCAAAGCCGGTGGTGGCCAGCGTGCGGGAGTTCTTCGGCTCCAGCCAGCTCAGCCAGTTCATGGA
>CAZDMQ010000075.1:9404-15627 GCA_964506685.1 uncultured Hyphomonadaceae bacterium | reverse complement strand
GGCGATTGTCCCGGTGGCGAGGCTTGCGGCATGGGCCTCCCCGTCAATGCCCCGGGCCAGGCCGGAGACGGTGGTGTAGCCCGCCGCGCCGAGGTCGGCGGCGATGTCGCGGGCGAGCTTGCGACCGGCCGCCGAGGCATTGCGGGCGCCGACAATGGCGATGCAAGGGCGGGCGGCGAGGCCTGTCTCGCCCAGTGCGGTCAGGACCGGCGGGGGCGGGTCCAGCGCGCGAAGCAGGGGAGGGAAGTCGGGGTCCAGCGCGGTCAGGAGCCGCGCGCCGTGGCGGGCCGTCGTCTCCAGTTCGCGCTCGATCGCCGCCATGGGCGGTGCCGAGAGGGGGCGCTTGCGCCCGGCCTTCGAGGAGAGGTCGGGCAGCGCGGCGAGCGCCTTTGCCGGAGATCCGTACCGGGCAAGCAGCTGAAAGAAGGTCACCGGACCGATGCTCGGTGTGCGGGCAAGGCGAAGCCAGTCGGCGCGCTCGGCCTCGTCGACCGCCCGCGGTGTCACGCTGTTTCCTTTCCGGCGCCGAAGCGGGGCTCGGTGCCGGCAATGAGGCGGGCGATATTGCTGCGGTGGGTGTAGAAGACGAGCGCGGACAGCATTGCGAGGCCGACAACGACGAACGGCCGTTCGCCGAGCAGGAAGGCGCCGAGCGGAACCGACAGGGCGGCGAGCAGGGCGGCGAGCGAGGAGATCCGCGTGATCGCGAACACAGCGATCCAGATGGGCGCACCGATGACGAGCCCCTTGACCGTGGCAAACGCCAGCAAGCCGGCGTAGGTCGCAACCCCCTTGCCGCCGCGAAACCTGAGCCAGACCGGGTAGCAATGACCGAAGAAGGCGGCGGCGCCGGCGGTGAACCCGTGATCGGGGGAGAGCAACAGGGTAAAGCCCAGGGCGGCAAGGCCGGCCTTGAGACTGTCGAGCAGCAGGGTGGCGAGGGCGAGGTCGCGCCGGCCGGTGCGCAGCACATTGGTCGCTCCGATGTTGCCCGATCCGATGGCGCGGAGGTCAATGCCGGCAGCCCGGGTCAGAACGAGTCCGAACGGAACCGAACCAAGCAGGTAGCCGCCGATGAGGCTGGCGGCCCAGGAAACGAAGGTGGCGGGGTCCATGGCAGGCGTTCATCCCGGCAATCTCAGCCCAATCGCATAGGCCGGCCGGCGGCGCTCGGCAACTCCTCAGGTGTCCAGCGAGGGATGCATCACGGGCTGGTAGCCGCGCGCAAGGGCCTTGAGAGAGAGGACAGGGGTGAGCCGGACCGCCGAGGCGGGCAGGGGCTCCGGCGCACCATAGCCTCGCCAGGTAAAGGGCCGGGCCATGTCCTGCCATTTCAGAAAGGCCTGCGTGCCGGTGGCGAAGAAGGCGCCGTTGGGCAGGCTCTGCGGGGTGCAGTACTCCCTCGGTGCCGGGGCCCTTGCCCGGAGCAGCGGCTTCATCTCGGCCGTCAGCATGGCGTTGGCTTCGGCCATCGATGCGACGCCGGCGGCCTCGCGGTATGCGGTGGCGGCCGCCCGCCGGCAGAGGTGGCACGGCCGGTGGCCGGCAGCGAGGCCGACCGCCTCGTCAAGGAAGAACAATTCGGTCCAGTGGCCCTTGCCCATCAGCGGGGCCTGGTGGCCCTTCCAGTCGAGCGCGCAGAGGATCCAGCCATCCCGGTTCCAGCCCTGGGAGGTCAGCGTCCGGGTTTCGGGATCGTGCAGGATCCCGCGATTGCCGGTGAACAGGCCCCGCATGGGCGCGGCATGGATACGCGAGAAGGGATCGACGCGGTTCTGCAGGGGCATGTCTCGGGCCTCTTGTCTCGGCTTCACCCCCCGCAGCAAGGCAGTCAGCCTACCCTCAGGCCACGGCACGTCCAGCTGTTTCCCTGCCCGGCATGAGGGAGATCAGGAAGTCCTCGAAGGCATCCGGGCGCTGGATGAAACGGTTGAACGGCAGCGAGCCCTTGGACACGGCGGACGGCGCAAGGTTGACCCCGCAGCGCAGTGCGGTCGAGACGGCCTCGTCGCGGGTCTCCGACGCGCTGACCACCGCAATCCTGTGCCGGCCCATATTGGCAATCCGGGCGATGGTCATTTCCGGGTCGAAACTGTCCGGAAGCGTCAGGTCGAGCACGACAAGATCGAAGCGCTCCAGCCGCAGACGATCCTCGGCCGCCAGCAGGCTGCTGGCGATGACGAGGTCCACCTGCACACGGGCGCGCGCGGCCTTGTCAGCCGCAATTTCCAGCATGTTCTGGACAGGAACATGGTCTTCGACCCAAAGGACTTTCATACTCTACCTCGGCAACGGAACGGAGGGGCCGAACAAGCCTTCCTTGCCCCGATACCTGACATGCAAGGCGTTTCGGCTTGGTAAAGGAAACCTCGCCAGCGTGTTAAGCTCTGCACTTTTCCGCAGCTTGCGCCGCGCTGGCGCCGCACCGAAACGGTCACCTTGGTGCGACTGTTGCGGCGCACGCTTTCCAGCCGACGGCAGTTGCGCCTAGAGTACGGTTTTCCGCGGTTGGACGGCGGGTGAGGAGAGCGAATGGCTGACGAGCCCGCCATTGTGAAGGCCGGACGGAATGCGGTGTTCCTGCCGGCGGAAACGCGCAATGACCTGCATATTGTCGACCGGCTGATCCGGGAGCGCTGTCCCTCCTTCGTCGACCATTGGAGCTGGCCTGTTCTCCGGCCGGTCCTGTACTGGATGCTGGGTTACCGCGATGCCCGAGCGATGGCCGACCAGCTCCAGATGCTGTCGGGAAAGGAAAGTTTCGACGTGCTGGCCGAGCGGCTCGATTTCCGGTTCGACGTGAAGCATCTTGAGCGACTGCCAGCGAGGGGACGGGTGATCGTTGCGGTGAACCATCCCACGGGTCTCGCTGACGGCATTGCCGTCTGGGATATCCTGAAACGGGTTCGGAGGGACATTGTCTTCTTCGCGAATGCCGATGCGGTAAGGGTCAATCCGCACTTCACCGATGTTGTCATCCCCGTGGAGTGGGTAAAGGAGAAGCGGAGCCCCGCCAAGACGCGGGAGACCCTGCGACAGGCGGCCGAGGCATTCGCCGAGGAGAAGTGCGTGGTGATCTTCCCATCCGGAAAACTGGCCCAGATGCAGGACGGTGTGCTGACCGAGCGGGACTGGTTCTCCACCGTGGTCGGGTTGGCACGCAAACAGGACGCACCCGTCGTGCCCCTCAATCTCAGGGCCCGCAATTCGCGGCTCTACTATTTCTTCTCCCGGCTGAACGCGGAACTGCGCGACATCACGCTGTTCCATGAACTGCTGAACAAGCAGCGCTCGAAATTTGCGCTGACCTTCGGGCCGTTGATCGAACCGGACGAGCTGCAGGGCTCCGGCGTCGAGGTCACCGAACAGCTCAAGCGCTACGTCGCCTACGGGCTTGCAGGCGATCCCGACAGCACGTTCGCGGCGTTCCGGACCGGCTGCCCGGCAGGACGCTCTAGGGGCCCGAACGCATGACGCAGGACCACAGTCCTTCGCCCTCGACGACGTTCATCCGGGCCTGAAGCGTTGCGGCGCGGGAGGACACGTAGGGTCCCGGCGGGTCGAGACGCCAGCGGTTCGGACTGGGCAGGACGGCTGCCAGGAGCGCGGCTTCGCGCCGGGTCAGCTCGGCTGCGGACTTGCCGAAGCGGGCCCGGGCGGCGGCCTCTGCGCCGAACAGCCCGTCCCCCCATTCGGCGACATTGAGGTAGACCTCCATCACCCGCCGCTTGCCCCAGCTGAAATCGATGAACAGGCCAAGCCAGGCATCCCCGGCCTTGCGGAGAAAGCCGCCGCCATTCCAGAGGAAGACCGTCTTTGCGGTCTGCTGGCTGATGGTCGAGCCCCCGCGCAGGGGCGCGCCCGCCCGGAACTCCTCGATGGCCTGCCCGATCGCATCGGGGTCGATGCCTTCATGCGCGCAGAAGCGGGAATCCTCGGCCGCAATCACGGCGCTGACAAGGTGAGGCGAGATATCGGCAAGCGGTACCCAGCGGCGCCGAACGTCCATGCCCTCGAGGGCGCGTTGGGCCATGGTCAGGGTGGCTGGCGGATTGAGGGCGCGCAGGGCCAGGGCATAGATGTGCAGGACAAGGAACAGGGCGAGGGCAAGTTTCAGCCCGGCGAACAGCCAGCGCCGCCAGCGCGGGTGCGCATCAGCCAGTCCGCCATTCCTCCACAACTGACGCAGCGGGTTCGGTTGCCACATGACGCGGGCGCTCCTCTTCAAAACGCGCCCGGTCGAGCTGCGCCAGCGCCCATATGGCGGCTCCACGCACGTCTGGCGAGGGGTCGTCGAGCAGCGGAATGAGACTCTCCACAAGTGCCGGCGCACCGGAATTGCCAATGGCAATGCAGACATTCCGGATGAAGCGGTCGCGACCGATGCGCTTGACCGGTGAGCCGGAGAATATCTCGCGGAAGCCCGCGTCATCAAGCGCCGCCAGCGCGTCGAGATCCGGCAGGTTCAGCTCGGCGCGGGCGAAGAGCTGTGCCTCGCGGGCCGTTGCGGCGAACTTGTTCCAGGGGCAGGCTGCCAGGCAATCGTCGCAGCCATAGATCCGGTTGCCCATGGCCTTGCGAAAATCCTGCGGGATCGGGCCCTTGTGCTCGATGGTGAGGTAGGAAATGCAGCGGCGCGCATCGAGCTGGTACGGCGCCGGGAAGGCGTCTGTGGGGCAGATGTCGAGACAGGCCCGGCAGGAGCCGCAATGATCGGTCTCCGGCGGGTCGGGCGCCAGCCCTGCGGTGGTCAGCATGACGCCCAGGAACAGCCAGTTGCCGAGGTCCCGCGAGAGCAGGTTCGTGTGCTTGCCCTGCCAGCCGAGGCCGGCCCGCTCCGCCAGTGGCTTTTCCATCAGCGGGGCAGTATCCACGAAGACCTTCACCTCCGCGCCGGATCTTTCGGCGAAACTGCGGGCGAGTTGCTTCAGCTTCTTCTTGATCAGGTCGTGATAGTCCCGGCCCCGGGCATACACCGAAATGTTGCCCTTGTCGGTGTGGGCGAGGGTGTCGAGGGGATCATGGTCGGGACCGTAATTCAGACCCACCACGACGGCCGATTTCGCGTCGGGCCACATGGCGGTGGGGGCCTTGCGGCGGTCCAGCGTGGTCTTCATCCAGTCCATCTGGCCGTGACGGCCGAGCGCCACGAATTCAGCAAGCCGAGCGCCGGCTTCCCAGGGCTGGTCGGCGGCTGCAATTCGGCAGGCATCGAAGCCCAGTGCCGCAGCATGATGTTTCAGTTCGGTCTCCGGCGCCATGTCGCTGTCATAGCGAGCTCTTGGTGCAGTGTCTTCCCGGAGCGGTTGGTGCGCCTTTTGCCGATCAGGTGGTGCCGGTGCCGGTTCGGCTCTGGGCGATGGGTCGGCCACGGCAACGCCGCCGCCTCGCACACCTTTCCATGCAACATCAAGGGCCCTAGAAGTCGAGATCGTCATAATGCGGTGCCGCGCGCGCGCCTTCGACACGTTCGGACAGCAGGGGCCGGAAACTCGGCCGGCTCTTCATCCGGGCATACCAGGCCTTGAGGTCGGGAATGGCGGACCAGTCCACATCGCCGAAATAGTCGAGACAGGAGAGTTCGGCGGCCACAGCCAGGTCGGCGCAGGTGAAATTGCGTCCGGCGATGTAGGCGCGCTCTCCGGCCAGCGCATTCAGCAGTGTCAGGCGACCGCGCAGGGCATGCGCGCCACGCCGCAGTGCGCCGGAATCGGGATGCCGGTCGCGCCGGACCCACTGGCTGATTCGCTCGGCCAGCAGGGTCTCGTTGATCTCGCGAAAGCCTTCGCGGGTCCAATCCAGCAGCCGGCGCGCCTCGGCCCTGTCCTGTGCAGTGACCGGCAGCAGGCGAGGGGCCGGGCAGGTCTCTTCAAGGTGGGCGAGGATGGCGCCAAGGCCGATCACATTCACCCGGCCTTCGGTGATGGAGTCGACAAGGGCCGGGGCAACGGCGCCCGGCGCCAGCCGGTCGAGCTCCGGATTCGTGGCGCCCGGTGAGACGGCGCACCCCGTGAACGCCAGCCCCTTCTCGGAAAGGGCCAGCCGGGCCGTGCGCCCCGCCGGGTCAAGCGTCCAGTGGTAAAGCCTTTTCATGATCGCGAGGCTAGCGGCCAATGGTTAAGGGCCGGACACCGGCGCGCAAATGCCGGCAACGAAGATATCCATTGGCCGGCAAGGGTTAACGCGCGGAAGGAAAGCGCCTAGACCCATGCATGAACCATCC
>CAZDMQ010000075.1:0-9304 GCA_964506685.1 uncultured Hyphomonadaceae bacterium | reverse complement strand
TGCATGAACCATCCCACCGAGGAGGAGACACCATGAGGACGCGCACCCCCACAGCGCTCGCCGCCATTCTTGCGCTCGGCGCCTGCCAGTCACTGATCCCGGCCGATACCGCGGAACCGGACATCGCCGGACCGGCTGTCGCCGATGCGTCCGTTTCAGCTGAAGCGGCCGAGCCCGAAGTCTCCGAAGCACAAACGGTTGAGCCCGACATGGCCATGACCGAGAGCGAGCGGCTGAATGCCTGGTTCGAGGAGACCTTCGATGAGGCGATCGCCCGCAGCCCGATGGATCAGACCTTCCTCGGCATCAAGACCGATTATGACAAGTGGGATGATGCGTCCGACGCGAACCGCCAGCGTGAACTCGAGATCCAGCGCGCCAGTGTTGCCGAGATGCGGGAGACGTTCGACTATGACGCCCTCGACGCGCAAGCGAAGCTGTCCTGGCGGCTTTATGAGTACGACCTTGAACGCGCCGAAGCGGCCTTCCCCTATCGCTGGCACAACTACACCTTCAACCAGATGTTCGGGGCCCAGTCGCGCATCCCGGCCTTCCTCATCAACCAGCACCAGGTGACCTCCCGGTCCGATGCGGAGGCCTATGTCGCCCGGCTCAGGGGAGTGGAGACCTATCTCGGCCAGCATATCGAGAATGCCGTGGAGAGTTCCCGCCGGGCCATCCGGCCGCCGCGCTTCGTCTATGATTTCGTGATCTCCGATGCGCAGAACGTCATTACCGGCGCGCCGTTCGAGACCGGCGGGGGGGTGAGCCCGCTGATGGCCGATTTCTCGGCCAAGGTGGACGCGCTTGTCCAGAACGGGGACATCCCCGCCGCGGACGCCGACGCGCTGAAGGCGCAGGCGGCCGAGGCGCTGGTGACCCGTGTCGGGCCAACCTACCAGCGCCTGATCGGGCTGATGGAGGCCGAACAATCGGTTGCCACGACCGATGACGGCGTCTGGAAACTCCCCGACGGAGCGGCGTATTACGAGACCCGTCTGGCGCAGATGACGACCACCGACATGACGGCCGACGAGATCCACGACCTCGGCCTTGCAGAGGTCGCCCGTATCCATGACGAGATGCGCGCGATCATGGCGAAGGTCGGCTTTGAGGGGACGCTGAAGGACTTCTTCGATTTCACCCGCACCGATCCGCAATTCTTCAAGCCGAACACGCCCGAGGGCAAGGCCGAATACCTCGCCGAGGCGACCGCGCTCATCGACACGATGCGTGAGGCCCTGCCGAGCCAGTTCAACACCTTCCCCAAGGCAGAACTGATCGTGAAGGCGGTCGAGCCCTTCCGCGAGAAATCGGCCGGCAAGGCCTTCTACCAGCGCCCGGCGCCCGACGGCTCACGGCCCGGCATCTACTACGCCAATCTCTATGACATGGCGCAGATGCCGGTCTACCAGATGGAGGCGCTGGCCTATCACGAGGGCATTCCCGGCCACCACATGCAGCTTGCGATTTCACAGGAACTCACCGGTGTGCCGCGCTTCCGGAAGTATGGCGGCTACACCGCATATACCGAGGGCTGGGGGCTCTATTCGGAGTATTTCCCGAAGGAGATGGGGTTCTATGAAGATCCCTATTCCGACTTCGGTCGTCTGGCCATGGAGCTCTGGCGGGCGGCGCGGCTGGTGGTCGATACCGGCATCCATCACAAGCGCTGGACCCGCGAGGAGGCCATTGCCTATCTCCTGGAAAACACGCCCAATCCCGAGGGCGATGCGCGCAAGGCGATCGAGCGCTACATCGTCATGCCGGGCCAGGCGACGGCCTACAAGATCGGCATGAACAAGATCGTGGAGCTGCGCCGCACCGCCGAGGCTGAGCTTGGCGCGGATTTCGACGTCCGCGCGTTCCACGACATCGTCCTGAAGAACGGCCCCCTCCCCCTCGCCGTCCTGGAAGAGGTCGTCACCCAATGGATCGCAGCCCGGAAGGCGGGCGCGTGACGGGGGTTCACCGCTCCCTCAGCGCCGGCCGAAGAGTTTTTCGATGTCGGCGAGCTTGAGTTCGACATAGGTGGGGCGGCCGTGATTGCACTGGCCGGAATGGGGAGTGGCTTCCATCTCGCGGAGCAGGGCGTTCATCTCCTCGCCGGTCAGGCGGCGGCCGGCCCGGACCGAGCCGCGGCAGGCCATGTTGCCCATCACCTCCTCGAAGCGCTCGCGCAGGGCGAGGCCTTCGCCATATTCGGCGAGATCATCGGCGAGGTCGCGGACGAGGCCGGTGGTGTCCATCTCCCCGAACAGGGCCGGGGTCGCCCGCACGCAGACCGCTCCGGCGCCGAAGGGCTCGATCTCGAGGCCAAGCTCGGCCAGTTCACCGGCACGGGCGGTGATGCGGGCGGCGTCGTCCTCGCCAAGCTCGACAATGTCGGGAATGAGCAGGGCCTGGCGCCTCACCCCGCCCGCGGCCATCTGGCGCTTCATCGCCTCATAGACGAGGCGTTCATGGGCGGCATGCTGGTCGATGAGGGTGATCCCGTCGCGTGTCTGAGCGATGATATAGGTCTCGTGCAGCTGTGCGCGGGCAACGCCGAGGGGGAAGTCGTCGCCGTGCGCGCTGTGCGCCCCGGCGCCGGGGCCGGGTCCTGACGGCATCCCGGTGTTCGGCTCGATGCGGGCCGAGGGGGCGAGGCCGTGGCCTGTCGTCTCTGCCACGCCGCCGCGGTCGGCGGGCGCCGCATCTGCCTGAGCGGCCGCGAAGGGCCGGTGCCCGCCACCGCTGCCCATCGGTTCGGCATGCAGGCTGGAGCGGGCCCAGATGTCGGGCTGCGGTGCAGGTTCGGTGCGCGCCTTGCCGAGGGCATAGCCGGCAACTGTGGTGCTGGCCCGGTGTCCGGCGGCGGCGAGGCCATGGCGCAGCGCGCCGAGCATCAGCCCGCGCAGGTTGCCGGCATCGCGGAAGCGCACTTCGGTCTTGGCCGGATGCACGTTCACATCGACGCCTGTGGGATCGAGGGTGACAAACAGGGCCAGCATGGGGTGGCGGTCGCGGGCGAGGAAATCCTGGTAGGCCGCCCGCACGATGCCGTTCAGCATGCGGTCCTTCACCGGCCGGCCATTGACGAAGAGATACTGGTGCTGGGCATTGCCGCGATTGAGCGTCGGCAGGCCGGCAAAACCGCTGACCTGAACCCCCTCCCGCTCGGCCTCGATGGGGATGGCATTGTCGTGGAAGTCGCGCCCCATGATCGCGCCAAGCCGGGCGAGCCGGGCCGCAGCCTCGCCGCCAGTCCCGGCCGCATAGCGGAACACGCTGCGGCCATTGCTCTCCAGCGAGAAGGCGATATCGGCGCGCGCCATGGCGAGGCGCTTGAGGGCGTCGGTGACGGCCATGGTCTCGGCCCGTTCGGACTTCATGAACTTCAGGCGGGCCGGGGTCGCGCGGAAGAGGTCGCGGACATCGATGCGTGTACCGGTCGGGCTGTGCCCGGTCCAGGCGCCCGGCTTTGGCCCGTCCACCCGCCCGGCATCGACGGTGATGGCTGCGGCTGAGCAGCCTGCGGCCTTCGAGGCGATTTCCAGACGCGAGACCGAGGCGATCGAGGGCAGGGCCTCGCCGCGAAAGCCCATGGTGTGGATGTTGAGCAGGTCGACCGCGCCGGTCTCCGGATCGGGCGCCAGCTTGGAGGTGGCATGGCGTTCGAGCGCGATGGCAAGGTCGGCGCCGTCCATGCCGCAGCCATCATCCTCGACCGTGAGCCGGCCCAGCCCGCCGCCTTCGATCGTGACCGCAATCCGGGTGGCCCCGGCATCGAGGGCGTTCTCGACCAGTTCCTTCATTGCCGACGCCGGGCGCTCGACCACCTCGCCCGCCGCGATGCGGTTCACTGCGCCGGCGGGCAGGCGACAGATGACTGGCCGCCTGTCGGGCGGTGGTGGTTGGGAATCAGGCATTGGTCGCCATTATAGGCGAAGGATCGGCCTGCGCCCATCATCGCAAGCTTGCCGAAACGAAGAATCCGGCCTAGGTCAAGGGCAGTCTCCCACCCCCGGGAGAGAGCAGGTCCGGCATGTCCGGTGCCTGTCGCCGAAGGCGCAACCGCCCCGGAAACGCTCAGGCAAAAGGACCGGGGGTCGGGTCAACACGCTGGAAAGTGGCATGGGAAGTCTCCCATCTGCCACGCCGAAGGAGCAAGCGGCGCCGACCTGGATGTCCAGGCAGGAAACCGGTCGCGGAATCTCTCAGGCACCGAGACAGCGGGGGCGGTGAACAGGGTGGACGGCGTGGCCGTCGTCACTGTTCATGGCTTCGAAAGCGGTGCCCATGGCCGACGCCCCATCCCCATCCACGCTCCGGCAGAGCCCCCTGCATGGATTGCACTGCGCGCTCGGCGCCAAACTGGTGCCGTTCGCCGGCTATCAGATGCCGGTGCAGTATACCGGGGGTGTGAAGGCAGAACACCTCTGGTGCCGCGAGCATGCAGCGCTGTTCGATGTCTCGCACATGGGGCCTTGCTTTCTGTTCCTGAAAGAGGGGCTTGGAGAGCCGGGCGCTCATGAGCGGATTGCCGCGCTGATCGAACGCCTTGTGCCGAGCGATATCGCCGGCCTGAAGCCCGGCCAGGGGCGCCTCACCGTATTGCTCAACGGTGAGGGCGGCATTCTCGATGACCTGATCGTCACCCGCATGCCCGATCCGTCGCTCGAAGGCATGCTCTATATCGTCGTCAACGGTGCGGTGAAACACGATGACTGGGCGCTGATCGAGCGCGCGCTTGGCGACGAAGCGATGCTGCAGCGCGCCGATGACCGGATTCTCGTCGCCCTGCAGGGGCCCGAAGCCGAAGCCGTTCTGGCGCCGCATTTCCCGCAGGCTGCCGGGCTTGGTTTCATGCACTGCGCCCATATCCAGTCGAATGGCGAGAGATACATGGTCGCGCGCGCCGGATATACCGGCGAGGACGGGTTCGAGCTGCTGTTGCCGGACAATGAGACCGGGCTGGGCCTTGTCCAGGCCCTGCTCGATGACCCCCGTGTGAAGCCCGCCGGGCTGGGCGCGCGCGATTCGCTGCGCCTCGAAGCCGGCCTGTGCCTTTATGGCCATGACATCGACGCCGCCCGCGACCCGGTCGAGGCGGATCTTGCCTGGGTGATTCAGAAACG
The DNA here is from genome assembly GCA_964506685.1 of uncultured Hyphomonadaceae bacterium. Taxonomy (GTDB): domain Bacteria; phylum Pseudomonadota; class Alphaproteobacteria; order Caulobacterales; family Hyphomonadaceae; genus UBA5336. The sequence goes on along the minus strand of CAZDMQ010000075.1, from coordinate 4,184 downwards.
GCGGCGCGAGGCGGGCGATTTTCCCGGCGCCGGCCGCATCCTCAGGGCGCTGGCTGAAGGCCCGGCAGAAAAGCGCGTCGGCATCCGCCCGCTGGAGCGCGCGCCCGCGCGCGAAGGCACGGAGATACATGCCGGCGGCGAAAGGGTCGGCGTGGTGACGTCGGGCGGTTTCGGGCCGAGTGTCGATGGCCCCATTGCCATGGGATATGTGCGCGCCGATCTCGCGACTCCCGGTACGCCGCTCGAATTGCTGGTGCGTGGCCGGTCACGGCCGGCCGAAGTCGCGTCGCTTCCCTTTGTTCCCCACAGATACAAGCGCTAGTCGAGGTGCAGGATATGACCATGAAGTACACCAAGGATCATGAATGGATCAGCATCGAGGGTGAGATCGGCACGATCGGCATCACGGCTTTTGCAGCCGAGCAGGTGGGCGATGTTGTCTCGGTCGACACGCCCGAAATCGGGGCGGTGTTCAGCGTCGGCGACGACATGGCCGTGGTCGACAGCGTCAAGGCGGCCTCGGACGTCTTTGCACCGGTCTCGGGCGAGATTGTCGAGGTCAACGGAGCGCTCGTCGAGGCGCCGGAAACCGTCAATGCCGATCCCGAGGGGGCAGGCTGGTTCTGCCAGATCCGGCTCAGCGATCCCACCGAACTCGACGCGCTGATGGATGCCGACGCATACGCGAGATTCTGCGCCGGAGAGGGCTGAGATGGTCGACATTAGTGAAGGCGTGAAAATTCGCGCTGAAATTGATCAGCGGGGCTTTCAGTTAGTTCAATGGTACAATGGAGCTAGTATCGCGGTATATCTTCTGGCGTTCCAATTTTTATTTGAAAATGGTTTCAAAGAAGAACTCAGAATCGTATCGCTTAGCATTGCCTTCAGCGTTTTTTCTCTTTGGGTTCAGATGTTTGGGTCCTATTTGAGGCGTGGAACATCCCTGCGATATGAGCACGTTTGGCGAGCAAACGACGACGGTTCTGCGGGAACGCAAGCGGATGACTTGAGGAAACGCGTTAGGATGTGGTCACGCGCATCTTGGGCAGTCCACTTTATTTCCGTGACGTTTGCTATTTTTTCTACTGCAATTGCTGTTGTTTTAATGTTTTGTGTATCCATAAGTGCTAAAACTGTAGGTGTGACATCATGAGATACCTCCCCCTCACCCAGGCCGACCGGGCCGAGATGCTCGCCACCATCGGCGCTGCGTCCGTTGATGAGTTCTTCGCCGATGTGCCCGAAGCGGCGCGGCTGAAAGGCGAGGTTCCCGGCCTGCCGGACCATCAGGGCGAGCTTGCGGTGGAACGCCACCTGTCTGCCCTTGCCATCCGCAACCGCACCGCAAATGAAGGCCGCTTCTTCGTCGGCTGCGGCGCCTACAAGCACCATGTACCGGCGACCGTCGACCACATCATCCAGCGCTCGGAATTCCTGACGACCTATACGCCTTACCAGCCCGAGATCGCCCAGGGCACGCTTCAGACCCTGTTCGAATTCCAGACCCAGGTGGCCGAACTGACGGCCATGGATGTCGCCAATGCCTCCATGTATGACGGCTCGACCGCGACCGCCGAGGCGGCGCTGATGGCGTGCCGCGTGACCAAGCGGCGCAAGGTGGTGCTGTCGGGTGGTCTGCACCCTCACTATGCCGCGGCGACCAGGCTCCTCTGCGAAGCGCAGGGGATCGAGGTGGTCCAGCTTGCCCCGGCGGTGGACGGGGAACTGGCATTGGCCGGTGCGGTCGATGGCGAGACGGCCTGCCTGATTGGCCAGAGCCCGAACCTGTTCGGCACGGTCACTGACCTCACACCCGTGGCCGAAGCTGCGCACGGGGCCGGCGCGCTGCTGGTGTCGGTGTTCACCGAGGCGGTGGCGCTCGGGATGGTGCCGCCGCCGGGTGAGATGGGAGCCGACATCGCTGCCGGCGAAGGCCAGTCCATCGGCAACTCGCTGAACTTTGGCGGGCCCTATGTCGGCCTCTTTGCGGCGAACCAGAAGCTCATCCGCCAGATGCCGGGCCGGCTCTGCGGTGAGACCGTAGATGCCGACGGCAAGCGCGGCTTCGTGCTGACACTGTCGACGCGCGAACAGCATATCCGGCGCGACAAGGCGACCTCGAACATCTGCACCAATTCCGGGCTCTGCGCACTGGCCTTCACCGCCCACATGACCCTGCTCGGCGGGGTCGGCCTGAGACGGCTGGCAGAACTCAATCACGAGGCCGCGTGCGGGCTTGCCGACGCGCTGGAGGCCGTGCCTGGCGTCGAGATCCTGACCCCGCGTTTCTTCAACGAGTTCGCCTTCCGCACCCCGATCAATGCCGAGGCGGTGCTGGCCATGCTGGACGAGCGCGGCGTGCTCGGCGGTGTCCGGGCCAGCCGGCTGCTGCCCGTCGGCACGATGGATGACGTGATCATCTGTGCGGCAACCGAGTGCACGACGGAGGCGGACATCTCTGCCTATTCTGACGCGCTGAAGGAGGTGGTGTGATGAACCGTCGTATCGATCCTCTCCCCTTGCTCCCACGGACGGGAGATGGGGGAGCGCGCAGCGCCGCCCGCGCTCATTTGAACGATCAGAACCTTGTTGGAACCGCGCAATGACCATGAACAGCACCGGCCGTGCGACGGCCCCGACCGAGACCGATGCAACGCCCATGACCGACACGATTTCCGGTTCGCGCGGCCTCATGCAGGCCGAACCCCTGATCTTCGAGACCCGTCGCTGGGACCAGACCGGGGTCGACCTGCCGGCGCCGAAGGGGCGGACATCCCGCCTCGGCGGGCTTGCACGCAAGGCCCCTGTCCGGCTGCCGGGCCTGTCCGAACCGGAAACCGTGCGCCACTATGTCCGCCTGAGCCAGCGCAACTATGCTATCGACCTTGGTGTCTTCCCGCTCGGCTCGTGCACCATGAAGCACAATCCGCGGCTCAATGAACGCATGGCGCGGCTGCCGGGCTTTGCCGACATTCACCCGCTGCAGCCGCAATACACCGTGCAGGGCGCGCTGCAGCTGATCGACGAGCTGGCCCACTGGCTGAAGACCCTCACCGGCATGCCCGGTGTGGCGATGAGTCCGAAGGCCGGTGCCCATGGTGAGCTGTGCGGCATGCTGGCGATCCGCAAGGCGCTCGAGATGCGTGGCGAGCTTGGCACGCGGCGGCGGGTGCTGGTGCCGGCCTCGGCCCATGGCACAAACCCGGCAACAGCGATCCAGTGCGGCTTCATCGTCGATGAGATCGACGCTGCGCCCGACGGCCGGGTCGATATGGACGATCTTCGTGACAAGCTGGCCGTGACCGACGATATCGCGGGCATCATGCTGACCAACCCGAATACGTGCGGGCTGTTCGAGCGCGACATTCGCGAGATTGCCGACCTGATCCACGCCGCCGGCGGCTACTTCTATTGCGACGGGGCGAATTTCAACGCGATTGTCGGCCGGGTCCGCCCGGGTGACCTTGGCGTCGATGCGATGCACATCAATCTCCACAAGACCTTCTCCACCCCGCATGGTGGTGGTGGACCAGGCTCCGGCCCGACCGTGCTGTCCGATGCGCTGGCGCCCTATGCGCCGGTACCCTTCGTGGTGCGTGACGAGGATGGCCAGTATCAGCTCATTGAGGAGGACCGGCGCGAGACTCCTGCCAGCTTTGGACGCATGGTCGCCTTCCACGGCCAGATGGGCATGTTCGTGCGCGCCCTGACCTATATGCTGAGCCATGGCGCGGACGGGCTGAAGCAGGTCGCCGAGGATGCCGTGCTGAATGCGAATTATGTTCTCGCGCGGCTGAAGGATGTGATGACCCCCGCTTTCGAGGGCTATTGCATGCACGAGGCCCTGTTCTCCGATGCCTTCACGGCGAAGGGCATCGAAACGGTCGATATCGCCAAGTCGCTGATCGACGAGGGCTTCCACCCAATGACCATGTACTTCCCGCTGGTGGTGCACGGCGCAATGCTGCTCGAGCCGACCGAAACCGAGAGCAAGCCCGAGCTGGACCGGTTCTGCGACGTGCTGGCCGGCATTGCCCGGCGGGCGTCGGAGGGCGACCCGGCGCTGAAGACCGCGCCGACCCTGGCGCCGCTGCGCCGGCTCGACGAAACGCGGGCCGCGCGCAAGCCCGTGCTGAAATGGACAGTGCCGGATGAGGAGACGGCCGGGCTGGCTGCAGCCGAGT
>CAZDMQ010000074.1:0-16086 GCA_964506685.1 uncultured Hyphomonadaceae bacterium | reverse complement strand
GCCTCGATGAATTCCAGCGCCTTGTTCATCAGGGTGGCGCTGTCGATGGAATTCTTCGGCCCCATGTCCCAGTTGGGATGGGCCTTGGCGAGGGCTGGCGTGGCCCGGGCCAGGGTCGCGTGGTCCGCGGTCCGGAACGGCCCGCCCGAGGCCGTGATGGTCAGCGACTCCAGCGCCTTGCCGGACTGCCAGACCTGGAAGATGGCATTGTGCTCGGAATCGACGGGCAGGATGGTGGCGCCCGACCGCTGCGCCTCGCCAAGCAGCAGCCGGCCGGCACAGACGATGCTTTCCTTGTTGGCCAGCGCCACGGTGCGTCCGGCCTTCACCGCGGCAAGGGTCGAGGCCAGCCCGGCCGCGCCGCTGATCGCCGCCAGCAGCTTGTCGCAGGGGCGCAGGGCCGCCTCGACCACCGCCGCCGCGCCGCCGGCCGTCTCGATCCCCCGTCCGGCCAGTCGCTCAACCAGTTCTGGCAACCGGGTTTCGTCGGCCAGAACGGCAATCTCCGGACGCAGCTCCATCGCCGCCTGTGCCAGCGCCCCGGCATTGGACTGCGCCACCAGCGCCACCACCCTGAAGGCCGGATTGTCGGACGGTCGGCTGGCATTGGCATGGCGGATCACCTCCAGTGCCGAGCAGCCGATGGAGCCGGTGGCCCCCATGATGGAAATCGCGATCGGTTCGGTCATTATGATGGCACCCCTTCCGCCGACAGCCCAAGCAAGCCGACCAAAGCCGGACTGGCCGCGAGGATCAAGCCGGCAACGACGCAGACCGCGCCGAGGCCGTCGACCCGGTCCATGACCCCGCCGTGGCCCGGCACCAGGCCACTAGCATCCTTCACCCCGTAACGGCGCTTGATCGAGGATTCGAGCAGGTCACCACCCTGGGCCGTGACCGAGATGGCTGCACCGACCAGCACCCAGGCCAGCTGGTTCCCCCCGAGCAGGCCGGCGGCGATGGCCCCGCTCAGCATGCAGCAGAAGACCGCTCCGAGCGCCCCGCTCCAGGTCTTGTTCGGACTGTCGGCCGAAAGCGGCGGACCGCCAAAGCCCCGGCCCGCGAAGTAGGCCGCCGAATCCGATGCCCAGACGATCGCCATGAAGACGAGCGCCGCCGCCTCGCCATTCCACGGGCCTTCCCGCAACGCCTGCAGGCCGAGCGGCATGCCTCCGGCATAGAGCACGCCGAAACCGGCCATCCAGTGCTGTTTCCGGGCGATGACGGCGAACAGGACCGCGCCGGCCGCGAGCAGGCCCATGGCCGGGGTGAACCCCAGCAGCGGGACCAGGCCGTTGACTGCCGCCAGCCAGGACATGAGCAGCCAGCGCGGGCCGAGCCCGCTCATGCGCGACCATTCATGACCCATGGCAAGCGCGAACAGGGCCGCCCCGCCGGCGAGCGCCCAGCCGCCCTGCCATACGACGACCAGCGCAAAGGGAATGAGCACGGCCGCCGAGAGCAATCGCAGGCCGAGGTCGCCGCGCCCTTCGCGTCCATCCCGATCGGACGAAACGCTGCCGGCCTGCGGACCGTCCTTCGGCGTGCGACCTGACCCGGTTTCCTGTCCCGCCGACCTCTCGCGTTGCGACCGGGAGCCAAGGTGCTGTCCCTTCGCATCGGGGGCAGCGGCAGGCGTCGTGCCGGGCTCCGATCCCGCCTCCGTCCCGGGCTGCGGACCCGTCTTGTCCTCAGGGCGCACCGGTCGTCACCGCGCCATAGCGGCGTTCGCGCCGCGCATACTCGTCCAGAGCAGCCTTGAGATCTGCCGCACTGAAATCGGGCCACAGCGTGTCGGTGAAGTAAAGCTCGGCATAGGCGCACTGCCACAGCAGGAAATTGCTGATTCGCTTCTCGCCACTCGTCCGGATCAACAGGTCCGGATCGGGCAGGTCCACCGTGTCCAGGGCTGCGGCTATTGCGCCATCATCGATGGCCCCGGCGTCGCGTGCGCCAGAGGCGACCTCGCCCGCCAGCCGCCTCACCGCCCGGACCAGTTCCTCGCGGCCGCCATAATTGAACGCCACCGTCAGGTTGAAGCGCGTATTGTCACGCGTGTTGCGCTCAGCCTCGGCGATCAGGTCGCGGACATCATCGGGGACGTTCTCGGCCGTGCCGATGACGCGCACGCGCACGCCCTCGCCCTGGAGGCGCCGGAGGTCGCGGCGGAGATAGGCGCGCAGCAGCATGAACAGCGTGCTGACCTCGGCCGGGGGCCGGCGCCAGTTCTCGGTCGAAAAGGAGAAGACGGTGAGATGGCTGACCCCCATCTCGCCAGCCGCCTCGACCGTGCGCCGCAGCGCCTCGACCCCGCGCTCGTGTCCGGCCGTTCGGGGCAATCCGCGTGCCTTCGCCCAGCGCCCGTTCCCATCCATGATGATCGCGACATGCAGGGGAGGCGCGGAAGCGGTACCGCTGGCAGTCGCGTCGCCGGGCTCCGGTTCCGCCATGGGGCTGGGCGCGGCGTGGACCATCAGACCTGCATGATCTCCTCTTCCTTCGCCTTGAGCGCCTCGTCGATGCGGGCCACGAAGGTATCGGTCAGCTTCTGGACCTCGTCAGCAAGCGCATGCTGGCGATCCTCGCTGATTTCGCCATCCTTTTCCAGCTTCTTCAACTGGTCCATGCCATCGCGGCGGACATTGCGCACCGCAACCTTGGCAGCTTCGGCATACTTGCCGGCGATCTTGGCCAGCTCCGCCCGGCGTTCTTCATTGAGCGGCGGGATCGGAATCCGGAGATTGGTGCCATCGACAACAGGGTTCAGCCCGAGACCGGACTCGCGGATCGCACGATCCGCTGCGCCGACGAGCTGCTTGTCCCAGATGTTGACCGCCAGCATCCGCGATTCGGGGACCGACACGGAGCCGACCTGGCTGAGCGGCATTTCCGAGCCGTAAGCAGGTACCTTGACCGAATCGAGCAGGTTCACCGAAGCCCGCCCGGTGCGCAGGCCGGAAAATTCCGTGGCAAGGGAGGAGAGTGCGCCGTCCATGCGGCGCTCGAGATCTTTCTTGTCAAAACTCATGATGGCGAAGCCTCTGCATGGCCCGTGATCAGCGTATAACGTCCACGCCGGCACAGGACCTCCGTCAACGCACCTTTCTGGTGCAGCGAGAACACGATAATCGGAATATTCGCATCCCGCATCAAGCTCACTGCAGATGCATCCATGACCTTGAGGTTTCTGGCCAGCACGTCCTGGTAACCGAGCTGGTCATAGCGCACCGCTTCAGCATCGGTCCTCGGGTCGGCAGAGTAGACACCATCGACCTGGGTGCCCTTGAGCATCACATCGCAGCCCATCTCCGCCGCCCGCAGCGCCGCACCTGTGTCGGTCGTGAAGAAGGGATTGCCGGTACCTGCCGCGAAGATCACCACGCGGCCCTTTTCCATATGCCGGATGGCGCGGCGGCGGATGAAGGGTTCGCAGACCGATTCCATCGGGATTGCCGACTGCACCCTTGTCGGCACGCCCATCTGCTCAAGCGCACTCTGCATGGCGAGCGCATTCATGACGGTCGCCAGCATGCCCATGCTGTCGGCCTGGGCGCGTTCCATGCCATTCGCCGCACCGGCCAGCCCGCGGAAGATATTGCCGCCACCGATCACCACGCAGAGCTCGGTCCCCAGCGCCCTGGCATCCCGGATCTCGCCGGCAAACTTGGTGCAGGTCGGCATGTCGATGCCATAATCCCGCTCGCCCATCAGGGCCTCGCCGGACAGTTTCAGGAGCGCGCGTCCATAGGCGCAGGCTGGGTCCGCTCCGGGCGCGGTCTCTGTCATGGGAAGCACTCCGCTTGAGGTCTGCGCTGACCTAACGGATTTGCGCGCGCCTGTCATGGCCTCAAGACGGGAGAAAGCGCCGGAGCGGTCTCCGCCGCGCTGAAGCCGCGCATGCCGGAAAGGACGGGCTGCGAGCCGGGATGATAAACCACGACACCGAGGAGCCGGGACCACAGCCGGCCCGGCCCCCAATCGCAGGATCCAGCCTTGTTGACCCGGCTGGACGCGCCTCAGTCCTTCTTCGCGACGGCAGCCACTTCTGCGGCGAAGTCATCCTCTTTCTTCTCGACCCCCTCACCGAGGGCAAAGCGGGCAAAGCCGGCAAGACTCGCCCCAGCATCCTCGATCACCTTGCCGACCGTCATGTCGGGATCCATGACAAAGGGCTGCTCGACAAGAACCACTTCCTTGTAGAATTTCTTCATGCGGCCCTCGATCATCTTCTCGATCACTGCCTCGGGCTTGCCGCTGGCGCGCGCCTCCTCGGTCAGCACATCGCGTTCGCGCTGGACCAGGGCCGGATCGAGCTCGTCGACCGTAGCTGCTGCCGGCATGGTCGCGGCAACGTGCATGGCGATCTTCCGGCCAAGCTCGGAGAGCGCCTTCTTGCCCTTGCCGTCAAGCGCAACCAGCACCCCGACCTTGCCAAGCCCGTCGGCTTCGGCATTGTGGATATAGGCCGAAACGGCTCCCTTGGCGCCGAGCTTGACCGCGCGGCGCAAGGTGATGTTCTCGCCGATGGTGGCAACCATGCGGGTCACCTGGTCCGCGACAGTTCCCTCCCCGTCCGGCGCCGGTGCGGCCTTCAGGTCATCGACCGTGCCATCGGTCTCCAGGGCCGTTGTGGCAATCGCCCGAAGAGCGGTCTGGAACGCTTCGTTCCGGGCCACGAAATCGGTTTCGGCATTGAGTTCGACGAGGGCGCCGGACTTGCCATCCTTGGAGACGATGGCCGCAACAAGCCCGTCGGCCGCGGTCCGGCCCGACTTCTTGGCCGCCTTGCTGAGCCCCTTGGCCCGCAGCCAGTCCACGGCCGCCTCCATGTCGCCGTCGCTTTCGACCAGCGCCTTCTTCGCGTCCATCATCCCTGCGCCGGATTTGTCGCGCAGTTCCTTCACAAGGGCAGCGGTGATTTGAGCCATGATAGGGTCCTCTGGCTAGCGCTCAAAAACTTGGGTTCGGCTTTCAATACGTGGGGCACAGGCGATGCGTGGCCAGTGCGCGACGAATGCTCAGCCCGCCTGTTCGGCCGTCGTATCGGCACCGGCGGCCCCCTCGGCGGCGTCACCGGTGTCCGGTGCCTCAGCCGCAGCACTGGCTTCAGCATCGCCGGCATCGGCCAGCGCCACGTCGATATCGGTGAGATCGCCCAGATCCTCAAGGTCGCCGAGGTCCATGCCGAGTTCTGCCGACGACTCGGCCAGCCCATCCATCACCGCGTCGGCGACGAGGTTGCAGTACAGCGAAATTGCCCGCGCCGCATCGTCATTGCCCGGAAACGGGAAGTTGATGTCGTCCGGGTCACAGTTGGTATCAACCACCGCAACCACCGGGATGCCGAGCTTGCGAGCTTCCTTGACAGCGATGGCTTCCTTGTTGGTGTCGATCACGAACATCAGGTCCGGCAGGCCGCCCATGTTCGCAATACCGCCCAGCGCGCGCTGCAGCTTGTCGCGCTCACGCTCGAGGTTGAGCAGTTCCTTCTTGGTCAGACCCTGCCCGCCACCGCTCTCGAACAGCGTGTCGAGCTCCTTCAGCCGCTTGATCGAATGCGACACCGTCTGCCAGTTGGTCAGCGTGCCGCCGAGCCAGCGATGGTTCATGTAGTACTGCGCGCAACGGGTGGCCGCCTCGGCAATCGGTTCGGCCGCCTGGCGCTTGGTGCCGACGAACAGAACGCGGCCGCCCTTGGCCACGACATCGCGCACCTGGACCAGCGCCTGGTGCAGTAGCGGCACGGTCTTCGACAGGTCGATGATATGGATCTGGGAGCGGTCGCCGTAGATGTAGCGTGCCATTTTCGGGTTCCAGCGGTGAGTCTGGTGGCCGAAATGCACGCCAGCCTCGAGCAGCTGACGCATGGAAAAGTCTGGAAGTGCCATTTTGTCCTCATCCGGTTGACCGACATGGGCGGGACAAGGGGCGCCGGAACTGGCCCCCCATGCACCGGAAACACCCATGCTTGGAGTTATCGCCGTGCTTGTACAGATTTTCGTCCCGAGCGCAACCAGCGAGGCGCTCCGAACCGTGCCACTCTTTGCGGCGAACGGATTGAGGCTGGACCCTAGGCCGCATCGACCCTTGCAACGCCCGGCGCCGTCTTCAGGAGCTGCTTGGCTGGCACGCCGGTCGTGTAGCGTTCCGGCAACCGGATCGTGACAATCCGTCCGTCTGCCAGCGGCAGTTCCACATGCACCTCGCCCTTGTCCGGGCCCGGCAGGGTCTTCATCGCCTCGGTCACCGCGGCGATATCGGCAGGATCGGCCCCCTTGCCGAGCCGGATGGTCAGCCCGTCACTCGGCTTTGCGATCCGCGCCCGCTCCAGCGGCCGGATCGCCTCGGCGGCAAGGCGGATCTCCTCCTCGCGGCGCCGGACGCTGACGGTGATGGCGACCGATTTTCCGACCTCCAGCGCATCGCGATGGGTCGAGAGGATTTCCGGGTAGACCATGAGTTCGACCTCACCGGTCGGGTCCGAAAGGGTCAGGAAGGCAAACTTGCCGCCGTTCCGCGCCGGCTTCTCCACCCGCGCCCGCACCACGCCGATCAGGTCGAGCGGGCGGCCATCCTCGGCGCGTTCGGCAATTTCCATGGTGAGCGTGACCCGGTTCCGGTCGAGCCCCTGCATCAGATCGTCCAGCGGATGGCCGGAAAAATAGAAACCGATCGCGCGGAACTCCTCATCCAGGCGCTGCTGCACGCTCCATTCCTTCACCCGTGGCAGGGAAACACGTGCAGCCGGTTCGCTGTCGGCAAACAGCCCGCCCTGCCCGCCGGCCCGGTCCTCCGCCGCCCGCGAGCACAGCGCGGCCAATGTCGGCGCGGCCGCCAGCGCGCGCGCGCGATTGGGCTCGATTGCGTCGAAGGCACCGGCCCTGGCAAGCTGCTCGAAGGCCTTCTTGTTGAGCTCCCTCGGATCAACCGTCTCGGCAAACGCCTGCAGGCTGTCGAAGGACGTGTCGCCGCGCACCCGTTCGACATGCCGCATCGCCTCCAGCCCGACGCCCTTGAGCGCGCCGAGCGCATACACGATGGCATCGCCCCGGACGTCGAAATCGGCGGTCGAGGCGTTGATGTCCGGCGCCATCACCTTGATCCCGAGACGCCGGGCTTCCTGGAAGAAGGCGGCCAGCTTATCGGTATTGTGGATATCGAGGCTCATGGAGGCGGCCAGGAAGGCCACCGGATGGTGGCGTTTCAGATAGGCGGTGTGATAGCCGATCTGGGCATAGGCAGCCGCGTGCGACTTGTTGAAGCCATAGCCGGCGAACTTCGCCATCGTGTCGAAGATCTCGTTGGCGAGGCCCGCGTCCATGCCCTTGCGCGCGCCGGCTCCTTCAACGAAGCGGACCCGCTGCTTGTCCATCTCCTCCTTCTTCTTCTTGCCCATGGCGCGACGAAGAAGGTCGGCTTCCCCCAGCGAGTAGCCGGCGATCTCCTGGGCCATCCGCATCACCTGCTCCTGGTAGACCGGCACGCCATAGGTCGCCTCGAGAATCGGCTGGAGGTCGGGATGCTGGTAGGTGATGGTAGCGGGGTCCTCCTTGCCCTGGACATAGACCGGGATGTTGTCCATGGGGCCGGGCCGGTAGAGCGAGATGATCGCGATCACGTCCTCGATATTGCCGGGCCGGACCTTGCGAAGCGTGTCGCGCATGCCCTGGCCTTCGAGCTGGAACACGCCGAGCGTTTCGCCCGATGCCATCAGCTCATAGGTCGCCGGGTCGTCGAGGCTGTTCCAGGCGGCGGTGACATCGCCCCCGTCGCGGCGGATGAATTTCAGCGCCCGGTCGATGACGGTCAGGGTCTTGAGGCCGAGAAAGTCGAACTTCACGAGCCCGGCCAGCTCTGCCCACTTCATGTTGAACTGGGTCGCCGGCAGCTCCGAACGCGGGTCATTGTAGAGCGGGACGATCTCCGTCAGCGGCCGGTCGGCGATGACCACGCCAGCGGCATGCGTGCCGGCCGAGCGGTAAAGTCCCTCCAGTTGCAGCGCGGTGTCGAGCAGGTCACCGACGCGGGTATCCTTCTCGATCTCCTCATCGAATTTCGGCTCGTCGTCGATGGCGTCCCGGAGCTTCGGCGGATTGGCCGGATTGAACGGGATCAGCTTGGCCAGCCGGTCGACCTGGCCATAGGGCATCTGCATCACCCGGCCGACATCGCGGACCACGGCCTTGGCCTGCAGCGTGCCGAAGGTGATGATCATGGCCACGCTGTCGGCGCCGTACTTGTCGCGCACATAGCGGATCACCTCGCCGCGCCGCTCCTGGCAGAAATCGATATCGAAGTCCGGCATGGAGACCCGTTCGGGATTGAGGAACCGCTCGAACAGCAGATCGAAGCGCAGCGGGTCGAGATCCGTGATGAGCAGGGACCAGGCGACCAGCGAGCCCGCCCCAGAGCCCCGCCCGGGCCCGACCGGAATGCCCTGCTCCTTCGCCCACTTGATGAAATCGGACACGATCAGGAAGTAACCGGGGAACCCCATCTTCTCGATGATGCCGAGTTCGTAGTCCAGCCGCTCGACATAGGCTGCGCGGTCGGCATAGAGCCGCTCGGCCGCAGCAAGGCGCTGGTCGAGACCGGCCCGGGCCTGGCGTTTCAGCTCGTCGGCCTCGCCGCCTGCCTTGCCCGTGAAGCTCGGCAGGATCGGCTTGTGCATCTCCGCCTTCACCGCGCACCGCCGGGCGATCTCCACGCTGCTCTCCAGCGCTTCGGGCAGGTCGGCAAAGAGCACCGCCATCTCCTCGGCGGTCCTGAGATACTGGCCGGGTTCGACGCGCGGACGATCTTCCTCGCCAAGATAGCGGCCATTGGCAATGCACATCATCGCATCATGGGCGGGTGCATCGTCGGGCAGGATGAAGCGGGCATCATGGGTGGCCACCAGCGGCAGGCCCGCATCATAGGCCAGGTCGATGAGGGTCGGTTCGCTCAGGCGCTCGGCCTCACTGCCATGGCGGGTCAGTTCCACATAACACCGGCCGGGATAGGCGGCAGCAAACTCGGCCAGGACCGCGGCGGCCTCCTCATGCTTGCCCCGCGCCGCAAGCTGGCCGATCTCGCCCGCGGCCCCGCCGGTCAGAAGAATCAGCCCGTCGGTGTCCTCGAACAGGTGCTGGCGGTGGAGCCGCGGCACGCCATCGGGCGCTTCGAGATAGGCCCGCGACGACAGCGCCATGAGGCGGCGGTAGCCCGTCTCGTTCTGCGCATAGAGCGCGACCTGGCTGTAGCTTGCCCGTGGCGCCCCGTCGGTCACATCGAAGGTGCAGGCCATGACCGGCTGGATACCGGCACCGGACAGCAGGTCGGAAAACTCCAGCGCCCCGAACAGGCAGTTCTGGTCGGCCACCGCCACTGCCGGCATGCCGTGCGCTTCCAGCCAGGTGACCAACGCCTTCGGTGTGATCATGCTCTGCAGGAGGGAATAGCTGGATTTCACACCCAGATGGATAAAGCCCGGCTCGCCCACGCACTCCGCTCCCGCTCTGACCGTTCGACGATACATGGTGCACCGATTCGCACCCGTTCCTTACATGTTCTGGCCCGTGCGGCAAATCGTTCCCAGAGCGCATGTTGTCCCGTCAGCGCCCGACGCCCTCAGGCGCCAACCGGCGCGGTGAAGGGAACGAGCACGCCGTCCTGCAAGGTGAGAACGCGGTCCATGTGCCGGGTGAGGCCCATATTGTGGGTCGCCACCAGCACCGCTGTGCCCTCATCGCGGGCAAGTGCGATCAGGGCGGCGAAGACCCGCTCGGTGGTGTCCGGATCGAGATTGCCGGTCGGCTCGTCAGCAATGACAAGGCGCGGATCATTGGCCAGCGCGCGGGCAATCGCGACGCGCTGCTGCTCGCCCCCCGAAAGCTGGCCCGGCTGGTGGTGCGCGCGCTCGACCAGTCCCATGGCGCCGAGCAGACGCTCCGCCTTGTCCCGGGCCGCACCAAGCTCCGCCCCGCCAAACAGCAGCGGCATGGCGATATTGTCCAGGGCGCTGAATTCGGGAAGCAGGTGATGAAACTGGTAGACGAAGCCGAGCTTGTGGCGCCGCAATGCGGTCCGCTGGCTGTCGCCAAGGGCAAGGCAGTCCTCGCCGTCGAGACGGACCTGCCCGCCATCGGGCCGTTCCAACAACCCTGCCGTGTGCAGCAGCGTCGACTTGCCCGAGCCGGACGGGCCGACCAGGCCAACCAGTTCCCCTGCCGTAAGCCTCAGGCTGGCCCCGCGCAGGACGTGCAGCAGCTTCTCGCCGGAGCGATAGGTCCGCTCAATGCCGGCGAGTTCCAGGACCGGAAGCGAACCGGTGCCGGAATCGCGAGCGGGAGCAGGGCCGGGACCGGAACCGGGCACTGCGTCGGGGCCGGGGACAGGCGTGCTCATTCGAACCTCAGCGCATCAACGGGATCGAGCTGTGCAGCCCGCCAGGCCGGGAACAGCGTCACCAGCACGGACATTGCCGTCGCCCACAGGAAGGTGAAAGCAACCTCGCCCCAGTCGAGCCGCGCGGGAAGGCCCTCGAGGCCATAGACATCCGGCGGAAACAGGGGCCGGCCCATGACCCAGCCGATGACCCCCTCGATCTCGGAAATATAGGTCACGGTGAGAATACCCAGCACTGTGCCGGTGAGCGCGCCGGCCAGGCCGAGAAAGCCGCCAATCATCACGAAAACCCGCATCATCGAGGCGCGCGAGGCCCCGATGGTGCGCAGGATGGCGATGTCGCGGGTCTTGTTCTTCACCAGCATGACCACGCCGGTGATGATATTGAGCGCGGTGATGGTGATCAGCACCAGCATGACCAGCCGCATCATGGAGCGTTCGAGGTTGAGCGCGCCGAGATAGGCCCCACGCTGGCTTTTCCAGTCGAACAGATACAGGAACCCCGGCACCGCTTCGCGGATGCGCGCCATGGCCGGGCCGGTTTCCTCGGGATTCGCAAGACGGATATCGATGAACTCATACTGGTCGCGTTTCCGGAAGAAGACCTGGCCCTGTTCCAGGGGCATGAAGATGTAGGCCTTGTCGAGTTCCACGCTGCCGGTCTTGAACAGCCCGCCCACCGTGTAGACCTTGGAGCGCGGCACCGTGCCGAACGGCGAGGCGGTGGTCTCCTGCGAGATCAGCCGGATCCTGTCGCCAGTTGTCACGCGCAGGTCGGCGGCGAGGAAGGCCCCGAGCAGGATCACGTCCCCGCCGAACCGGCCCTGTCCGAACCCCGCCGCAATGGCCGCAGCGCCGTTGTCCTCGAGGAAGGGAAGGACCTTCAGCTCGTCCTGGGTGATCGCCTTGACCAGCGCGCCGCCCGAGGCCACGTCCTCATGGATGGCAAGCACCTGCTCCTCGATGAACGGATAGGCAGAGGCCACCCCGTCCACGCCGCGAATGGTCGCCGCGATCGCATCGACCTCACTGGCCGGCAGGTCGCTGACGGCGGCATAGACGTGCGGCTGGCCGCCCAGCAGTGCATCCAGCAGCGTGGCCCGAAAGCCCGCCATGATCGACATGATCGCGATCAGCGCCCAGACCGCCAGCGCGATGCCAATGAAGGAGATCACCGCCGTCAGCGAGGCGCCGCCATGCTCGCGCCGCGCACGCAGATAGCGCCAGGAGAGCGTCCGCTCGACCCGGCCGAAAGGGGAGGCCCGTCCAGCCACCGGCGCTACCGGCGCCCGCTCTCGGGCCCATCGGCCAGGATGCGGTCGCGGGCATCCTCGAGGCTGACCTCGTGCTTTTCGCCACTGGCGCGGTGCTTGAGTTCGACGACCCCCTTTTCCAGCCCGCGCGGGCCGATCGCCAGCTGCCAGGGCAGGCCGATGAGATCCATGGTCGCGAACTTTCCGCCCGGCCGCTCGTCGCGCTCGTCATAGAGCACATCGAGGCCGGCCGCCTGCAGCGCGGCATAGGCGCTGTCGGCGGCGGCGGCCACGCCCGCATCGCCTGGCCGCAGCGAGATCAGCCCGACATCGAAGGGCGCCACCGACGCGGGCCAGACAATGCCCGCCTCATCGTTCGATGCCTCAATGATCGCAGCGACCAGTCGCGACACGCCGATCCCGTAGCTGCCGCCATGAATCGGCGCGAACTGTCCGTCCGACATCTGCACTGCCGCCTGCATCGGCTCGGAATACTTGCTGCCGAAATAGAAGATGTGGCCCACCTCGATCCCGCGTGCGGCCACCCGGCGCGCCTCCGGCAGCGCGTTCCATGCGGCCTCGTCATGCTTCTCTTCCGTTGCCGCATAATACCGGGTCCGCTTGTCCATCTCTTCGGCAAGGGCGTCGGCATCGCCGAAATCGAAATCGGCGCCCGGCGGGGGCACGTCGAGGATGGCCCGGTCGCAGAACACCGCGCTCTCGCCGGACTCCGCGAGGACAAGGAATTCATGGCTGAGATCGCCACCGATGGGCCCCGGATCGGCCGCCATGGGAATGGCCGTGATCCCCAGCCGGTGGAAGGTGTTGAGATAGGCGGCGAACATCTTCTGGTAAGAGATCCGCGCGCTCTCGGCGTCGATATCGAAACTGTAGGCGTCCTTCATCAGGAATTCGCGCCCGCGCATCACCCCGAAACGCGGCCGGATCTCGTCCCGGAACTTCCACTGGGTGTGGTAGAGATTGAGCGGCAGCTGCCGGTAGCTCTTCACATGCGTGCGGAAGATGTCGGTGACCAGTTCCTCATTGGTCGGCCCGTACAGCATTTCCCGCTCGTGGCGATCATGGATGCGCAGCATTTCCGGGCCATAGGCGTCGTAGCGACCGGACTCCCGCCAAAGCTCGGCCTGCTGGATGGTCGGCATCAGCATCTCGATGGCGCCGGCCCGGTCCATCTCCTCGCGCACCACCTGCTCGATCTTCCTGAGCACCCGGTGGCCGAGCGGCAGCCAGGAATAGATGCCTGCCCCGTTCTGGCGGATCATCCCCGCCCGCAGCATGAGCTGGTGGGACACCACGACGGCGTCGGACGGTGTGTCCTTGGTCACCGGCAGGAAGTAGCGGGACATGCGCATGGCTTCACCTCCTCTGGTATACTCGCGGGCGAGCGGTCAACGGGCAGCTGTAGCCCAGGCTCAGCCCCGAAGGAACAGCGCCTCGAAATCAAAGATGTAGATTGCCAGCGCAAGCAGCGCGGTCAGCCCGGCCGCGCCCATGCTCGCCCAGCGGGCTTTCTTGCCAACCTCCGGATTGAGAGGGGCCCCCGGCTCCTGCTGGCCGGTGCCGTCGCCCTCGCCTACGGCCCCGCGAATACCGATGGGCAGCGCCACGAAAAAGCACAGCCACCAGGAGATGACGAAAACGACGAACGCACCGGTCAGGGTCATGGTGTCTTCAGCCTCAGTGATCGGAACCGGGTGTTTCCATGAGCTCGATCAGCACGCCGTTGGAGTTCTTCGGATGCACGAAGATGATCGGCGTGCCGTGGGCCCCGATGCGCGGCTCGTTGAGGACAGTTGCCCCACGGGCCTGCATCTCCCGCACCGCCTCGTGGATGTCGTCCACCTCGAAACAGACATGGTGCTGGCCGCCCCTGGGGTTCTTCTGGATGAAGTTGTGAATCGGGCTGGTCTCGTCCAGCGGTTCGATCAGCTCGATCTGCGAGTTGGGCAGGTTCACGAAACAGACCTTCACCCCCTGCTCGGGCATGTCGAACGGCGTGGTGATGTCGGTCGCACCATAAAGGCTCCGATAGGTCTCGATCGCTTCGCCGATGTCGGGCACCGCGACACCGACATGGTTCAGCGGTCCGATCTGGAAATCGCTCATGGATCCTCTCCTCCTAGCTGCGCAACACGCTCACATCGATGACCGGCTTGCGCCCGAATACCTTCTCCGCCGCCCGCCGTACCGCGCGTCCCAGCGCCCGCTCAACGGCGTCGTCATCATCAAGCTCCTTTCGCTTGAGACTGGCAAGAGCCGCCTCGGCCGCTTCCTCGAGATCATCGATGGACTCATCTGCCAGCCGGCCATCGGGCTCCGACAGGCCACGGGCATTGACCAGCGGGCCATCGATCACCCCCTCCTCCTCGTCGATTGCCACCGAGATGTGCAGATAGCCATAGGCCGCCAGCCGTTGCCGCTCGGTGATCGCCCCGGCATTGGCCGGGACGAGGTGGTCACCATCGAGCAGCAGGCGTCCTGCCGGGACTTCATCGATGATTTCCGGGGCGCCCGGTGCCAGGCGGACAAGTTCGCCATTGCGCGGCACCACGCTCATCGGCACCTGCAGGCTTTCGGCATAGAGCGCATGTTCCAGCGTGTGCCGCCGCTCGCCATGCACCGGCACGGCAATCTGCGGACGCACCCAGCCATACATCCTCGCCAACTCGTCCCGGCAGGGATGGCCCGAGACATGGATCGGCGCCTTCGTCATGCGGTCGGTGATGACGCGGATCCCCTTGTCCGCCAGCATGTTCATGAGGTCGAAGATGCCCCGCTCATTGCCCGGTATGACGCGCGAGGAGAAGATCACTGTATCGCCCGGCGACAGGGTGACATGCCGGTGATCGCCCCTGGCGATGCGTGTCAGCGCCGCCCGCGGCTCGCCCTGGCTGCCGGTACAGAGGTAGAGCACGTTCTCCGGTGGCAGGTAGCCTGCCTCCTCCTCGGCGAGGAAGCTGATGTCGCGGTCGAGGATGCCGACCAGCTTCGCCGCATCGGTGATCCGGTGCATGGAACGACCGACCAGGCAGACACTGCGTCCACATGCACCGGCCGCTTCGATGACGCTCTTCACCCGTGCGACGTTGGAGGCGAAGGTGGTGACCGCGACCCGGCCGGTCTGGCTGGCGATGACCGTTTCCAGCGTTTCGCGCACGGTCGCCTCGGAGCCGCTCTCGCCCTCCTCGAAGACATTCGTGCTGTCGCAGACCATGGCGAGCACGCCGGCATCGCCAATGGCGGTGAGCCGGTCGATATCGGTCGTTCCGCCAATCCGCGGTTCGACATCGATCTTCCAGTCGCCCGTGTGCAGAATGGTTCCGAGCGGGGTTTCGATGGCAAGGGCATTGGGTTCGGGGATGGAATGGGTGAGGCGGACATATTCGACCGTGAACGGGCCGGCCTCGATGCGCGCGCCGAGCTGGATCTCATGCAGAATGGCCCTGTCGTCGACCCCACGCTCGCGCAGCTTCTGGCGCACCAGCTCGGCGGTGAAAGGGGTGGCATACATTGGCGCCCGCGTCCGCAGCCGGGGATACAGCAGGCCGGTGGCGCCGATATGGTCCTCGTGAGCATGGGTGAGGAAGATCGCCTCGATCGTCTCGCCGATGAGATAGTCCGGATCGGCGCAGATCAGGTCGATCCCCGGCGTCTGCTCATCGCCGAAGGTCACACCGACATCGGCAAGGATCCACCGGCGGTCTTCCGGCGGGCCATAGCCATAGGCGTTGAGGTTCATGCCGATCTCCTCGCACCCGCCCAATGGCAGGAAGAGAAGTTCACTTCGCGGTTTGGTCTCAGTCATCTTGGGTGGATGTATTGCGCCTGAAGACTTCCAACAGTCCCCGGATCGTCACATCGGGATCATAAATGTCGATCGCCCGGCTGTGGCCCTCATAAAGCGAAACCACGCCGCCGGTGCCGATCACGGTCATTGGCGCGCCGAATTCTTCCTTGATGCGCCTGATCAGGCCATCAATGAGCTCGATATAGCCGAGAAAGATCCCCGACTGCATCGCACTGACCGTATCCTGTCCGATCACGCGCGGCGGTTCCTGAATGGCAATACGCGGCAGGCTGGCGGCCGCATCGTGCAGCGCCTTGAGCGAGAGGTTGATGCCGGGACTGATGATCCCGCCAATGAAGCCGCCATCCTCATCCACAACATCAAAGGTCGTTGCCGTCCCGCTGTCGACCACGATCAGTGGGCCGGAATATCGCGCATGGGCGCCGACGGCATTGACGACCCGGTCCGCGCCGACCTGTTCGGGGCGGGCGATCCGCACCTCGACACCAAGATCGACATCGGGACTGCCGACAAACAGCGGCTCGGCATTGAGATAGCGCCTTGCAAGATTGCGGAAGTTGAACTGCGCCTGCGGAACGACGGTCGAGATCACGCAGCCATCAATGTCGCCAAAGGGGA